>NZ_BOSG01000001.1:0-666964 GCF_018403225.1 Paenibacillus sp. J23TS9 | reverse complement strand
CTCTATAATCAACCGATACCGTAAAAGCCGTACCGTGATGGTCGGTGTTTTGCTCTGTCATGGGAGACAGCTTAAGTACTTTCGCCCGTTCTCGTGTGATCGGCACGCACACCAGCCCCCGGCCTTCAGTAATCATAAAGTTAATAACCTCTGGCGTGGCCTTTTCTGCCAATGCAACAAAATCCCCTTCGTTCTCCCGGTCCTCATCATCCACCACGATAATGACCTTTCCTGCCCGAAGTTCCTCAAGCGCGTCTTCAATCGGGTCAAATATGAATGGATCCATCATGTCAATTCCCCCTTTTGTTCTGCTGAAAATCATATACGTCCATTAATTAAAGCCGTTCGCTGCCAGCATCTCAAGGTTGATTCCCTTCGAACGGCTCCCGGATTCTGTACCCCTCTGGCCAAGCAGTGCATGCACATACTTGCCGATAATATCGCATTCGATATTCACTACGCTGCCTGCCCTAATGCCTGATAGACCTGTTTCACCAATAGTATGAGGGATGATGGATACCCTGAAGCTATCCCCGTCTACCTGCGCAATCGTAAGACTGACGCCATCTACTGTGACCGATCCTTGAGGAATGATGTATGCCGACATTTCCGTTCTATCGGGCGCAATATCAATCAGTACCGCATTTCGTTCTTTGGATAACCTGCGAACTGTACCAGTCATATCGACATGCCCCTGCACCAGATGTCCTCCGAAGCGTCCATTTGCCTTCATGGCTCGCTCCAGATTTATCTGGCTCCCCGGTTTAAGAAGAGCCAGATTGGAATGCCGGTAAGTCTGCGGAGTAACATCCACCGAAAATCCGCTGCTTCCAATCCTCGTCGCTGTCAGGCACACACCGTTCACCGCAATGCTGTCACCGATCCGGATGTCATCCATAATCACAGAAGCCTTAATACTTAGAACCAGGGCTTCACCCTGTCTTGTGATTCCATCCAGAATACCGATTTCTTCTACCAATCCGGTAAACATGCCATCTCTCCTTTATTTATTGAGCTTCATCACTTTGGCCACACCGGTATTCCCGTTACAGATATGTTATTCCCGATCTGTTCGATCTCCAGGGAATCGAGCGTAACAGCGTCTGCGATACGGTGAACCCCTTCAAAGTTGAAATTAACCGGGGCTGCTTTTCCACCGACAATCATCGGAGCCAAATACATGATAATCCGGTCTGCAAGACGCTCTTTAAGCAGTGAACCGTTCAGCGTCCCTCCGCCTTCGACCAATATGGACCCGATCTCCAAGCGCCCCAGTTCCTGCATAGCGAACCTGAGATCCACGGAAGGACCACTGCCGCAAGCGAGAACGGCAGCTCCCAGGTCCCTTAGGAGCTTCACTTTCTGCGGATCCGCCTGCTCCGTCGTTAGTACGATAACCGGAGATAGGCCTTCACTGAAAATCCTGGATTCAGGGGACAAACGAAGCTTGGAATCCACAACGATTCGGATTGGCTGCAGGCCGTCGACCTCGTCATGCCTTGTCGTCAGTGCGGGATCATCAGCTTGAACCGTTCCGATGCCAACCATGATGGCCTGATGCCGGTGACGGAGACTGTGTACCTGCCGCCTTGCCTCTTCATTCGAAATCCACTTGCTGTCACCCGTGTCGGTTGCAATCTTCCCGTCCAGCGTACTCGCCGTCTTGATGGTCACATAAGGGGTACCTGTCGTAATATATTTCATAAATTTCTCATTTTGGCGAATGGCTCGATCTCTTAAAACACCGACCTTCACTTCAATGCCGCTCTGTCTGAGCCTTTCGATTCCTGTACCCGCGACCTGCGGATTCGGATCTTCACAGGCGATAATCACCCGCTTCACCTTGGCCTTCACCAGCAGATCGCAGCAGGGCGGGGTTTTGCCGTAATGGCTGCAGGGTTCTAGCGTCACATATACGCTGCTTCCTTCAGCTTTTTTACCGGCCATATCCACAGCATGAACTTCCGCATGCCCGCTTCCCCGCTGGAGATGCGTTCCCAGCCCAACAAGCGCACCATCCTTAACGATGACACAGCCTACCACCGGATTAATGCCTGTTTGTCCTTGTGCACGCTCCGCCATATCCAGTGCCAGCGACATATAAAATTCATCGTTAACAACCGTTTCCATGCCTTTCTCAACCTCCTCCCTATTCCAAAATGCAACAAAAAAAGCCCGCCGGATCAACATCCGGGGGCAGCTTGAGAGTAATTTGAAGACACGCAAATAAAGCTTCTGTCATGATGAATTATAGACAGATCCTGTGTGCAGGAATAGCAAATAACAATGTCTTTTTTATGGATCGCATACTATCCGGTATACAGAATACAGAGTAAGCCAAATAAACTTCCCCTATTTAGAATGAACTAAGAATAACCAGATTAACCAGATTCTCCCCATACAAGTGAATGGTGCAGAATGATAGCAAGACAAATAATAGTTCAATCTGTGTTCACACCAGAGTACGTGAAAAAAGACACGCATGCCTAAGCTTTATTGGGTGGCATCGCATGAACAATATGTAACATGCGCTTCCTCTCCTTCTCCCATCCAGACTATACTGTCGGTCCCGGATTTGCACCAGGTCCACCGTACGCGGGCCAACTTGCCACGCGTCCGGGTCACGGACTGAGACGCATCCGCTTCATGGCTTCTCACCTTGAAACAATATGCATCATCACCGCCGGTAGGGAATTTCACCCTGCCCCGAAGGATTAAACCAATTAATATGATTGCTCATGATGTCCACTTCATGACCGATAGTGTCGGAACCCCAGTGTTTACAAGAGATTGGTCAGGTTCTCCGTTTCCTTTGAATCTCTGAATGTTACCCTTGTTCCTACCAAGTATCCTACCAAAAACCTACCGTTTTGAAATTACTTTGACATCACTTGCTTAGGTGTATGTTACTACCGTTTTTTTATAAAAGCAAGAGGCAAGCTCCCCTGCTTATGATTCTAAACCTTTCTCTCCATCCAACCACCGAAAGAAATCATCCCTCGAAATTTTGATTACACCGCGTCCGCCTAACCTTTGAACAGTAAAGGGTGGATCTTTCAGTAACTCATAAGTCTGCCGTCGACCGATAGCCAGAATTTTTTGAATATCTTGAGGATTGAGGACAAATGGCAGTTCTTCTTTTTTATAGATCATTAGATGGTTCCCCTTTCTCGCTAATTTCAACTTTCACAGCAATACCCAAATGCAGTGCGAGTTTATAAAAAGCTTCCCAGCGATATTTCTTATACAATGTCCAACTGATCGGCGGCTGGAACTCAAAATTATAAATGTGCTGATCGTTTATATAACTGCTTTCCTCGGACATATAACGCTTTTCGATTAGAAACTTCTCCATTCGAGGGAGTCTTGCCACAGCCCTCTCAACTTTCAAACAGTATTTTTTTCGTTCATTTTGTTTGTCGACGTTGTACGTTGCGATATCTCCTGTCTGATCACTGGTTGTTCCGGTATAACCCCTTGGAGTATCGCTAAGACCTGCAGTGACATTTGCTTCACGATCTTCAAACGTTAGGTATTTGCATTTCCGGTATTTATCAAATGCATCAATGACGGCCCTCTTTGTTTTCGATGCATCCAGTTCAGGAAGAAATTCATCCCCGAGGCTCATTTGTCCCACTGTCTCACCCCGTTGTTAAGATGTTCCCCGACCGAAGCCGGGGCCATGTTGCAATCAATCAAAACGGCAGATCATCGTCACTTTCAGGCATCGTCGGACCATCTTCCCCTTGTTCCTCAGAACCCGCAGCAACCTCATCGAGAGTCATTTGGTTCTTATCATCCACATCGACTGTTCCGTCCGGATTGATCTTGCCGCGAACACCTTCACGAGGCTCATTAAATTCCTCGATGCTCATCTGACTTGGAGCCACGCCCAGGGTTACGTTTCGACCAGCGAGTTTATAAAGCTGCTGGGCCTTGTCATCCTTATCACCTTTGATGCCGAACTTCATGACAGTCTTCTTGCTGTCGCGCTGCATGGAGACAAACTCTGCAGAAATGCCACCGCACACATCGTCTCCACCAACTTCCAGGGAGAGCACCACAATACTGCCAGAGAGCTCAAACAGCTCCATTTCATCGCCAGCATCCTCCGATCCCTTGATTTCGAATTTGAGGATCTCCTTCTTGTCATCCTTTTGCATCGATTTAAACAGTACGTTCATATTAGTTTTCATTTATAATTGCTCCTCTCGATTTGAAAGTAAATTAATTGCTTGTCCTTGCGGTTTACCTGAAATCACCTTAAGCGGTGAAAGAAGGCTGACCGTCATTTCAAACATTTGCTGTTGCTCAGCTGTGAGGGCCACAGGATACAGCGTGCCATCCTTGCAGTAAAACAGAACTGGTTGATCCTTCATCTTCACAGACCTCTCCTTTATGAGCTTTTCGTTCGTACTGTTCAGTTTGCTTTTGTACCGTCCAAGTCTCGACGTGGATTTCTATGTTTGTCTTCCCATTTCTTCAAATCAGGAACTTTATTCGCACAACCGCTGTGATAGTAGAATTTACTTTCACTAATCACAAAATCTTGGTCTGCCCATACAGGCTCAAAACACAATCGGCAAATACCTTTTGATCCCTCGATTTTTGGCATACTATTCATCTCTCCCCTTCGCATAATGCGTCAATAAATCTATTTCGTAACATCTAAGAGCATGAGAAACGATCTCCCAGATTTGAACTTCTGTCAAAGTCTCCGGGTCCTTACCCTCCATAACCGCGATTTCCTTAACCCTTTCAATATCAAACCCTACTAAATCAACTTTCATCTTAAAACCTCCTTTGTATCGCATTTTGTGTCTACTGCGTCATACGGTCGGAATGCGCTATTCCGACTTATCGAAAATGCCGGCATTAATCCGTTCGAGAATTCTTCTGCACTCCCATTCAATTGCCTTATCGCTGCCTGTTCCAACGATCCTAGCAGACATGATTTCAGATTCTATAAACTCAACGAGTTTATCTTTATCGATCACGTTTATCCCGGTCAGCTCTTTAATAACTGCATCCTTCTCCTCAAGTGCTCGCTGCAGTTTTCCGATCGTCCCGCCGATCACCATGCTTTCAGTCAGTGGAACATGCTGGAGAGAATGGCGAGCTGGAGCGATCATCTTTTCAATGTCTGTCTTTTCGCTCACAATTTCTTCCCTCCGTGCCGCTGCGGCCACGTCGCGTTATAAGCCATCTTCTCCCGGATCGCTTGTTCCAGGTCGATACTGTACCGCCCACAGGCGTCAAACACGCGAATTACAATGTCAGCCAACTCGGACGGAATGCCACAAGGTTTCCGAAATTCCTCACTTTGCATATCAGAGCATTCCCCTGGCCTGCTTTTGCTTTCGTACCACATTGTCCTTGGGTGTTCTCCGTTCCGATAATCCTCCAATGCCTCAGAGGCCTCGGAATGGATCAAGGCAATGATCTCACCGAAACTCCGATCCTCGTCCCACCAGCCTTTTGATTTCGCGTTTTCATGTGCTGCTTGTACATATTCATTAATGGATTTCATCCGTTCATCTCTCCTCATTTCACAAATCTTCTTGCAAACCGTAGTTGCTGTTCGATATATGGGTCCGTAGATTCCCCGCCCATCGCTAACCAGTCACCTATTCGCTTGTTAATATCCTCCAAAACAGCCATAGGCAGTTGATCTGAAATTTTCAGGATCTCTTCCATTGGATTAGCTTTATCCGTCTCATTCATCGGGATTATCCCTCCTCACAATGAAAACTCCATCTGTCCGGCCCCGACCGCTTCCTTATAACGTTCGTAGCTCAATGTATTTCCCGACCCCATACACATCTCTGGCAGATTCGCGAGTACAAATGCCTTGGGAATAAGGGGGGATACACTATTTCCGCATCTTGCCACCTGGGCCGACTTGGGAACCGATTTACCATCCGCATACCGATTAATGATGTAGTTGCTTGGGAATCCCTGTGCTGCGAATAGTTCGTGTGGCTCCAGCATCCGCATGCCGATATCAACAATCTGGTAATCAACACCCTCGACCGTGACCAGCCCGAACCTATCTTTTGTGGTTACTGTATGCAAAGGATTGTCCAGCTGCTGGCCGTTGTCAGCTGAGCCGTAATATTTCAATAAGAAAGCTCTAACTTCCCCAACATGTAATCCGCCTGCCGTTATGGTAGGCATCGGTTCTGTGACCGGCTGGCCGTCTTGGCATGTTCCACGCAGTTTGATGAGATGGCTGGTCACAAGAGAACTCTTACCGCCACCTCCTGCAGTTACTGTACCGATTGGATCGTCTGCTGCGCTGCCAACGGACTCTCCAAAATGCCGAGCAATATGAGCCGTAACCAGTGCGTTATGATCAACCGTTGTAACTGTACTAAGCGGGTAATCAAGATCAGTTCCCGGCCCTGCATAATTGCCGCCGTAGTGCTTCGCAAGAAAAGCAGCTACAAGTGCATGCTTACGTCCTCCAGCAACCACTGTCCCCAATGGCTTTTGTAGCCCCGGTACTCTTGGATTCTGTCCCGGTCCTTCGCCATATCCGATTTCAATGAGCGTCGGACTGACAAGCCCCCATCCGTTTTTGGATGTAATTGTCTTGAATGGCTCATCAATATCATCCGTATAGTGGTGGTTTGATCCGCTGTGATTGACTCGGACTATGAATGGTTTGGGATTGTTAGTCACAAACCGCTGAATCCCTCTGGCGATCCGTCGCTCCGTATTCTCGGCCAGTGGCTTCTTGCGTTCAAAGATACTCGGGCAGGGAATGGACCAGTCGATGATCTCCGCTGCCGTTCGCCAAGGCTTCCGCTTTCCAGCCATTACCTCCGGGCTATCCGGTGCGCCGTGGGTCGGTTCGGGCCATACGATAGGTCGGCCGTCACAACGAGCGATTAAAAATAGTCGTTTCCGAATCGTTGGAGCCCCATAATCACAGGCCTTCAACTCTTTCCATTCAACCTTGTAACCTTGCCGACGAAGAGCATTCACGAAGCAATTAAATGTCCGACCTTTCTGGTCAGGATCCGGATAACCATCTTTCATGAGCGGTCCCCAGGTTTTAAACTCTTCCACATTCTCAAGCATGATGACTCGAGGTCGAACCGTTGCCGCCCAGCGAACTGCAATCCATGCCAGTCCTCGAATTGCCTTTTCTACTGGTTTTCCACCTTTCGCCTTACTGAAGTGCTTGCAGTCTGGAGAGAGCCAGACCAGACCCACCGGACGGCCTGCAGCTACCTCTCGAGGATCAACATCCCAAACCGATTCGCAGTAATGCTTGGTTTCCGGGTGATTTGCCTCGTGCATCGCAATGGCAGCCGGATCATGGTTAATTGCTATATCCACACTTCGTCCGGTAGCCAACTCTATACCTGTACTGGCACCACCACCGCCGGCGAAGTTATCAACGATAATCTCTCTTTCCTTCCGGTTGTACACACCTTGCCAATATGCAACCAACTTAGCGCGGTCGGCCTCATCTAGACGTTTTTTACGAGGAATTATGACATTGAATCTTTTTGTCTCAGCCATTCACACCCTCAACCTTATGCCCTAAAATATCAGCGGCAATCTGTAAACCTGTCCTAAAGGCAACACCCGAATGAGCCCCAAATCGTGCCTCTGCATTTTCAAATTCCTGAAGTAGCAGCTCATCGGGAGTCTTTACTGCTTCGAATCCGAAATACAGAGCGCGGATCATTTCGTCCATGGACAGATCATTCAGTGGGTCCAGCGCATCCAGCCATCTCTCCCGAGTAACAATGAATGTTGAAGAGTGATGCAAAACAATCTCGTCCGGTTGCTTAATCTGTAGGACTAACCGAAGTGCATCAGCCTGCTCCTGGGTCAGTTGCACCGGTAGCGAAGGGATTACTTCAATCTGCTTTTGGGCTGGAGTTGTCTTTTCCGGTTCGATCGGAGCCGGGGGAGTGGATGTCTCTGACTTGATCTCTGTTGCCAGTTGATTGGCGGGAACCTCCTGCCTCTTCTCGGTGCGCAACTCTTTATATCTAGCGATCTCCACTTCTTCGGAAGCGTCACTCTTAATGCCCCACTTACCGAACCAATAGGTCTCCAAGCTTTGTTTTGAGGTACCGAGTTTCTTAGCTGCATCTTTGCGTGAGGAACCTTTAACACGCAGCTCCAGGTAATCTTCTTTTTTGATCTTTGGCATATCTGATCTAACCTCCTCAGGATTAGTGTTCTTGACCTTTGTTCTGAAACCAAGGGGCGTTGAATGTGATTTTGGTATGGGCTTTGGTTGAATGGCTGCGAGCTCTTCTGGAGTTAATGTGTAGGTCTTTATAGCACCCTGACCAGATACGTTCAGTTCGTTTTCCCGTCTGGGAATTGATGTCCCCATTAACACTCATCCTCTCAAAATAAGAACTGCTGTTCCTTCAAATGGGTGTGACTGCCCGCCGCCGCAGGCTTCCCTGTGCGTTTGTTATGCTTTATTTAATATGGCTTCGACAACCTCGATCTGGTAAGGGAGCGTGTCCAACAAGGGCTTGTATTCACGCATCAGGTAGAGATTTAAGGCTATTCTTGCGATGATATAAGCATCAATGACGTTGTCGCTTTTATGTGTATATCCAAAGTGCTCTTTAACAGCATCCTTGATTGCTTTCTTCTTCTCCTTATCAACCAGGCGCCTCTTATTACCTGCCTCGCCTACCCATCCAGTTACTCCTACATATTTCTTGACCGCGGCAGGTGCTACAAAATTCGGGCTCAAAGACCTGCGACGGATCATGTAACGTAAAACACCATGTATCATTCCAGTGGTTATACCCCGCTGTGTACCATGAGCCGCGTCTTCCATGACGACCTCGTCACCAGGTTTCAGATGTTTATACAGCTGATGCCCTAAGTCTGCAAGCTGCTCATCTGTGATTCCGCCTTTCATGGTTTTGCCAGCGCCCTTGAGTTCAACTTCTTCCAACACATTACCTTGCTCGTCCAAGGCAACAAATCCGGTGGCGGTAGCCGGGTCAGTTCCAACAAACCTCATGATTCAATCACCTTCCTCCTATTCATCCAGCCAGCCTGAGAGCCTAGAGGATGGCTTCTCTTCTTTCTGTTCCTGCGGTTCCTGCTGCTGCTCTGTTACGGATGACTGTATAGGTTCAGACTCCAATTCCTGCCACTGGTACCCGATCTGCTGGTATATTTCTCGGAGATGCGGGAACTGCTGGACGAGTCCGCCGCGTCGGTACTTTGTCATTAGATCGACGGTGCGGTCATAAACCATATTCTTTTTCTCGCGTTCTGCCGCAGTCATTCCGCTCAGCGGATCATCCAGGTCGGCAGCCATTTTGAGGATCGCCAGCCTGGCCGTTTCGTACTGCTCATCGTTTTGAATGACCTTGCCGCTCACGTTCTCTCACCTTCTCTGCAAGCTTTTCCTTTTCTTCCTTGGTCATGTTGATAAAACGGCCTGTATCTTTTTTGAATACCATTTCGAAGGTTCCTGTGCCGATATCCCGACCCTTGGCAACGATTAACTCGACGATGTCCTTCTTGATGGTATCGGCATTGTAATACTCATCTCTGTAAAGGAATGTGATCACATCCGCATCACTCTCGATATCACCGGATTCCCGGAGATCGGACATCAAAGGCCGCTTGTCTGGTTTCTTCTCACAATCCCGGCCGACTGCAGATATGGCAACAACACAGACGTTAAACTCGCGAGCAATCCCTTTAAGCACTTTGGTGATGTGCCCAACTCGTTCATTGTTTTTTGAAAATTTCCGCTCGGTGTTAAGGAACTGAAGATAATCCACATACACGACCAACTTGGCATATTTCTTCTTGAGCTGCTTCACCTGCTGCCGTACATACTCAACAGTTGCTCCCGGAGTATCATCGATGAACAAATTTCGGTTTGCTATGATCTCCACAGCTTTGCTATATGAATCCCAATCGTTATCCGACATTAGGCCGGACTTGATTTTTTTGTTCTTAATGCCGCCAATACTGGATACCAAACGCTCTACCATCTTTAAAGCGCCCATTTCAAGAGAGAAGATGACAGCCGACCAACCCGATTTAGTAACGGCGTCCATATCATTCAGGACATACTGCGTTTTCCCCATACTCGGGCGGGCCGCTATAATCTCCAGGTCACCCGGTTGGTGTCCTCCGCTCATCTGATTCATTTCATGATTGGCGGTATTCGCCCCAGTTACGCCTTGCGTTTGAGCCCGTTTCATAATGGTTTGTCCATGGCCTTCGAGAATGGATGCCATGTGAACCGGACCTGTACCTTCTTGACCGCGCTGAAGCTCTGCCAATACATTCATTTTGAGTCGGAGCTCGGAAAGATCGCCTCCACCAGTAGCTGCAATCTGTCGGCCGACCTCTTGTATTTCACGCTGAATCCTATCTGCTCGTACACTTTGTTGGTAATGGTTGAATCCTGCTGTGCTGGGCACTGACTGACGCAGAGACATTAGCCTGGATATTCCGCCGACATTCTTCAGCCGCTCGCCCCATTTCGTTACCAGGAGCACTGGATCGAATGGTTCCTTCTCTCCTTCAAAATGCTCCTTGGCGAACTGTAGGACTTTGAACAGTGTGCGGTTGTCTTCCTCCTCGCTGAAGTCGTCCGGCGCAAGGTAACAATCATCCATCAGTTCGTGATCTTTGAGGAGTGACCCAAGGACGGCGCGTTCTGCTTCAAGATTCATCTTCGTTCACCCGCATCCCCGCAAAGAGTTGATCCAGCCGATTAGCGATATGTTCCGGCATCGGTTTTACTTCTTCCCTTTCGTGATACTCTTGGAGCTCCAATAGCTGCTGCTCATGTTCTTTCTGCTGAATCTGGTAGACGGTCAACGTAGAGCTGCTTTCAGTACAAGCTTGATAGATTTCAGCAGGAGTTGGAGCGAAATCTGTCTTTAAACGGCAGAGCCTTCTGGTTTCCTGCTGAGCCGTTTCAAAAGGTACGTTCTGGAGAATATCCATCCAAACGTTCACAACACCCTCCGCTTCATCTGGATCAATCGTAAAGCTCCGGTACGCTGCCGATAGATAATTTAGGATCCACAGAACTTGAGCTCGGTTCACTGATCATCAACTCCTCTTTCAGCATCCGGTTCAGGACACTGCCAGTCTTCTTTGGTTCTGTCACCTGGGACAGTCCTTCCGGATCAACAACGACATAATCCTCATACCGCTTTTGGTTTAAGTATGTGGAGGGATGCGGAATGTGCTTTTTATCTGTCTTAAGCAGCCTATGCGTTTCTGCAAAATTGGCTGTATTTCGAATAACAATGTCTGAGTCGAATTCAATATCCTTACAGAGCTTTCCCCATACTTTTTTCGCATAGGCTTTTGAGATCTTTCTTGGATAGATTTCATAGAATTGTTCAAACATCGCTATATTATCTTTAATACTTTTCTTTAAAAGATCTTTTTCTTTATATGGGGGAACAATACTTCCCCCCAAAACACCATCTGGAGGTGAAGGATACTTCCCCTCAGGGGTGAACGATCCTTCCCCCCTCTCCCCATCTTCAGGGGGTGAACAATACTTCCCCTCGGTGATTGAAAACAGGTCATCTTGCTTCACCGATTGATCACCACTTTTCGATATAGTCCATTGATCATAATCTTTGTTGAATGCGAGCTTTCGTGCTGTAGTGCTGGTTTCTGGTTTGGTTACAACCAGCACCTTTTCTTTGACTAGGGTTGCGATCTCTTTTTTTATGGTCCGATCCGACAACCCTGTCGTTTGCTGTAAAAAGGAAATTGAAAAATCATGGTCCTTCCTGCTGTACCCATACGTCAATCTCCATACCTTGAGTACGATACGCAGTTGCGCGCCATTGAAGGTGTACTGACATATCGCGTCTAAAATCTCATTAGCGATTGGCGCGAAGCCGTGTTCCTTCTGGACGTTCGCCATTCCACCTCACCAACGTTCAGGATGTTTTTTGCAACAGATCAATGATGCCATCGGAAAGATCGTACAGTTCAGCGTCGGTTACATCGCCGGGAACGGCGTACCATTTCTCGATGAGTTGCTTTACCTTGTCGCGTGGTTCGAGCTCGACGGTGTAACCATTGACCAGTGCCAGTATAATCAGATCACCATTACTTGGTTGGTCATCCGGAGTTGTTGTGTTGCAAAACGTCTGAATAATACGCAATTCGTCGTGATGATCTTCAGCGTACTCGGGCTTGTTTCCGTGATGCATTATTCCGAATGTTGAATATTTGGCATCTGTTAATGCTTTTAGTGCGTTCGCCACGTCCCATGGGAGCCTCACCTTCTTCTCATCAATCGTCCGTTCTATCTGCTGGAGAAGCACCAGCTTTTCATTTTGAATATCAACTATGGTCTGCGCATGCCGGGCGAGGTCGCCGATAGCCTTGTCGCGCTGCTGCTTGAAAATTCCGTTCTGTTCCAACGCTGCATCTTTCAGTTCCTCCAGGCGTTTGTATTCATCGGCCGTATAAACGTTTTTGTACGATTGCATTTATCCCACCTCACGAGGTTCAAATTTATTTGAAGTCCCAAACAGATAAGCGTATTGAGGAGCCCATGCAGGAGGACCGTATTTGCTCAAATATCCAAGCTTATTAAGATACCGATCAATCGGATCTGCTTCGTGCATAGCCTTAAGCAATTCCCAGCAGCCGATTACGTCATTTAGCGCTCGATGAGCTCCTTCCAACTCAATTCCGTATTTACCACACATATCCGTCAGCTTATGAGGGTAGGTATGCCGTTCTCGGCTGATCGTCAGCGTATCGATAAATGGATTGGTGAACGTCTTTCCGGCGAGACGCTGCAGCGCATGGTGCAAGAATTGAAGGTCGAAAGCCGCATTGTGAGCAACCAGCAGGCTGTCTCCCATTATGTTCCGAAGGATACGGAAGGCGAGAGACTCATCCATCGCATCAACAAGCATGTCATCTGTAATGCCTGTAATTTCCGTGATCTTGGGTTCCAATAATCGTCCTGGCTTGACCAGTGCATGGAAACTGGTTACGATCTCACCCCCGGTCACCCTGATTGCCGCCATTTCGATAACACGCTCTGTCTGAGCATTCAATCCTGTTGTTTCAAAGTCGAAGACCGTAATATCTGAAAGCATTTATACCACCTCGATCGTGTAATGTTTTCCTGCTTCGAATCCCCTCTGCCGGAGCGCCGCCTTTACAGTCATCTCCGCTAGCTGCGGGTTATTGTTCTCGCCCGACAAGTGCGTTAGGTATATCTGCTCCCCGCGGCCCCGTACGACTTGCTGCAAGGCCGCCGCTGTTTGCTCGTTACTCAGGTGACCAATGTCGGAGAGGATACGGGTCTTAACGGAGTCCGGCCGGCTGCATAGCGGCACCAAGTCAGGATCGTGGTTTGCCTCGATAATGATGACCTGACCCTCCATCATGTCGATGATGTCTTCGTCTACATGGCCCGTATCCAGAACGATGCAAGCGCGGCCGCCGTAGTCATACTCCACTGCATAACCGACAGGCTCGTATGCATCATGGTGGACCTTGAAGGGATAAACGTGGAGTCCACCGAGCTCTATCATCTCGTATTTGCTAAACCTGCTCTCCACAGTCCGCCGCAGCTCATCATCTACACCGGATATCCCTTTCCATTCTCCGTCCGTAGCCCATACCGGGATCCGGAATTTGTTAGCCAGCGGCAGTCCCTTCACATGGTCGCTATGAGCATGAGTGATGAATATCCCTTCGATGTGATCCGGCCGGATGCCCGCGGCCAGCAACCGCTTTTCAATCTTCGTTTTCGGAATGCCGGCATCGATCAGGATGATCTGCTCGCCGGATGTTACCGCAATGCAGTTACCGGATGAACCGGATGCAAGGATGTCGACTTTCATATCGCACGCTCCCTCATTGTTTTCTCCCGCCATTCCTTGTCAAAGGTGCACCCCTTAGCGGCCCATTCATAATGCCGGCGCCCGAGGACAAAGGATACAAACAGCCCCGTCGCCTGCTCATAGTACACGCCGTTCAGTACTTCCTGGGTGGGAGCCGGCGGGACTAGGTCAGCCCCTCCGAACAGGTCGAGCTGCTCGGGATTGCTTCCGTCTATCATGCTTCCTGTCCACCTCCAGTTCCCATTTGCAGGTCTTGCATACCCGCAGCTGGTGGTACTTCTTTTCATCGCCGAGACTTATTTCATCACCACATACCTGACAATCAGGCGTAAGCTGGTAGATCTCGATTAGCGGCTTCATGGCTTACAATGGCAGTTCGTCGTTTGCTTGCTCTGCTGCCTGTTTTTCTTGAATTTGCAGGTCCATGATTTTGAGGTAAGCCTTTACCTCTGCGATCGTCGGCTCGTTCCCCTTCACCGTCATAAACTCTTCTCGGTGAGATATGATTCCCTCGGATGTTGTGATGCCGAGCTGTTTGTATTTCCGCTTCATTTCAGTTTTTAACTGCACTTTTTGTTCGGCATCATCGTCTTTTTCCTTGGTAGGCTCAGGTTTAGACGTTGTTTTGATCGCTTCAGACTCAGGCGTCACGTCTTTGCGTTCATAGGAATCAGTGACGGCAACTGGCGGCTGTTCAACATTTTCGTCACCAAACTCCAAGCCGTATTGCTTTTTAAGCGCCCGCTGTTCGGCATGCTTACCGATCATATCCGGCTCCCATTTGTTCCAATTGTCCTTGTTCTGTCCGGTATAGACATGTGCGATATGCTCCTTGTCCACAAAAACAGTGACAGGACGGTACCCGTCTCGATAAGCGATGGAATAGGCACCAACGATGGAACCGCGTGGGAAAGTAACCTCATGATCGATAATCTCCCAGTCGTCCTCACCCTTTTCATTTTTGAATTTACGGGCTTTGAAGGTGTCATTCGCGCAAACGGTTTGAGTGTCTGGCGCCTGAAAGCCCTCCTTTTCACGAGCTTTGGCGAGGTATGCTTCCGCTGCGAACTGGATGCGAGCCTGGTTACCATATTTGATAAAGAAGATTTCGTTTTTGAATGGATCGAGTCGGTAAGATGCAGCTTTATGAGCAAAGAGAAGGAATTCCGGATCTGATGCTGTGGGGCAAAGGGATGTACGGATTACATCAAGAACTTCTGCTGGGAACACTTCTTTGATTTCAGGAGTGAGTGTCATGATTTGCGAATTATTTCCCATATGAATGATTGCCTCCTATAAGTAAATGATTTTGGTAGTGCCGGTTAAGCGATGGGTGAGTTCAAGACGGTCGTCTAGCGCTTTGCATACCAGCCAGTTATCCGGGTTAAAGCCTGCTTCTTTGATTGCGATCTTCTGGCGGCGAGATGGGTTTTTACCGTTTTTCAATATTCGTACACCCCCGACCGCAAACCGAGTATTTCAATGGCATCCTTAAGTGCCGATCTTGCCCTACGGGCGGATCTTGTATCGCCTGAGAATTTTTCAAATAGAGCACTCAGCCTTGACTGATCGGCAATAGTAACGAATGTTTCAGGAAACAGCTTTTCAGTTTCTAGTACCACAGATACCGCAGCTGAAGGGCCTTTCAATAGCTTCAGATCAATTAGTTCTTCAAGAGCATTTCTAAGATTGAGAGATTCAGAAATTGTAAGATCAATGTTTGGCGTATCCTCGTGGAAAGGCAGTGCCAGTCTGATTGTTTGTTCGTTCTCAATACGTCTAATCACAAACGCATCAGATGAAGGACCACTGAAGTATCTGTAATTTTGAAAAGTTACTGTTTTAATCATCTGACTGCTACCTCCGTTTCGATCTTGAGCTCCTGATCGTGTACCGCCCTTGCAGTGATCAGCTGGTCGTATACTGCAATCTTTCCTGTGTACTCGCCGATCCCATCGATGAATGTTGGAACGATCAGGCCGGATTGCTTGTGCAGCACCTCGGTTAGTTCAAGCCCGGCAGTGATTTTTTCTCCTACAGACAAGGACACATAATCTTTGCCGTCCATCTGGATCGAGAAGTCCGGTTCATACTCTCCGCTGGTCTTTACATACTTGAAGAGGCGAATCTTCAATCTGGTGAATAGCGACTGGACCTTTTCAGCCTGGAGCTCGGCTTCCTTGGCGCGATATGCTTTGATCGCGTCCAATATGAATATGGACTCTTTCAGGTTGGTGAGCGTGTCGGATTCGGCCTTTTTCGCTGCGGTAACATCAGCTTCTATTCTCTCGCAGGCTATCTGGTTACGGATATCATCCAGCACGACGTTTAGCTGATTCTCCAGTTCTCGAACCTGCTTTGGTAGGTCACCAACATCGATGGGAATAATACTTGCAAGCTCATCTTCCAGTTCAATGCGTTTATCAATGAGTTCTTGGTGTGCTTCGCGAGCTTTAGCAACACGGGTATCCTTGTTCTCCTGAGCAGCGGCTACAGACTTTTTGTCCAAAGCCTGTTTGCATGTTGGACAATGTCCTTCGATTTGTTCACCATGCAACACCAGGAAACGCTCTTTACTTTGGTTGATTTTTTCACGTTGTAGATGGAGTTTGGTTGCCACTTCTCGGTGCTTCATTTCGATTTCATGAGCCTTAGCAGGCAATGCATCGGCGATCTTGATTTGCTCTCGTAATTCAGCTTCCGAGGATCGTAATGATTCCAAATCTTTGCCTGAGCTATCGGGCAGACGATCAAGCTGCTCCTGCAGTGTTCTGGTCCGGCTCTGCGCGGCGATGTGCTGCTTCTCCAGCTTCGATTTCTGCCCGCCCGTGCCGCCGTGAATTTTTTGCAGATCGTCTAGCGAGTGCTTCTTCATGAGCTCGTCCAGCTTGGCTGCCGCTGGATTCAACTTAATTTCCTTAGCTTTCTGATCCGGGCTTGTCCGGCTCATTTCCTTAAGCACTTCGGACTTAGCCGGCGGAATGGAGTATTTCAGGACCTGCTCACGTTGCTTGGACCAGTGTTGGGTAAAAAAGTAGCCTGGATTGTACATCGCAAGGAAATCCTCTTTATCGAATAAGGCAGCCACCACTTCCTCATATTCCTTGGCTTTAGTGGGAACCGAATTGATGTACGTGGCGTTCTTGCCCTTCTCGTCGATCTCCCTAGCGAATTCGATTTGCTCTCCATCAACCTCCAAGGTCAGGGCTGAGTAAACACGATCAAACTCGTAGGTTGTTGGAGACGGATTATATTTGCTCCCGTTAATGTCCGTGCCGCAGAAAGCCCATACAGGACCTGTACCAATGGATGATTTTCCTTCGCCATTTTTGCCGGACAGTTTGGTAATATCGCCGTACTCAACCGCTGTGTCACCTTCAAGCCCGGCGAAGTTCCGGAGACCGAGACGGATAAATCTAAAGTGCTTTGCCATTTGCGCACCTCGTCTTTCGTGTTATGATGGATTCGGATAATTTTTAATTGACCGCTCTCACTGGGCGGCTTTTTTTGTGTGATTTAACGTAAGATTGTACTTGCGCTCATAAAGCTGCATTTCACCAAGAAGCACTTCCCGCACTGCTGGATCGCTCTCTTCCAGATACATTTCGTAAACGTAGAGGTACCGATCGATGTCTACCTGAATCTCGGGTGATAGGTTACTGCGGAACAATTGGAAGAGTTCTCCTTCAGAACGATTCACGACGGGCTTTCCCATATTAGCCTCCGTTTCTGGGCTCAGAACCCCGATTTTGGCAAAAAAATAATAGGACCTACGAATCCAGATCAATTTCCCCGTCCATTCCCGTCCAGTACGTGTTGCCCATGTTGTCGGAGACAAGAATATCAACGGTGCCATCTTCATGCTGCTGAGCGTCCATGACTTCAATTTGACGGGTGACCGTGCCTTTAAGGCCGATCAGATCCTTCCGTGTTTTTGTGCTCATTAGCTTTGTTCACCCCCTTCCGTGGAATCTTCGTTTCAGTTGATCATGCTGGCTTTGCTTCCCTTGCCGGAATCAGTTCACCATCGCCCCAGCTACCAGTCAGCTGCCTGCGATATGTGCGATACTCAGCTCGGGCATCCAGTGCTTCGATGTATTTGTGCTCTGCCAGCAGGCGTTTCTCAGTTTCCAGAGCGAGGACCATCTTGCGGCGTAGTTCGTTTGGATTCAAATGAGCTTCTCCTTTCAGTGCAGATATTTACTGTAAATAGCATTCGATATCGGGATATCTAGAGCGAACTTCTCTTTGACCGACATCAGATTGACCGTATCGTCCAAGACCGCCTGCCGGCTTACCAGCATGTCCGGTGTCATCTGGTCCTTCTTGATCATCTTGGGGTGACCGTACATGGATGACACCGCCTTGTTTGCAATCGTGTTGGCTTTGATGAAATCAACCCGGACCGGCTTCCGCAAGGACGATTTAAGATGCTGCATCGCTTCTTTCTGGTGGTCCTTGTCCAACATTCGGAAGATTTGGAATCCTTCTAAACCGGTGGATTGTCTGATGGTTTTCAACATTGTAAAAATCCAATCTTCAAACTCTTCGGCTTCGGGACGTTGTGACCGTGTAACGGCTTTATAAATGCCCTGCTCGCTGATGGCTGTGAATTTCTGGTTTACACCCGTCAATCTGACGTATGTGAGAAATTTAGATCTTAAGTGTCGAGTCATCGCATTGGTATTGCTGTATTGCAAAGCATCTGCAACATCTTTTGCAATTCCAAACCATTCGCCACGTGAAACTTCTACAAATCGGATTTCATTGCCTAGCCAGTTTTCAGTTCGAATGTTCATCGAAATTCCTCCTTTCTCTCAGTTCTGCTACCAGCCAAAGCCTGAGAGCAACCCAGATATTAAACAGGATTATCGTGAAGACGATCAGGAGTGGTTTCATGGTTGCGGCTTGATGCCTATTTCGCGTTCGATTGTGGCTATTTCCATGCGGACGAAATCGACTTTCAAAGGATCAATGAGGCCACTGTTTAGGAAACGGTGAAGGTTGTTGTAGTGTTCGGCTACTCCTGCTGGGATGTCGTTAATTTCAGGCATTAGTGACTGCCTCCTCGATTTTTATCCATTGTGTCATTTGACACATTGATATCAAAAAAAATCACGTAATCAAAAACCTTTTTTCCAAAGTACCCAATAAGACCGCTCCACACCAACCCACTTGGTTCTCTCTTTTGGTTTAGTACTCTTGACATACAAGAAGGGGACACCCCAATTTTTTCTGCTAGTTTTGAGGTGTTCAAATCTTTCTCATGTAAATAAGCAGTTAATTTTTCGACATTCAAACCTGCACCTTTCATCGCTCTATTCACCTCGCTTTCCTCTGTGCCTTTTGACAAAGCCAATGTTAAGCCATTTGTGTCAAAAAGCAAAATGTCATATTATTTCATATTCAGGCAAAATAACCCTTGTTGGTCCTATTTTGTCATTTGACACATTATTTCCTTAGATTTTCTTTGCTTTTTGACAAAACACATGTATAATTACTTTTGTCAATCAGCAAATTAGTATAGAATATAGTCAATGGATTCTAATGAATGGTGGGAACTTTATGAATAATTTTGGTCAGTTTATCAAGTCTGCTCGTGAAGCGAAAAAATTAACTTTGACTGAGGTTGCTGAGAATGCTGGAATAAGTCACTCACATTTATCTCGAATAGAGAGTGGGGAAAGAAATCCCCCTAAAGCACCTGTCATGCAAAAATTAGCACATGCATTGGGTATTAATTTCTTAGAATTAATGGAACAAGCAGGTCAATGGGGGAATTTAAGTTTAGAAGAAAAGGAACAATTAATAGAAGTTTATAGTAACGAAGAGATTACATTAAATAATATACTGTCTTTTCTAAGAATAATAAGAACTGATGAGGGGACTTTCCCAGGATCTTGGCACAATGATTTATATAAAATATTTGGCGGAAGAATTAATATGTTAAGTGACGAACAGGATCGACTCGATAAATGGTACCCTGATTATTTGAGCTCAGAAGAGGAAAATAGGACTAAAGCGGAAGAAGTTGAGGCACTTGAAGAGTTCAATACTGTATACAACTATAAGAATATTAAGGATGCCCTCATACAACATGATGAAAGGTACATTACAGGGCAAAAATCATTAAGTGAATTTTTAGAAGAACTTCAAGAGTTATTTTTAAAGAGAAACATAAAAACCCCTCACGCATCTTCCGATACAAAAGGGGATAATAGCATCGACATAGAGGATCTAGTAAACAACAATCTCATATTCCGAGGTCGTGTGTTGTCTGAAGAAGAAAAGGAACGATATCTCAAGATGACTCAGGCGCTGTTTGGGTAAGTAGCAAACTCGTTAAAAAGGCTCTTAGTTCTGAAGTGTCTTTTCCTTCACTTTCTAACTGTAGTAAATGTTTTTCTAGATCGATTACTTTAAGTTTATTATGCTTCATAAGCATCGCTCCTCAGATGTAATTTATTTCCGTACGAGATGTTAGATTGAGTATATCATCATCTCATTAAAAATGCGAACAAAAACACGAACATAATGTGTACAAAAATTGACTGGGAAGGAGAAATACATGAGTCTCCAGCTCGGGAAATGTCTCCTGCTGGAACGACTAAACGATAAAGAAATGAGTCAGGCAAGCTTTGCGAAGAGAATGGGCGTTTCACGTCAGTATGTAAGTAAACTCGTTAGCGGAGAACGAAAAATGTCCCTTGAATTCGCATTTAATGCCGCTCAAATTCTTGATTGTCACATCTCAGATCTATACATCCTTAATGTCGTTCACAACAGGCGCGAGTAGTTTTCTACTCTCCCGCGAGCTGATTGTCACCCGCATGGGTTACAACCTATTCTACCTTCTTCCAGTAACTTCCGGTGTCACAAAGTGTCGAAATACATACTTGTAAAATAATCCAGTTCCACTCCTTTCAAGAGAACGCAAAAAAGCCGCCAAAACTTTAGAAGAAGTAACTCATCTTTTATAAAAACCACACTTTCTCGTTGACTATGGGCAACGACAATGGTTTTTTTGAAAGACGGTAAACTTCCTCCCTGAAGTTTTGGCGGCTTGAGTTCTCGCCGCATATCCCAGGATTTCCTCCATGAATCAACGCTCTCAAAGAATCGAGTTGCGTATCCTGTGATAAATAAATTTTCAATTTTCGCTAATGTCAATGTTATGCGTGTATACTATCATGCCGTTCTAAATATTGTCAAACAAATTCGTTTTTCTAGTATGAAATCGACGTTACGATACCATCATCAAAATACACATATCGATAGCCATCATATACCCATTGCTCGCTCTTAACGTGCGCTGTGACTGTAGTATTAATACTATCAGGCGTTCCCCACAAAGAAGCTTCAACCTCTTTTTTTGTCATACCAATCGTAGGATCCATGTTGGCAACTTGTTTCAAACGTTCTCGCTGCTGCTTCCATTCTTCTAAGTCCTGTTTTTTAGCAAGTTTTTCAGCGATTGGTTTGTATATACTATCGATCTTCGCATTTCGACTGTCATCCTCTTTGATGCTAGATATTTCCTTAATTTCCTCATCAGTCATCATATACTTCTCAGATAACAAGTTAAGTACATTATTTCTTTTGTCCCTTAACTCGTTATCCATTTGTTTTTGAGGAAGGTCCGTTTCATCTAATATACCGAACAACCACTTCAGACCAGCTTCGACTTTATCATCTCCATCCAGTTCTTGTGATTCCTCATACATATACATTCCAGCATCTGCATTCTTTTTAGCATCTTTTAATTCGTTTGAACACCCTCCTAAAATAGCCATGAACATACAGCATCCAATTATGATTATGCCCCTGCTTTTCATAATGACTTAATGCACCCTCTTATTTTTTATGTAACAAGGAGTATTCTACCATGTTTGGGATATTAGGGTAGTACATTTTTCCTATTTTATACGTTTTATCATGTCCTCTACCGAGCTCTGATAGACTCTGTATGGACGTCCTTCCACCTTGTACCGCCCTACTCCCACGATCCACAAATACGGAAACACCTTCTTCCCCGCAGGCTGCCACAGCTCCTTTTCCCACGCTCCACTCACATAATACTGCTCATACCGATTTAGCTTATCGGCCATCACCCGGTCCGTGTAATGAGTCCTTTGAATCTCTACGAACCATGGAGCTGCCTTCCATATCATAAAGATATCCGGTTCAGGAAGCCCTTTCCCATATTTGGGTTCCACTATAAATATCCTGGGCTGCTCAGCCTTACGAACCTGCTTGTAAAAGTCAGCTATCGCCAAGAAGTGATTGATCTTCTGAGAGTCCGTCTTGATCGTCCGCTCCGCTGGGAAGTAGATATACTTGCGCCGCTCTATCGAGCACTTGATCAGGCCATCACGCCGCAGCCGCTTAAGGACCATATTGGCATGAGTTACTGGGTGCTTGGTGTGTGTAAAATGTAGGTCAGCAATATCATCTCGGGACAAGCAACGGAAGCGTTCCAGGTCGGCCAGAATGGCCTTGTCTCTCGCAATCATAGTAACCCCACCTCCACATACTCAACCTCTTGCTCTGGCGGCTCTGTTGTTGCTGTCTGCTCTTGATGCATGACAGCTTCCGTCCGTCGGTATGGAGCGAGCATCTCATAAGCTTCTTTTAGGTCCAAATGCGGCCCCTGAACATATCGGCACCCATCGAATTTGAAGATCATACGCCCCTTCTCACTTTGTTTAATCGTGGCAGCTTCGCCCCCATCAATGGTAATTCGGCTATTGATCTCATCAGCATGTCGGAACGCCATACGGACCGTCAAGTTATTCTTCAGCTTTCCATCCAATACATCTGCATCCGGCCGCTGCATGGACAGGATCAGGAAGACACCCAGGGCACGCCCGATTGTACTGATCTCCTCGATGCCCTCCATAATGCTCTTTTCCTTTTTGAGCAATGCTACCTCATCTACAGCCAGAATAATATATGAAGGGCGGTCCCACTCAGGCAGATCGTTTACGTGGGCGACCTCATGGCGATCCAGTAGATCTCCGCGATTCTTCATTTCCCTCCGTAGCTTAAGAACAATTGCATGCAGCCCAACAGCGTCCATGACAACCTCCTGAGCAATTCCACGAAACAGATGGAACTCACTGCGCTTCATATCGGCACAATATAGTTCCAGTTCAGGAACTGATCGGAGCAACGTGCTTAGCACCGATCTAACGGCAACTGATTTCCCACTACCGGTCTCCCCGGCGATAAGCAGATGCGGATGCTCTACCATGTCATACGCCACGTCTCCAGACCGACTACGCCCCACGTAGATAGGTAGATGTAGTTTTCCGATACATTGGTCTATCTGCTCGCAATCGTACTCAAACGGAGCCACGGACGTACTGTACACCTGCATGACAAATGTCTTAGCGTCCTCACTACAAGACAACTCTGCACCTGGACCAAACACTTGCCTGAAAAGCCACTCGTTGTCGGTTATCGTCACCGGTGGCATTCCCACTGGAAGAATAAAGGCAGCTTCGGTCCTGTCGAAATACATGGTCACTCGTTTTATTATTGGGTAACTCCGGAGTTCACGCCCCTTGTACCCAATTATCGTGTAATACAGATTGCCCGTTCGAAAAAGACCCATTAGCTTACGCCTGATAACCTGTTCCGGCATACCGCGCCAGACAAGCCAAGCCGCAGCCCCGCTCCCTCCTGCTCCAATCAATTTAATTGCCGCTGTTGTCGTTACTCCGCTCACTACCATTCGCGTCGCTCCTAACACTTTTCATTTTTGCTATAACAGCAGGTTTTTAAGCCCGTATTACATATTCAGAGATACATATGCAATTACATGCTCAATTGCATATGCTGCTGCATATGTCACCAGCTCACATGGACACCAAAGGCAAGCCCCAGCATACGTAACGCAATACGCCATTGGTACAAGGCGATCCCGGCACAGACTACATATGTCGACATCCGAACCAAGACGACCCTGCCACCATGGCCGGCACGTTCGAGTTTTCGCTCAACGACATGTGCGACTATTCCCACGCCTGCCAGTTGAGCAAACGGTATTAAGCTAATCATAAAAAGTCACGCTCCTTTAAAGTAAGGCGTCTTTGATCCAATCTAAAACGGCATCTAACGAATGCTGTTGACTATCCAGATAATCAATACGTTGGTTTACTGCTTCGATGACCTCACGCGCCCGAAATCCGCTGATATGCAACACATCTTTAAACATTCCAGTAGGTGCCCCATCGTATGCTTCGATCACTCCGCTTTTGATGGCCTGCAGCTCCTCGATGTTTCTGCTTTTGCTAATGATCCTCAGAATGGTTTCCCACATCATATACAGCCCCTTAGTCTGTCATACTGCTTCGTACCTTTGGCGATAACATAGGTTCTTGGCTTTTTATCGCTCATGATCTTCATGCCGATCCATGTGCCGATGATGTAGTAACGGTAAGCCGGACAAAGGAAATATACTGTAACAGCTGCCGTGGCCAGAGCAGTCTTGACTGGTTTACGCATGTTTTCATCCCCCTACAAAATCAGGTCTTTGACCAAATGTAATAAATCCTCTGCGTTAATCTGAGACATCACATCGGATGGATCGACGGCAATTGTCTTCTCGGCAAGCTGCTTGATAATTTTTTTGATAAGGAAGCTCATATAAACCCTCCCAGGTTAAAGTCATCATCTGTGCTCAATGCTTCCGCCACAGTACCACCAACGTTAAACATCACACCGTCCAAATCTCGCTGGATCAACCGCTTAAGATATCCCGAGGAATTGATCTTTCCGTAAACATGCTCATACAGCCGCTGCTGATCCGGGTCTAGCACATTAAACGTAACCTGTATTCGCACTATCTGTTTAGGCATAAACTCGCCTCGCAATCATGAGGAATGCACGGACGTTTGCTGTGGACGGATCTTCATCGATCAGCTGCGCATGCTGGAAATATTCCTGCAGGTGAGTCAGCAATGCCGCCGCACCGCCGCCAACCAGGTACACCTTATCAGCCGCGGACCATTTACGGGTTATTGCCTTGGAGGCGATCTGTCGAGCGAAGGCAGCCGGCTGTAGTTCACGTTTACTTTCCATCCCCTCGGTAAAGGTCCAGCTGCCACGGTTATTAAATTTTCGGTTGATGATCGTTGCAAAGTTCACGCTGCCGCTACCGATATCGATAACTCGGATCATGCCAGTGTTTGGGGCAACCAGGAGTCCCGCAGCCGCCCCTTCCGGTGATACTTCGCATCTATTTACGGTGATGATCTTGCGCTGGTCATTTACCGTCAGATCATGCCGCCCGATGTACATTTTCTTGATAGCCATCTTTTCGGAATCCGTGTGCGTCTCAATCGGCTGGCCTACAACAATATCAAATTCATTTCCAGCTCCGAATCGGTGCAGAGCAATCAGCGTCCGCAGTTTAGCGTCAAAGTGCGCTTTGGAGTCATCCTTCCGGCTCTCCACGTACTCGCTCTCCTCGAGCGCAAGAGTGCCAGCAAAACCACATTTACCTTCGTAACGCCATTCGAAATCATATGGACTAGGATCTCGTTTAAGGTTACGTGCTAGGTCATTAACTCCAATAGCCGATGGAAATATAAAAGGGTTTTGCTGCAAACCTACGAACTTAGTGTTGCAGTTGCCTGGATCAATCGCGGCTATCATGTAGTCCAAGCACCTCCTCTGGTTGTGTATCTGGTTACACCACTCAGCCCCGGCCGGACGCCGCAGTGACGTATCTGGTTATATATCTATGGCACATAGCTTGCTCAAATTGCTTCAACCAATGAATAAATTTTTCATAGATTGTCCACCCTGAATAATAGGGAGGCGGTCAGTATATGTATGGATTAGGTAAGAGTAGATCACCATTAGGACGGTATCTCGATAAAAACAAAATAAAGCAAGATTGGCTTGCTAAGGAGGCTGGGTTAAGCAGGAACGTTATAGGGAGATTATGTGACGGAGAAAAAAACACGGATAAAATACAGATCCGTTCAAAGTATCTAGTCGTTTCTACTCTCCGCAAGAACGGATTTGATGTACGGGTGGATGACTTTTGGAATTGAATGTATTCGTGGAAAATCCCACCAGTCTCTGATAAACTAATTAAAAATCGTCTCTTACGTGAGGTGAAAAAATAATGATCTTGAAAAAATTGACCAAAGCTACTCTAATTGCGATAGCAGTAATCATATTGTTATCTGCCTGCGCCAGCAAAAAAGATAAGCTAGACAAAGAGCCGGTATTGATGGAAACTAAGTTACTTCTCATGGAGAACAACCCGACTGTTGATGAGAGAAAAAAAACTGCTGAAGCAATTAGGACGGCCGTTGAATTTCCGACTGCACTTGAAAAAGATAAATGTCTTAAACTTGCTGATTTAATCGAACAAGGTGAAATAGAAAAAGCAAAGGACTTGTATAATGAACTGAAAGATGGAAACTAAGGGGAATTATAAGGGGTGACGCAGTTGAAAATCGGAATGCGTAAACCAAGCATTAAGAAGCGCATAGCAGCCCGAACCAGCATCAAGAGACAGATTGTACATAGAGCCGGAATAAAGATGCCCCGCGGTTATGGATGGCTCAGAAACCCTAAGAAAGCAGCATACAACAAGGTTTATAATCGCACTACATTTGACATTTTTAAGCTTATAAAAAAGATACTTAAATAAACAAAGACCGCTCATAGGCAATATGCCTCAGCGGTCTTTTTCTTTATGTACTTGCCGACAAAATGTCATTGAATTTAATCCAGTCCCAATCATCCTCATTGCGGAGTTTGATTTCCTTCAGAAACATATTGATTACCGTAACAAAGCCGCTTAACTCTATTTCTTCATACGGATCAAAGACTTTGATTGTAATACGAACATGTTCATTAAACGACTCGCTCAATACTTCCCCGATCTGCTGCCATTCCTGCTCATCAATCACCGGCTTAATAATTGGGTCCTTGTGTGTCAGCTGATGTGAGTACGCCTCACGATGCTCTGGTAATAACCAACGAGATGATTCAAATAACCCATTGCCCTCCAGTTTCTTTGCCATGCAACACGCCCTCCTAATATTGAGTCCAGTAATCTGTGTTGCTCGTTGTGCTTGGTTTCCGCTCTTCTTTTACAGTTCCACCATGTTCCCAGCCGTTCAAAATCTTAATTGATTGGACCAGGCGCTTATTATCCCAGATGATGAACATTTGATCTTCAAGGTTGATCAGCGACTGCTTGATGTCCTGCTTGCTCTTACCTGTTTTTATGATCAGTTCTTCCATAGATGGCAGTCGTCTTCGACCACTGGAATAGTTGTAAAGGATCCGGAGTATTTTACGATCGATATCTGCAAGCATTAGCTCGCCTCCTGATTATGTAATGACAAGAACAATTGTTCTTAAATTATATCCAAACAGGCGTTCGATAATCAATGTAAATTTCCTCCTGCTTCACCCTTCTTCCCCTTCTTCGGTAAAACTATTGGAAAATTATTGTTATAGTTTTTCGTCAATATCACTATAATTAGAATGAGAGTTTATAATTATATAAGTTGTATCGTGTTGATAAGGAGGAAATAAACCATGTTAAAAAAAATATCTTTAACAACCTTCTCTGCAATAATGTTGATTTTTGGAGTAGCTCTTACTGTACATTTATCAGCGGATGATCCTAGTATTGGTATCCCCTCGAGTCCAACATCAAGCACTTCAGAAGAAGCCCCGGCAAACCTTGGTGCTACTGATTTCGAAATCTCTGATCCAAAATTAAGGACTGTAGAAAATTCCGACCAGGATCCAGACATCAGTCCAAAAGTTGATTTCGAAACGCTCAGGTATACAAGTAGAATTTCTACAACATACGGCGATTTTGTTAGACAAGACAAACAAATTATTTCCAATGAGTCCGAGATAGCACGAGAATTAAGGCAGGTTGGACCTGATACAAAGCAACTAATTCTTAATTTTGGAACCTTTTTAAGAAACGATTACTCAAAATAGGCGTCCCGCCGATCAAGGTCAGGAAATTTTTCCTTAGCGGTTGACTCTTAGAAAAAATTGCAGGTGGTGTTTAATATGGGTTTCGTTATAGAATCAAAATTCGATGACGAAATTAAGAGAAACGTTCAAGGGGTGACATGAATCAATGATCGAAGCTGAATACACTATTGCGGCATCGTATGGGCAAAAGGTAATTATACGGTTAAGTAACGGGGAAATTATTATTGGAACAGCTGAATTAACAATGGACCTGCACAGAGCTAAAATAACAACAGACGATGGGGTTATTTGGATTCCGTTTTGCGATATAGAAGATCTGCAAAGGTCCATTATTCTTCATTAAGGAATCTTATAGAAATTAAAAAATATCCCTGCCGCTCACATATTATCCAGCAGGGATATTATTATTTTCCTGGGGGATTTATTTGTTTACTATGATGTTATTTTCTTTCCGGTAGTTGATCACGAGCTGCCGCCAAAAGTCATAGCTGCCCTTTTCGTTAGCAATATACGGTTTATAAAATGCATAAGCATCCTTCGCCCAAGACGGGCACGGCATTTCAGTCAGTTCCTTTTGGGATTTAATCCATTCTGCTTGCTGCTTAATGGTGCTTTTAAGTTCTTCAAACTCCTTCTGCTCTGCTGCTGTCATTGGTTGTTCACCTTCCTTTAAGTCATATTGGTAAAGCTTGTACTGCTCAATGATATTGATCAGCAGCTGTGTGTAATTTGGATCAGTTGCATACCCACCTTTCCGAATCTCCAAGGCTGCTGTTTTATAATCAGCATTCAGGACGCCGTGGTATCTCGTGGGTTTATACTTGGTACCATTGAGGATCAA
Source organism: Paenibacillus sp. J23TS9 (assembly GCF_018403225.1). NCBI lineage: Bacteria > Bacillati > Bacillota > Bacilli > Caryophanales > Paenibacillaceae > Paenibacillus > Paenibacillus sp. J23TS9. The sequence continues at coordinate 638,269 of NZ_BOSG01000001.1, read as the reverse complement.
CTTGGAGTGATCTGCAACGGATTCTGACCAGTTGTAATAGGCCCGGAATGCAGCATTTACCGTGATCTGCTTGCCATTAACATATTCTTTTGTTGGCATAGTGCAGCTGCCGGCTGTCCCCTTACCTTTTATGCCAAATAGGTTATTAGCCTGTTTGGTCAGCCCACTAGCTCCCCATCCGGACTCCAGCGCGGCCTGAGCTATCGTGAGAGATGCAGGAACGCCTGTTACCTGCATATCCTTAACAGCGCATGGTGCAATTGTTGCGATAAACTCAGATTTAATCATTCCTGATCAGCCCCGTTCTTTGCCTGCTTGACCACCTGATGCCCAAACACAGCAAAGGCCCCAGCTAAGATGCCCTGTATAAGCGACTCTGGTCCCCAACCAAGCAGCCATACAGTAAGAGCTACAGCAAATACCACCACGACATAAACAATGATCCAATCAGGTACGCGCGGCGTCTTTTTGAGAATAAATCCAATAATCCAGCATGCCGCCACCACGATCAGCAGCCGCGGGTCAATCAATGTCCAAATCATATTCCAATCCATAATTCTATACGCCTCCATTCATTTCTTCTTTGCGATCCAACCGTTTATGAGCCTGCTTTGCCGACTCTTCCACCCTTGTAACGCGCTCAGACAATGCGTCAATTCGTTGACCTTGTACACGCTGCTCGAGTCTTATATCATCCACACCACGTTTGATATAATCCACGTCTGCACGCTGCAAAGCATCAGCTCCCGCCTCTTGGATTATGTCCTGTCTGTAGGATCGGGTTTTCCCCAACCACCCAAGGATAATCCCACTTATAGCTGCTATTAATGCGATCATCGTCTTATAGTCCACCCTTCTTCCCCCTGTCTCTATTTCTAAATAAAACTGCCCCCGGACCACTCCCGAGGGCAAAATAAAAACGCCTATTGGCGTTGGTCCTTACGAAACTATAAGATCGGTACGTTCCTTTTCAGTCAGGTAAGCATCAATCCCGCCCTTAAGGTCTGGCCGTTTACTTATTACGAAAGAATAATTTTGAGCTCCGTCAACAATACGTTGCGCCATAAACTCTGCCATTATAATCCACCACCTGACAGAATAAGTTCCTCAAGAGCTTTTTTCATGAGTTCAGTCTCTGCTTCTGCTTGATCTAATCGGACTTTCAAAAGTTTTTCACTTTCGGTTAATGGAACATCGATATATTCATAAAACAATTCGTTAGTGGTTGTGTTTATGCATAGTTCTGCAACTTTACCTAGCTTTGATTCTGGTTCAGGTAATTTACTGACATCAACATGGGTTATTAGAGTTTCGTTTGTGTAAGTGGCTATAACCTTCGCTTTTGTATCATTTTCTTGTAAGCTAACTATTTTCATTCAGAAAACCTCCTATCTAATATAAAATGAATACTCTACCGCTGCTACCGCTGCTGCCACTACCACCAATTGAGATACCATCACCAGAACCACCATCGCCACCGCTACCAAATCCATGCTTTGCTCCATACCCACCAACACCATTATTTTTAGGCGCACTCCCGCCACTTCCCCCAGAGACACCAAAACCGTACGTAGAAAAACCGGAACCAGGGCTACCACCTGTTCCTGGATTACCAGATCCACCGTTATAGGTTCCAGGGTACCCGCCACCTCCACCATATGCGGTAATTGTAAAACCGTTGACGCTAAGGCTTGAGCTTCCGCCATCGCTACCTTTCTCAGCACTGCCACCAGTAGTACCATTACCGCCCTTGCCACCGCTTCCTACCACAATACTACAGCTTTGACCAGGAACAACATTAAGTGTACCTATGCTGACCCCTCCTGTAGCTCCGCCGCCACCGCCTGCAGTGCCATTGTACCCACCGCCACCGCCGCCGCCTCCCCCAGAGAGTACAACAGTTATCCTGGTTACACCTTCAGGAATAGTGAAATTATAGGTCCCTACAGTAGAAAATTCCTGCTTTCCCACTGGAGGTGTTCCAACTTTTCCTCCGCTGTAATACCCAGCAAGCAGGGTATCACCCACTTTAAGCGCTGGTGCACCCCTATTTGGCATTGTACCAGTCAATCCGTTTCCGTTAGCATTTGAGAACTTTTTCCCTGTTAACACATCTGCTACTGTTGCATCACCTGTTGCTCGGATCACCGCAGCAATCTTTGGTAAGAGCTGCGTCCATGACTCGCTTGTGGATGCCATTACGCCAATGGAATTGAGCGCGGCAACCACTTCCGCTTTACGATCAATTCCAGCTTGCTTTCCCTCCTGCGCTTCTTTCATGACCAACCCCAAGGCTTTCTCCGTTGGCGCCACATTCTCCCTCACTCCGTCCGTCGCGTTGGACAGCTGAACGATACCCTCTTTATCAAGAGTGGCTCCAGGTATCACAACTTTGACCCCATCGATCGCTTCTTGTAATTCCGGATGCGTTACATACACGAGCGATTGATCTATACTCGCGGACACATTAGTTGCCTGCCCCACAAATGCTAAGATATCAACACTTTTTTGGATAACATCACTGTTTCCGCTTGTGTTTTCACCGACAAATTGTATTTGATCCTCCCAGATCGTTGTTCCGGGAGATAGACCAGGGGGTCTTCCGGTCCATAACTCAACAGGCTGCACGCCGTCCCAATAAAAAGGTAATTCCACCCATGTCCAGTCCGTCTTCAGTTCGCTCGGCGAAAACATTACCTGGTCATCACTCGGAACCCCATCCCCTTTATGCTGTTCGAATGGCGTCATTGTTTGAGGATTTTGCATGCAGAGAACGAATGATTTAACAGTTGAAGCCGTATTGTCCACTTTGAGCCTTGCCCGCACTTTAAATTGCCCAGCCTTGTTCCCTAGTAGACCTTTGAGAGTATCACCGCTTATAGCGGCTTTTCCGTTTCCGTTTGTCGCATAAGCAAACTTTACACATTTACCATTAGTTGCCCCGGCCTGCGTATCATCAACGGTTGCTCCATAACCGACATTAACAACCAGGTTCTCAGCTTCCAATAATGACACTATGCCATTCGTACCTGGTGGGATGTAATCAGCAGTCTCCCCTGCATTTGCATACCAATATAGAATTTCACCCTCATCCGGATCCATAGCAAAGAGTCCCATTTCACGAAAGAAAAAGCCCGTCGCAACATCCTGATTCGACAGAACAAATCCGACTATAGCTTCATTAGGAGGCCGCATTTTTAATTTTGTGATTGGTACTGTTTTTTTCGGACTTATAATATTAGTGAGCGCGGGCATCGACTGTCCAGTAAGACGTCCATCGCCGATTACAAACTTGGTATATTTTAGCTGGACTCCAGCCTGTGCCTTGGCTTGCAGAGCTAACCCTTTGTTCGTTAATGCCTTCGTAAAGGACGACATCTAATCACCTACCTAAATTCTAATAAATTCGCCAATCTGAATTGCAAAGCCGGTATAATTGCGGATTTCTTCAACCTGAGACAAGATGACCCGTTCCAGTTTGGCAGATAGCCTGTTAACAGACTCGACAGCTCGGTAAAACTCCTGAGCACGCTCCTGAGTTACTGCTGGGTTATTGGTGATGACTTGGAACCGACCAGGAACGCCACCGTATTCAAACCACTCCTCGACTTTACCCTCACCAAAGAGAATCGAGATAAGATCCTCAACGGCAGCAGGTGTGCCTTTCCTACGATGAAACCGGAAAGCGTTCTTCACCAGTTCCCGCTTCTGCTCGATCGGCAGCGCCGGGTCGTAGAAGTCCACATGGAACTGCCAGGCCAGTTCGTCGGCTTCTTCGTCATCAAGTTCATCCATGCGCGAAAACCGTGGGAGTCTCATGATCTGGTCAGATAAACTTCGAAGTTGATCATCTAGCGCACGGGCTGATGCTGATATATTAGGATCACGTTTGAAATTATCCGGCAGCATATTAAGCATGCTGATACTCTTAAGATCAATCATCTGCCAGTCCTCCATATGTGACGACAACCTGGGTATCCTGAGCTAGTTGTATCTCAGACACCTCAACAAAAGCAGGTGCTGCCACGTTAACCCGCAGCGCTCCCGCTCCCATTACACGCCAAATAAGCTCCGATGGATTAATATCCCGTCCGAGCTTGGACCTTTGCCAAAGCCTGTATGCTTCTACAGCTGCTATGACTGCTGCTTGTATGGAGGTTGATTCTGCCGCGCGACTCCGGGCTACATAATAGGTTAAAGTGATGTCGTAGTTGATTGGGATTGGTGCTTGGACAGTCACATGGTCTGTAAGCGGACGGACTGTACGATCATTCAAAGCTTCGTTAACAGCGTCCAAGATATCTGGTGTCGGCATCTTCCCACCTGTAAGGAGTGGCACCACCACGACCTCTCGCTCTGCAGGAGATGTTACCGCAACATCAACAATCGATGAGCTGGCCGTCATCGCCCAATAACGATATGCACCTTCGGGGCCAGCTACCGAGAAGCTTTCCGGCGCTGTCCGGATCCGCTCACGGAATGCGTCATCCGTTTCTCCAGCTGCACCTCCCGCGCTCTCAGTAACATTCACCGCACTCTGAACGAACGGGATGGGGTCAATCAGCGTGTCTATCTGTCCCGGAAGGAATTCATTCCCCAATGCTCCTGGAATCGAACACAGTGCTGTCACGCTCCCCACAAGAGCTCCTGAAGGAATCTCTAAAACATCATCAGTAACAAAGAACAGCGAACCGTCTGCCCCTTGTGGAGCAGTCCGGGTACCCGCTGGAATGATAATTGCCGATGTAAGGGGCACAGAGAGAGTGAATGTGATTGTCGTCCTGGCGGCTGCTGCAGGTAGACGAGTTACATCCTGCATGATCCCAATATGATCCAATTTCGGACCGACTGCATATTTGAGCAAGTCTGCCTTTTTGTTGTGGTTAAGTAAAATTTGCTGCTGGATAATGATTTGAGCCAACCCCAAAACAAAGAGGCGTCTCGGATCAGCCGGAAACAGCTTTTTACCGATAAGCCCCTCGAAAGTGGTTATGATGCTATGTTGAATTGATGCTGCATCTACTTCTATAAAATCAATGTCTTGCAGTGAGTCAAAGCTGCTGCTCACGTCATCGCCTCCTCCGCGATGCTATATTTAACGTATGGTTTAACCTTGCCAGCATCGTCTGTATCATAAGTGACTGAATCAACAACAACACGGGGCTCGAAATCTTGGATCGCTGAGATGATTTTGTTTGTCATTTGGGACTGTACAAAGTTAACCGGAGTATCAATATCAGCCTGATCAATACCAAATGATCGAGCGAGAGGCACTGATCCCGCAATAGTCTCAGTAATACACTTAATATTTTGATCCAGCTCTTCGACAAGATTCTTTGGAGCAAAATTTACAATCATTGTACATACTCCTTTAGCTCGATGGTAACTTCAGAGACAAGAAGCCTTCCAGCGTTATCGACGGTTATAAAATCCTCATCCAGCTGCCGTATTGTCCATTTATAGACCCCCAAGGCTTTATCATCTATGGTTAGAGTGTACGGCTTTCCAGAGCGCTCCATCGTCACCAGACGGTCCATCTCAACTCGTGGGTTAAGCCCGAGAAATGCGTCAAAGCGCATTTTAAAAGTAATGGAGTCGAGTCCAGGACCGATGAATTGTGATAGCGGCTTTTTTCCGATAACCTCATGATCCGCCCACCTACCTGTACAGGATCTGCGGAAGTCATCAAAAGTCCGAATTTTTGTGTCGGATACCAGGAAGTTCACTTCTCCGAAAGCGCCAATCATAAGCTACCACTTCCCGGGGTTAATCCATTGATTGTACCGGATACCTTGAAATCACCCGTCACAATCACTTCAGGAGCAGTAATAGTAACCTTTGTCCCTTCAAAGATGACTTCCTTTGCTTTCACGGACAATATTCCGTCCTTATACATTACTTGGTTCTCGTCATCAAACAAAATCCCCCACTCACCCGCAGTCATCTCCGGTGTAGCATCCTGTATCATCCCGATGCAAAATCCCTGCGACTCCGTGAACACACATAGCACAGTATCACCTACGTCAGGCATATGGTACTCCTGTGCGCGCGATGGAGGAATGACAATAGACAACTCATCTGATACCGATGTATCCAGTCCATCAAATACAACCTGCACGGTCATATCCTCCGGATTAAGAATTGAAACCGTCCCGATCTTCACCCATTGCATGATTACCACCCCAATATCTTTCTGATATCCATCCGTGTCTGGTATCCGCCTCCGCCGATTTGATGCACAACGCTATCCACGATGTACTTCCCGTCAAAGCGTCCAAAACCGGCAACAGTAACAACCACACCCTTTGTGATCCGGATATCTCCAACGATTGTCATTGTAGCCTTATTTGCGAGCTTGTTCCGCTCACGTAGCCGATTTTTGGCAATACGTCGAGCATCGGCTTGAGAGGATGCATTCTCTTTTATACGCAAAATGGGCCCGGATGCAGGAGCACCGGGCGGTATATAGGTTACCTTATTCGATTGTTTAATCGACTTGGCTTTGCCCTTTTTAGGCTTCTTAACAGGTTTGGGTTTCGTTGAGCTTCCCCCACCCGGTTCAAATATCCCGCCATCGGTTTTTGTGGTCTTAGCTTTTAAGGCCATCGGCTCAAATATAGAGCCCCCATTATCCTTGTCCTTGCCGGGCGTTTTAACAGTGGTCTTTATGGTCTCATCGTAGGTGAGTTCACAACCGCGGTATGCGCAATTCTCCGCCGACCAGTCAAAAGAATAGCTCAGTATGTTGTCTTTACCACACTCAAAAGTGGCCACTGATTTTCCTTTTTCAAATTTAGACTCATCAAAGAGCACCAGTTTGTTGTCGGTTACCTTTACTGCAATTCCCTCTTGCGACGTCAACTCCAACAAAAATGCAAAGTCTGTTTTTTCAAACTGCTCAATGCGATCATAGGACGGATCATCTGGAACCTCGCGCACAAGCTTTAATTTTGCACGGCTCGCGATGTCCTGGGCGATTGTAGATAGCTTTACCTTTTCCCATACTTTCGTTCGTTTTTCTTGTCTTACGTCTGAAGATACAGGAAATGAGGCAGCCTTTATTGTTACTTCATCAGGCACTCCGGAGAAGGTCAGCCCATCTACATGGAATGTACCGCAATTATATTTCTTACGGTCACCTTCCTTGTACCAGTTTACGACCTCGATGCTTGCTTGTATCTTGTCTCCTTCTTCGGGAGCCCATGTTTTTTGCCATTTGCGATCACGATCAGACAGCCTGATCTGCAGGTCGTCCAGTTCTCCACTCGGAGCATCGGTAAAGGAAATGTCCAGATTGTAATCCGCAAGATCCTGCGTGATGTTCTTGCCGTTATAATTCACAAGGACATTCGCTTGTCTCAATCGACATCATCTCGCTTCCATGGTGGGAGGTCGTCCACCGTTTCCTCTGGTGGATCGGGAACGACGAGCTGAGCGCCGGCATCAAAAATTACCACGGTTATATATTGAGGATTAGCCACCATCAGGATAGGAAACAGCTTTTCATTTCCGTATACCTTATAAGCGAAGGCATCCCACATATCGCCTTGAATTGTCCTATACTGGCCCACTCATACTCACCCTCCCTTTCTGGCGTTGATATTGTTCGAACATACGGCCAAATCTTTCTTCATATTGGCGTAAAGCTTGCTCGATGAGTTTCACCGTGCCTGGATCAGCACTCCCTTGGATGAAAATGCTTGGTTTATGTTCAATGACTATTGGCGCTGCCGATTGTGAGGAATTACCTTTATCGTTCCAGACAGACTCAGCACGTTTACGCCCACCAAGTGCAGCCTTAGTCGAATTGATGATCCCACCGTTGGCAAATGGTTTAACACCCAACGACCGCCCCACATCTTCATACAGACTCAAGGCCCGGCTTCTGCGATTACTCGATAAAGGTATGATCGCTTCCGGTCCAGCTTCTCCAACAAGCCCAAGATGCGGACGAGTGATCATGCCACCATCTGCATACGGCAACGCTTGATTGACTTTTGCATTTGGTATGAACGCGCCGGTTGTACGCTGAATCACATCGATATTGATCTTCTTATCAGTCGGCAGTAGCTGCATTTGTCGATTCAATTCGGACAACTTTTGTAAAGCTGTGTCAAACTCCTGTTTCTGGGCATCTGTCATGGTCTTGTATTTCTTCGCTTGATATTCAATCGTTCCGCCCAGGTCCAACTCGATCATTTGCTTTTGTGCATTATACAATTCTTGATAGCTGGACTTTGCTGCTTCGAGATCATCTGATGTACTTACGAGCGAATCAAGCGTGTCCTTGTACTTGGCGAACAACTCATCCGATGTTCCCATCAAGTTCCCTAGATGGGAAAAGTTATAACCGACTGCTGCACCTACCTCATTAACGCGATCTCTAAGGGTCTCTATCTGCTTTGTTCGATCGTCTGAGTATGGAGCATTCAATATCTTTTGAAATTCGTTCTCGAATTCTTTAAAGCTTGCAACAGCACTGAGGTACTTTTCTTTATCAGCTTCTTGCGTGCCTTTTTTTCCTTGGAGACTATTTATCTCCTTTTCCATCTTCCCTTTATTGCTTAATCCTTCAGCGATATCTTGCTCTAATTTGAGCTTCATACCTTCGTTCTTGGCAATATTGATACGATCAATAAGACCAGCTGTTTCGCGCAAGTTCCCATTCTCAATATCTTGCTGTGAGAGCATATCTGGGTACATGTCGATCAATGTTTGTTCGACTACAGATAGTTTTCTTTTAGCCTCTGTGAGCTCATCGGCTGGTGTTTTCGCGTCAGCAATCTTGGTTTTCAAGCGGTCATACTCTTTGATCAGATCTTGGGTTTTCTTGGTTTGAGTATCAATAGCAGTGTATTCACTGAGTTTTTCCTTCAAGGCATCGCCCATATGGATCAAAGACTGCCGCGCATTTTCCTGATGCCGTTTGTACATATACCAGCTGCCAGCCAAGGCGCCAACGCCTAATACTGCCCATCCGATTGGATTAGTAAGTGCAGCTGCTGCACCAGCCATTAAGCTAGTACCTTCCGCTGCTGCACCAGCCGCCGTAGCCGCGGCGGAAGCAGGTTTAACAAATTTACCTACTGTAGATACCAGCGGAGCAATGGCACCGCTCGCTTTACCCGCCGTTTTACCCAGGATTGCAAGCGAAAGCCAACTTGTTGCCCCGCCACCTGAAAACACTTTGCCTGACTCACTCAACAAAGCCTTAAAACCTGTCCACATCCCTTTTCCAAGCATGGTTCCGGTCTTCTGGCCAAAGCTGTAAACAATCTTCTCGCCTGATTCTTTCCACCAGGAGTTCAGCGGTTTAGAGATGACGTTTTCCCATGTGAGATGAAACTTCCCCGTCAAATCTGCTTCCTTCCAACCTTTGGTATTGATTAGAGCGTTGAGTTTATTTCCGGCAGCAGTTAATTCTGTTCCCGCGGATGCAAGGACGCCGCCGATCGCGTCAGCCGCTGCCTTACCGAGTGGTTCAGCTGCAACAAGAAACTTGTTCTTGATGGTCTGGATTTTATCGTCCAGCGTTTCGGTGTCTGCGAAGTCTTTATCAATAGCACCTTTTGCGTTTCTTAAGTCCTCTGCGAGCTTACCAAGCTCAAAACGCCCTTCCCTTACGGCTGCTGCCATATCTGGGCCAGCTTTTGAACCGAACGCCTGCATGGCTAGGGCCGTTGCTTCGCCTGTGGTTTTAGCCTTCTTAATCTTATCGATGACAATATTCAGCGCCTTGTTGGTATCCTTGACGCCCACCTTTGCCATCTTCCCGAGTGCGATCCGCAGCGACCCGAGAACAAGCTCAGCGTTTACACCTTCTTTTTCCCATTTGCCCATCAAGGCCATCGATGTCTCGAAATCAAAACCCATCTGGCGCAGCGGCCCTCCGAAAGTCGTCATTTTCTCGGCAAGTTCCTCAACACCAATTCCGGTACTCTGCGATGCGATATACAGCTTGTCAAGTGTTTCCCCGCCTTTTTCAAGCGGTATAGACCAGTCTCCAAACATCCGAGTACTCTTCTCGATGGCTCCGCCTAGATCGGCTGATGCAATTGCGGTCAAAGACAAGGCTTTACCCGATAAATCTTCGAGTACCTTCCCTGTTGCACCCGTACGCGTATTGAAATCGGACAATGCCGTCGCAACATCTTTTAGATTATCAGGGACAACGGAGCCGAGATTATGATAGCTACTCATTAAGCCATCTAAATCTTTACCTGCTGCCCCAGTACCTGTTTTGATGATCCGGAAAGCGCCCTGATACTGATTAATAAGCGTCTTTCCCACGTCTATGCCTTTTTTGACGACATACAGACCAGCTAACGCACCAGCTGCTGTCTTTAATGTGGATGTCATGGCGGATGCTCCGCTTGATGTCTTGTGGAACATACTCGTGAGTCCGCTGAACTTTCGTGTAGATTGATCTACCCGGTCGTTCAGATTTTTCGCCGATTTCTCTGTTCCTTTGAACTTATCCTGAGCAGACGAAAAAGCTCGGGAGAATGAGCCTTGCAGCTCTCCCCCGAGTTCAAAGGATACTTCATATTTTTTTTTAGCCAAACTCACTCACCCCTTGCGTCTACCATCCAGCGGTAAAAGTCCTGCATGGGCATTTCCATCCAATGTGTCACCGCCGTATGGGTTGCCACAGATAGCTCGATTGCCTTCTTACGGAGCACACTCGACCTATCCTTTCGCGCCAACCCTACGGCGCTAAAAAAGCTTGTACCTCGACGGTGATCCGGCAAAAATCCTTTGCGCTTAGTTCTGCAAACAAATCATAAGGGGCCTTCGCAGCGCGAGCTGCTAGGATCGCTAAGAAGAGTTTATTCACTTCAATGAGCTCAACGATCTCGCCTGGTCTGCATCTGTCACGAAACTCCTGCTCACATATCATGATGTCCTGGCCCGTCAAACCTTCCAAGTTAAGGCTCAATTTTTCAATTTTCTTACCGTCGAATTCTATCGGCTTTGACAATTTATATTCTTCCATAGTGGCCTCCTACAGTCCGAGAATTGAGCGAAGCTCTGCACGATAATCCACACCGTCAACAACATAAATGTTATTGAGCTTGTCGATCTCGATCATAACCTTGCCGTCTTCTTCAATTTTCAGATAAATGCATTCCATTTCGGTGCTTCCGTCCATGGTTGTCGCCGCTTCCGCTTTGCCGAGGTCCAGCTTCTTCGGCATTGCCTTAACGGTAATTTTCTTGCCGATGGTTTTGTATTCCGAGTTCGATTTATCAAAGACTTGGATCGCAGCACGGAAGTCAATCAAATGCGCTTTTGGCTTCATTAGCTGGATCGCTTCTTGTGTTGGCGATGTTCGCCAGTTCAACGTGATCGGCATCGGACCAAAGTGTCCCGGCGTAATGGAGTCAATCTCCCCGGCAATCCCCGCCCCCTTCAGCGTATCCGACATCATTTCCAGAGACGGCAGCTGCACACCCGATACGCCAAGATATGTGTTCGCATTCAAAAACACCGTATAATCAATCAGTTTTTCATCGATTTGATTACGTCCCATTTAACATTCCCCTTTCGTTACCCCGCAGTAATAGTGGATAGGTATGATGTATCTACTTCGATCGTAAACTCCATTGCCTCAGCAACAGGTGAAAGCCCTACGGCCACGGCAAATTTGATTTTTCCGTCAAGAAGTTGACTGTCTGGGTTGTCCGCTGGGTTGAACGTACAGCGGCCGCCCAGAAGCACCCCCATGGATACAAGCCCATTAAGCCTAAGGTTGTGCTTATCTGTAACCGACTCAACAAACCGCTTGGTGATGTTGTTGTCTACATCTTCCCAGGTGTCGGTGACGATGCGATTATTGAGCCAGAACATCATGCGTTTGGCTGAGATAAACACATCCTTCATCTCGGTTGCTCCGTCTGGATAGGCGGCAGTTCGGTTGCCCCAAGCACGAGGTGCACCGATAAACGACAACAGCGTCGAAATGCCAGCACCGTTGAGCTCATTGGCTTCATCCATGCCGATAAACACCGGGGTGCCATCTGCCAAGACGCAGCCATCTGCAATCATTGTCCGGTTTGACGGCGAAATTGATGGGATACCGTTATTCGCTGCATCCATCTGTACGATAAGTCCCGCCTTGAGCGTACTCATGTGGTACTGTTTATTTTTATAAATAACTTTCGGCCAGCAGATATCCTGACCAGACGCCCCTGTTTTCTTCGCGTCAATGGCCGCTTTCTTCGTCCTGATCGTGGTCGTGTCGAGGTCAGTCAACGCGAACACCTTAAACATCGAATTGATCTTTTGCGATTTTGCTGTCAGCGCCGCAGCCACCGCATTATCCGCGCTGTACTTTGGAGCCAATACCAGCCCGGGAACCACGCCGAACATCGGGATGACAGTATCCAAAAGCTCAAATCCTGTTCTTTTCCCCGTAGCAACATCTGCCTTGCCGATCAGGTCAGCGCTTTTGACTTTTGACGGATCAGCTGCATCGTAGGTCAGGGTCAAACCTGCAGCAGGCAAAACAACCGAGCTGCCTGTCGGTATGGAAATGACCAGATAACCATCACCGTCCAATTCGACGGTGTAATCCGTTCCTTTGACAAGCTCAGCCGATGCCTTCTTGATCTTAACGCTGTCCATGACTGGATATTGAACATCCGTGACGGTGAGTTCCTGAGAAATGTCCAAGTTCCCCGTATTGCTCTTTTTGGCCGTCCCCGGGTCCAAGACGTTAATGAGGATCGCCTGAGATAGACCGTAAAGATTAAAATGAGCATCAATAAATTCGGATAGCGTAAAGCTGACAAAATCCTCTGAGAACCCGAAAACTTCAACAGCTTGTGAGTATGACTTGACCATCACCGGGGTATTAGCAGGACCTTTCGGAGCCGTGCCAAACACCACCGGGATTGTAGAGTCCTGATTACTTGATACAGGAGCCTGCGCCTTTTCGTTAACATATACACCATGTTTAAACACCATAGCTTTTATCATCTCGCTTTCAGCGTATATTCACTTTGTTCAAAGACCGGTTGCATGTCCCATTCCGTTGTCACAACCGCATTCCAGATAGGGCCGAAACCTGCTGTTTGCTCATCAATAATAAGACCCCATTTGTACGTGGGTTCCATGCGGTATTTTTTCTCTATGGGGCCGCTTATCTGCAGCAGTTGACGCACCCGTTCCGACAAGTTCATGAGCTCAATTAAACCATCTTCGCCCTCACCATAAGCCCCCAGGATGATTTGTACCTTCACCGTGGAATCGGCGTCCTGGCCTGTTTCATCCGTGTACTCGGTTGGACGAATAATGATATAAGGGTACGACTGACTAGAATCGCCTGCCTCCTTGGCTTTCGGCCAACCTATGGCGACACCGGGCGCCTTTTCCTGCCCATCTCTGGTGGATAGGATCAGATCAGCAAACTCGGCGATAAAAAACTTCTTTAAAGCTATTAGCAGACCAATAAGAGTCATTTTCTCAATCGCTCCCATTCACGATTTGCTTCGTGTTCGATACGCTGCATGAAGGTTTCAGAGGCCACACGTTCAACTTCTTTACGCGCTTCCTCATTGTTAAACATGGACGGAACGCTCGGACCGTACAGCTCTGCTATAGGCAACTGTGACCAGATGGCGCGGTCATTCTTGGATATCTTTTGATGCCGAGCATTTGGCCCCCTCATAAACACACCTGTATGTCCGCCAGCCTGTGCCACAAATGCCCCGATAACAGATTTCAGGCCGCCCTTTTTGACCATGGCTTTCTGTACTTTTGGCCGACGTTTAAGGACACGACTTGGATTTGTTTTAAATTTGATAAGCTTTCGAGCTTCCCCACTGACAACGATCGTAACTAATCCGTTTCCTGTGCGGATGACCTTCACAGCCTTGCTGACCTCTCCGGCAGGAACAGTATAGAGTTCACGCACCTTGCGAGATACTTCCGTTTTGGTCTTCTGCCCGGTCCGCTGGAGGGCATTGTTGAGCGCCCGTACCTTCACCTTATCACCAAAATCAGCAAGCACTTCCTCGGCCTTTTTGATGGCTTCGGCGTTGAGCTGGATATGAATGCTCATAGCGATTCATCCCTCTCCAGAGCGATTTCCATCATGCCCATTTCCTCAGCCACATTCGTTACACGATACCGTTTTCCATCAAGGTTAAACTCGTTACCTTCCTTTGGCATACGCTCGATTCTCTCGAGCTCTGTTCGGCTGACGTGAAGCAACAAATACGAACTGTATGCATCCAATGCCATTGCCTGAGATGCTTGCTTGAGTGAATCGTTGTTGATGACACAAAGAAGATCCATTCCGTATATAGAATGGATCTCTGCGAATTCATTTGGATTCATGAACGTCTGCTGCACGTCTCTTGCCATTTGCTCTTTAAGGTTCATAGCGAATCAGCTCCTTATTCAGCTGCTTCTTTTGCCTTCTTAGCGGCCGCCTCTTTAATCGCCTTCGCTTCAGCTTCAGGATCTTTGATTGCCTTTATTGCAAGAAGACGATCAACATCTTCTTTTTTCATGTCTTTTGGGATAGGCTCCCCAATTGCAATTTTCGTACCGTTATGACGGATGTTCCATTCAGCAATATAGCCCATGATTATATATCCTCCTTTGGATTAAAGAACTTTAGCAACGTACCAACCATCAACATTAACAGGAATGCAGATCGGACGGGACAACAATTGCAGCACACGTTTAGGCGGCTCTTTTTCTCCCCACACTTGCGGGTAGATTTTAGCTTCAGCAAACATAAAATCACCGTTTTCATCAGCGACTAAGTTCGCTCCGTACAAGAATTCAAACGGCTGACCATCAGGCAACATAGCCAGAGTTCCTGCTGGGATGTAACTCACGTCGTTGCCTTCATCATCGGTGTAGGAGTTGGTATATGACCAAATCTCCAAATTGGCTTGGCGCAGGTAACCATGGTAGATTACTCCTTCAGGCAAAATGCGCTGATTCAGATCTCCCACGTCCAGGTTTTCTTTACCGTTTTTGATCAGTTCCACCACAGTTGGGTGACTAACGATTCGTCTACCTACCTGAGCTGTTGTCAGCACGCGGCGAACTGTGCGACCGCTCTTGTCCATGACTTCCTGAACCTTTTCGGTGAGATAACCAACAACATCAAAGGAATTATCCGAGAAGTCAGTACCAGAAAGAACTTCAATATTCGTAAAGCCCCAGTCGAGTATCTGACTCACGCCCTCACCGATCTGCTCAGTTTTGCCCGTGAACATGATTTCGGAGAGTTGCTGCACTTTACGACGATCAATAGTATCTGTTAATTCTGACAGGTCCTTTACGATCAGCTCCTGATAACGTTGTTCAGGAGATTTAGGATTAAGCAGCGTCTCACCAGCCTGTTTCACCTTCAGATCGTGGCGAGTGATTACGCGCATCGGTTTCAAAAGAGCAGGCTTGTACGTTTTGGAAGAAAACCCGGTCCGCAAAACAACCTTGCCTGGTAGCAACTCGTTTACGTAAGGCGCCAGCGGCCGGTGACCCTTTTTGGTTTGAATTTCGATTTCGTCTGTCGTGAAGGTATCGCCTTCACTTGCGAAGGTATTGGTCAGGTAATAGGAATCCTGTGGGAATGCTTCAACAACTTGTACAAGCGTTGGAATTTCTAAAATATCGTGGTAAGATGCCATGTTTTTTTATCCTCCCTTTATTTAACTACTCGTTTTGTGATCAAGCCGACATTGCGCATTTCAACTTCATGCTGAGCCACTTTATCAGTACCGCCAAACTTGAGTGCATCACGATTAAATTCACCGTCGAGGTAAGCAGCTGCACGAGCGTCTCCTGTTGCAGCATCAACAATCGTGTCAGCTAAGATGCAATATGGATGTTGGGACCCGTCCGACTTAGTTGAATCAACCGGGACCACAACCGGAGTGCCGGCATAAAGATCGGATTCAGGTAACTGGTTTACACGGCCCATAACTGTACCGCGCGTCACCAAACCGGATCCAGATTTGATGATGATCGCCGTCATTCTTTCGGGCTGCACGCCCCCTGCAAACAGTTCGTCAAACGATGGGCTTGTATACTCTTGCATTATTTGCGACCTCCCTTTTTAATGTTCTGTGCCATGGCAACCATATTGGCTACCGCATTTGTTTTCGTCTCTTCTTTGACTGTCTCAGGTGTTTTGGCTTCGATTGCCTCTACGTCATCAACGCTACTTTCCTCCGCATCCAGTTTGCGGTTTGTAGCCTCTTGACCTGCTCGCTTCATCGATGCTTCCATAACCTTCAACGCAACGTCCTGTACAGTTCCTCCATTGGTGATAGCCTCGTTAATAAACGCAGCTGCACCTGGAGCTGTCGCATACGCTTGCAAAGCAGCAATCCGATCACGCTCGGCTTTTTGAGCCTCATTCGTGATCTGCGCATATAGATCGGGGTGCTTTTCTTTCATTTCGTTCATATCCATTGTCTTAGGTACCTCCTTATTTTTAGTGATCGCTTGCGGCTCAGCTACTGGCGAAACAACGGCAGCGGCTTTAGTGGGTTGCTTATGTTCACCATACTGATTGCGCATTTTCTTGATGACTTCCGGCGGGAGTGTATGTCCCATAGCAACGTTATTAGTTACCCCGGACTTTTCGACGAACATGATTTCGTCCGCGAATCCCAATTCAACAGCTTGCTGTGCGTTCAGCCATGTTTCTTTATTCATCATGGCGAGAAGTTCGTCGTGGGCCATACCAGTTTTAAGCGCATAGGCGTTAACAATTGCTTCGTCAGTGTTTTTCAACATTTCTGACGCGCCACCCATGGCATTCTTGTCTCCCCATGCGATAGTAGATGCGTTGTGAATCATGATCTGAGCTGTTGGAGACATCAGAACCCTCGTTCCTCCCATTGCAATCACCGATGTGGCAGATCCAGCAAGGGCAGTGATTTTACTCGTCACATCTACGGAGTGATCCTCGGCGTAAGACTTTAACATGGTGTAAATTTCCGACCCTGAATCGACCAAACCACCGCCGGAATTGATAAGCAGCTCAATCTCTTCTCCATTGGCATCGTCCAAGAAGTTTGAAACCGCACCGGGACTGATTGTAGGAATGTCGAACCAATCATAAATCCACTTTTCATCGTCTGAGATAACAGGGCCATTAAGCTTGAGTTTCTTAGGCATTAGTTTTGTTCACCCCCTTCCCCGTTATCATTGTTTTCATCACCTGCATTTGAAGGTTCGGAAGGTGTTACTGGCTCCGCCCCTTCAGTCAGACCCAACTCAGCAAGACGCCCCTTCTCATACGCACGCTGCTGTACATTCTGTTCCCACGACCCGCCATTAAGTTCTGCGGTTTCACGCTCAGCCGTTGACATGTTGTATTCAATCCGAGCAATGGCTGCAGCTACTTCCTTAGTCGGATCAAGCAAGCCCTGTGAAGGACCATGCCATTCGGCCCGAGTGTAGGCAGCAAAAATAGCCGGATCATCAAAGATGCCGGGTGCGTCGATTCTTCCTTTGGATACTGCTTCTACAAACCATTCCTCATATATGGGTTGGCAGAACGTTTTTGATAGCCAGGCACGACGCATTCGGTACATTTTCCACGCTTCCAACAGGGCGCCGCGGGATGCAGAATACGAACTCGTGAACTGCTTGGTTAGGATCTCGTAAGGAAGCTCGAGAGCCGCTGCAATCTGTTTCAGCAAGGCGCGTACGAACGCCTCATAGTTGGGATTTGGTCTGGTCGGATCGGCAAATTTCACATCCTCGCCCGGATCGGTCCGCATGATAGCCCCTTGCCCGAGTTTAATTTCATCTCCCGAAGCTCCAGGAGTATTTTCCACGCCGTCCAATTCTTCCTCTTCCATGCTGACTCCGTCAAACGGGTCCCCGCCTTCGTTTTCTGCAGGTGACGTGATAAACACCGTGTACATCGACGTGATAACTGCAGCGGCAAGTTCAGCGTTCGTGTACTGACTGAGCTGCTTCAGCGATTCGATGATTGGAGCGATGATTGGAATTCCCCGGCGCTGTCCCGGCCGTTCAGCTTCAAACAAATGAAGCACGTTAACTCGTCCTGTGCGCTTGCCGTATTTTTCAACGCGGACCCATTCGTTGGCCCCACTCAGACTGTACCCACCCGCTCCGGGGTGGCGGTTACTGAAGTGATAAGCAGCGACCATCCCATCAGCATCAACCTCAACCCCGGATTGGATTCGTTCCCTATCAAGGTTATCCTTGTCCGGAGGGGTTGCGCATCTGTCAGCTTCGATGAGGTTAATTTTCAAGTCATAGACCGACCAGGGGCGTTTTTTGCTTGGCAGCAGCGCGAACACATCTCCGCTCATGAGCGTTGAAATGAAGGCCAGGCCCTGCAATTCGTAAAAATCGTTCAGACCGGCAGCATCGCACTTTGTCGTCTCAGCCCATAAGGCCCATTCACGTTGGATTGAGCTGCGTAGCTTCTCCGCTTGCTCCTTGGTTAATCCCAGGTACGATGCATCAAAGGCGGGGTTTAGGCGCAGCCCTGTTCCCACGATGTTGGTTCGCAGACCCTTGTGTGCTGCGGCGACGATGTCCGAACCCATATGCAGGTCCCGGGCTCTCTCACGGAGTTTAGGTACGTTCTGATGGATATCCGTGTCTGCGTCCCCGACCGGGGTTTGCCAAAATAACATGGACGACTTGGTTGTGCTAGCTCCATGCTTGCCATAGCCCCGTCCGTTACTTCCAGACCCTCCGATGATGCTGTTTGCGACCTTCCTTACCGCCTGTTGCCTCACGACCTCCGTCCTGGCTCGCTCACGTTTAGCGGCAATTCCAGGAGCGAAGATATTCAAAGTCTTATCAATGATGTTCATCGGTCAACAGGGTAAAATCCCGATGTTCGGGAACGACGTTTACCACCGCTATCATAAGTGTCAACGATGCGTCCATATTTCCTTTTCATCATCTGGACCGTAGCCATGTCAACACGAGTTAAAGATCTGCCTGCAATGCTGTATGACATTCCTGTTGCTATGGCATCCTCGGCATCGTTCCACATCTTGTACTTCTCTTTGGCTTCTTCGTATGATATTCTCGGCATTTTCCCTTTCTCACCTCCTTCGATTGGTCTAGATACTGCTGGCCACATTCTTTTTCTTTGGTTTCTTGGGACGTTTAGCCCCGGCAACCGCGATGTAACCAGGTTCAGGTAAAGGCATATCAAAATTCGGGTTTATCATCTCAATTGCCGCACGATTGTAGACCGCTAGGTCAAGGGCTTCGTTTCTAGCGCGAGTCTGTACCCACGCGGTATATGGCTTGCCCTCCTTATACCGTGTGACGAGTTGTTCTGCAGTGAGTTGTTGGAAATATTCCTCGTCGTAAACAAACGGGTCTGGGTGGTCTGGGTGCGGCAACGGGAAACGACATGATCCCGGTTTGCCTGGTTCCATGCTGAGCGAAGAAAATATAATAGACTTGCCCTCGGAAACACCGACCCGGACGACGGTCGCTTTCGGGACATTGTTCGTGCTTATTCCGTTCAGAAGTGGAGTCTCCTGTCCGTCTCCCTTCTCTTCCCCTTTGAGGGCATAGATGTTCCGACCCTGTCGGGGTTTGCAAAACTTGTACACCTTGAGTGTAAAGTGACCACCGGAATCTATCAGGGTCCTAACCGGGCGGAACGAACGGCCATCAGCGTCTTTCCAAGTCCGAGACAGGAATTCATCCAGCTCCTGCCAAGGTTGCTGCTGATTAAGATCTCCAACTATCACATGACGCTGGATTCTCCAACTGGAGAACCCTTTCCCCCAGCCGACCACGTCTATTTCGAAGCGTGTATCCTGGGTATCGACCGCTGCGGTGATGAACCTGACACCCTCCGGCACCCTAGCCTGATACATCTCCCGCCGATTCATCAGGATTTCGTGTTCGAGCTTCTGGCCCTCTTCCTCCCAGGTCTCAGCAAGGACTGTATTAATAAATACTTTAATAGCCTGTTTGCCCTCTTTGTTGGCCTGCACCCACTCTTTGACAGCCATTTTCCAGGTGTAATTGATAGTCGCAGCGAGTGCCGAGAGATGAAACCCTCGCGTGGTGGCGTGCTTTCTGCCCGCGATCCACTTCGTTCGGTTTTCGTAATCCCTTTTCCACTCATGTTCTTCGTGCATCGCGCCGCACACTTTGCAGACATGATGTACTTCGGTACACTGGCTTGTTTCCTCATCGTATTCATACTTGATCTGAGCCCATTGCAGCGTTTGAAGCTCATCACAGCTTGGACACATGAAATGAAGTCGCTCTTGCGTACTGTCCTCGTAGAGCTTTTCTATTTTCGAGTGACCTTTGATCGTTGGTGTCGAGACGAAAATCATCTTCCGGTTATGAAATGTGGTTGTACGCTTAATCGCCAGGTTAAGCGGATCACCCTCGGTTCCGGCCGATTTCGCAAAGCGGTCAATTTCGTCAGCGAGCAGGATACGAATTGGCTTGGAAGCCAAAGACGCTGGAGCATTCGACCCCGCTATATTTATCCGGCCCCCTGGGAAGCTTTTGTAATATATCGTATTACGGCTATCGCGACTCTTCCCCTTACCGAATAGCTTGGATAATTGCGGAGAATCCCGATACATTGGCATCAATCGGTCGTTAGAGAAGTCCTTCCCGACACCTAAATCCGGTTGAACCATCATGATAGGAGAGGGATCATGCCCGGTATAATATCCAATCACGTTAAGCTGGATAGCTGTTTTTCCGAGCTGGGAGCCAGCCATTATTGCGATTGTGTCTATTTCCGGCTGAGTTAAAGCGTTCATAACCTCTTTTTGAAATGGAGAACGACTCGTCCGCCACGGACCAGGCTCGGCAGAATCCTCAGGAGACAAGACCCGGTGTTGGTCGGCCCATTCCCACACCTTGAGCGATGGAGGCGGGGCCACAAGCCGTAAAGTATCCTTCAGCAGCAGTCGTGTTCTTCTCTTTGCGTTGTTCACGTGGCCTCACCACTAAAAGGTTTGTCCCCCTCCTCAAGGGGGTCGTACTTGGACAACTCCACGAGCGCATCGGTTAGCCTAGATTCAAGCAGGGTTCTGATTTCTTTCGCATCGGTCATGAAAGTCAATTCACTGGCGAGTTTCGGAGGAAGAACCATAAGCCTGCCCCGGAAATTAACCAACAAATCTCCCCACGCCTCTTGTACATCTTTTGTGGTGTGGAGATTCTTCCGCTTTTCCTCTAGTTCGAGCTGAGCGATCTCCTTTTTAATCTGCTCGTGCTGTGCCTTCTCATCGTTATAACTGACCTTTCCCTCCTCAGCTACACCCGCAACATGCCTGATGTAAGCCTGAACAGATTCGGCGAGATTATATTTTCCTCGCGATACCTGAGTAAGCACACCGTCACGTGTCAATTGGCTGATCCATTGCTTCGTTTTGCCCACGATTGCAGCTAATTCGCTTGTTCCCACAATACCTTCCGGCTTCTTATCTCCTTTCCTCAATTTCGTTCCCCCACTTTCCATTCTTGATCTATATTTTAGCGGTGCTCTCAGACCGATTTAAAAGCCGTTTTTAGCGACGCATTAATTAGAAGCGATATTTGTACTATTTCAGCAAAAAGAGCCCTTAGCAGGGCTCTCGTTAGGCGACAGACACATATAAAGGGAAAGTGTTTTTGAAATTTGGAATCTAGCGGGATTTCGGGGTCGTCCGCACCCGCAGTCAATCCGAATGTCCAGAAGAACCTACGCCCCAGAATTTACCGCCTCTCAGCCGTTCGAAGCACTTTCGTGTCTCTTTGTTCATCTTTACATCAGAACGCCTACAGAAGCCATTTCCGTCTGTCTGACGACGTCCTATTAAATATCCCTGAAACAAGAGCTTGAAGACTCTTCTTCCTCTCTTCAGCATCCGCTGTATTATCAATCTTCAAAGACTCACTAATAGATACTGCCGTATCGGTAAACGCAAGGCGCGGCCCACGTGATCTATATGCCTCTGCGCTAATAGACGGCATTGCAGCAATCACCATGTCCATGACTCTATCGTCATCACCGAACTTCTCAACCAGTTCGTCATATAGATCCTTGGCATTGCTTGCAATCCTCTCAGCGATGGTCGTCACATCAGGTGGATCAATTGCTCTTCTTATCTCTTCAGAATAGATTCCAGCACCACTCAATGGAATAATCCTTTCAGGCGTATCATCGCCGATCGTTCTCAGATGTTCACCAGAAACAATACCACCTGCAGCATACTTGCTTTGATTCATATCATTTCACCCTTTCCTAATCATTCCGCCCATGTCGGCGTTCTTTGCGATTACGTGGCGGTGTCGATATTCCCTGCGTCTTCCTAGCCAGCCATGAATTATCAACTGGCTGGATGTCCTCCGCTGAATGCTTCGACTACTCTGCGCTTTCCGCATTTGGTGCATTCCTGATACCTGTACTTACTGGATCGTTTCGCTGTGATCCATTTGTGGAATATGTGCATGCCCTTCACGTCCTTTCCCCAAAATAAAAAGCCACTCGAATGAGTGACTTTGTTTATCCCACATCAAACCGCCTTGGTGCAGCATGCAGGAACGCTATGATATTCCCATTGTTGCTCTTCGGCAGCTCTTTGAAATGCTCCATGACCTCAGCTTCCCATTCCTCTACAGTAACTCCAAAGGAATGCAGCAGATCGATCTGCTCAACAATGTTTTGATATTGCTCTTCTGTAATTCTCATATGCTGTTTATTCTTTAATCTTTTGAATTGTTCAAAGTAAGTTTTTATAAATGGATCGTCGATTTGATTAAAATCGATGTATATTCTTTCTTTAACTTCTTTTTTTACTTCTTTTTTTATATGGGTGTCTAATGAGTCACTACCTCTAGTGTCTAACGAGTCACCCCCAGTAGTGTCTAATGAGTCACTACCTTCAACCTGTTTAATTAATGTATGCATTAACTCTGCACAATTAATGCAAAGCATCCGTTTTGCACCATCATAACGTTCAATTAGTATCTTCTGCTCAATGAGCTTACCGAGTTCCCTTGTGACCTGACGTTTATTGCAGCCGGTCTGTTCAGAGAGGAAAGTCAGTGAGAATTGATTCCAAATCTTATGGAAACCGAACGTGTGCCGGATCACAACATGTACAATTCGGAACTGGGTCATATTTAAACCGGCGGTCATTAGGTAGTCCATCAGCCAGTGCGGTACCTGAACATATTTTTCATTATTACTTGACTTGGCCATAACCTACACCCGCTGTTCCATAAGCTCACGGGCTTTATAATGATCCGTACACTCCCGAAGTTTAAGCAACAATTCTTGATCAAGTATTTCACCAGGCTTAGTGATATAAATGAAATGTCCCTCAAAGAATAACCCTTCCCGCGGCCTTAAAGTTTCTCCTTCAAGGTTACTTAATTCAAATACTTGAACTCGATCCTCATCACCATATACGTTGCGCATAGCTTTGACTGAAAGATACCACTCAGTTGAACCGTGCTGAGTAAATCTCCTCACTTCACCGTTAGAAAGATGTTCGTTAAATCTTCCTCTGTTGAGCGCAGCTATTAAAGTGTTACGTTTCATGCCCCAACGATAAGCCGCCTCAGATGGCGTTAATTCGTCACTATCTTCCAAGTACTGCTTGTAATCTTCGCGCAATATGCTCACCCCTGTAATCATCATTTGATGATATTTTACATCACCATATGATGATTGTAAAGAAGGTGTTTATGGCTTCTTTGAAAATAAAAAGCCGCTCATTTGAGCGACTCAATCAATTTTCAACCTTCTACTTTGTCGAAGCCTTTTTTAGCAATCCTAACTTTGTATTGTGTATTATTACTACTCACTAAAGTCAGATACTCATTCTCAATTAACCAAAGATAATCGAGAAAAGCAGGACCTTGTACTCGATTCAAATCTATTGTCAATTCTGCTCTTCCGTTTTCATGGTGTCCGTATACTATATCTAATAAATCAAATCTTTTTTTCGATCGTTCATTGTACTCGTCAGGGCTGAATTTCCCCAAAAAAAATCCCACCTATCTGCTTATTGAATTTGATATTTTTCTGCAACTTCTTCCATCTCAAAAAGAATGGATTCAAATACCCCATCTTCATCCAAATTTAGTTTTTTGAATTTTGTAAGCAATTCGCCTACTTGACGAGCAGCGTCCAGGTTCGTGTCCTTTAACCTTACCGCAGTTCTTGGCAAGAGCATGATTAGAATGTCGGCGCTTGTTGATGTATGCAGTTTATTTGGAAGATATTCCAGCAGAGATTCAACATCTTCTCCAATGTAATTTAAATACAACTTATTCACCTTAATAAACCGTTCTTTATCTTCGATCGATAAATTTGTTATAATGTCCACCCCCTCTCAATGCCATACTTCGACATTCAGGAAGGAATTTCCTTTTGATGCACCGAAATACCCAGGAGGGAAGGAGGTATTTACATGGCTACGTACATCGTTAACATCGGACCCAACAAAGAGGTCCATCGCACTGCTCATGTCGTTTCTGCTTGTAATATTCATCTCATCAGCTCGAAGCACCGAGTTGAAACGAATGATGATTGGACCGTCCTTTATCCAAACATCTATGATGGATGCAAACATTGTTACACTTCGAAGCATCGAAAGTAGTCTTTTAGAGAGGAGTTCGCTGCTCCTCTCTTTCCTTCCATTGCGCGCAAGCTGCTTCTGTAAGGCATCCTGTCTTCAGATACATTTTAGATACCCCACATTGTTCTCCATCTGCATAAGTATAAGGGAATGGACGATATCCTAACTTCTGCGCCTGTTCTACGCTTTCTTCGTCTATAAGTGCATGTGGTGGTTCAACAAATCCTTTCCACCGCCCGAAGCCGTTCTCCCACTCCGTGATCTTACCTGCGGATCCATGACCGCAGCAACACCCAAGAGTCACGACACCAGCCATATTGAGTTGTTTAATTTCGTCTGATATGCACGCATCAACTGGTACCCGTTTTCGAACCTGGTTTGGATTGATAACATCCACCATTACATAAGTTCCGTAGAGACACATTTATCAACACCGCCTCAATGCAGTTCTAATTTTATATTTAGCCATTATATTCAAACAGCGTTTGTAGCATACCCAGATGACATGAAGCACGACACTCTATCCTTGTCCCTTCAATGAGAGTAAAAAACCACTCAAGTGAGTGGTCTTCACGATCAATTATGTGCTCCGCTTCACCAAGGCAGCGGAAAGCCCCTGCGATCTGTTCTTTAACCGCTGCAGTCACGGCTGAGATAAAAGGGGCTGGCGTTGTCAAGAACAGCCTAATACATTCTATGTCTGACTTGAAAACTAAGGAACGGCACTTTCCCGGGTTCTATCTAGTAATTTTAAGGAGCCCCTCACAAACTCAGCCACGTAGGAACGTAACCTTAGACACTTATGACAGGCCCCTAATATAGCCCACCTCCAACAATACAGTTTGAACACAATATATTGTCAGTGGACAGGATCGGCGAGATTGGAACTTTCACCACTAATTAAAAGAGGCCGGCTCATTGGCCGACCTGGTAGGTAGGGCATTCATGCCCCTGTGGTGTCCTCTTCTCGATTTTCCATGATACAAATATAACACGATAAAAGCTAACAGAATCATTAATCGTTAGTTTTTTTTTAGATAATTTTTATAAAATAAATCAGTCCATCCTCATTATTTGTTACCTTATTATTACATTTAGTTGCCGCTAGTCTCCTTTGTTTGCTATAGTGTTTTGAAAGGAGGTTCGGCTAGATGCCTATTTATTCTTACATGAAGAAAGGCAAAGAACATTGGTACTATGCTTTTGAAGTTAAGGACAAGTATGGAGAACGTAAGACAATTAAAAAACGTGGATTCACCGGAAAAACTGAGGCACGCGCTGCGGAAAGGTTAGCACGAGTTGAATGGGAAAAAGGACAGTATGTTGATCCTTCAAAATTAACCGTATCAGAATATATGGAAGATTGGCTTGCAAACAAACAAGATGTTTCTAAAGAAACAAGAGAGACAAATGAAGGGCATATAAAGAATCACATCTCTCCTGCTATAGGGCACATTCTTTTCCAGAAACTCGATGTAACTGATATTGAAAGGTTAACGAGATCGCTTCAGGAAAAGGGCCTTGCTGATGGAACAGTACGAAAAATATTCAATCTTGTACAGACAGCGTTCAAAACTGCACAAAGAAAAGAGCAGATTGCTAAGAATCCTTTTGATCTGTTAGACAAAGGCTCTCGACCTCGAGCTGGTAAATCAAAAGTTGATTATTGGACGAAGGAAGAAGTAAAACAATTCTTTAGTGTATTAAACCACAGACACAGAATATTGTTTGTTCTGGCTATTTACACAGGCATGCGTCGAGGGGAAATATTGGG
The DNA here is from genome assembly GCF_018403225.1 of Paenibacillus sp. J23TS9. Taxonomy (NCBI): domain Bacteria; kingdom Bacillati; phylum Bacillota; class Bacilli; order Caryophanales; family Paenibacillaceae; genus Paenibacillus; species Paenibacillus sp. J23TS9. The sequence goes on along the minus strand of NZ_BOSG01000001.1, from coordinate 611,908 downwards.
ATTGAGATTTAAGGATATTGACTTCGAAAATTCTCAGATCAGAATTCGTCAGACGCTTAAACCTCGAGGAAGGGTTAAGGAAGGCGGAAAGAATGAAAACGCAGAACGTTCAATTACAATCTCGAAATTTGTGCAAAAAGAATTGAAGCGACATAAAACTGTGATTATTCAAGAACGTTGGGAAGAAAAGATCGACTTCAAAGATGACAGCTATGTAGTTTGTCATCCTGATGGACAACCAGCGAGCTTGGGGAACTTCCATAAGTTTTGGATGAGAATCCTCAAGAATACAAATATGCGACAGATCCGCTTCCACGATCTGAGACATACTTGTGCATCCCTCCTACTTACATCGGGAGCTCATCCTAAAGTAGTCCAAGAATTATTAGGACATTCTTCGATAAAAGTTACACTCGATTTATATTCCCATCTAATGCCGAATATGCAACGTGAAGCACTTGAAAAGTTAGACCAAATGTTAAACTGATAACACCACTTGATTACCTATGGGTGGTGAATTATTATCTCCTGTTCCCTACCAAAAAACCTACCAGAACAAGTTCCCTACCAAACAAAAAACGCTGAACCCATTGGTGCATAAGGGATTCAGCGTTTTTTAAATTCGAGGTACTACTTTCCTGCCCCGAAGGATTAACCAATCTTGCTTATGAAATTGTAGAGAAAACTTTCCTGAACATTCAGGTGCTTTCTTAAAAGGAATGTTAACACCGCATTTCGTAAAATGCAACCTCAAATCTGCGGGGCTCATTCTTTTTCAAAACGAAAAAGACCGCCTTCCCCTTGCAACAGCAATGAAAAAGGCGGCTTGATTGTTATGAATTTTGCTAAAAACCCCCTCCGAAGGACATACCTCTGGAGGGGGTTTTTCAAGAATATATTACTCTGCGTCCCAAACCTTAACTTCTTTCATTTTGTCGCCTTGTTTGACCGCATCGATCAATTCCATGCCCTTTGTAACTTTTCCGAAGACAGTGTGTACACCATCCAGATGAGGCTGCGGCTCATAAACAATAAAAAATTGGCTGCCACCCGTATTGCGGCCAGCATGTGCCATAGAGAAAACACCTTTAGTGTGTTTCGTTGTATTCGTTGCTGTTTCGCAATCGATGGTATAACCCGGTCCACCTGTTCCGTTACCTACTGGACAGCCGCCTTGAGCGACAAAACCAGGAATTACACGGTGAAATGACAGTCCATTGTAAAAGCCGGAGTTAGCAAGCTTTTCAAAGTTTGCAACCGTATTTGGAGCTTCTTGTGGCAGAAATTCTATTTCAACAACTCCACCATTTTCAAGTTCAATTGTTCCTTTTTTCATTAGTAGTCACTTCCTCTGGAAATTTTTTAACCATAGACAAACCCCTTTAAAGGCATGTCCTTATTTTCATCACTTTCTGATTGTATCTCAATTCACAGCACTTTTGCAATATTTCACATACTTTGTCTACCAGTAATCTTAAGTAAGGATGAGCAAAAATCGGCAAAATTAAACGAAAAGAATCATTTCTGCATTCCCCAATACAGAAATGATCCTTTTCGTGTTTTGTTCTTCACCAATTCTTGCTTTAAGTACGGCTGATTTCTATTTCAAAACAGCCTGCTTGCTAATACGCTCAGGTACCATGTCATTGCCAATGATATCCTGCAGCGTTTCCCGGCGTACAACCAGATCGCTTTCGCCCTGATTGACAAAGACGACCGCCGGACGGCGAATCCGGTTATAATTGCTGGCCATGGAATAGTTGTATGCTCCCGTGCAGGCAACAGCCAGTAAATCACCACTGTTTACCTGTGGCAGATCCAGATCCCAGATCAGCATATCTCCGCTCTCGCAGCATTTACCGGCAATCGAAACCGTTTCTTGAATCGGTTCATTGGCACGGTTAGCGAGCACGGCTTCATACTTGGATTCGTATAAAGCAGGACGCGGATTATCCGTCATGCCTCCGTCAACGGCCACATACTTGCGAACGCCAGGAATATCCTTGCTTGTTCCTACGGTGTACAACGTCGTGCCGGCATCTCCAACGATGCTGCGTCCCGGCTCTACCCAGATTTCAGGTACCTCGGAAGACCAGCTGGAGAAATGTGTTTTGACCGCATCGGTGATCGCTTTGACATACTGCGAAACCTCAAGCGGTGTGTCGCCTTCCACATAACGGATACCAAAGCCTCCACCAAGATTGACCACTTTGAACTGCACGCCAAGCTCTTGATGAACCCGTTGAGCGAATTCTGCAACTCTTTGGACGGCCATTTCAAAGCCCTCTACCTCAAAAATCTGAGATCCGATATGGGAGTGCACGCCGAGCAGATCCAAATTGGACTGTTCGGATGCCAGCTTCACAGCTTCAAATGCAGAACCATTTCCGATGTCAAAACCGAATTTCGAATCGGTTTGGCCTGTGGAAATGTACTCATGAGTATGCGCTTCAACACCAGGCGTTACGCGGAGCAAAATCTGTACACTTACATTTTTCTCGGCAGCCACCGCATTGAGAAGATGAAGCTCAATCAAGTTGTCCACAACGAAGCAGCCGATTTCAGCATCAATCGCCATTTCGATCTCTTCGAGTGTCTTGTTGTTGCCGTGAAAATGAATGCGCTTGGCTGGAAAACCCGCCTGCAGTGCCGTGTACAGCTCACCGTCAGAAACGACATCCAGTGACATGCCCTCCTGATCCGCAATACGGCACATGGCCATAACGCAGAACGCTTTGCTCGCATATGCTACCTGGAATTTCAGTCCTGATGCGCGAAAGGCGGCTATATACTGCTGGCAGCGCTGGCGCACAAGATCCTCATCCACGACATAGAGCGGGGTTCCGTACTTGGCCTTGAGATCCGTAACATCGCATCCGCCGATCTCCAGATGTCCGGCTGCATTTATTTGACTTGTACCATGTAAGAACATATTCAGCATCCCTTCACTTTCTGTGGAACATGTAAAGATTCCATCTGAACTTTTACACCAGTATAACAGACAACGGAAGAGTTTGAATGGATTTTTATGCACATCATTTGTATTTTTCTACGATTGGTCGGTATCGTCCGGATTTGGTGCCATTCGTGTATTATCCCTTGTTTTGTTGAAGGATGGCCTTTTCTTGGATTCAAGCAGCGGAAAACGGAATAAAACACTTGCCAGTGCTTTTGCATTAAAAGGTATAAATGGCCACAAATATGAAGAATTGTAGGACCGGTGCATTGTCAACAGCAGGATGAGCAGCGTGGTGCCAACGACGAAGCCCTGAACTTTAAAAATAGCCACCGCTACCAAGAGCACCAGTCTTACCATCCGGTTGGCGAGCCCGAGCTCATAACTCGGTGTCGCGAACATTCCGATGGCGGCAACAGCCATATACAACACGACTTCATTTACAAACAGACCTGTCTTGACAGCTATATCACCGACCAAGATCGCCGCGATGAGACCCATAGCCGATGCCAATGGCGTCGGTGTATGAACCGCAGCCAAGCGCAGCAAGTCAACCCCAAATTCGACCATGAGAAATTGTGCGATTATAGGGATTTTGCCATGATCATGCGGCCCGATAAAATCCAGTACAGCCGGCTTCAATTCAGGATTCACCACAAAGAGCATCCAGAGCGGCAGCAGAAACATCGAGGCGAAAATACCGAGGAAGCGGACCCATCTAAGGTACGTGCCCATGAACGGTGTTTGCCGGTTTTCTTCGGCATGCTGGCATAAATCAAAAAAGGTCGTCGGCATGACCATCACGCTGGGGGAGGTATCCACGAATACGGCCACTCTGCCCGCAAGCAAATGGGCAGAAACCAAATCGGGACGTTCCGAATAGCGAACTAACGGATAGGGATGCCAGCCTTTATTGATAATGGCTTCCTCCAGCTGTTTATCCGCCAACGGAAGCCCTTCAATATCCAATCCTTTAATCTTCTCACGGATGGAATCTACCTGCACTTTATCAACGATGTCATCAATATATGCAATACATACATCCGTGCGTGTGCGTCTGCCCACCTGCACCAGGTCGCATTTGAGGCCCGGATCGCGCAGACGCCTGCGGACGAGTGCCACATTGCTCAGCAGTGTTTCGGTAAAGCCATCTCTTGCTCCGCGCACAACTCTTTCAATACTTGGCTCTTCCGGGCTGCGTACAGGAAACGTACGTGTATCCATCACGATTGCTGCATGCTCACCCTCGATAAAGAGGGCGGACATTCCCATCAGCACCTTATTGATCGTCGAGCTCAGCTTTTTATCGACTTCAACCTGAATATGCGGGATATAGCATTCGAAAAAGGAGCGCAGCGCATCCGTTGACAGCTGATCCGCAGTCAAATATGTCAGCCTTTTCAGAATTTCCAGCATAATATTATCCTTGGCGAAGCCATTGACAAAGAATAAGCCCGTTCTCTGTTCGGCCAGCGTCATCTCGCGGAATACGATGTCAAAGGAGGTTCCAAGACCAACCACTTCCTTCAACGTTGCCTTCGTCCGGTCCAGGCTTCCCTGTACATCATCGGTCTGCTGCCAATAAATGACGGACTCCTCAACCGAGTCGGACTTCTCCGCCTCCCGCTTCTTTTCCTGGGCCTTTAGCTTATCTGACTCCTCCGGATCACCTTCTTCGGAAGAATTTGCTGATTCCTTCTTTCCCTCCTCCCGCTCCCTTTCTTCGCCGGAAGCTTTATTTTCCTGCTTCTTGTCTGCTTTCTCCTGACCATGCTGCATCAGCATCGCTAGTCCTGACGGATCCTCTACGCTGTTCTGTTCGTTCTCATGCTTGTTCATAATCCACCCGCACCTTTCGCGTCTTACTTTCTGTATACAAACCAGTCAAACAGTGAGCCTGCCACCTTTCCGGTCACCATAGCCATTAGCAAACCAAACAAATAGTGGATCATTCTCAATCTCTTCGCCAAAATCGGAAGCACATTCAGAACTTCTGTCAGGGCCGCTGCCAGCAGGCCAACGAAGATCCCGTTGAACAAACCAACGATAAATCCGGACCATGCCCCAAGGGACATCTTCCAGTTCCAAAAATCAAAAACCGTACCTATCAGCGAACCTGACACCATAGCACCCTCATACCAATGGACCCTATGATATGATTTGGTCAACTGAGCTAACCGCGGAATCATGTCGAGTACGATAAACAACGCAATGACACCTCCGCCTACCGCAATGCCGCCTGCGATGCCAAGCAAAATTTGTACAATCCATCCCAGCATGCTATTCAAGTCTTATCACCCTGATTTTGTGATGATTTCATCCGCTTATATTCCTGGGCAACGACGTATTGGTCGATATTCTCCTGGTAGAGATACATCTCGACTTCAAGCGGCGTCGGCTCTTCGTTCCATTTTTTCTTGAACAGATGATTAAAAAAAACCACCATACCAAATCCGATACCGAAAGAATACGCTGTCTGGAACAAATACGGATGCTCGTCCCGTTTGCCTGTCAGCATCTCCACCGTCCGGATCTGGACCTCCTGCATGTTCACGTCCGCGTGGAAATTCATAATGGTAAGCGCAGATCCGAAGAATAGCAGCAGCCAGACGAGCAGAAATAGCAGCATCGAGGGCTTTTTAGGTTTTTTGATCACTTCCACAAGCACATGGTGCTGTCCGATCGGTTCGATTTTGGCGCCAGGGATAAGCTCCTGCACCTTTGGAATGATTTGCATAAGATCAATAAGTAACAAGTTACCGTCCCATTTATGCGGCTGTACCAGCTCAAGATTGCGAAGCGGCGTCTCCCACTCCGGGTCACTCAATATCCGGGCTACATGCCCGAGTGTTACATTCCTTCCCTGACTTATCGGTACGCGGCTGCGCAGCTGCAGGTACACCGTAGGAGCCGGATTTGGAGACATTCCCTATCACTCCTTTGCTGTTTCATTGACGTTAGTATAGGAAATAGCACCGTTTTCTAGTCAGGTATTGCAATTTCACCATAAAAAGGGGCGGCCTCAAAAAGTAAAGGCCCCCACAGATCCCTCCACTCACCATCGATGCCATACACAAAAAATAGACCGGCCAAGGTTATCCTTGGCCGGTCTATTGATCTTCATAGCGCAATCTGATCACGGATCAGCTGCAATATTTTCTTTTCCAGACGGGATACCTGCACCTGTGATATCCCAAGCCTCGAGGCTACCTCCGACTGTGTCTGATCGCGGTAATACCGTAGATATACGATCAGCTTCTCACGCTCGGAGAGACCGTCTATGGCTTCGTTAAGAGCAAGCTTATCAAACCACCGTTCCTGGGAGTCGTCGGCAATCTGATCCATAAGCGTGATCGGATCCCCGTCATTCTCAAATACGGTTTCATGGATAGAGGTTGGCGGCTTGTTGGCCTCCTGGGCGAAAACCACTTCCTCCGGCGTTACCCCGAGTTCTTCAGCAACCTCTTTGATCGTAGGCAGTCGGTCCAGATGCTTCGACATCTCGTCCTTCTTCTTCCGGACCTTATTGGCCATTTCCTTCAACGAGCGGCTGACCTTGAGTGTGCCGTCATCCCGCAGGAAACGCTGGATCTCTCCGATAATCATGGGAACAGCATACGTTGAAAATTTAACATCGTAGCTCAAATCAAATTTATCAACAGACTTCAGCAAACCGATACAGCCGATCTGAAACAGATCCTCGGGCTCATAGCCGCGGTTCATGAACCTTTGTACAACGGACCAGACGAGACGGATGTTGCAGTTTACCAGCGTATCGCGGGCCATGCTGTCACCGGTCTGACTCAGTGCGATCAGACGTTTGACTTCCGCATCTTCCAGATAGGTCTGAGAAGGTTTTTTCACATCAGCATCCATGCGCCCAACCCCTAATTATACAAAGCTTTCTTGGATTCAATCCTTTTCTTCATCCTGATCGATGTACCGGAGCCAGGTTCGCTGGAAACTTCAAACTCATCCATGAAGTTTTCCATGATCGTAAATCCCATTCCTGATCTCTCCAGTTCAGGCTTTGACGTGTATAGCGGCTGCCTTGCCAAATCCAAATCCTCAATGCCGGCTCCCTTATCTTCAACGGTAATGGTAACCGTGTCGCCGACAATCTCGGCGGTGATGGTGACCTTCCCTTCCGGATTGCTGTCATAACCGTGAATAACACTGTTCGTGACCGCTTCCGAAATGACCGTTTTCAGATCGCTCAATTCATCCATGGTCGGGTCAAGCTGGGAAATAAAGGCCGCAACCGTTACCCGGGCAAAAGATTCATTTTCGGATTTGGATGAAAATTGGAGCGTCATGAAATTACGCTGCGGAGCCTTTTCTTCATTCATGACACAACCTCCAGTCCCGAGAGCGCCTGGCCCTCGTTATCATAAATAGGCATGATCTTAAACAGCCCGGACATGTCCAGCAGACGATAGACCGCTTCATTCACATCGCATACCGCCATTTTGCCGCCTTTGCTTTTGATCAGCTTGTACCGTCCCAAAATAACGCCTAGTCCGGAACTATCCATAAACTGTAAATGTTTAAAACTGAGCACCAAATGCTCCGTTTGTCCTTTCTGAATGGATTCATCCAGCTGTAAACGGACATGATCGGCTGTATGATGATCAAGCTCTCCGGATAGACGGACAATCAGTGTTTTGCGGTGATGTTCCATTTCCACTTGCAAATTCACGCCTGCTCACTCTCCTTCCTGTCTTGAACAAGGATTTCTACGCAGTAAAAAGAGATTCCTGCACCCCGACAAAACTAGAAGAAAACTGCTATCAATCTACAAGAAATAATTTGGCCGTCGTTCGCTTGAAAAGCTTCCACCAGCCAGCCTTTCCGATCTGTTCAGGGGATTTGAGCTCGAATTCCTTGAGAACTTTGTCGCCCTGGTAAACCACCAGCTTACCGAGCACCTGTCCGGCCTGAACCGGGGCTTTCACTTCTTTCGGAACTTGGAGCTCATGACGCACGCCCTCCGCTTTTGCATTCTTCTTCAGGAGAACACTGTAGTTTTGTCCGGCTGTAAGCGTCAGTTCTTTGACATTGCCTTTATTGATTTTCACCGTTCCGATGGTATCTCCCGGTTTAAATATCGTATGGGTACTGTACTGCGCAAACATATAATCAAACATCTTGGATACTTCTTCATTGCGCGTCTTTGTATTCGGTTCACCGAGTACAACGGCTACAGCTCTTAGATTACCATTCACGGCGGTAGCCGAAAGGCAGAACTTTGCTTCAGAGGTGTATCCGGTTTTCAGTCCGTCGGCCCCAGTATAAAAGCGAACCAGCTTGTTCGTATTAACGAGCCAGAACGGCTTCTGTGAATCTTTGCGCAGATAATCCTGGTATGAGCCGGTGTATTTGGTAATTTCCTTATGCTTCAAGAGCTCACGGCTGATCACCGCGATATCATGTGCAGAAGAGTAGTGATTTTCCGCAGGCAGACCGTTACAGTTAGCAAAATGGGTGTCCGTGAGTCCCAGCTCCTGCACCTTGTCATTCATCATTTGAACGAAGGCTTCTTCGGTTCCAGCGAGCTTCTCTGCCATCGCCACAGAAGCATCATTACCCGATGCCATCGCAATCCCTTTCAGCATTTCATTGACAGACATTTCCTCGCCGGGTTCCAGGAAAATCTGTGAGCCCCCCATGGATGCAGCATACTCGCTCGTGCGGACCATGTCGGTCAGCTTCAGCTTCCCGGAATCAATGGCCTCCATGGTAAGCAGCATGGTCATGATCTTGGTGATACTGGCTGGCGGCAGTTTATCATGGCTGTTTTTTTCATAGATAATAGTTCCCGTATCCGCATCCATGAGGATGGCAGACTTGGCATTTGCCGCGAGCTCCGCTTGGGCGGACTGCTTGGCCTTTTCCTCGGCAGATCCCATTTGCGGAAAAGCAGCAGTCGAAAAGCATAACATAAGCACAACTGCTAATAGCGTTTTTTTCAAAATAAGTCCCCTCCTGACCTCTGGTCATTAGTGATATGAGAATTTTGGAAATCCTGCATCACCCTAAAGCCTGCGCGAATTCACAAAAATCTGATATTGCTGCTGTTTTCCAGTGTCGTCAGGTTGGCAGAAAAATATTCCATGCAAAGGCGGGATATGGAGGAAAATTTTGGACAAACCGGACAAAAAAATGTCCACAGGTCTATGACCTGCGGACATTCTCATTCATTTGATTAAGAAATTATGCTCCAGTCTTACATGTTCGGAATGACAGAGAGCACCAAGCTCAGGAATTTCTCACGCACGCGGTCCGTGGTTTCCATGACTTCGTCATGCGAAAGCGGCTGGTCCAATATCCCCGCAGCCATGTTGCTGATACAGGAAATACCAAGCACTTCGAGTCCGGCATGGCGGGCTACGATGGTTTCTGATACCGTTGACATTCCTACAGCGTCAGCGCCCAGAGTCCGCAGCATTCTGATTTCAGCAGGAGTTTCATAGGTAGGACCCAGCAGTCCTGCATATACCCCTTCTTGGACATGAATGCCTTTGGATTCAGCCGTATCCTTCAGAAGCTTGCGCAGACGGCGGCTGTAGCCTTCGGACATATCCGGGAAACGTACGCCTAGTGCAGCGTCATTTGGACCGACGAGCGGACTTTTGCCTGTGAGATTTAGATGATCCGAAATCACCATCAGGTCCCCGGGCTCATAGGAAGTATTCACGCCGCCGGCCGCATTGGTTACGAGCAGGCTTGAAACACCCAGCTCTTTCATCACGCGTACCGGAAACGCCGTCACTTCAGGCCCATATCCTTCATACATATGAAAACGGCCTTTCATCATGACTACTGCACGCCCTTCGATGGTACCGAGCAGGAGCTCACCGTCATGTCCTTCAACCGTGGACACTGGGAAATGAGGAATTTCCTGATAAGGAATCGAAATTCCGTCCTGAATCAAATCCGCAAGTACACCTAGCCCTGATCCTAAAATCAGGCCTACCTCCGGTTTCGCCTCTGTTTTGCTTTGAATATAAGCTGCTGCCTCTTGAATGACTGTCTGATTAATCGTTGTCATGGGAAGATCTCTCCTTCAATTGTGTTGAATGCATGCGCTCCCGCGGATGATGGTTTTCATATACATCCTTCATCGCTTTTTTCGTTAAAGCGCCGTATATTTGGGTAGTTGAGATATCGCTGTGTCCCAGCATTTCCTGCACGGACCTTATATCGGCCCCATCCTCCAGCAAATGTGCGGCAAAGGAATGACGCAGCGTATGTGGAGTAATATCCCCGTTTATGCCGGACTCCGCGGCGTATTTCTTCAGTATTTTCCAAAATCCCTGCCGGGTCAGTCTTGTCCCCAGATTGTTTAGAAACAGCGCCTTTTCCTGATGTTCCCGGGCCAGCTTCGGCCGCATCTGTGACATGTACATTCCCACGACATCAGCTGATATGCTGCTGATCGGCAGCACCCGCTCTTTCCCTGAACTGCTTGTACACTGGAGAAACTTCATGTCCGGGTTCACATCATCCAAATTGAGCGCCATCAGCTCCGATACCTTCATGCCTGTAGCATATAGCAATTCCAGCATCGCCTTATCCCTCAATCCCGGCGGGGACGAAATGTCCGGCGCTGCCAGCAGGCGTTCTACCTGCTCCACGGTTAAGACCTGGGGAGCCTTCTTTTCCAGCCTTGGTGACTCCATGTAAAGTGTGGGATCCTGTTCGAGCAGTGACTCCTTGACCATGTAATGAAAAAAAGAACGCAGCGACACCAGCTTCCTAGTAAGCGTGGATGATGCGAAACTGTGGCCTTTGAGATTATTCATATACATGGATATATGGACCTTCTTAATCTGGTCCGCCGACTCAATCCCCTGCTTCTCTATAAACTCAAAAAATTGCAGCAGGTCGCGCTGATAGGATTCGAGCGTGTTTTGTGACAAACCCTTCTCATCACCTATATAACGAATGAAGGACTGAACATACTGCATCATAAGTTAAAAAAGCTCCTTCGGTTAGATTAGCCGATCCATTCAACAATTCGACAAGAAACCTCTGGTTCCCTGCTTAACACCCGCTGCTACTCCCCGTACCAGTAAAAAAACCGCAGCCGGTCACCCATCATTTCACCTGATTTAGCCTTATCCGACGGTTGAAAAGCCTTTACGGCATGTCCCTCCGGTATACGGTAATGATCCACAGGAGTAATCCAGGCACCGATCAAACCAAACAGCTGATACAGTGTATATGTAAGCGCCGCAAAGACAAGCAAAAATTTCAAGGAAGTCAAGCATTTACGCATTGATATGACCATCCCAATCACTCTCCCGGAAAATAAAAGCTAATGGCTGATTGCTGCCAATTACTCGTTATTTAAGCTTATGAATCTTTATCCGGTTGTATGACAAGCCCGCGGCTTTAAGTCACCAAAAAAGCCCTCTCCGGCAAACATTATGCCGGCGAGAGCTTGTGATCTTGGAGGATCATATCCGATTGTTAATTATCCGACTTCTTGTCATCGCTGCGCTGGCTTTCTTCCTTATCCTTGCAGCGGTAACAAATTCCATGAAAATCAAGCCGGTGATCGGAAACCGTAAAATTAAACTCGCGTTCCAGCCGCTCTTCCAGCGGTCCCAGCCAATCCTCGCGGATTTCATCCATGCTGCCGCATTTCACGCAGATCAGATGATGGTGGTGGTGTTTTGCGGTATCTGTCCGCAAATCATATCTTGCAACGCCATCGCCGAAATTAATCTTTTCCACGACATGCAGTTCACTGAGCAGCTCAAGGGTACGGTATACGGTAGCCAGACCGATTTCAGGAGCCTTTTCTTTGACGAGCATGAAAACATCCTCCGCACTGAGGTGATCTTCTTCATTCTCGAGCAAAACTCTGACGGTAGCTTCCCGCTGGGGTGTCAGTTTATAGCCCTGGGATTGCAATTGTTGTTTGATTTTATCGATCCGCGCTTCCATTTTCTCCCTCCCCACAGGAAAATCACTGCACCATTTGCTATATCACATCTTACATTATAGGGGGAGTTGAACCGCAAAGTCAAACGATTTTACTTACATCCCAGGCACTACCGCGGTCTCCAGCAGTGTTGGAGTTACCCATTTCATCATCGCCGGAGTCACCCAGGCTTCAAACGAGGAAATTCCCAGCATAATCAGACACATGAACACAGTCAAACCGACATAAGCTGCAAACGGGCGAATTACATTGACACGATTATGCATCATAACTCTATTTTTGATCACATGCAGTGAAAAGGCAATGGCAGATACACTGGTCACAATCAGAACCGGGATAATCAATAGATTGGGCGGTGCAACTGATACCAGGGCAAAGAGCAGTCCCTTCCAAGAAAATTGCCCCACCAGATAGCCCACCGAGAACCCAATCAAAACACCTTTCAAGAAATCCAGAATAAGAATCCCCGGCAAACCGATAACCGACAGCCCGAGAAACCAGATCAAACCGACCCATTTCAAATGCAGGCCCGCGATATTCCAGAACGATTCTGCGGCGCCCGTTCCCGGTTCACTTTGATCCACCGTAATGAAAAAATTCTGAAGATACCGCCCCAGGTCCTGCTGCTGCTCCAGCGACAATGCATTAACCATTAGAGCACCGAAGATAACCCCGACAAGAAACAGCACGGCGACAAATATATAGAGAACCGTTTGCTCCTTCAAGGTATGGCGGAAAGTTCGCATACAGGATTTCCCCCTTCCTATCACATACCTCTACTCTATGAAGACAAGCTCCAAACTATGTCTTGTCTGTTGATGCTGCTACTCTTCCGTAGGTTCCTCCCCCGCCGGAAGTGAGGGACAACGAGCCGTTTCTTGCCATAACAATTTGCTTTGCCATGCTGCCTCCAACAACCTCGGCCAGCTCCGCTTCGGCAGTTCTATGCAAAATGGACATTTCCGTTCCAAACCGGTCCAGCAGCTTTTTCATCGTGACTTTGCCAAGGCCCGGAATAAACTCCAGCGGCACCTGATAATGATAGATTGGACGCGAAGCAGGACTCCAGGACTCCTTGCGGTCGGCGATATCCAGAATCCGGTCCAATACCCCTTGAACCTTCTTCAGTCCGCCGCAGTGAGGGCATGCGCCCGTCATGGCTTCATTTTGGTCCAGGATACGGCTGCAGCTCAGGCAATAAGTACGGTGGTATTTTCCAAGACGGGGATTCAAGCCGAAATTGGCAGTTACCTGACGCCCCTCTTTATTGCCAAGCGCCAGAACAAGTTCATTGAAGCTTGGCTCCGCCAGCTTGATCCGGTTATACTCCCGGCCGATCTTTCCAAGGGAATGGGCATCCGAGTTCGTAACAAAGGTGAAGCTGTCGAGCTCGGAAATCAATCCGGCCATCTCGGAATCAGAGCTGAGTCCAAGCTCCACGCCGCTGATCATATCCAGGTCCAGAACTTCGGACATACGGGGTGTCACGTTTCCGTAAATACCTTTATGCGGGGTAAACACATGTGCGGGAATCATGATGCCGCCCCTGGCATAGATTTCCTCCTGCAGCTTGCGTGCCGGCACATAAATACGCTGGGAGCTGAGATTGACATTTTTCATATGCTTCGTCATCCAAGCCGTAAAATGCTGCATGACAGATAAATCCGGGAAGTAAGCAAGCAGATGCGCGGCTCCCTTGCCTTCCTCGTAAATCTCAATTTCACTGCCTAGTAAAATCGTCGTGCCTTGGTAGGATATGCCTCCGCCTTCAAGCTCACTCATATCACCTGCGTAAAGACAATCCATAATGTCCTTTTGCACTTCAGGGGAATGACAGTCGATGATCCCGACCAAGTCGATGCCCTTACGGCCGGCAGCTTCCTTAGCGATATTGGCAAAAGTCAGATCCTTGCTGCCGCTGATTTTCACTGCCTGTCCAGAAGTCGTACGGCCAATATGGATATGCAGATCGGCGTAGTACTCATTTAGACAACTGTTAGATTTTCGCGTCAAATCTTCAGCTTCCTGTCTCATAGCCCAAATGTCCCTGTCGCTTGCTTCAGCTTCATGGCATAGACGGCCATAATGGTTTTGGCATCGCTGATTCTGCCTGATGCGACAGCCTCTTCTGCCTCTGCGAGTGTCAACTCATAAAGCTCAAGGAATTCATCCTCATCTGGAGCAGCATCTCCGCTTTCAAGTTCTTCCGCTACATATAAATGAATGATCTCGTCAGCAAATCCCGGCGATGTATAGAAGGAATGTAACAGTTTGATGTTTTTGCAAACATAACCGGTTTCCTCCTGCAGTTCCCGTTTGGCAGCTTCCAGCGGATCTTCCCCTTTTTCAAGCTTACCCGCGGGTATTTCCAGCTCGCAGCGGCCCATAGCCTGGCGAAACTGATCCACCATAATGATTTTATCCCCATGAACTGCAAGTACTGCTACCGCGCCTGGATGTTTGACAATCTCTCTGGAAGCTGTGCTCCCATCTGGTAATTCGACAGTATCAATCTGCAGTGAAATGATTTTCCCTTCAAAAATGGGCTTGGTTGAGACTGTTACTTCGTCAAGTTTTGAGTTCTGTTTCGAAATTTCTTTCAACGTCTCATCTCTCCTTATTTTAAAAACAAGCATGTTTGTACAAGCTGACACATATGGTGTTATTATAACAAACTTCAAGCGGAAAGAAGGAAGGCAAATGAAAAGCTATCGTACAGGCAACTCATTTCATATGGTTGGACAGGCTTGGCAGATCCAAATCATGCTTAAACAGTGGATGAAAGAAACAGATCCTCATACCCCATTGGCAGCCATCCTGAATGGGTCCAAAGACAAATGTAATGGCTAAAGTAGTGTAAAAAGCATCGATTTTTAGTAAATCTATCAATAAATGTGAGAAATGACATGGATTTTTCGTTTTTTTTAACTTTTTAATGCGCTTCTTATAACAAAAGACAGCTAAAGTTGTTATATATAGCGGAGGGTTCACAATGACCCTGCTTTCACGGACGGGGATGAATGTTAATGAAAATGAAATATCCCTTCAACTTACATAGGTCAACAATCCCGTTCTGAATTAAATCAAGTCCACTACATACTATGTCTGATTTATATAAAATCAATTCAAGGAAGCGCTCATCCTATGATCACGAACGCCCATGAATCATGATCGTGTACTGCTTATGACTGCTCAGCAGATGATCAGAGTCACGGAAGTTATTAATGTATGTAAATGGTGCCTGTATGGTATGAAGGGAGGAATCGGTATGCCTGTCTTATCCAGGTATGAAGCTTTGGAAACAGCCAAAACCGCCATCACTCTAGGAAAGATCGATGAAGCGCTCACCATCCTATCAAGTCCGACAACACAGGAGTACAATGAATTAATCTATACCTTGTACCAGCAGGGATATCGTGAATTGGTCGCAATGCGAATATCCGAAATGAAGCAGCTACCTCTTTATGATCGCAGTCAGATATCGCTTGAAATTTGTTTCATTGCCGCCGAGATTCAATATGACGCCGGTAATTACGAGGAAGCCGCATCCATATTCGAAGCGATTTACAGCACGGATCCTAACCATTCACCAGCCAGATTTGGTGCTGCCTCCTGCTACCTGCAGCAAACGAAAGGATCTTTGACCTCCAGACTGGAAAGCAGCATCATCGACAGTGAAATGTTTCTCAAGACCGAACGTTATTTAAGCAATATCACACGTGCTCTGCAGATACTAAATATTACACAGTGGCATACGGAATGGACACCAGCCCAGCAGCAGAATCATACGGCATCTTCAGCCAAATTATTTCATTAATATACATTATTAAAAAAGGCTCTCCTAGCCGGTTTCATAAGCCGACTTGGAATAGCCTTTTTGTTGTTTATTCTCTTATTTCGTTGTCTCACGAATAATACTGATAACCATTTCTGCTGCTTTCGCCATATCTACTGCACGAATACGTTCTTTGGTCGTATGAATATTTTCATAGCCAAGTGCCAAATTAACGGTTGGAACCCCCATACCATTAAAAATATTCGCGTCACTTCCGCCTCCGGAATGGAAAGTCCGGCTGCTGAGCCCCATATTTGCTATGGCCCGCTGCGCCAGCTGGACAACCTCGTCATTCTCTCCAAAGTTAAAGGCAGGATATACAATTTCACTGATGAATTCACATTTCGCTCCACATTCCTGTACGGCACTATGCAGCGCTTCGCGCATATGTTCAATTTGGCGTTCGACTTTGTCCTGGACGATACTGCGCGCTTCTGCGTCAAGTTCGACATAATCGCATACCACATTGGTGGCACCGCCCCCGGCAAATTTACCGATATTGGCTGTTGTCTCATGATCCAGTCTGCCAAGCTTCATACGGGATATCGCTTTGGAAGCTACCTGAATGGCACTGATGCCGTCTTCCGGATTAACACCGGCGTGAGCAGATTTCCCAAAGATTTTCATTTTAACTTTAGCTTGTGTTGGGGCGGCTACGGCTATGGCACCTATTTCACCATTGGAATCAATGGCGTAGCCCAGCTCTGCATCCAAATATTTCGGATCCATGCAGCGTGCTCCAAGTAATCCGGATTCTTCACCCACAGTAATGACAAACTGAATTTGGCCATGATCGATTTGTTGTTCCTGAAGAACCTTAGTCGCTTCTAAAAGTACCGCTAGACCAGCCTTGTCATCAGAACCAAGAATGGTAGTTCCATCACTTGTAATCCAGCCATCTTCACCAAGCGTTGGCTTAATGCCCTTGCCCGGCGTTACCGTATCCATATGGCATGTGAAGAACAGTTTGGGAGCTGTGGAACCCGGCGTTCCTTCCATTGTAACAATCAGATTGCCTGCGCCGTGGCCTGTTCTTGACTTGGAGTCATCCTCGATAACCTTTAGTCCGAGGTCCGTGAATTTCTTTTTCAGAACGACAGAGATCTCTTCTTCATGTCCTGTCTCGCTGTCCACTTTCACGAGTTCCATAAATTCTTCTACTAAACGGTCTTGTCTGATCATTGGACTTTCCTCTCTCTCATGGTTAAGTTACAATAAACATAGCAGCCTGTCTATCAAGATCAAAGTCATACTGCAATCCATATATCTTCAATCTGTAAAGGAGTAACTATGCAAAATAAAAAATGGTTTCGTGTTTTTATTTACCTGATGCTGATCGCCATGGTTGGCTCCGTTATTTTCGGAGTGGTTGAATCCCTGATCGCCCGCTGATTCAGCGGGCTGTATCAGTTACTTCTTCCCCAGTCAACTCATACGAAAAGACTTCGGTAAAGAAAGGCATGATTTCTTTCGCAACCTGTTCGACAGTAAAAGATTCACCCGTGCATTCTTCCAGTGAAGTCACACCGAAATCCTGAATTCCGCAAGGGATGATTCCCTTAAAGCCCTGATCTTCGATACCTGCCTTGATGTTAAATGCGAACCCGTGGCTGGTTACAAACGCACGGCGACTGCGGCATTTATTAAATTTGACCCCGATTGCGCAAACCTTCAAATCCCCAACCCACACACCTGTATACTCAGGCTTACGTCCCGCCTCAATTCCATGGTGCTTTAAATAGTTGATAATGACTTGTTCAAGGCTGCGCAAATACCCGTGAAGATCCAGTCCTTCTCCTTCCAGCAGAAGCAAAGGATACCCTACAAGCTGGCCAGGTCCATGGTATGTAATATCACCACCGCGATCGATTTCAAATAAGCCGATGCCCTTCTCCTCCAGCTCTTGTTTGCTAAGAAGCAGATGCTCCGGATGTCTTTGGGAACCAATGGTATAGGTTGGCGGATGCTGCAAGAGCAGCAGGGTATCCTGCTGCTCTCCAAGGTCAATGCTTTTTACGATTGATTTTTGCAAATCCCATGCTGCATCATAACCCATCATCGGCGTATAGGAAACATTAAGTGCTTTGCTCATGAATGATTCACGCCCTCTCCCTGATGATGAATGCACTACCGGTTTTTAATAAACTTTGGTATCCAGCGTATAGGCTTCGATGTTTTCCTTGACACGCTGCAGGAATCGTCCGCAGATAACCCCGTCGAGAATCCGGTGATCCAGGGACAAACAGATATTGGCCATGGAGCGGACCGCGATCATATCATTAATGACAACCGGACGCTTGACGATCGATTCGAATGTCAGAATAGCCGCCTGAGGATAGTTGATAATCGGATAGGACAGGATGGAACCGAATGAACCCGTATTGTTGACGGTGAAGGTACCTCCCTGCATATCGTCAAGCTTCAGCTTTCCTTGGCGGGTCTTCGTAGCAAGCTCTTCGATCTCCCGGGCCAAACCCGCAATATTTTTCTGATCCGCACGTTGAATGACAGGAGTCATAACCGAATCTTCCGTACCGACAGCCAGCGAAATATTGATATCGCGTTTAACGATAATTTTATTCACGGCCCATACGGAGTTCATGATCGGATAATCCTTGATCGCATTAACAACAGCCTTCAAGAAGAATGCCAGATACGTTAAATTATAACCTTCTCTGCGCTTAAATTCATCCTTCAGCTTGTTGCGCAGCAGCACGAGGTTGGTAACATCCACTTCCACCATTGTCCAAGCATGCGGAATTTCGGACACACTCTGACGCATGTTGGTTGCAATTGCGTTGCGAAGCGGAGTAACATCAATTAGCGTCTCACGCTCGCCGCCTCTTTCCACCTCTATAGGCGGGATTTTAGGATTCTCTGTCATATGCAGACCCGAATTTCTTTCCGGTGCCGGAGGCCGCGGAATATACTGTTCAGGCGTTACCGCGGGATTCGCATGCGGCAGATCCTTAAACGGTGACGGTGTCTCTTGTTGACCCTGACCAGCTGCTGCTTGCGAAGGGCTTCCATTGCCCCCCTTTTCCACAAAGGCAAGGACATCCTTACGGGTGATCCGTCCACCCATGCCGGTTCCCTGTACAGCACTTAAATTGACTCCATGCTCGGCAGCCAAAGACTGAACCGCCGGCGAATAGCGGCTTCTCATGGACTGGTCACCGGCATTACCGGCTGGAGCATTGCTCGGAGATTCCTGAAGAGGCTGAGCCGGAGCAGGAGCCTGGCCGGCAACAGCCATACGGCAAATAATCTCGCCCACACCAATTTTTTGGCCTTCTTCTGCGATTAATTCGGCCATCACCCCATCCACTGTAGAAGGGATTTCGGCGTTAACCTTATCGGTTATAACCTCACAAATCGGTTCGTACTGCTCCACCTTATCTCCAGGCTGCTTCAGCCACTTGGCAATGGTTGCCGAAACCAGCGATTCGGCCAGCTGCGGCATCACCACATCGGTTAACTTTTGATTTTCTGACATGTTTTCACCCCTAAGCTTCCCTAGTAGATTGCCAATTGACGCATGGCTTCTTTCACTTTGTCTTTGCTCAGCATATAGAACTTTTCCATCGGCGGGCTGATCGGCATTGCAGGCACATCCGGGCTGCAGCAGCGCATGATCGGGGCATCCAGATCAAACAGGCATTCCTCGGAAATGATAGCGGCTACCTCGGCACCAACGCCGCCAGTTTTATTATCTTCATGAACAATCAGTACCTTGCCGGTCTTACGGACGGCTTCGATAATGCTGTCGCGGTCCAGCGGCTGCAGTGTACGCAAATCGAGAATTTGGGCGGTAATCCCTTCTTCCTTCTCCAGCTCTTCCGCAGCCTGCATGCAGAAATGAAGCGGCATGCTGTAGCCGATAACGGTAATATCCGCTCCTTCTCGCAGCACATTTGCTTTACCGATCGGAACGGTATAATCGTCGAGAGGCACATCACCCTGTATCATTTTGTAACATTTTTTATTCTCGAAAAAGAGCACCGGGTCCGGGTCCTGAATGGCCGCCTTGAGAAGTCCCTTGGCGTCATAAGCTGTGAACGGAGCGACAATTTTAAGGCCAGGTGTACCAAAGAATATGGATTCAGGACACTGGGAATGATACAACCCCCCGAAAATGCCTCCTCCAATCGGAGCTCTGACAACAATAGGACAGCTCCAGTCATTATTGGAGCGGTAACGGATTTTGGCTGCTTCGCTGATAATTTGGTTCGTCGCAGGCAGCATGAAATCAGAATACTGCATTTCCGCTATGGGCTTCATGCCAACCATCGCGGCTCCAATAGCCACACCGGCAATCGCAGATTCAGCCAGCGGCGTATCCATAACCCGCTCCTCACCGAACTGCTCCATCAGGCCTTTGGTTGTCGTGAACACACCACCTTTGACACCGACATCTTCACCGAGAACAAATACAGCTTCGTCTTTCTCCATCTCTTCCTTGATGGCCAGACGGATCGCATCGATATATTCCATTACTGCCATGTGGTTTCCCCCTCTTTACGATCATCCGCGTAGACATGAAGCATCGTGTCTTCCGGCTTCGGAAATGGCGCATTGTCCGCATACTCGGTTGCATCCTTAATTTCTAGCGCCAGCTGTTCCAGAAGATCCGCTTCCTTCGTCTCATCCCAAATACCGCAGTTCATCAAGTAAGCTTTAAAGCGGGCAACACCGTCATTCTTCCAATTTTCTTCTACTTCTTCTTTGGTCCGATAAGCCAGATCATTATCGGAAGTGGAATGCGGAGACAGGCGGTACATCATCGCTTCGATCAACGTCGGACCTTCGCCACGGATCGCCCGTTCACGAGCTTCCTTGACCGCACGGTAAACAGCAAGTGCATCATTGCCATCTACGCGGATACCAGGGAATCCGTAGCCCAGGGCGCGGTCGCTGACCTTGCCGCTAATCTGTTTATGAAGTGGAACCGAAATGGCATATTGATTGTTCTCGCACATAATGATGACAGGCAGTTTATGCACGCCGGCAAAGTTACAGCCCTCGTGGAAATCCCCCTGGTTGCTGGAGCCTTCACCAAATGTTACAAAAGAGACCAGCTCCTGCTTTCTCATCTTGGCAGCCAGTGCAACGCCTACTGCGTGAGGAACCTGCGTCGTTACGGGACTTGATCCAGTGACGATCCGCAGTCTTTTGGAGCCGAAGTGGCCCGGCATTTGACGACCGCCGCTGTTCGGATCCTCTGCCTTCGCGAAAGCGGAGAGCATCAGTTCACGAACGGTCATGCCTACGGTTAAAACAAAACCATAATCGCGGTAATACGGCAGGAAATAATCCTTTTCCCGATCCAAAGCAAACGCGGCAGCCACCTGTGCGGTCTCCTGCCCAACGCCCGAAACGTGGAAGTTAATTTTACCTGCCCGCTGCAGCAGCAAATTACGCTCATCAAACTTTCGTGCGAGCAGCATATATCTGTACATGTCAATCACTTGTCCGTTGCTGAGTCCAAGCTGCTCATGCTCATGTCCTGTTCCAACAGTACCTTGTTCATTCATGGGAGGTACCTCCTTATTAATAAAGCCTTCGACCAAATTCTTAACCTGCTATTAAAACCTGGTACTAAGACTTGGGTTAACCTTATTATAATCCTTTACGCCCCAAAAAGAAAAGAAGGTTTTATAACTTTTCTCTGCCGCATGTTTCACTTTCCGGTTTACATCCCAATCGACAAACCATCCACAGCCAGCATGCCTTCCCCGATAACCTCAGCAAGCGTGGGGTGAGGATGTACCATCTGCCCTACTTCCCATGGTGTCGCATCCAAGAGCTGTGCCAGGGCTGCTTCACTAATCAGGTCAGTCACATGGGTACCGATCATTTGAACTCCAAGAATGTCATTGCTCCTAGCATCAGCTACAACCTTGACAAATCCCTCTTTGCTGCCATGTACCAATGCCTTGCCGATCGCCTGAAACGGGAACTTGCCAACTTTGACTTCCATTCCTTTTTGGCGTGCTTCCTTTTCCGTTATACCTACGCTCGCCACTTCAGGCCGGGTATATACACAGCGCGGAATCATATGCTGCGGAACGGGATGAACCGCTTCTCCGGCAAGATGATTCACGGCTGCGATACCTTCATGGCTGGCGGCATGGGCCAACTGCAAACCTCCAATGACATCTCCGATCGCATAGATATGAGCTTCACCGGTTTGCAGATGCTGGTTAACCGCGATGAAGCCGCGTTCAACCCGAACATCTGTGTTCTCCAGGCCGATGTTTTCTACGTTGGCTTGTCGTCCGACAGATACCAGAATACTTGAAGCAGTAAGTGTTTCTGTTTTTTCACCCTTACTTACATCAATTCTAACTTGTCCGTCCTCAATCTGGTATGTATCTGTCTGTACCGTGCTGCCCGTGTGTATGATGACTCCGCGCTTCACAAGAAGCTTTTGCAGCTCACGCGCCACATCCTCATCTTCGGCAGGGAGCAGTTGGTTCGCGGTTTCAACCACAGTGACTTGAACGCCGAAGTCATTCAGCATGGAGGCCCACTCGACTCCAATCACGCCGCCGCCAATAATAATGATGGATTGTGGAAGCTCGTCCATGACAAGCGCATCATCACTTGTTAGAATATAACGGCCATCCGGTTCAAGTCCCGGAAGATGGCGTGGACGTGAGCCTGTTGCGATAATCAGATTCGCAGGTACGATTGTTTCCATCTCGCCATCTGCCAGCTCGACGGCTACAGCTCCGCTTTTCGGTGAGAAAATAGAAGGACCGATCACCCGTCCTTTGCCCTGAAGCACTTGAATCTTATTTTTCCGCATCAGGTACTGCACTCCCTGGTGCAGCTGATCTACAATGGCAGATTTCCGGCTCTGCACCTTGGGGAAAACCAGAGTCGCTCCAGAGGTCTCAATACCGTAACTTTCGCTTTCACGAATTTCCGCATATACTTCAGCACTCCGCAGAAGCGATTTGCTTGGAATACAGCCGCGGTGAAGGCAGGTGCCTCCCAGTTTGTCCGCTTCAATGATGACGACCTGTTTGCCGAGTTGAGCGGCACGAATTGCAGCTACGTATCCTCCGGTTCCTCCGCCAAGCACAGCTACATCACATGTTATTGTCATGTTCAACCCCCACATTTATTATTAATTTGTAATTATGAATTTCATTTTTACTGAGCAAATGCCATGAATCTGTATTCATATACCTTTTATATTGTACTCTCTTTTTCCTTCATTACAAATCGGAATGGCTGATGAAATGGACAGAAGTTCATGAAAACGGTATGATATAATTAAGCTAAAAAGAACGACAGGAAGGGATTTTCCATATGAAATTAATGATTTCCCGATTCATAGCCATTCTTATTCTTGTTGTGCCTGGACTGATGGCCATGACAGGTTTTTTATTTATGAAAGACGCCGTATTCGCGTTCTACTCGGTTCATGGTGATGCGAGCATATCCAATCCAACTTTTGGATGGGGCCATTTCATACTCGGCTTACTGTTGTTCCTGATCGGCATGAGCTTTCTTGGCGGATGGATTTTGTACCGGGACCGCAAACGGAATTATGTCGGACCAAGATTCAAGGAAAAGCGCAAACCCAAGCCTCCCGCACAGCCAACTTCATAAGCACAACAAAACCCCGCCGCATTTTCATTTGTGGTGGGGTCTTTTAAATTTTACGGGTTGGTTGAGACAAGGTCGTTAAATGAGTGTTAAAATCTGGTCCGCTTGCGATGACATCCAGAGCCAAATCTTCTTGCTCTTCCCTTTCCTTATTACCTAACACCGGCAGCGCAGTTAGAGTATTGCTGGTAAGAATTACTTTTAACTCGTTATTTCGATTGTAAAGAACGGACTCCACGACAAAAAAGCCGGACAGAAGAGCGCCTATAACGGCAATCTGCTGGGGGCTTAATTCCACCGCCAATGCTGAAGATCGAAGCGGCTTCTTTTTGGGAGGAGCATTGTAATTACGCTGCGGCTTCTTTCTGGAACGGCCCACTTCATCACCCCGCCATATCTGATGTACTCCTTTTACAGGATATAACGGCAGAGCGGAATTGGTGTATCTTAATCAGAAAATAACTGCTGCACCCTTTATTCGTACAAAGCATCCTTCAGCTTTGTCGACATTCTCGATCCCTTATTTGTGCTTTTCAAAATCGTTCTGCGTAAAGCATAATTCTGCTGGATTGTAGTGCTTAAGTCCTCCAGCATTTCATCCAGAAGCGCTTTTACTTCCGGTGCTTGCTCAATGTCTTTCGATATCCCGGATATTCTTTCCTTATACTGTTCAATCTTCTCAAGCATGACTGCATTCCTCCGTAATCACTTTGACTTTCCTTCTCTAACCTTACCACTTTCTCCCCTGAAGACGCCAGTACGCAAAAGTCTATAGCCACTCCCAAAAGATTATGGTACTCTATAAAAGTCGCCATTTTTCGTGATTCTTCATCCTATGAAAGACCTGCTTCAAGTGGGAAAGGAGCATAAAAGTGAATAGAGGACGGATTACCGTAATTACGGGACCTATGTTTAGTGAAAAATCAGGAGAACTGATCCGCAGATGCCAAAAGCTGGTTCAATACGGACGGAAAAAGCTGGTTGCCTACAAACCTGCTGAGGATCAGCGTTATGCGAAGGATGAAATCGTCAGCCGTATCGGTTACAGACTGCCGGCCATTTCCATCCCGAAGCATCTCACTGATGAGCTTACGGCTAAAATTATCAGCGAAACAGCCGATGCAGATGTGGTTGCTTTCGATGAGGTGCAATTCTTTAACAAACCGATCCTCGGAATTGTTGAAGAGCTGGCGTACCGCGGCAAGCATGTCATAGTAGACGGCTTGAATCTGGATTACAGAGGCAAAGAGTTTGGGTTTATCGGCGGACTGCTTGCTATGGCGGATGATATTCAGCAGCTGACCGCTTTTTGCGCGGTTTGCGGCAGCCCCGAGGCTGTCTTTACGCAGCGGATTGTCAACGGCAAACCCGCCCCGCACGGCTCGATCATCCTGATCGGCGATTCTGATGATTATGAACCTCGCTGCCGGAACTGCTTTGTTCCTCCCCACAAAGTTCAATAAGATCAAAAGAATAACGAAAAGCTCTTCATTTCGAAGAGCTTTTTTGCTGTGCCTGTATATGATCAGGTTCGTAATTCCGTGGTGCCGGAATGAACTCCGAAGGTATGACATCTTTTGCTTGGATAGGATTTTCCCTAAATATCCTGACTTTTGTTTCGTAAAAATAGGGCTTTTCTTCCCACACCTTCTTCGGCATCGTAAGTATGAACGAACCATCCCTCGTCGGAACGGTCGAAGAATAATCTACCGGTGACCCGGAACGGACACCAATCATGATCCCCTGATAGACGGCACCTGGAAGCAATTTCATTCGCAGCATATCTGTATTGCCCTCTATCATCGTTCCCTGCTGCGGGAGGGTAATGTCTGTCTCCAAACTCGTTTGATGCGGAATAGGGATATAGACATCTTTTTGAAGCTCATACGTCTTTTCATCCATTTTCACTTGCAGACTGACTGCTTGAATATTTTGGGGAATTGCTTCTATGAGATAATCCCCCTGCTTGCCTGAAGGCTCTGAGGCAATCAAGGGCTCCTCCTTATCGTCTCCCCAAAGCTCCACGACAGCACCTGAAACCGGCTTGCCGTTACTGTCCTTAATGATGCCGTACCATCCGTACCTGTCAAACATCAGCCCCGGGAAAAAGGTTTTCATTTCCAGCTGTGCCTGAGCGTGGATTTCAACTTGATCCGGATCAGCTGCAGAAATATTGACTTGGCGTACTTTAATCGGATAGGCGATTTGCAGCTCCGCTTGTTCCTTCATTAATGTAGACTGCATAACTTTGCTCATCGGTTTACCAGACACAGTGGCTTCTTTCAGCGATTGAATATGCACCAGAACCTTAAGCGGCTGGCTTTGATCCAATAATGCACTAAAATCTCCCTCACCGTTTGTTTTCACCGTTTTAATGGTTGATATGGCAACTAGCGCATGGGTCACTGGTTGTCCATCCATAAGTACTTGTCCATGAATGGTGGTCATATGTGAGTTATCCATTTGCCAGGCCTTGACAGGCAATTCTGTATTCATAAGCTTGATTTCGCCATGATGTTCCTTTTCATTAGCACTGCAACCAACGAGCATCATCAGCACAATGAGCATAAGCATTCCAGTTTTTTTCATGTCCCTCTTCACTTTGTAAATGAGATTTGGTTTGATTTTTAAATACCCCAATCTGGCAAGAAAGACAGGGATAATTTTCCCTGCCTTTCTATAGGTTCTCTAGATTTTGATCTTCTTTAAGATTTGGGAGTTTCAGCCTTAATATGCGTCGGATCTTTGGCAGCCGGCTTTTGCAGCTGGTCCGATGACATCGTATCGCCAGGCTTGATTTCCTTCTCGATAAACCGGCTGAAGTTGGTTTCATAGAATGTCGGTGACTTTTCCCATGCTTCTTTCGGTAGAGTCAGGATGAATTCTCCCTTCTCATCTGGTATCGTCACCTGATACTTCACATCATCGCTTACATCCAAGCCAACCATAATACCGGTATACAGTGCACCTGGAGCCTCTTTACTGACAAGAGTTGGCGGCTCATCCTTAATGTAAGTTCCGTCTTTTGGCAAAGTGATGTTGGTTTCGATACTCGTTTCATCCGGGAAGAAATACACCTTATTCGGAGGCAAGGTATATTTAACCCCATTGTAGCCTACTTCCAGACTGATTTCTTCATCATCCTCCGGAATATAGTACATGCTGTATTTTCCGTCTTTATCTGTCGGTGTGGACTTGGCAAAGCCTTCACCACCGTCACGCGTGATCCATACCACTGCATTTTCAGCCGGCTTGTTATCCGCATCTTTTACGGTTCCATGAATGCTATATTTATCCTCATGAACGACCGGCCATTGTTCGCCGTCCTTCATCTCTGCTTTGATGTGGACATCTACCTTGCTGGAATCTTTGGCATTCACGCTCGTACTCTGCACTTTTAGCGGATAGTACACTTGGAGGGGTGTTTCTGCATTCAGCAGCTTCTCCGATTCCTTCTTATCGATATCCTTACCATCGACTTTAGCTTTATCGAGCGATGTTACCTTAATGTTCACCGTTGAAATCAAGCTTTGATCAACCAGCATTTCAAAAGAGCCGTCTTTATCTGTTATCACAGTGTGATTATTGTTACCAACCTTCACTTCCGCGTTTTCAACCGGCTTATCACCGATCATCAACTTGCCCTTTACAGGTTTCGTATGAGAATAATCCATGCTCCATTGTTTGACTGGAAAGGATGTCTGGTCAACATTCAGCTTTGCATCAGCAGCTTCTTTACCGCTGCCGCAACCCACTAGTGAAATGGCAAGCACTCCCAAAATGGAAAGTTGTGATATTTTACGCATTCTTTTTGGCTCCCTTCCTAACTGCTCCTATATGTAACACAAGGACAGGCTGTCAAATGCTCACAACCTGCCCACTGTGTTTATAACAATAGATTATTTCTTGGAGTGTGCGCTGCTGTCGTCAGCACTGCCTTCATGACCTTGCGTTTTATCTCCGCCAAGACCAAAGACCATAATTTGCGGTTTGGAACCACCTGTCGTTTGAACAAAGTAGTCCTTGCCGTCCACAGTAAAGAAGGAAGGTGCAGCACCGATGTTGTCACCCGTTGTTTGGAAGGTCCATACGAGTTTACCAGTTTTGATATCCATCGCGTTCATTTTACCGTCAAGTTCACCATAGAAAGCAAGACCGGCGCTATTGCTAGTAAAACCGCCTCTCATCATATCGGTGGTTTTGTTTTGGTAAGCCACTTTACCTGTGTTCATGTCAATTGCGGTAATTGTGCCATAGGACTTGATATTATCTGGAGCTGCTCCCATGGTTGTACCAAAAGCTTTGGCTCCAACGTAAGCATCATTGTACGCTTCATCCGTTGATTTTGCGGATTTAAGAACATTTGGTGCTTCGATACCAGGGATCAGAACAAAGTTAGATTCTGGATCATAGGTTTCTGGCGCATAGTTTTCGCCACCAAGTGTGCCTGGGTATACCAGAACGCCTTCAGGAGTTGGTTTTGGATGGTCGATTTTTGCAAAAGGTACGCCGTCATAGATGACTTTGCCTGTTGCAGCATCCCATGCCCACCATTGTCCGGATTTACCGCCTTCAACAACAACCTTTTGCTGTTTGCCGTTCACCGTTGCATTCATCAGCATTGGAGAAGCAGCTGCGTCATAGTCCCAAAGATCATGGCTGATTTCTTGCTTAGCCCATTTCAATTTGCCCGAAGCTGCATCAACAGCAACAACAGAGTCTGTGTACGGGTTCGCACCAGGACGGTCCTCACCATAGAAGTCAGGAGCCGGGTTACCTACGGAAAAGTACATGATTCCGGTTTCTTCATCGATGGTTACAGGGCACCATACTGCGCCGCCACCTTGGTATTTGTTGCCTGCGAGCCAATCTTGGCCTTTAGGTGGTACAGTCCAGAATGGGGAATCCCAGGCAGGAGTCAGGTCGCTGGCTTTGTAAGCCATCACGAAACCGCGTGCGCCGTTATCGCCACCGCTGCTGCCGATGTAGATGTTTCCTTTATAGTAAATTGGAGCTGTTGTTTCATAGTAGCCGTTCGCGAGAGTTACTTCAGGCATCGTATTGGAAATTGGCTCCATTTTAATCAGCTTGCCCGTTTTTTGATCCAGTGCAACGACGTTGTTGTCGATGGTCAGCATGAATACTTTACCTTCAGCTACCGCTACACCACGGTTTGCAACAATGCCCGCTTTTTTGAAATTAGCCGCTTGAGCTTCGTCCGGTTTCCAATGCCACAGCTGCTTGCCGCTAAGCGCGTCAAAGGCGAACACCTGGCTGCCGCTGACCGATACATATACCACACCGTCAGCTACAACAGGATAACTTTGGTTACCGTTCAAAATGGAACTATCTATTTTCTTGAAATCAGCAGACCAGATAACGCCGAGATCCTTGGCATTGTCCGCTGTAATCCCTTTGTATGGAACATGGCGTGTATTGCCGAGATCATAACCCCATGTCGGATAGTTTTCAAACTTTTTGTTTCCTGCAGTCGCATCCCCCAGTTTGGAAGTAATTCCATAAGCGCTGTCCTTCGAATCCGTGCTGGTGTTGGAATCTGTTGTTTTTGCAGTCGAATCGGTTTGTGATTTCGTGTCATCCGCCTTTTTATCATCTGCAGCGTTTCCACAAGCAGATAGCAACATCGTTGCAGCGATGATAGCACTAGCTAATTTCATTTGATGTTTCACAAAAATACCCCCTAATAATTAATATAATTGCTAATTACCTTGCAGCCCACAATATAGCAGCATCATTTCAGCCCTTTATTCAAACACATGCAAAGGAGCCCAAACAATATTATGTAAGGGTGATCTTCATGGTCAAATATCTTGCTTGATCGCATGAAATTTGAATTTCAGCGGTTTATATTGATCTACTTATTTGAAGACTACGCAGTAACTTTCCAGATGCATGATAGACGCACAGCTCCGATGTTTGCTATGTTCATCAAGCGACTTTCTTTTTTACACCTTACAAACGTCTTACATGAATCAAGCAGATAGGGTTTCCGTTTTTTCGATACCGTCCTTGGATCTTCATTAATGAATCGGTTCATTAAATATCTGTTCAGGCTGCATCCAATAAAGGAATCTGCTTTTCATTACCCCTTTTCTTTCCGTTGCAAACTAAAGTAAGCAATGTTAATAAAATTACAAATAATGCTACCAAACGTTAAGTAGCATACTCCTCGTTAACAAATTCGTCAATAATTGATCTTATTACATTTTTGTCATATGATTTTTATCATGGATTTTTCGATGGTTTGAAAATTCAAATAACATTAAATATCATCTTGATTCTGTATATTCAATTTATTTTTATGTTGACACTGACATACGAAAAGCGTAAACTCGTGTTTTGTAATGGTTAATCAACTTAGCCACATAGATAAAAAGGGGAGGCACATAGAAATGAAAAAGAAATTATTTTCTCTGATCGCTGTCGCTGCTCTTTCTGCAACCGTTCTTGCTGCATGCGGCAACGATGATTCCAGTTCCAGCAGCGCATCTGATTCTTCGTCTACTGCAGGCGGAGCTACAAAAGAAATCACTGTAAACGCAAAAAGCTTTGAGTTCACACCATCCGAAATCAAAGTGAAAAAAGGCGACAAAGTGAAGTTGACTTTCAAAAACACTGAAGGTGCGCATGGCCTTGAAATTCCCGAGTACAATGTGAACCTGCAAAAAGATGGCACAGCCGAATTTACTGCTGACAAAGCCGGTAGCTTTGACTTTGATTGCTCCGTAATGTGCGGTGCTGGTCACGATAACATGACTGGTAAATTGATCGTAGAGGAATAATATATTTATTTGTCATATATCTTTCATTTAAGCAAAAAACTCTTCAACTTTTAAAAAGTTGAAGAGTTTTTTAATCTTCCCACACATCATCCATCATTTTTTTGATTTCTTCGCTGCGTGTACGCGTTAGTTCGGGGTTAGGGAGCCACTTATCTCCATTCCACTCCACAACATCGCCCTGCTTCACATCGGAAGCAACTTTGATTTTCGGAATGTATTCTACGCTTCCGTCAATTTCAATCTTGCAGTACTCTTCTTCAAATCCTTCGACATATCCTTTATGCCCTTTCACATGAGCCACTCACCTTTCTGTGACAATATGAAGTGAATTCCCGTCCGATGTAATTTCAATGGTTCCCTGTTTGTCGTTACGGTAAACCTCGACCCCCTGCTTTTGCAAACGACTTAACACCGTACTTTTGGGATGACCATAGGTATTATCTTTACCTACCTGAATAACTGCATATTTAGGATTTACTGCTTTCAAAAATTTCAAGGTTGTGGATGAGTTAGAGCCATGATGGCCCACCAGCATGACATCTGCCTGCACATCCGCACCCGAAGCGAGCATTGCTTTTTCACTTTCAGCTTCAGCATCACCTGTCAGCAGAAATGAATTTTTGCCATAGGTAATCTTAACCACAGCGCTCATATTATTCGTATCCTCGTAGGTACCCTTTGGAGCAAGCATTTCCACATGCACCTGATTATCCAAATCCCAGGATAAACCTGCTTTGGCCGTCTTGACTTTGAGTCCTTTGTTCTTAATCGACTGCAACAGGGATTCAAAGGTTTTCGTATTGGATTGCACCTTGGGCATATATATGGTGGTAACCGGGATATGGTCAATGACCTTATCCAGACCTCCGATATGGTCCGCATCGGGATGCGTTCCAATGACAACATCAAGCTTGGATATACGGTATTTTTTCATGTAATCCAGCATCGTTTGTTCCTTGTCATTATTGCCTGCGTCGATCAGCATTGTTTTCCCAGAAGGAGTGACCAAAAGCTGCGAAGCACCCTGCCCCACATCCAGAAAATATACCTTTAACTTCTTTCCGTCCACTGAATCCGATTTTCCGGTATCCGGGACACTTCCTATGCTGCAGCCTGAAAAAGTGAATATACATATTGCCGCAAGCATGGAAATAATCATTGTGTATGTACTCTTAGATGTTTTCATATACTTCCTTTCACGCGTTTAAGAACGATATTCCGGATATAATTCAAAGGTTGCATTTTCGGCTTGGAATAAGCCATTTTTAAAAGAATATTTCAGATGTATATCACCCACAAATTCCGCAGGAGAAACCTGAACTGCCGTTGTAGCGGTTAATACTCCATCCTCTACAGTATACCGCATTATACCACCGATGCCCGGCTTATCGCCAAGATATTCTTTTTCAGTCATCAGAAGCTCCGAGGGAATGGTATAATGATTCGCTTGAAGCGTTATTTCAAGCCCCTTCGCGGTATAATTGCCACTAAACTGCTTTAAAAACACCGTATTGGCATCTTCGACAGGAATCAAGTCTCCCTCAGCAGTATACACAAGAACATTGGACTGGTAAACTCCGGTACCATACCCGGTGGTCAGAATAATGACGATTTCCTTTTTCCCATCTCCATCCAGATCTTGCGTAGCAATGAACGGTGCGTAAGAGGGATTCGTTACATTGTATCCAGGTATACTGCGGCTAAATACAGGAGTCTGGATTTGAAGTTGGTCAAAGGTTCCCGTTTCAGTCTCGTTCCCTGTAATATGAACGGTTTTATCCTCGGATTCGCCTATCGTAACTCCCGAAATATTGTCTACCGAAACGGTATTGCTTTTCTCGTCATAGGATACTTTCTTGCCAAACAATTGACCAAGTTCTTTTAACGGAAGCATGACGATCCCGTCCACCTTTTGAGCTGCTTTCGCAGTTACAAGCTCAGTGCCATTCAGCATGATTTTTATAGGATTGGCCTTTGCCAAGGCCATAATTGATGTACCGGATAACAAAACGACAGCGGCCGCCGAAGCAGCGATCATCCATTTTTTAAAAGTCAACGTGAAGCTCCTCTCTTCATCGCATAGCACAGCTTTTGTGTAAAGCTGCTACCCTATATCCATACTATGTTTTTTAGGGAAGCTTATCCAGCCAAAAGTTTGTAACCTTTACCAGTTGGCCGCTGTGCTTGTCTTCACGTGCACCTATGTTTTACTGCTCCTCGTTTGCGACCAAGCTGCTCTTGATCTCTTCAAAAGAAACAGGTTTATAGTCCCATAGCTCCACACTGGCATTGAAATAATGCTGTCCCTCGTATTTCTGACTATGAATATGTCCGTGAATATTCACGTAGGGCATATGTTTATTCATATACATCGGTTCATGGGATAAAATGAAAAAAGACTGGAACACAATCGGATATTCACTTACTTCATTAAAACCGGCATCCAGCCACCATGCCTTGCTTCGTCCACGGTCGTGGTTGCCCAGAATCAGAAACTTATTCCCGTTTAATCTGTCCACAATAGTCCGCGTCTTTTCTTTATTATAAAATGAAAAATCGCCGAGATGAAATACCTTGTCCTCTCCGGATACAACGGTATTCCACTGATTAATCATATACTCGTCCATCTCTTCGGCATTTTGGAATGGTCTGGATTCAAAATCGATAATTTTCTGATGACCAAAATGATGGTCTGAAATCACAAATACACGGCTCATTTTCCATTTCCTCCCTTATTATATATCCAATTATAACCTAGACTCTTTCACTTTTTTCAAACTTTATGGAATAAGTATATAAAAAAGCACCATCTTTGCGGAAAAAGATGATGCTTCCTCTTTTCAACTGATAAAATAACTTTGTTCTAATTCAACCTCTTCTACCCATACATCCTTAATAGCTGCATCTCGTAGGTTCATCCATACATCATAATAGTCTTTGGTCATATATACCTTCATCCGAAATCTTTTCCCTATATTAAACTTTACTTTATAACCAACAATCTTCTCTTCTGACATTGAATCTCCTAACCCCCATGAAACAATCTAGATAGGAGTAGTTTAACATATCCATGTTCTTATGAAAAACGGATGCAAATTCAATGCAGAATCAATACTTATCAACAATGGCTCCCAATACGGCTGCACGAACATAACTCTTCGTCTGTAAAGCTTGCAATGATTCGGGGCTTCCCGTAACGACAACACCAATGTTATGCACATCGTCTTTTGTCGGCTCGGCTTTGCTGCCTCTTAATTTATCGAAAATCTGGTGATATTCAAAGTCGTAATTCCCTTTTAACTTGAGACCGGCATGGATGAACGCAATGAACTTTTCCTCATTGTTCTCAAACTTGTCCTCCTGATCGGCATAGGCAGAATAGCCGAACACATTGCTGCCGGATATCGGAAGATAAGGAACATTTCCTAAATACTTCACATAATCGGCAGAATACGTATCGACCCAGAACCATCTGGCATGGACACCAGCAGGAAGCATGGCACGGATTTCTTTGGAAGTGTAGCTTCGGTCGAAAGAGATGGATAGCTCTACTCTTTTTTTCGGGTCAATCTGTCCCAGCTCGGTGACCTCTTTCAGCATTTTGGTATATTGAACCGCCGGATGATAGAACAACAGCTCTCTTTGTCCATTTTGCATGTTATAGGATCTAGCGAAATTCATGCCCTGCTCTACCATCTTCGGATCCGTTACGCTCAGTGGAGAGTACCCGCCATTATACAATGAAAAATGGTTAAGAACATTGTATTGTATCTTCTTCTCCGACCAAGGAAGCGGAATACCTTCGATGATTTTATAGGCTTGGAATTCTGCCGTTCCGCTCCAGATGCCGTCCACGGATTGAATGTTGCCGAGATTCACATTAGGATCCGAAATTTGTTTGTAATGGTACATGTCGTTATAAGCGGCATTCAGGCTGCGGGATAACAGTACCCGGTTTGCGATGAGCAAGCCCAGCACAACCAAGACCGCGCATATGACTGAAATGATAACGTTCCGCAGCATTGTTTTTCTTTTCGTTTTTTTCAGCAGCCTGTGAAAATCCTTCTCTTCACTCTCTCCGAGCTTTCCGAGCTTTCCAAGCTCATCCAATTCATCTGAAAAGTCATGGTTCATATCCGCATTCTCCTTCATAGATCTTTTTGAACGTTTTTCGTGCCCGATATAATTCCGTCTTAATCCGCTCGGACTTCACATTCATCAAAATGCCGATTTCCTCGTAAGACAAACCCATTTCGTACTTCAAAATGAGCAGCTGCTTGTATTTATGCGGAATTAGATTCAGAAGCGCCCTGATCTCCAGACTCTTCTCCTGCCTTAAATACTCGTTTTCCGGGGAATGTTCATCCTGCAGGGACACCGATTCGATCGAAATCGTCTTTCCTCTTCTTGCTTCTTTCCTGTATAGATCATAGTATTTATGGGTGGCCACCTTAAAAAGCCAGGACGTGAATTTGACCGGATCGATTGCTTCCACATGCTCGATCCCCTGCATCAGGGTATCTTGTACGATTTCTTCAGCATCCGGCGGACGTGCGCCGATCCGGATTAAATAACGCTTGATGACATTTCCCCTTTGGATCAATTGTTTGATTAATGCTTCATTGATGATCGCCCGCTCCTTTCTACTGACATAACGAAGAAAAAGACTCCTATGTATACAAAAAACAAAAATGATGCACAAAAATAGTTCAGACCTTCTGTTATCAACACAACGCAAAAAACCGCCGTTCATTGGATTTTCACGAAACCCAATCAACAACGGTCTTGGAAAAGTTTATCATAAAATGCGTGCATTGATTTAATTAAAATATGTTTGCTCTCTCAAAGCCCCTAACCCTTTCAGGACACCTTATGCTCGATTCTCAGCTTGTCTGCGACCATCGCGATGAACTCGCTGTTCGTCGGCTTAGACTTGCTGATATTGATCGTGTAGCCGAACAGGTGGCTGATGGAATCGATGTTTTGCTTGCCAAATCTATGTATCATATTCAATTTTCTCGTTATTTATCGGTTTGGAAGTAAAAGATTAATTGGTAAAAATGATTTCAGTATTACAGTAATATTTTGATTGATTTTTGTCAACTCCGTTCGATGTTGTTGATAATGGAAACAAATTAAAAAAACTTGAGTGTACTAGGACTTAGATTAATAATCTTCATAATTCAATTATTTATAATATTAATAAAATCGAACACACTATTTCCTCAAAATACCGCGTCAGACATTCCGCCAAAAGCTTGATAACACTGTACTTTTCAATGCTTTTCTTACTTTACAATATGTTTCAAATGAAAATAATCTCTAAATTCAGGTTCTTTAACTCTATCAAAAAATAGAGCATTACCTTTAATCTCCTCTAAAAATGATGTTCTCCAAAAATTCCTACCATACATTCTAATGTGGTTATCATAGTCATCGTTTAATGACTCTTGAATCACTTCAATTCTAGCGCCATGATAAACCTTATCCATAATCACAGAAATTTGTTCTTCGATCTTCTTACTAAATTGTTTTGTAAGATCGAGTTTGGTGTAATGGCTTTCAATAACTCGATAAGTCTCAATTGGGATTACTCCAGTATTTTGAATAGCAAAAGTTATTAGAGGTGCAAAATAATATTCATCCGTCCTTTCATTATCAAAGCGAGTATTACAAAAAAGATACTTCTGTAAATTGTCAATATTATCATAGTACATATTAATGAATAACCTCTGACCATCTACACCTAACCAGCGGTCATTTTTTTTACTATTACAATATGAACAACAGGGAATAAGATTGGGTGGAAATACTGAATACTCAGGAAAATCACTTATTGGTAGATAATGATCAATAGTTCTCGGAGAATCAAGACCACAGTACGGACAATTATTTTTGTGCTGCGGAGTCTGGATTTCTATTATTTGAGTTACTACCCTTCCTTCAAAATATCCGTTCGGATTTCTTGAATAACAGCTTTCCAATGCCACTTTATCGTTCTCATCTGTAATTGTACTGATACTTAGTAGCTCTAAATTATTTGTCGTCGCTAAATAGTCATCATACCGTTGAAAAACTGTTCCTTCTAAAGTACATAGTCTATCATATTTATCCAATGTATTAACTCTATTTACATTATTCTTTAAGGTTGAATATATATCCATCGCATCTAATCTAGGAGGTACTAGCTTCTTCATTAGCTACTCCTCCTCTCTTTGTACACGAACAACATTGTTTAGATATGTGAGTGCATTAAAGCTTAGTCCATTTACAAACAATGCCATAATATTTCCTTTAGTTTTTCCATCATTGATTTGATCACTAAGCCAAGTCTTATAATTGCTCTCATGTTCTCTTACTTCAAATAGATCACTTGTGATAACACTAATACTTTCACCGAAGGTTTCTATGTAAGGCTTATTGATATATGTTGAATTTTCACTACGGTAAAATACATTTATATATCTTGAAGGTATTTCTTGAATTATTAATGGGGAGTGAGTAGCAATAACCGCATATGCATTAAACTTCTCTAGAGTTGCGTATAACATTTTCATATATTTTCCAATTGCATTTGGATGAAGGTGGATTTCAGGTTCATCAATAAATAAAATTGAATCATTTTCAATATGTTCAATAATATTGGTTATACTAAGCAATATTACTTTCTGTCCAGAACTTAAAAGAGAGTCTATACTATACTGAACATCTTTACCATTAGCTTTAGCTTCTGCAATTTCCTGAATTAGTGAAATATCATCTTTATTAAAGAACTCAAGCATCAGATCATACCATTTATCTGTATACCCTCTAAAAGCAACACGTGAAAAGCTTTCGTAAAAGTTACGCTCAATACCTTGTAATTCTAACAGACCATCTTTGGTTTTTAATCCACAATATACATAACTAAAAAATATGTTTCCAAGATCTTCTTTTTCGTCAAATGGTTTATAAAAGTCATCATATGCGCTAAAGGATACAACAATTACTTTACTGAATGAAGGTCTCTCTGGGATAAATGAATCTTCATTAGGTTGTAGTAAACCACTCATTTTTGCACTTAATTCTCTTAATACTTTAGTTTTACCTGTAGCATTTTTCCCAACTAAAGCATTAATGCGATAAGGAAGGTTAGATGATTCAAAGTCTAAATTAATTACATGCTTATTAGAAGCATTCTTTAATAGACAGCTAAAATTAAATTTTAAAACCTTCTCGATTGTTTGGTTGTTAAAAATTTCTGCAGCCTCTTTATATGCTTTAACTGCATCGCTAAATCTTAATAAGGATGATCTAAATAAATTATTCCTCTTAAATTGTTCAGCTACATCTGAATTGATGGCTGCATCACGTAAAGCATTAAAAATATCATTTTGTTCTACCGCTGGTATCGTTTCACGTATTTTTTTATAAAACTTTACATCTTGACCAAGGGCGCAGTAAGTTTCATCAAGTTGAGTAAAATATCTATCTAAATGTCTTCTTGTAACCCCGCCCTTAGTTGTCATAATTTTTATATCACCTAACACAGTAAACTCACCATTTCTCTGATAATACTTTGCATGGAATAGAGTTTCTGCTATAAACATATCGTCCCAATTATCAGTTACTAATACAATACAAGGAAAGCGATCTCCTACATCATCTGGAAGCCATCCATTATCACTTACAAAAAAATGCATTTTAATCACCTCTATTTATGTCGATATTTCAATTTTTTAAAACTAAAAGATCGTGAATAATCATATGTGATTGCTTATCGCCAAAATCATCCTTTGAAGTACTTATTAATCTTTGAAATATTTAAATAACCCTTAGATTCAACTAAAAAATTTGTGACGCCCTCAGAACTAAGTTCTCCTTCTTTTACTCGAACAAACAACTCTATTAAAGCATACAAAGGAACTAACTTGAAATTGTGTTTCTTACCCAAATGGCTTGCTTGGTCAATAGCCAACTCTTGGAAATCGGGTCTTCCTAAGCATACATAACCATCTGGGTCTAACCGTGCTGATTGCGGTATAACATCCCCTGCCTTTTTTGAATCAATATACTTAGTCTTGTCTTCCTTTGCTGTTACTTGAATAGTATACTTATGTCCATTACCAAGAATCATTAAAAGATCAGGTTCACCTTTGCTTTGCTCTGAGATTCTATCCACTGTACCATCAATGAAATCCACATTAAACAACTCACATAGTTTGTGTTCAAATTCAAGTCCTAGTACATTGTATAAACTTTTAATTAATGTAGAATCTAAACCTAATTTTTCAATCCTAATAACATGATCTCTTTCCCAGAACTGCGAGTTCCTATCTCTATTATCGTTGATAGCTTTGATAACCTTATCAACTTTTGTAGGGTTTATTATACCTTTAAATTCTGATGTATCCTTCTCCAAAAACTCATCCAAAGCCACTAATCCGGATTCGACCAATCTTATTTTCTCTTCTCGTGTTAGATAATTAGATAGGGTATTTAGGAAATGACTTTTTAGTGTCGATCTATTTGAAACACATTTATTTAGTCGTTCTATTTCACTTGTAAATTCTGGTTTTATCACGTTCGAAATCTGATAAACCACATCTAGCATCCAACTCAAATTAAGCGAAACGCTCCTAATACTAGCTGATGTAAAACCAAAACTTTTTTTAATGGTAGATAGACTATTCTCACTATAAAGTATATCTTTGACTAACAAAACCATTGAGAATGATGCACATAATGATTTAGTTAATGGTCTTCCAATATTTGCGAGCCTTTCATACTCTGATAGATAGACTCCTGTCATCTCACCATTGGCATGTTCTTCTCTAAGACGAACTTGTATCTTATATTTAAGCTCTTGATTATCCCATCTAATTCTGTAGAACTTACCATTAATCTCCTCTGTTTTTGATAACAAGTATATGAGTTCAAGATAATTAAGTTGAGTTATCGTTTGTATATGCTCTACTAGCAATGAAAATGATTCTATTGAACAACCCATGGAAGCACATACTTTTCCCAATTCAGTTATTGTAATTTTAGCATGTGAAGACTGCTCAAACAGTCCATATGTTAAACATATATCTATTCCTTTATTTATGTGATCTATAATCTGTTGCTTTGCAATATCATTATCCCAAGAAAGAGCCGCGTAACTTTTAAAAATGAAATCAGTAATGTTTTCAACACTATCTCCATATCCTGATGCTACTACATCTAACACCCGTAAGCTAATATCCTTGCCTTCAAATGCTGATGTAAATTCCTCTAAAGGAGCCTTCAAATAAGTTCTTTTAATAAATTCACGTTCTACTGCATTTTTAGCTAAGAAAATCCCCCTACCAAAATCGTTTTCTATTCCATAACGACCCGCACGACCAAATATATTTCTCACCTCTCCTACACTCCAATTTACAAGCGTAGGGGTCGCACCTGCTACATCCCATTTCTGATGGTCTGCAAGTATTACAGTCTTACAAGGAAGATTGACCCCCATTGAAAGAGTAGTAGTTGAAACTAATATCTTAATATGTTTCTCTTTAAAACCTGCTTCGACCAATCTACGCTCGTTAATATCGCAGTCAGAATTGTGAAATGCAATAGAATTTCTGAGTGTTACTAATAATTCGTCACGTATTTCAGTTTCAGGCTCTTCTCTAAGTCGACCAATTACTTTTGACGCTGCTGGCATTCTCGAAAAATAACGTGCTAAATCTTT
Organism: Paenibacillus sp. J23TS9; assembly: GCF_018403225.1. Taxonomy (NCBI): domain Bacteria; kingdom Bacillati; phylum Bacillota; class Bacilli; order Caryophanales; family Paenibacillaceae; genus Paenibacillus; species Paenibacillus sp. J23TS9. The sequence goes on along the minus strand of NZ_BOSG01000001.1, from coordinate 572,035 downwards.
GGCTACTTGTTGCGTTGATGGAACTGAGTTCTTGATAATAATAATTTGTTCATCCTTGCCCACTAAATATTCAATTAAGCCATATAAGTCAGTAGCATTTATTTGCTCTTCATCAATTAATGATGTATTCCATTCCTTATATTCAAATTTCCCATTTGTAAATAATACTCCCTGCCTTAATTCCACAGGTCTTTTATCTACCTGTATTACCTCGGCTCCAAGCCATTTATCAAAACCATTTAGCGAGCTTAGTACTGCACTTAAAGCTATAATTTGGGTTCTTTTACTAGACTCTTTTATTTTAGTCAATAATAGCTCCAAATTTCCCCCTCGTTGTGGGTCGCTCATCATTTGAACCTCATCAACAATAACACAATCACAGTTATTTAACATACTAGGGCTGGCTATTAGCATTCCCGAAAGTTTCTCATAAGTCATTACTGCTATATGATAGTTTCCAACTCGAATATAATCATCATCATCTCTATGATCTCCATCTGAAATTCGAATATTAAACCCTAGATCGTAATATTTTTCTTTAAAATCTTCAAATTTTTCATCTGCTACAGCTTTAAATGGTACTAAATAGATAGTTTTTTTATTTGAATATGAATATTGAATAGCAGCCATTTCGCCTATAAAAGTTTTTCCAGAAGAGGTTGGAGCAGCAATCACCAAATTCTTCCCACTAAATAAACCTTTATTAATTGCCTCTTCTTGAATTGGTGTTAAATCACAAAAACGAGCCTTCTCCCACATATCAATTACATCTGCTGGGAAATCAAAATTTAGCAATTCTCTAATTTCCATAAGACACCTCGTTAATTTTCTATTAAAGTACACTTCCAAAAAATCAATACCTAGAAAAATAGATAGAAAAATAGTTCTATATTACCAGTTAAAACGTACCACATTTATACTTTATATGATATATAAATACAATAAAGACAGCCGGAGTGACTGTCATTAATCCATTCAATTTTAATTATCCAAACACAGCAACCGCATTCAGACCAGTAACAATCGCCCCACTGAAATTCCAATTTCCAAGTGGGTGGCTACTTCCGCTGGAGCTGGAAAACCTTAAATGTCCTCTGTCTGCTGTGAAGTAGTTACTTCCCTGATAGAATAGCTGGAGATCACCAACGCTCCCCCTAGAACTACATAATTGTTAGGAGAACCATTCTAGTAAAGTCTCGCTACCGAAAGGTTTATCGTGTCTATTTGGTTTGCATCCTGCTTAACATTAGACATATTCAACCCCACCTACGATCGTTTACAGTTATCGACTAATAAGGTGACTTTTTACATTTAGCGTACTTACATTTTACATGATGGTCAATGCTAACAACATACATAAGTCTGTGTTATGATCGGATTAGATTTTTGAAAAAAAGCTGGGGGACGTGTTGTTATGAATACTCAATACATGGAAAAGAAACTAGAACAAATTCGCGAAAAGATTTTTGAAATAATTACAAACCAATTTTCTAATGTAGTAGTACAAACTAACTATAAGGCTTACATCGACAAGTTTTACAATAGCAACAATATAGGATTTGCTGAGATCAGCAATACGATTTTTCCAAAGCTAGATAATGCTATTTTCATTGCAAGCAGCCAATATAATAAACAAGACTTAATTGTTGAGGTTTCAGTAAATGGCAAGAACCAAGGTATCGACATAAAAAATCTTTTAGATGAACTTGAAAAAGAAAAAATATATGTATGTATGGAGCAAGAATCACCATTTTATAAATTACTTAGGTTAAACGAGAATTTAGATTTTTCCGAAGTACCTGAAAGGGATCTAAATAATCCACATATGACCACTAAGAAAACCTGCTGTGAGCGTTTAATAGTCGAGAAAATTAACTGGCTTCATACTTTTTATCAGGTAAAAAAACTTGAGCTAACTGATGCTGATAAACGTCTATCTGAAATCTATGTAGAAGCAGAAAAAGAAAAATTGTCAGGGCTTATTCATCTATATACTAAGTTTGAACCTTGTTTATACTGTTATGGCACTCTTATAGAGATTAAAGATAAAAACCCTGAACTTCAACTTAAGGTATACCACAGATATGTTAGAGATGAACATGATAGAATAATGACCATGGCAGAAGACATGATAGCTAGATTTGACTCTGAAATAGTTGAATTATTCAAGACGGTGTTAGGTAATCTGATACCTTCTGGATTAACCCCTGAACAAGAGAAAGAGTTTGTTATTCATCAATTAGTGAACTATTCTCCCCAATAGCAATAGATTGATAGGATAATTTATCGATATTACTTCTTAGTTCAATCCATTTTTCGCATACTAGCTATCCTGCCCGTTAGCATAATGTCGCCGTCAGTCTGAGTCTCTATTTTCTCAGTCACAAAGGTCTGACACAAAGGAATACCCTTGGTAACATTAGTCTATAACTTAGTTAATCATTTTAGGCAGCCTAGCTGATTAGATCAGTTACACCCTTTTTCTGTAAATTTAATTTCGATTTTGATATTTACTCACCCCCTCCCAAAAAATGTAACACAATAAAAAAACTACTACCTTTTTTAAGAGTAGTAGTAATTAAACCAAACTATTTATGATATTCTTTCACAATTTTATAAAAGGTATTCTTTCTAAGTCTTAACATCTCCATAAATTGTACCGCTGTTATCTCTTTATCTTGCCACTTAGAATAATTCAATTCTAGAGTTGCTTTTTGTTCTCTTGTTAATGACTCCCAATTCATCTGGGGTCTCCCTAAATGCTTACCTTTTGCCTTTGCAACAGATATTCCTTCCGCCTGCCTTTGCTTGATGTTCTCACGTTCACGTTCAGCTACGAAAGAAAGCACTTGTAGCACCAAATCACTTACAAACGTCCCTAACGTATCCTTATGCTGCGTTGTGTCGAGTAAGGGCATATCGAGCACCTTAATGTCTGCCTTAATCTCCTGAGTGATGTGTTCCCACTCTCTTTTTATTTCCTTACTGTTACGCCCAAAACGATCAATTGATTTTATGTATAATAGGTCTCCATGGCGTAGACATTGCTTTAAAGCTTGATATTGCGGACGATCAAAATTCTTTCCACTTTCCTTCTCAATGAATATATCCCTTTCACTAATTCCAAGTTGAATCATTTCATGAATCTGTCTGTCTGGATTTTGGTCTTTAGTTGAAACACGTATGTACGCAAACGTTTTGGTGGACATTAGGCATCCCTCTTTAGTTTTGATGCTTTAATCATACCAAATACGTTTATAAATGTATACAAGTATTTATAAACGTTTATAAAATGCTTTACACACGTTTTCAAACTGGAATGTTGGTTCTTTTCTAATAGCCATAAAGGTATACGTTCTTAAACACATTAAAACTTTACTTATCCATAGACTTATTACATCTACACCAACCAAAAGCAAAGAGCCATTACAGGCTTTTGCTTTTGTTACTTATATTTCAAATCGGTCAAATCATTTATCTAGATCATTAATACGCTTTATCGTTCTTAGCAATTGTTCTTTATCAGCTCTAAACTCAATTCAGCTTATTGAAGTCTCTGTTCGGATTGATTGGTTTTCCAACATATCTGCTAATATTTGATTAGTGTCAAGAGATATTTCTGTCGCCTGAACGACCATTGCTTCCTGCCTGTCGTAACGTTCATTAAATCTAGTTTCGGACTTATCGAACCATTCATTCAATTGCTCCAGTTCTTCCTTCACCCTCATTCATCCACTCTACTTACCTTTCTCAGCACTACCTCTGTATTTTCTTCATTCATTAGCTTTCCAATAGCCAACAGACAACATCATATCGCCCATTTGGAACATTGCAATTGATTACTAAGGACTTTCGTATGATTTGTCTTCAGAGATTTTTGATAGTCAATGATACGAGACAAACTGAATTTGCGCCATTGTTCATATCGATTTATCCGCATTACAAAATCTATCGCCCTTTACGATAGAAAGCACGATAATTTATAGCTATTTACGGGACTGGACTATCGTAAATAAACAGGCGGCGCGGTGCTGGATAGATTTAAACCAGCGCTCACACCATTGACAGTGATTTCTCCACTGGCAAATTACATGAACGCTGACACAGTAGCAGAAAATTTGCGTTACAACAATCCTACAGTACAACTTTCAGTTTCTGTTCCTTTCTTGATAATGCCAATTTTGGTGAAATCACCTGACGAATTTGCTTGATCTGTGGAATACTTTCGATCATTTCAACTGAATCTAGCAACTCTTTCATGTGGATTATATAGGGATAGCTACTTTCTTCACCACCAAAGTTAATTTGGGATTTTATTTGCTTGTTCAATCTCGTTTTAACAAGGCTATATTTATCAAGAAACTCTGGAAGCATAGCTTTGAGATGGCGTTCTTTGATTTGTGTATTGCTTGATCTTACCATAGCCAAAATTTCCTTTTCGGTTATCCATCCACGTTCTTTTATATTCTTCAAAGCAACTTGTTCGATTTCTAAACTAATCTTTTCACTCTTTTTAGAAATCTGTTTTCCCTCCATTTTTGGATAAACTCGATTTGCTTCTTCCTCTCCTAATGTCCGTAACAAAAGTTCCCTCCCGAATCCTTTCATTGTAAATCCTTTTTTCACATACTCCATTGCTTTAGCTTTGCTGAATGCCAAAGACAATTCTCCATATGAAGGTATTGAATAAAACTGTATTGTTTGCTTTTGATTCTTCTTTGCAGCTTCATTCTTTGCTCTTTTTAATAAAAACTCTGGAATTTCCGAATCATTTAATTTATCAAGCAATCCTAAATAGGCGAATAAGGCAATGTGCTTTGAAATAGCTTGAACATCTTTTCCAAATTTAGAGGATAAAAAATTGTTACTGGCATAAAAAATCGGTTTGCCATTTGATGTTGTGAATGCTTCTGTTAGAATAAAATCTTTAGCAATTCCATTTAATGAATATAACTCAGGTAAATAATCCTTTATTCGTTTATATACTTCTTCATAACATTCTTCAAAATCATCATTTATTAATAAGCGCTGATTTTCTTCCAGAATGCCTCTTCGTTCCTTCTGCCATTCTGTCTCATGATAAGTCACATTATAAACCTTCCGTAGAAATCCTAAAGCCTTGTAGCGACTATAATTAGTAAGCAGTTCTGTTAATTGAATGATGTTCTTACCCTTGTGGTCAAGTCTACACTTATCGCTGTGACAATAATATATTTGATGCCCTGATTCACTCACAACTATATTAGCGCTCGGATTGTTGTCTTTATGGAAAAGACAAGAGAACTTACCGCCTCTTACTCCTAAATATTTTGCAAGGTCTTGTTTTTTAATGAAATCATAAAACTCATTATGATTATGTAAAGTAATTTGAACTGCATTTAATCGCTCTTTTAATATATCTTCTTTTCTATATTGAACCAGTAACCAATTCGGAGTAATCTGAGTAATATCTGGTTGACTGATAGCGGTGGGTTTTGGCACAGTAATAAAAGAGTTAGTACAATCTTTCTTCTTATCACTGTCACCAAACCCCACCGTATCTGGTGACATGACTTTAAGGAGAGTGGTTGGGCATTTTCTAATGATTTCCTCAATGTTATACCGAACATCGTTTCTTTCAATGATACTAATCTTATACTTGTTGTGGGAATCTTTACACCAATAGGTATTTGGAACTCGCATCAGATTGCACATTTTATTAACCGCTTTATCGGCGTTGAAATGTGTAATTAATAGATTCTCACAAATTTTGAATCGTTCTGCTGTTGCATTGTCATCTAAGAGCCAATAGCAATGTAATCCATTGCGTGTTTCAATAATATAAGTGGGCTTAATAGGGAACGACCTGATTTCAACAAGCTTGTTCTCTTTGTATTCTCGGACTACTTCTAATGGATAATACTCTTTATTTTTATTCTTCCCACAATCCAAATCGACAAAAACAGCATTTATAACTGTAATATCCTTATTTGAATAACCTCCGCTATTAACTACAAAATACACCTCATAGTTCTCCTCGTTTGTTCGTTCCAATGCTTCCCGCAGAGTCGAATCATACTTACCATGATAATCAATTAATTTGCCGCCAGTGTGTCTCATACAGCGAAAATATGCCTTCTCTTCCTTGAATAGATCATCAAAAAATTGTTGTGTTATTTCCATAATATCCGTTCTCCTTTTTTTAAGTTATCCTTATGAAAAAATCATTTACTTCTTATTCTCTTTTCTTCTGCTCTGTCTCCACTAATTTCCTTCGAAGTCACTCTTCCGATGCAATTCATTATCACTTCCATTCCTTGTATTCGGTATTTTGGAGATAAAAAAACAGCCAAAAGGATTTCTCCTAGGGGCTGTTCTAATGCTTACATTAAGTTTTATTTGGCTATGAAGATTATATGATTAGTTAGACTAACTATAATCCTTCCACTTTTGAAAGCACGTATACAGTATATAGGGAGTTGGCAGATATTTTGTGCAAGGTTTTGCCGAATATCCCAATCATTCAGGTACAATTGTGTCTATTGTTTGAAATTCATAGTTTACATCCAATACCAACCATTAAAAACTTGCCATCAATATATAATAGGGAGATGAAGGAGTTTTCGTTAGCGGTTTTGGACATTATAGAAAAAATGTTACTACTTTGCAAACAAAAAAGAAGCGTGCAACGATTTTACAGTTACGTTACCTACATTCTTGGCAATTGAACATCCGGAACATCCCTGATGATAAATGGCTTGATGACTTCCTTACCTCCGATATGTGTAAATGGCATTGGTTCGATACCAGAGATTCCAGCATCGCACAGATCAATAATGCACTCATCTGTAACCTTTCTATGTATCCGTGCCTTTTCATCGAATAATATTAGAATTTCTGACTCATTCTCCGTTACCTTAGCATTATACATTGGGAACTCGATTGCTCCTACTTCTGGCAACACAATACTTGTTCCTGTGTCAGATCGTTTGCTCATAATGTTTACCCCGATAAAATTGTCTTGCGAGTCATACAGCATTTTGCATCTCACGTCTGAAATAGAACATTTGTGCTTATGAACATCTTTATCCTTGAGGTAAATGTACATCTGGCAATCACCAGCAATGGTAATTTGCATTATTAAGCATCCTTTCTCCAATTTGCTGTATTGTTTGCAAGCCAATTAGCTACTTATTACACTTTCGTTCATCATGTATTAAATACTCCCTAACTTTCAACATTAACTTTTTACTAGTATCATACAATGCTATTTCAATGCCCAACAGAGAACGAATGTTTTCCTTGTTGCGCTTCGCTTCTCACCTACTTAAAGAAAAACAAGTAGACCGTCCCGCGATAGGATAATGGTCTACTTATTTTTTGGTTGATCGTCACCTATTCGAAAGCCAACCGTTCTTAAAGCGGTGGTCACGTTACGAGTCATTGATGTTAGCGCATCTTTAACTCAATTGGCATATTACCACTATTACCCAATGCAAATCAAGAGTATATTTTGTTTTTCCCCTCTGGCTACCATTTTGGGGTGATATTTTTCCCTCAAATCGGGATATACCAAGCGTTCCCCATAAAGCTATACGGCTCTATGGCTAAGGTGAAAATTCCGAAATTTGAACGGCGTGATATTTTTCGGAATCTACCCTCCGTGGAGCGAAATCGGCGTGATATTTTTCGCCCAAAATGGGATATAATATTCTTTTTATATTTTAATATTCTTTTAATATCTCTTGTCGAACGAAGTTCTCCAATCGGGCGGCTTCGCCTTGGGGCGCTTCGCTTAGGGGGGCTTCACCCCTACTCCCTGTGGGAGTGATAAAAGTTGAACAGTCAGAAAAACGAGTGCGAATCAACCTTTCATCTATTAATTCAAATAAACCTTACCGCTAGTGTGCAGTAAGGTTTATTTTAGAGAATTTTTGGTTCAAATGGTGTTTTTCCATTATCAAAGCAATATAAAGCAGGAGTATAGATTAGGTAGAAGATTATTACTTTTCATCTGTCATCTACAGTTAACCCTTCCAGTAGTATCATGCGCCTTCCAATCTCAGAGACAAACATCTCCCTGTCCAAGCGTCCGCTAAAGCGTACAACCATACATGACACGCTCTCAGCCCTATCGTGAAGCAGGAGGCACGCTGAGTAACTTTGAAGAAAAAAATCACCGCCAATCTTCCTCTCTCGAACATCGAACTTCTTCTCTCAATTCATCAGCTTCTTCTTTTGTCAAGGAACCTATTGCATTTCTAAGCTTCTCATAGGATGCAGGCTTAACCTTCTTAGGTTTGTAATTCAGGAAATCTTCGTCTAAAGATTCATTCTTTTTTGGTTTCATAACATCACTCCTCAGAGAACCATATAAAATTCCTAACTCAAATATACTGTATCCATTGCGTAGAAAACAAAAAGTAATCGCCCAACTCCGCACCAAGGAAACGGGGACTACTTTTTTATTACTCGACAAAGTTTGGTAATAAATAGAAAATATTGTTCTAATCACTATAAATATATATTTAGCATATTGAAAATTACAACCTTTACTGCAATCAACCGTAGGCTACTCCAGCACAGTTTTAAATACTTTTGCTGGTCAGACGATAATTCACCCATTCTGTCTACTTGACGAGCGCCAAACTATACGTAAACGCTTCTCAATAGCATTCTGAAGAAGGAGGCTCAGTCAGGATTGGTTTGTTCTGTGTGGCGGTGTTTTGAGTTCCTCCTTGCTCCACTTATTCTTAAAGTGATGATTTCTTTACAAATCTGATAATGTGCCTCAAATAAGTTAAAAGCAATATCGCACATTGCCATTGATACTGAGTCACTTTTTGATTTTTCCTCAGTGTATGTGAGGATTGACTCAATGATTTCCCAATGAACTTCTCTTTTCACCTGTAGTTTTTGTACCTCCAGTAAATAGCGCTCTTTGCTGTCTTGATGTAATTTTTCTTGTGAGTTTTCGTCTGTAATCATGTCTTTTCCCTCCGTATCATTTTGAGTAAGGCATCTCGCTCCGCTCGTAAACACTGTATTTCATTTTTTATGGATTCGCGGCGTTCAGGCAAAGTATTGGATTTCGAATGCTCCAAAGCCAGTTTACAATGATATTGGGCAATTTGCACAAGGCATGAGTTGGTTGCATCGTCAATATCAAGGTTATGGAGGTTTGTCATTATATCCCCTCCATAAACGTAAGTGGACTATGTTTCTGATATTTCTTAGCGATCTCTTCATCTGAAAAATCTAAGTACGCTTTTTGTGTAACCTCAACAGAAGAATGCCCCAATATTCTGCAAAGCGAGAACCAATCTCCATTATTTAATATATAATACTTGGCAAAATTGTTCCGTAGCTGATGAGGGTGAATATGGATACCCACTTTTTCGCCAGCTTCACGCAATGCTCGTTCATAATTTCGCACTTCAAGCTGTGTTCCTTTGGTAGTGGGGAACATAAAAGGACTTTCAGAGTATCGATCTTTATATCTCAACCATGACTTTAATTCGTTGGCTGATTTATAGGAAAAGTAAACAAAACGTTCTTGTTTATTTTTGGCATTTAAAATATGAATACTTTTGTGCTGAAAATCAATATGCTCTGGTAAGATACTTAGGCATTCGCCAATTCGCAAGCCTGTGTCCAGCAAAAGACGCGTAATGACTCGATTTCTATATCCATGAAATGTGCTTGTCTCAAACTGATTGAATACTTTCTTCAAATCGTCTGGTGTCAAAGTTTTTTTCATCTTACGTTCTGCTTTCGGATTTTCTAATTTCTCAACAGGATTCTTCGAGATCTCCCTCTCAACTTGATACAAATAATTGAAAAAAACTTTAATATTGCGAACATAATTCGCTATTGTCGTCATAGACACTTCTTTTTTATAGTCCTTCCTGTTTTCTGGGTGATTAATCTGCTTGGATTCCTCTTTGTTGACAACTGTGTACTTACCGCGTTCACGTAAATACTTAATGTACTGCCTCATATGACCTGACTGAACTTTTTTTACGTCCTCAATTTGAAATTCCTTCTTGAGATAGGCAACAAATAGCTTTAATGTCTGCTCATAGCTCGCCAATGTTTTGCGTGATAAATTCTTTGATGAACAATAAAGCATGAAGTTATCAAGCTGAAACTCAATGTCTGTCATAATAAAAAATACCGCCCTTCATTGGATTTTGGCAAACCCAATAAATAACGGTATTAGTTGGTATGATACATAGAAGTTTATCGGTATGGAATCCCTGATCTCAGATATTTACCGCCAAAATTGTTCTGGCTGGATGCTATTTCCAAAACCCGAAATCCCTTGCTCTCTCAAAGCCCCTAACCCTTTCAGGACACCTTATGCTCGATTCTCAGCTTGTCTGCGACCATCGCGATGAACTCGCTGTTCGTCGGCTTAGACTTGCTGATATTGATCGTGTAGCCGAACAGGTGGCTGATGGAATCGATGTTGCCGCGTGTCCAGGCGACCTCGATGGCGTGACGGATGGCGCGTTCCACACGGGATGGCGTGGTTTTGAATTTTTCGGCAATGGCCGGGTACAGCGTTTTGGTGATTGCACCCAAGATTTCAATATTGTTGTACACCATGGTGATCGCTTCGCGCAAATATTGATATCCCTTAATATGCGCTGGAACACCGATTTCATGTATGATTGAAGTAATATTGGCGTCCAAATTTTTTCCTTTTGCCATTGGAACGACGTTGGATTTGATGGAAGAACTCATGCTGAGATTTCCAGTCGTTACACTCTGCTGTCCTACAAGCTGACGAATCCGGCTCGCAAGAACTTCCATATCAAACGGCTTAAGGATGTAATAAGAAGCTCCAAGTTGTACGGCCCGCTGAGTGATGTTCTCTTGGCCGAAAGCAGTCAGCATAATGATTTTGGGCTGTGGTGACAAATTCATTTCACGTAAGCGCTCAAGAACACCCAATCCATCCAGATGCGGCATAATAATGTCCAAAATCAGCACATCCGGAATTTTTCTGGAATCACTTATCATATTAAGTACTTCCTCGCCATTATAGGCGATTCCCGTAACCATCATATCTTCTTGCTCCGTAATGTACTCAGCAAGCAAATTTGTGAATTCACGGTTGTCATCTGCCAACAAAACCTCGATTTTTTGCACTGGCTGCTTCCTCCTTAGAATCATTATCCAATTTTTTTTGTCTGAAATAGTTTTCGACATTCGAATTTAAATTCCTTCTGTCGAAAATTATTTTTGTTTATTTTTTTTCAATATTGATTTATAATGAATATTTTTATTCAAAATACTATGTATTTCTAGCTAATACGACAAAAAAATCTTAAGGCTCAGCTGGCCTTAAGATTTGATGCATCTTTCGTGTTATTGGGAATCACGCCGGAATCCTGAAGCATCCATTCAATAAAGCAGCCATAACCGGACTTCGGATCATTCACAAACACATGCGTGACAGCTCCGATTAGCTTTCCATCCTGAACGATTGGACTTCCGCTCATTCCTTGTACAATACCGCCTGTTTTCTCGATAAGTCTTGGATCTGTAATCCGGATCACCAGGCCTTTGGTGGCCGGGGCATCCTGCTTAGCTACGTGAACGATATTAACCTTGAATTTCTCAACCTGCTGACCATCCACAACCGTCAGAATTTCAGCTGGACCTTCCTTTACATCCTGAGAAAAAGCAACCGGTATTCCTTCTTTATAAAGGCTGTAATCAGGGTTTTGCTTCATTTTTCCGAAGATGCCGAAATGGGTGTTTCGCTCAATGCTGCCCAAAATTTTACTGTCCTTCAGAAAGTGGGCTCTCTTCTCGCCGGGCTCTCCATCTTGAGATTTAGAAATGGATGTAACGCTGGACTGAAGGATTTGACCACTGCCGACGGTAATGGGTGTTTGGGTATTCATGTCGGTAATTACATGCCCTAGAGCTCCATATACACCTTGATCAGGGGCATAAAACGTCAGGGTTCCCACACCTGCAGCAGAATCCCTGATATACAGGCCCAGCCTCCATTTTCCTTCGCTTTGGTCATATGCCGGTGTTAATTTGGTCTTCATGACCTTGTCCCCACGTTTAAATGTAATCTCCAGGGGTCTCTTTGCTTTGCCCGCATCCTCTACAACCTGAGCCACTTTGGATATATCCTGAAGCGACTCACCATTCATATGCGTCATTAAATCACCTAGCTGAATTCCGGCATTTTCTCCAGGAGAAACTCTGGTTGTTGGATCAATATGCACCAAATGGTGACCCACCACCAAAATGCCGGCTGATTTTACCTTTACGCCAATCGTTTGTCCTCCAGGAATGACTTTAAGGCCAGGAATCACATGAATCTGTACTGTTTTAAATGGAATCTTACCAAACAGCTTAAGCGTTAACTTGGCACTGCCGCTCTGCTGGGGAAGCAGCCGCAGCGGATGCTGGCGTGTGACTTTATAGGTTGGAGAAGCAGATCCATTCAACTGCAGCACATCTGGACGATCCACCGTCGCCTGTGCCGCCACCGGCATGGCTAATTGAACGGAGTTCGTGTCGCCAGCGAACATTTTGATCTCACTGGGGATGGACTTAAAGCTTTGCACGGGTGCAGTGATACATAAAAAACACAGAAAGAAGACAACGAAAAGACCGAGCAATTTATTCCTGAGGCTGGAGTTCAATGGCTGTCACGCTCCCTTTTGCTTCTTTCGCTTGACGAAAAAGGTGGTCGCCAATTGCGTACCTTTAAGATTACCCTGCCCCCAGGCTTTTATTACTGTCAATCATTACTCTGGTGCGGTTTTGGCAGCTTTCCGTTCCTCCGCCAGCTTCAGCATATCTTGGGCATGATGGAGTGTCTTTTCGGTAATTTCAACACCGCCCAGCATACGTGCAAGCTCTTCAACACGGCCACGTTCGGAAAGCTCTTCTACCCGCGTCATCGTACGATTACCCTCAATATTTTTCTCGATCAGATATTGGTGATCCGCCATACAAGCGACCTGCGGCAAGTGTGTAATGGAGAAGACCTGGCAGTTTTCAGCAAGCTTATCCAGCTTCTCGGCAATGGACTGAGCCGCTCTGCCGCTCACGCCTGTGTCGACCTCGTCAAAAATCAGCACAGGAATACGGTCATGTCTTGCAAAAATGCTTTTCATGGCCAGCATCATTCTGGAGAGCTCGCCACCCGATGCAATTTTGCTCAGCGGACGCAGCGGCTCACCCGGATTAGGTGATATCATGAACTCTGCTGTATCAATCCCTTGGCGTGTCAATTTGATTTTTTGACCATTGATTTCGGCACCTTTGGGATCCTCCATACGATCTAATCTAACCTCGAGTGAAGTTCTTTCCATGTGAAGATCCTTCAATTCCCTCTCAACCTGTCCGGCCAGATCCGCGGCACACATTTGACGCGCCTCACTTAGCTCCTGTGCCGTCCCGATCAGATCTCCAAGCATAACATCACGGCGGGATTGAAGCTCCTCCAGACGCTCGTCCTTGTTTTCCAGGGCATTGGTCTCCTGAAAAACATTATTGTAATACGCGAGAATTTCATCCACGCTATCCCCATATTTCCGTCGCAATGAGGCTATAAGATCAAGCCGCTGTTCCACTTCATCTAGGCGCTCAGGATTGAATTCGACCTCATCCCGGTAATCACGAAGCTGAAAAGCAGCATCCTCAAGCTGGTAATAAGCCGATTGGAGCTGCTCCAAAATGGGCTTCAATTCCTTCTCATCGTATTGCACTACATCCTCAAGCCGGGATACTGCTGTGCTGATCGTCCCCAGTCCCTGCTGACCATAGATTAGATCATATGCACCTGAGACGGAATCCATCATTTTCTCACTATGGGATAGCTTGACCCTTTCTTCCAAAAGCCATTCATCCTCACCGGATTTTAAGGAAGCAGCGGAGATTTCCTCAAGCTGAAAACGATAAAGATCCAACATTTGATAAGTCTTTTGACTGTTGCTCATTAGTTCTCGATATTCTTTTTCAATCTTGGAGAACGACGCATACTTTTCTTGATAAAGCTTCTTAACCGGCCCGATAACGGCCTCACCGTATGTATCGAGAAGATGCAAATGACGGTCAGCACGCATCAGGTTCTGATGTTCATGCTGGCCGTGTATATTAATCAGCTGCTCCCCAATTTCCCGAAGCATCGTCAAGTTCACAAGCTGCCCATTGATACGTGAAGTGCTTTTTCCTTGACTCGTTACTTCCCTACGGATAATTAAATGTTCCTCAGGATCGGCCTTGATACCGAGTTGCTCCAGAGCAATCCATACGGGATGATTGTAATGAAGCTCAAACATCGCCTCAATCTCGGCTTTATCGCAGCCATACCGGATCAAATCGGCCGAGCCCCTGCCTCCGGCAATGAGCCCCAAAGCGTCAATGACAATCGACTTACCAGCTCCCGTTTCCCCTGTGAGAACATGAAACCCTGCATGAAATGACACATCCACCGCTTCAATCACGGCCAAATTACGGATACTCAATGTCATCAGCATTTCAAAAAGCACCTCCCATTTATGCGCCCATCGCTGATATTAAGAAAAACGTCGATCGACGTACTCTCTTAGGAGACAGACCGCGCTTAGATGTTGTTTTTCTTGCGATATCAGGAAGCTCTTGCTTCGAATTTTATACTATCTGATATCTTAAGAAATATAGCTCATGATTAGCTCAACCAGACTTTCACTGTCCTCATTGGTCCGGCAGATCATCAGGATCGTATCATCACCGCATATGGTCCCCATAATCTGATTCCATTCCATATTATCGAGCAGAACCGCAATAGCGTTAGCCGTCCCCGGTAAAGCCTTCATAACCACCAGATTGTTTGTGTAATCGATATGGACAAAATTATCCACAAGCGCACGTTTCAGCTTCTGGACCGGATTATAACGCTGGTCAGTTGGCAGGGAGTATTTGTATCTTCCATCGTCCATCGGCACTTTGATCAGCAGGAGCTCCTTGATGTCTCTCGAAACCGTTGCCTGGGTTACCTGAAATCCTGCAGAACGCAGCGCCTCCACCAGCTCATCCTGTGTTTCAATTTCCTGTTGAGTAATGATTTCCCGAATTTTAATATGTCTTAGACCTTTCATAAGAACCTCCTGAAAAAAACTTATATTTATTCATCATATCCATTAGAGTCCTCTTCATCCCAATCGAAATGAATGCATGCAACCTCATCATTGTCCACATCCACATACAGCACACCACCACAGCCCGGATATAGCAGAAAATAAGGCAGAAGCCGATCCCTGATCGAGCTTCCCGTCCAGTCCATGGGGAGCCGGCTCCGGGCCACTTTAACCAGATACAGAGTATTCTCATCATTTCTGACAATAAAATCAATAAACAAGCGGCTGTAAAAATCCTCTCCGTCCACATCAAACCAAAGGGGGATTTTAATTTTACCGCCCAATACTTCATACCCCGCTCTCTCCAGCATATCTACGGCCGGATGATCAGGTATTTCTTCGTTTATAGGCATTTCCGGCACACGGGCAGGCAGTGGCTTGAATAGCCAATTCCTTAGCCCATTAGCAATCCAAATCAATAACAGCAATCCAATAAGAAGCATGACGAGCCAATCCGCCCGTTCCCCCATCCCGATCACCTCATGGTTCTATTCGCGGGAAAAGAAGAAATTCCTTTTTTATTAGATTCATGCAAGTTGATTGTGCCTTACGTTTATTTTCTATAGGATCATACGTGTTACTGCATAAAGAATATTTCAAGTACATTATATCCCAAACAGACGTTCTCCTCAAATTCATTTTTATATACTGCGGAAAAATGGCCTGGAAAGAAAAGAAACTCATCACTTGGATGAGTTTCCCGTAAATGTATTCGAGGCTTGAGCCACAATGTCATTAATGATTGCCTGTAGCTTGGAATCAAACTCTTCTGAAGACTCCACTTCTGCTGATTCATCTTCAGCGGGCAAATGCCAGTGTGCCAAAAATTCAATATTTCCTTCACCACCGGTAATCGGCGAGAAGGTCAACCCTTTCAGCACGAATCCAAGGTCATGAGCGAAGGAAAGAATGTTCATCAGTACTTCCCGGTGAACGGCTGGTTCACGAACCACGCCGGATTTACCGACCTTTTCCCGGCCTGCTTCGAATTGCGGCTTAATGAGAGCTGCCACGTCCCCCGGACGTTTCAGCAGCGCCATTAACGGCGGCAGAATAATCCGAAGGGAAATGAAAGATACATCGATACTGGCAAAATTGGGTTCAGGTCCCTTTAAATCTTCAGGTGTCATATAGCGGAAATTCGTTTTTTCCATCACATTAACCCTGTCATGATTACGCAGAGACCAGTCCAGCTGATTCGAGCCTACATCGATAGCGTAGACATAATCGGCACCATGCTGAAGGGCACAATCCGTAAATCCGCCTGTGGAGGAACCGATATCCAGCATGGTTCTGCCTGCCATATCGATGTCAAAGGTACGAAGGGCTTTCTCCAGCTTTAATCCTCCGCGGCTGACGTACGGATGTACGGCACCTTTTACGCGAATTACCGTTTCCCTAGGGATCTTCATTCCTGCTTTTTCAATGCGTTCCTCATTTGCCAAGACCAATCCAGCCATAATGGCTGCCTTGGCCTTTTCGCGGCTTTCATAAAAACCCTGCTCAACCAGCAGGATATCAATCCGTTCTTTTGGCGAATTCATGTTTATCTCCTGATCTGTTTCCCATTACGAAGAGAATCCCGTCTTACCCATCCCAAAAGTATGCAGCGACATCAGCTTTTTCAGCTCCGCGCATACGCCTTCAGCAGTCAATCCGGTTTCTTCACGTTGTTCTTTTACGCTACCATGTTCAATAAACCGATCCGGAACGCCCATCAGGGAAACTCTTGTATCAAAAATATGCTTGGAGGCGTAAAATTCCAGTACCGCACTGCCAAGACTTCCCGCTTCGCACACTTCTTCAAGAACAATCATATTGGTATGACTGTTTGCCAGTTCAACCAGCATATCCTCATCGAGCGGCTTTAAGAAACGGGCATTTACGACACGCAGATTAATACCTTCGCGTTTCAATTGCTCAGCTGCCTCGAGGGCAACTTGAACCATAGGACCGCTCGCCAATACAGCATAGCCTTCGCCCTCACGGACCGTTTCCCACTTACCTATCGGAATGGGCACAAGCTTCTCATCCAGAGGCACACCAAGACCATTAATCCGCGGATAACGGTAAGCGATCGGACCATCATCATAATCAAGTGCTGTTTTCATCATATGGCGCAGCTCGTTTTCATCCTTAGGCATCATCATGACCATATTCGGAAGATTCCGCATAAAAGCTACATCAAAGACGCCCTGATGTGTTTCCCCGTCCGCTCCAACAAAGCCTGCACGGTCAATGGCGAACATAACGTTCGCATTATGTCGACAAATATCATGCACGATTTGATCATATGCTCTTTGCATAAATGTTGAATATACCGCAAAAACAGGCTTCATGCCTTCCATCGCAAGTGCTGCGCACATCGTAGCCGCATGCTGTTCTGCAATACCAACGTCAATCATACGGCCAGGAAATACCTCACTGAAAGGAATCAGACCAGACCCTTTCGACATTGCCGGTGTGACGGCTACAATTCTAGGATCCTGTTCTCCAAGCTCAATGAGCGTTTTGCCAAACACATCCGTATACATCGGATTACCGACAGATTTCAGCTCTTTACCCGATTCAATCTTGTAAGGGGAAATCCCATGCCATTTGTAGGAATCAGCTTCGGCTGGTTTATAGCCTTTGCCTTTGGTCGTCAGAACGTGAACAAAGACCGGCCCACGCACGTTGTCAGCTTGTTTAAACGTCTCAATCAGCTTTTGAGTATCATGTCCGTCAACCGGTCCGAGGTACGTCAAACCAAGCTCTTCGAACAGGACACCCGGCACCATCATATATTTTAGGCTGTCCTTCAGGCGCGAGCCGGTTTTGGCCAGCATGCCGCCGATCGCCGGAATTTTCTTCAGCAGTATTTCAAGCTCATCCTTAGCCCGCAGATAATGGCGGTCAGAACGGATTTTGCTCAGATAGTTATGCATCGCGCCTACGTTCGGAGCGATGGACATTTCATTATCATTTAATATGACCATCAGATCTTTTTGCTCATGTCCGATGTGATTCAAGGCTTCAAAAGCCATGCCACCCGTCAAAGCACCATCTCCGATGATAGCTACGACCTTGTTCTTTTCTCCCTTGAAATCACGGGCAAGAGCCATACCCATGGCTGCAGACAGAGATGTGCTGCTGTGTCCGGCTTCCCAAACATCATGCTCGCTCTCATTTCTTTTTACAAAACCGCATAATCCTTTATATTTGCGAAGAGTGTCAAATTGGTCCATCCGGCCGGTCAGCATCTTGTGCACATATGCCTGATGGCCGACATCAAAAATAAACTTATCACGCGGGCTGTCATAGCAGTAATGCAGGGCCAGCGTGAGCTCCACCACTCCCAAATTTGATGCAAGATGCCCTCCTGTCACAGACAGCTTCTCAATCAGAAATTGACGGATTTCTGCCGCCAGAGAAGAGAGCTCTTCAACCGATAGAGATTTGATTTGATCAGGCTGATTAATTTGTGGAAGCAGCACGTCAATCTCCCCGCTTTCCTTGATAGAATAAAATATTTTCATTAAGTACGGCTTCCATGTAAAAGCCTCTTTTCATTCATATGGTTACGCTTTCCTTGCAGAAACAGCGATTCTTTTCGTCATTATATCACAAAACGTTACGCAAACATAAAATGATGCCGATTAATGATCCCGGTACATCAGATAGTCAGCGATTTCCAGCAGCCGGGAAGGATTGGAAAAACCCGCTTCGAGAACCGCTGCCTTGGCTTCTTGCGTAAGGCGCAGTACTTCGTCACGTGAAGCTTCGAGCCCAATAAAATAGGGATATGTTACCTTTTCCTGTTTAATGTCGCTTTGTGTTTTTTTACCCAGCTTCGACTCATCACCGACGATATCCAGAATATCGTCCTGAATTTGAAAGGCCAGGCCAAGCTTGCGTCCAAACATCCGCAGTGCTTCCAGCTTCGCCGCATCTGCTCCGGCAATTCTGCCGCCGGCTAGCAGTGAAAACATAATCAGATCACTCGTTTTGTGAAGGTGAATATATTCCAGCTGTGATAGCTCCGTCAGACCTTGTTCACCTTCCATATCCGCTGCCTGACCGCCCACCATGCCTCTTGGGCCCGATAGCTCTGACAGATCCATGGTGATCTCCACCACCCGTTCAGCTGGAATGCCATAAGCTCCGGACATTTGCGCAACAAGGTAGAAGGCATGCGTGAGCAGTGCATCACCCGCCAGAATGGCTGTGGCTTCGCCAAAAACCTTGTGATTCGTAAGCTTGCCTCGGCGGTAATCATCATTATCCATCGCGGGCAGATCATCATGGATCAGGGAATAGGTATGAACCATTTCAACAGCACATGCGGCGTCAAGGGCAGCATTCATATTTCCTTCCAGGGCCTCACATGCGGCCATCACAAGCAGCGGGCGCATCCGTTTGCCGCCAGCCATCAAAGAATACTGCATGGCTTCACGAAGTGAGGATGGTATCTGCCAGCTGCCGGGAAGGCTCTCCTCCAGTCTTGTGGTCACCTGGTCAATGATGTTTTGATGATATTGTCCGAAGGAGACCTGTTCACTCAAGTACGTCACCGCCATTTACATCAAGCTCAGAGCCGAAAGGCTTTTTGCGAAGTTCACCGTCTTCTTCCACGATCATTTCGATTTTACGCTCCACCTGCTCCAGCTTTTGACTGCAGAGTTGTGAAAGTTTCATTCCTTCCTGAAAAAGCTCGATTGCTTTCTCCAGAGGCACGTCGCCGTGTTCAAGTTCCCCAACGATGTCTTCAAGCTGAATCATTGCGTCCTCAAACTTCAGCTCATTTTCCTTGTCCGTCATTTTGCCCATCCTCCTTCATTCCCCACACCTGGCATGAAAGCTGACCGTCGCTCATCTTAATTTGCACCAGATCACCAGGCTGTACGTCATTAATTGATTTAATGAGTTTCTTTTCCTGCTCATCATAAACTAAGCTATAACCACGTGCCATAACCTTAAGCGGGCTCAAAGCGTCAAGCTGCCTCAACGAAGAATGCAGCTGTGATTGTTTATTCTTCAAGACAGACTGCATGAGGGATAACAGCTGTTTACGGCTGACCTCATTGCGCTTTCTGGCATAAGTGAGCTGCTCACGTGGATTGTATCGCATCAAGCCGTGATAGATCCTGCTTTGTTTCTCCCGGCTGAGACTCAGCTTCGTACGCATGCTTCCGCTAAGCCGCTGCTTCAACATATCTAAACGCTCAGCATGCTGGAGCATGTATCTCCTTGGATGCACGAGCACCGGAGAACGTTGAAGTGAAGTAAGCTGCTGCCGACTCCGTTTGACGCGCTGCAGAAGCAGTTGTTTAAGTAGCCTTTGGCGCTGCAAGAGTCTTTCATTCAGCTCCGCCGCATGCGGGACAGCTAGCTCAGCCGCCGCGGTAGGCGTTGCAGCCCGTAGATCCGCTGCAAAATCAGCGATGGTGAAATCCGTTTCATGCCCTACTGCAGATATCACCGGAATATGTGATGAACGAATCGCTCTGGCGACCGGTTCTTCATTAAATGCCCATAATTCTTCCAATGAGCCCCCTCCGCGTCCGATAATCAAAACATCCGCTTCATCCATCTCGTTCATATTGCGGATGGCTCGAACGATGGAGGGAGCAGCGCCTTTGCCCTGTACAAGAACCGGGTACAGCACAATTTTCGCCTGTGGGTAACGTCGTCCGAGCGTAATCATGATATCTCTCACGGCTGCCCCGGTTGGCGATGTAATTACTCCGATCGTTTCAGGAAACTCGGGAATGGGTCTTTTTCGTTCAATGTCGAAGAGCCCTTCATCCTCAAGCTTCTTTTTCAGCTGTTCAAACGCCAGATAGAGGCTGCCGATACCATCCGGCTGCATATGAGTCGCGTAGAATTGGTACTGTCCATCGCGCTCATAGACCGTTACATTACCTCTCGCAATGACTTTGGCGCCTTCTTTCGGCACGAATGGAAGCCGTTGATTGTGGGAAGCAAACATAATCGAGCGAATCCGGCTGCCCTCATCCTTGAGCGTAAAATACATATGCCCGCTGGAATGATGGGTGAAATTCGATATTTCGCCGCGAATCCAGACATCGGATAAAAGAGCATCCGAATCCAGCTTCATCCGAATGTATCGGTTTAAGTCCTTAATCGAAAAAATACGTTGTGGTTCCATCTCAGAACCCCTCTCTTACACAAGCCCGTGATGACGTTTTGCCGCAATCAGTGTATTTTGCATCAACATGGTGATCGTCATCGGACCAACGCCACCCGGAACCGGTGTAATGGGACCCGACACTTCCTTGACGCTTTCAAAGTCCACATCTCCGGCAAGCTTGCCATTTTCAAGGCGATTCATGCCCACATCAATGACAACCGCACCCGGTTTTACATAGCTGGCGTCAATGAAATTTGCTCTTCCGATCGCTACGACGAGCACATCAGCCTGGCGCGCGATCTCAGCCATGTTTGCTGTACGCGAATGGCACATGGTTACTGTCGCATTTTCACGTTGAAGCAGCAAAGATACCGGCTTGCCGACGATATTGCTTCGTCCAATGACCACCGCATGCTTACCTGATAAAGAAATGCCTGCACGCTTTATTAACTCAATGACACCCGCAGGAGTGCAAGGAAGAAGACTGTCATCACCAATCACCAAATTCCCCACATTGACGGGATGAAAACCATCCACATCTTTGTCTACTGCGATGGCATTAATAACTGCTTTTTCTTCAATATGCCCGGGAAGGGGCAGCTGCACCAAAATCCCGTCGATGCTGTCCTGGCAATTCAGCTTGTCCACAAGCGCAAGCAAATCAGCTTGCTTTGTTTCCGCAGGCAGACGGTGAACCTCGGAGTAGTACCCCAGATCATGACATGCTTTTTCCTTGTTGCGGACATACACCTGGGATGCTGGATCTTCTCCCACAAGAACAACAGCCAGACCAGGCACAACGCCTTTGGCTGCCAATTCCTTCACTTCAATTGCAATATTGCCACGAATTTCCTCGGATACCTGTTTACCGCTGATAATGGTTGCTGTCATTCTACTCTCTCCCCTGTATATGAATTGATCGATAACGATTGAAAAGTAAAACGGTCAAGCGGACGCAGCCTATGAAGGATTGTTTTTCAGCTTGTCCAGCTCGCGGAACATGTTCCCCAGAACACCGTTAACAAACTTACCTGATTCATCCGTACCAAAATGCTTGGAAAGCTCAATCGCCTCATTTACAGCAACCTTGGCCGGAACGTCCGAGGAATACAGCAGCTCAAACGTAGCGAGGCGTAAAATCTGGCGGTCGACCCTCGACAGACGGCTGATCTGCCAACCTTTCAAGTAATTTTCCAGAAGGCCGTCAATGGCTTGCTTGTGACTCCAGACACCGTTTACCAGTTCCAGCACGTATGCCTTCAGCTCAATTTCATTCTTAATGACACGTTCCGTATCATTTTCCTCTGCAGCCTCATCCAGCAGCATATTAACTGCTTCTTCACCGCCCACCTCATTCATTTCCATTTGATATAGGCTTTGCACGACGATTTCCCTTGCTAAACGTCTTTTCATTATGTTCCTCCTGAACCAGTCATAAGTGTCATTCTTATTATTATGGATTGCCGTATAAGGTTTTTTGCATCATTCTCGAATCAATGGCTTTTTCGCAAAAAAAAGCCGTGATACGATTCACCAGAAAGTGGGCATTATGAAGCTGCAGCTCTGTTTTCCGGAGAAAGCATATCACGGGTTCACTTAAAAGGACGCCAGCGCTCGGAAAGCCACTGCCCCATTTCACTCCAGCGAAAAAAAGACCCTAACCGCAAGTCCTTCCTTTTGCCGGCAGTATATCCTATGAACACAACCAATGCAAAGAACAACATATCCCAAAAACCTGCAAACAAATAAATAAACCCAAAAAAGATTCCGCCGGCAACGCCGATTATCCGCCCTCTGTGACTCTCCCATATTTCTTTCCAGAGCATTGGGAAGATCACCTCTATTCCACTCTACTCTTAATCGCTGCCGACTGGGCTACATTGGCTATATATACGGCCACATTCGACACCGGAATACCAGTTGTTTCCTGAAGATAATCATGGACCTGCTTTTGGATATCGGTCGTCATGGAAGGAATGGATACATCCCCCTCCACGATAGCGCGAATCATGATTTCAAGTCCAGCCTCCGTCACGCGAATCCGCGCCTTCAAATCCTTGGCTCCCCGAATTCTGGCAGCAGCTTTCAAGCAAAGATTTTCAATCGTTTCCACAGAAATCTGGATATCACCATATTCCGTACGCTGATCGATCGAATGAATATGAACCCGTTCGCGGCGAATGGAAATATAGAAAAACCGGATGCTGAGCAAGAACAAAACAGCGCCGACCACGATAACCGTAATCTGAAGTGTTGCTCCGTCCATGTAGTCACCCAGTGCCGGAACCAAATCACTCATGCGGAGGATGGCAAATACACTAATTACTCCGATACTTAGGCTGTACACAAACAGCAGAAGTCTATCCAGTATTTTGGCCACGAGTAGCACAGCCTCCTTAAATTAGAGTAAACCCTCGACGCATGTCGGGGGTTATAGATAGACTGAACTAAAGTTTATTGTCTGAACTTCAGCTCATTCTATATCAATCACTCTTTATTTCACTCGTTGACTGAAATCTATGTCATCCACTCTCTCGGCATTTTTGAAATGAACATCATGAATTTGCACGTTCACTTCAATAACGGTCAGGCCAGTCATCATTTCGATGGAGCGTTTGACGTTGCGTTGAATTTCAGTAGCCACCTCAGGCAGCCGCTGTCCATATTCAATAATGACGGAAACGTCTACAGCAGCTTCACGCTGACCGACTTCCACCTTTACACCTTTGGACAAGTTCTTACGTCCGAGCAGTTCGGCAATACCGCCTGCAAAGCCGCCACTCATACCTGCAACACCTTTAACTTCAACGGTTGCGAGACCTGCAATAACCTCAATCACTTCAGGTGCAATCTGTATTTCACCGATATCCGTACGTTCAGACTCACTCGGTACTGTGCTCATTCTGATTCAACACACCTTTCAGGTTGGATGGATAACCGATACACCCGTTAGGACGCTCTTATTCACTCATAATATAACATTAACGGTGAATCATGACAAACATCCTTTTAGATGCCTATATCTCGTTTTCCTCTAGGAATTTAATATCGAAATCACCTTTGTTGAAGGTTGGATGCTCCAGAAGCTTCAGATGGAAAGGAATGGTCGTGTGAATGCCTTCAACGGCAAATTCAGACAGTGCCCGTTTCATCTTGGCGATAGCCTCTTCACGTGTAGGAGCCCAAACGATCAACTTGGCAATCATGGAATCGTAGTACGGAGGAATCGAATATCCTTGATAGGCAGCGCTGTCTACACGCACACCAGGTCCTCCCGGTGGAAGATAGAACTGGATTTTGCCCGGAGCCGGCATAAAGTTGCGGGCTGGATCCTCTGCATTGATTCGGCATTCAATGGAACTGCCGTTAATTACGATATCCTCTTGAGCAAACGAAAGCGGATTGCCTTCCCCAACGGAGATCATTTCCTTAATCAGATCCATACCGGTTACCATTTCAGTGACCGGATGCTCAACCTGAATACGGGTATTCATCTCCATAAAATAGAATTGTCCGTCTGGTCCGAGCAGAAACTCAAGCGTTCCCGCACCCGAATAGTTAACAGCTTTGGCAGCACGTACAGCTGCTTCGCCCATCTTCTCCCGCACTTCTTGGGAAATAACCGGACATGGTGACTCTTCCACTAGCTTTTGTCTGCGGCGCTGGACTGAACAGTCCCGTTCACCCAAACTGACAGCATTACCGAAATTGTCGGCCATGATCTGGATTTCCACATGCTTCATGCCGGTCAGGAATTTCTCAAGATATACACCCGCATTGCCGAATGCCTTTTGCGCTTCCTGCTGTGCTGCTGTAATCTGCTTGACCAGTGCCGGCTCATCCTCTGCGATACGGATGCCTTTACCTCCGCCTCCCGCAGTCGCCTTAATAATCAAAGGATAACCGATATCCCGGCCAATCATAATAGCCTCATCCAAATCCTCTACTAGACCGTCCGAACCAGGAATGACCGGCACACCCGCTGATTTCATCGTCTGCTTCGCTACGGCTTTATCGCCCATCTTGTTAATTGCATCTGCAGATGGACCGATAAATGTAATATTGCAGGACTCACAAATTTCCGCAAAGTCGGCATTTTCGGCCAGGAATCCGTATCCGGGATGGATAGCATCACACTCGGTAAGCGTTGCCACACTCATTATGTTCGTGATGTTCAAATAGCTTTCCTTGGATGACGTTGGACCAATACAGTAAGCTTCATCCGCCAAACGGACATGGAGCGCATC
This sequence comes from Paenibacillus sp. J23TS9, assembly GCF_018403225.1. Taxonomy (NCBI): domain Bacteria; kingdom Bacillati; phylum Bacillota; class Bacilli; order Caryophanales; family Paenibacillaceae; genus Paenibacillus; species Paenibacillus sp. J23TS9. The sequence goes on along the minus strand of NZ_BOSG01000001.1, from coordinate 546,518 downwards.
CTTGTCCGCTTCGGAATATACAGCAACCGTGGAAATGCCAAGCTCCCGGCAGGCCCGGATGATGCGGACGGCAATTTCACCGCGGTTGGCTATCAGGATTTTATGAAATTTCATGCAAGTAACCTCCCTTTAAACATACGGTGCTTATTCCGACTTCACCAGAAACAGAGGCTGCCCGAATTCAACCAGTTGTCCGTTTTCCACGAGAATCTCCACGATCTCACCCTTGACTTCAGCTTCAAGCTCATTCATAAGCTTCATAGCTTCAATGATGCATACCGTGGATTTTTCATTCACTTTGTCTCCGACGCTAACAAACGAACCCGCTTCAGGGGATGGAGATCTGTAGAACGTACCCACCATCGGAGATACAATCTTATGTAATGAAGAGTCGGCTGCACTTTTCTCACCGGCCGCGGACTGCTGACCGGCATCGGTAGCTGCAGACGGATTCAAAAATTGAGGCATCGCTTGCTGCGGAACCTGAAGATATTGCTGGGTCGCAACCGGTTGGCTGGTTACCACTTCGGTTTTGTTTGCCTTGCGGATCGTCAGATGTGTTCCTTCCAATTCGATATCCAATTCATGTACCGAGGTCTGATCGACCAATTGTATTAACTCTTTGATTTCGCTTAACTTCAACATTCACAATTCACTCCTTAAAGGAAGCACCTAGCTTCCGGACATACATACATAACGATATGTATTATATCACAAACGAAAGAAATGGAAAGAGTCCAAGATAATCCCGGACTCTTTCGACTTTTTTCCATTTTTTTCGCGGCTCTTAAGGAGCCATATACTTCACGCTGACCTTATCCTGGGATACATTCATCTCTTTCATGACCAGCTCGACGATGCTGACTGCCTGCTTCACATCAGGTTTGTCGCTGAGAACAAGCACTTGATACTTATCATTTTCTTCCTTCACGAAAGCGTTGGCGAAGGAATATTTTTGCTCAAGTTCCTCTTCGATTCCTTGAATTTTGTTTTCTTTGGTTTCCAGTGTGGTGAGCTCTTCACTTGCCTTGGCGGATTCAGCCGGATCCTTGGTCATGTTGTTCATCGTTGCCATCAAATCATTATGTTTTTTCAGATTATCCTGTGAACGTTGGAAGAGGTATGATTCGATCTCGCTGACCCCGGAGCTTTTTTGGGTTTGAGCAGCTACTTCCTTCAGCACATCCGCATCGCTTTTTTCAGTTTTAGCTGTCGTTTTATCATCTGCTGCTGCCGTCTTGCCTGTGGAAGCCGTTTTATCTGTAGCAGCTTTATCTGCCGAAGCCTGGTCCTTGTCGTCTGTTTTCGCTGTGGCAGCGGTTTTGTCGGTATTGTCCTTGGTTGTGTCCTTCGCCGTATCTTTATCAGCATCTTTGGTGCCTGTTTCCGTGTTTGAGGCCGTCGTTTTTCCGGTTGTGTCATTGACTTTACCGTCTGTAATCACTTCAGTAACCTCGACTCCGTTTTCTGTCGTTGTTTTACCAGAAGACGCCGCTTCCTTATCCGATGTTTTCACCGCAGTCCCGACCTGCTGGCTATCAGCGACCGGTGTCTTGGATGAACCCGAGTCCTCCGTAAACAGGTAGTAAGCGGACAGCACAACCATCAAGCTCAGCATCGATACCAACCAAATCGTTTGTCTTTTACTGTTCATTCCTTAAATCCTCCTCAATTTAGAACTCATTATTTGAAATCTGCTTACCCCTGCTTACGCGGAACAACGGATATGCGGTATCCCGGCACGTTCAATCCTTTTTCCACCGCATCCACAATCAGCTGCTTTACGACTTCGTTCTCTGCACCTTTGGCGACAATCAGCACACCCCGGATTTGCGGCTTCACTCTTTTCGTAATCATGGGAGTTTGGGTTCCTGACTGCTCGTACGTAACAACTTCCCCGTCACGCGTATACTGCGTTGTGTGGCGCTTGCCGCCATTGGCATCATTTTCATCCGACTGCTGCTGTGAATCCTTGATATTTCGCTGGTATACGATTTCGTCTGTGGAATCTACCGTAACCATGATGTCCACCGTGCCCACACCAACGATTTTTTCCAAAATATCCTTCATCTTGTCTTCTGCCGCTTCCTCTATGCTGCTGAAAGCGCTCGTCTCGCTGTCGTTGCTTTGAAAGGTTTCCTTGGATGTTGTCGCTGATGGCGGTTCCCTGCCAATGTTCTCGTTATCAAGTTTTTTCACATTGACAAAGGAGTTGAAAAGAATAATCGCGACTCCGATCAGTCCCACGATAATCAACCAGCGGAAGGTGTTAATCCGCTTTCCGCCCCCCCGCCCGCCGCCACCGATCCACTGTTCCAGCTTCTTGAACCATTTCCCCATTTTGTGTTCACCTCGATTTTTTAGAGCTTCCGGTTTCCGGCTTTGCCGCTTTGAACAACGACGGTTTCCGGTTCGATTCCCCATGTGTTACCCAGCATTTTTTTGATGTCTTCGGCATGTTCACTTACGCTGATATCTTCATTTCCGGTACCCGCTGCTTTTGAAGATGTCGTTCCGCCGGAGTTGTCCGAACTTTCCTGTATCGGATCTATATTAACTTCAACCTGTACGGTTGTAACAGGTTCAACGCGGATATCCGGGGATGAATCCTGTCCGTCTGCCGTATCCTTTGGACCAGCTGCCTCTGGCTGCATAACAACCGTCACTCCTTTTATATAAGGGTTCAGCGCATTTCCCCCATCCGCAGCACGACCCTCCTGCATCGCCAGCACAACCTTCACTTCTGCCGGACTTTGACCATTTTGTTTCCGGATTTGTTCTTTCATCTGAGCTGCAATTTCCTGTGCGGCCCATTCCAGGGACTGCTCCTGCTGTTGATTTTTCAGCTGTTTCGCCTGATCCATAATTTGCTGTAGGCTTCCCTTGTTTCCGCCTAATGCAGATTGCTGATTCCATTTGTTAAAAGCATCCGCGAGTTTCACATCAGCTGCTTGCGTGAGCACTTTGATTAAGGGACTTAGCAGCGTGAGCAATATTAGAAGGCTCAGTACCAGCTTGACGTATCGCTCCATGGACCGGCTCGGCAGGATGAGATCCACGAAGGAGGCCAGCAGCACAACCATGATAACTTCCTTCAGCCAACCACTCAGCCAGGTCACTCTCATGCCTCCTTCCTTACCTCATCATGACGGTCACATTACCCGCTGTGAGCATGATCGTGATGGCCAGAAAGAACATCAGACCAACCGCTGCCAGCGCTGCGAAAACGTACAGCATGCTCTTGCCGATCGTTTCAAGACATGTAGTAATCGGCGAATCACCCAACGGCTGCATAATGGCGGCAGATATGTTGTAGATCAGGGCAAGGACTAAAATTTTTATGGCTGGGAAAGCACACAGGAAGAGAATAATGATAACCCCGACAAGGCCGATGGAGTTTTTGATAAGCAGTGAAGCCGAGATTACGGTATCCGTGGCATCGGCAAACATTTTCCCCACAACCGGTATAAAGCTTCCTGACACATATTTAGCCGCCCTGATGGTAACCCCGTCTGTAATAGAACTCGTGATACCTTGGACTGATATGACTCCTAGAAAGATCGTAAGCAGGACTCCGAGAAATCCAACGCTGATATTACGGAGCAAGTTGGCCATCTGTGTCAGCTTGTACTTATCGGAAATGGAGCTGACCAGGTGAAGCACTGCCGAAAAGAAAAGCAGCGGAAAAATCAGCGTATGGATCAGGGTTCCGACGGTGTTGATCATAAAGATAATGAGTGGATGTGTTACCGAGACCGTGACCACGTTACCCATCGATGCGAGAAGCGCGAACAGGAGCGGCACCATCGCCATCATAAAATCAATCATCCGGTCGATCGCTTCCTTGGCATATCCGATGGCAACGTTGAAGCTGTTAATAGCCAGTACGATGATCACCATATAGCAAAGCGAGTAAGCCACTTTACTGACTGTTTTTCTTTCGAAAGCCGATTGCAGCGTCTCCAGAATCATGCTCATAATGCTCAGTATCACGATGGTGACGAGCAGTTTCCCATTGTAAAGCACTTCATGCCACATAAAGGAGCCTAGAGCCGAGAAGACATTTTTGACATTGAAGCTGTCGCCACCCGGCAGCAATATATCCATAAAGGAAGGCACTTTCTGATCCGGAAAAAACCCTCCATAATCTTTCATCAGGTTCTCCCAGTAGGATTCCACTTGATCCTTCGGCAGGGCTTCCGCCTGCTGCTTGACCCACTGGTCTGCTGGAGAAGCGGCGAAAACCCGCGTTGCACCCACCAGCAAAAACAGAATCAGAAATATGATCAAATGCCGTTTGTCCAGCCGTCGTTGTCCCAGCATGGGTATTCCCACTTTCTTCTACGAAGGCAGCAATTTCAGCACGGTTTCTATAATGATGCCGATAATCGGTACCGCGAGCACCATGATCAAAATTTTGCCGGCCAATTCGATTTTTGAGGCTATGTTCTCCTGCCCGGCATCCCGTACTACCTGTGCGCCAAATTCAGCGATGTAGGCAATGCCAATGATCTTGAGAATCGTCTTCAGATAGATCATCTCGACACCGGAGGACTTGGCCATCCGCTCCAGCTCGGAAATGACAGTACTGATCTTGCCCATAAGGAACATGAAGATCAGTACGCCCGTTGCGGCGGCCAGCAGAAAAGCGAACATCGGCTTCTGCTCTTTAACGACCATAATCAATATTGTGGCTATGAGCCCAAGACCTACCACCTGTATAATTTCCATATGCAACCCCTACTGGAACAGAAAAATGGTTTTGATCTCCTGCAGCAGGTTATCGAGCAGCCGGACGACCATGAACAGCACCACGACAAAGCCGATGACCGTCACCCAATGAGCCATATCCTCTTTTCCCATTTGCTTGAGCACCGTGTGAATCATCGCAATGATGATGCCGATTCCCGCAATCTGGAAAATTGCGTTCACTTCAAAGTTCATTCCTTGGCACCTCGCTAAAAGATCAAAATGACGATCAATGCTCCAATCAATAGCCCGAGACTTCTGCTGATTTTTTCGTATTTTGCCTGCTCATCTCTTGCCACAGCTTCCTCATGCTTTAGCTGCTGGGCGGCCAAGGCGATGTGCTTGATTTGATCCTGCCTGTCACTTGTCCCAAGCGTGAAGCTGAGCTGATGGAGAATGTCGCGCTCCGGCGTTTTCATCGCGGTACGCTTCCAGTTCTCATTCAGGGAACGTTGGATGCTTTCCTGGGCTGTGATTCCTCCAGAGGCCATATGAATGGCTGCACTCCTGAAAATGCTCCGCAGCGGCTCTCCCAGCTGCTCTGACATCTTGCGGAATGCATCCGGGAGAGGCGTAAACCCATACGATATTTCAGTTTCAAGTCTCTGCATCGCAAGTATCAACTCCCGAATCTGCTTGGGTCTGGCCGCAAAACGGGCTGCCTGGTGAAACCCTGCAAGTGTGCCGGAGAGTAATATGAGCACCGCCCCGATCAACTTAAGCATGACGAGCTTCCCCCTTCATTCCCACCTGAAGCGCCCGCATTTGCCGATCCATCAAACGGAATGTTGTTTTGCCATTCCCGCGATGCAACAGGACATACATTTCAAACATTTGGTTTTCCATAAGTCCCTGCATGGCCGGTCGGTTAAGGATCTCTTCAGGTCCACTGCCGTGGGCTGATGCAATAACGGAAATACCTGCATGGAGAGCTTCGGTTACCGCCTCTGCATCCTCTTCCCTTCCGATCTCATCTACGATCAGAACATCTGGTGACATGGAACGGATCATCATCATCATGCCTTCAGCTTTGGGACATGCATCCATGACATCAGTCCGAGGCCCAACATCAAAGCTCGGCACACCATGCAGGCTTCCGGCAATTTCAGAACGCTCGTCAATGATGCCAACCTTCTTCCCCAAATTTCTGGCTGGTGAGGAGCCTAAGCTTCCGCTGCTGATCTGCCGGGCAAGATCTCTCAATAGTGTTGTTTTACCGTGCTGCGGTGGGGAGAGAATAAGCGTATGCTTCATTCTTCTTTCCTTGTCATCGTATAGATAAGGAAGGATTTCATTGGCTGCTCCTTGAACTTCTCTGGCGATCCGAATATTGAATCCGCTGATGTCCCTGATATGTTCCACTCTTCCACCTGACAAAACAGTTCTCCCGGACAATCCAATACGGTGTCCACCAGGAACGGTGATGAACCCTTTGCGCAGTTCCTCTTCCAAGGTATATAAGGAATGATTGCTGATCAGGTCTAGAAATCTGCGGCTGTCATCCCGCTCGGGCCTATACGCTTTCTCCTCTTCCATGGTGAGCATCCCTTGTCCGGTTACGAAGTGGTGTCCGCCTGATTCATTTACTTCCAGCGGTCTTCCTTCGCGGATGCGTATTTCCTCCAGCCTCTCTAGAAGATCACGAGGCAGCTGAAGCAGAATGGACTTGATCCGATCCGGAAACAGTTCAAGCCAGTTTAGATTCGTAATACGACCACCTCCGAGCTGTCCTCTCATTAGGTCTGAACCATGTGGTTGATAATCTAGTAGATGTTTTTTATACCTGATGTTTATGCTTGTACTTCAAATTTATGACGACCGAATCTATCATTTTCTCAAAATTCCGATTAAGAGACAGGATACACCGACAAAGATCCATGCGATCTTTCCCCAGGATAGCTTGTCAGCCAGACCAATGAGACCAATTGATGTCGTTAAGATAAGTACAGTCGGTCCTACGATAGCCAGCAAAGAGTTCACAGCAAGCGCCTTATCGACCTGAGCGAGCCGCAACATTAACAGGGCTGCAGCAATTTCAATGCCGCCCGAAAGCATACGTAGACTGGCCATACTGATTACGAACTTGTCCATTAAAGAAAACCTCCTTACCCAAAAATATGCATCTTCTATATGGATATGCTCCAATCTCTCTTTTTAGATATCTTTTACAAGAAACTGCCTGGAACATTTCCTCGCGGACTGCATATAGTAGCATTAAAATAACACATCTCTGTGGGCTTAAACCGCTGATAGAGATCAGCACATATAAGTGGCTTAAGGAGGATTTATTCCATGCGGGTGGACGTGATTGCCAATGTGGACGATATTAGAACAGAGGATTTTATACAAAAAAGCGCCGTTGTGATAGATGTATTGCGTGCTACGAGTACAATGATCACGGCGCTTGCCAAGGGTGCATGCGGCCTGCTTCCCGTTGAAACCGTCCCCCAAGCCCAAAGTAAACGCAGCGAACATACCTTTGTCGGCGGAGAACGCTATTATAAGAAGATTCCGGGTTTTCAGGCCGGCAACTCCCCTCACGACTATATGTCGGAGGAAATCGCAGGCAAGCTGGTGGTTTTGACCACTTCCAACGGAACTCGTGGTCTTCTGAAATCGCAGCGGGCGTCGCGGCTCCTCGCCGCTTCCTTTATGAACGGCACAGCCTGTGCATCCGCGCTCACAGCTTTTGAAAGAGATGTTATCCTGCTATGTGCAGGCTGCAAAAACGAATTCTCACTGGAAGACGGATTATGTGCGGGGATGATTATTGATGCCATGGAATCCCATTTAGGTCATCCATTGCGTTTGAACGATCTGGGAGTGGCTATGAAGCTTGCCTACCGGCAAAGCCGTCATATGCTGTATGAGACGGTTATGGAGGGGGCTTCCGCCAAACAGCTTATCAAGCTTGGATTCGCACATGATGTGGAATACTGCACGGGTGTTGATACCGTGCCAGTGGTGCCCATCGTCAAAAATGATCTCATTTTGACACCGCTCTATTAGTTGTCCACATTCTTTAGCGCTGGGAGTTAGCATGAAGTCCAAAAAACACAAAAAGGCCTGGAGCATTCGCTTCAGGCCTTTTCCCATATCATTTTCAAAAGATTAGAAATTACCGTCTATCCTGCGGTCCTCCGACAAAAACCTGTACATCGGTATCCAGGTTATAAGCGGTATGCAGTGCTTTAACTACCTGCTCCAAATTAGTATTCTCGATAACACAGGATGTTTTAATCTCCGATGTGCTGACCATTTTAATGCTCACGCCCTGCTTGGAAATCACATCAAACATTTGAGCGGCGACACCCGGATGACTGATCATGCCGGCACCAACGATTGAAACCTTCACCAGGTTGCGTTCGGAAGTAACATCACGGTACGGGAGCTTCGCCTTAAGGCCATGAATTACCTCCAGCGCATGGTCGCACTCGGACAAAGATGTCGTAAAGGAGAAGTCCGCCTTGCCGTCCTGTACGCCGCTTTGAACGATAATATCAACATTTATAGAAGCCTCAGCGAGTGTACCAAACACCTGGGCCAGAACGCCCGGAATATCCTCCACGCCAAGAATACTGATTCTTGCCACATTTTTATCATAAGCGATACCGCTTACCACTACTCCCTGCTCCACGCTTGTTTCCTCCTTAACCGCTGTACCCTCGTTATAGTTAAAGCTGGATCTGACAACCAGATGCACCTTATGATGCTTGGCGTATTCAACTGCCCGCGGATGCAGGACAGCTGCCCCCAGATTGGCGAGCTCCAGCATTTCATCATAGGAAATTTCCGTCAGCTTGCGCGCGCATTTGACGATACGCGGATCGGTCGAATAAATACCATCCACATCTGTATAAATTTCGCACACATCAGCCTCGATAGCTGCTGCCAATGCAACCGCTGTCGTATCCGAACCCCCGCGGCCAAATGTGGTGATTTCCCCATCTTCAGTCATTCCCTGAAAACCAGCTATGATGATGATGTGATTGTCCTTCAGGGCAGACAGAACACGTTCAGGTAAAATATTGGTGATCCGGGCTTTGCCATGCACAGGTTCTGTGCGGAATCCTGCCTGCCATCCGGTCAGCGAAACGGCGCTGCGTCCCAACTGGTTGATGGCCATGGACAAAAGAGACATTGAAATCTGCTCTCCTGTCGTCATCAGCATATCCATTTCCCGTGCCGGAGGCTCCGGATTCAGAAGCTTCGCCTGATCGATCAGATCGTCCGTGGTATCTCCCATCGCGGAAACAACCACAACACATTGATGTCCTTCGTCCTGCTTCTCAACGATGCGTCTGGCGACGCGCTTCATACGCTCCGTATCACCTACAGAGCTGCCTCCGAATTTCATGACGTACAGTGACAACTTCGATTCACTCCCCACTCATTATCCAAATGTCTATTTTTACGCTTTAAATTAGTATAATACGAAAGTCCATCGGAGAGGTAGCTTTTTTTCCTGATGAGGCTATATATATCAAGGGTTTTACCTACTTATGTAAGAAAAAAACATCCAATAAATTCCGACGATGCCAGATTACATTTTCAATATTTATCGACGTATTATTCCTTCTTATTCAAAAAAATTCCCCTCATCCAATTCATGAGGGGAATCCGAAAGTTCACCGCAGTTTTTCCGGAGGAAATCCTAAGCGCGGGAAATGTATTTGCCTTCGCGGGTGTCGATCAAAAGCACGTCGTCTTCGTTGATGAAGAGTGGTACCTGAACGTTCAGGCCAGTCTCAACTTTTGCACTTTTCGTAGCGCCAGTTGCTGTGTTGCCTTTAATTCCAGGCTCGGTTTCAACGACTTTCAACTCAACGCTGGTTGGCAGGTTGATACCCAGGATTTCTCCTTGATAGCTGACAATGTTCACGTTCATGTTTTCTTTCAAGAAATTAAGCTCCCATTTCAGCTGTTCGCTGTCCAGTGTGAACTGGTCATAGGTTTCGTTATCCATAAATGTATGTTCTTGACCGCTTGCATAAAGATAAGAAACTCCGCGGTTTTCGATAATTGCGCGGCCAATGGTTTCACCAGCGCGGAATGTACGCTCAACAGTGTTGCCATTGCGCAGGTTTTTCAGTTTGGAGCGTACGAAAGCCGCACCTTTACCTGGTTTTACGTGTTGGAAATCAATAACGGTAAAGATATCGCCATCCACTTCTACCGTCAAGCCTGTTTTAAAGTCGTTTACTGAAATCACAAAAATGCCTCCCAAAATAAAATATATATTGCGTTAATCACACCGGCAATACGGTAAATTCCTTCGATGAATGCGTCAAGACGGTAATTCCCGTCTCCGTAATCACGATATCATCTTCGATACGCACGCCTCCAAGCCCAGGAAGATAAATTCCAGGCTCTACAGTTACAACCATCCCTGGCTTCAGAATATCATCGCTCAGCTTGGAAAGGCGTGGATTTTCATGCACTTCCATACCAAGGCCATGACCCGTACTGTGGCCAAACTGATCGCCATATCCGTATTTGATAATGATGTCACGGGCCAAAGCATCGGCTTCTCGGCCAGTCATTCCTGGCTTAATATGCTCAAGGGTATGAAGCTGGGCCTCCAGAACAATGTCGTAGATTTCCTTCAGCTTCGGATCAGGCTCACCGATTGCAATCGTGCGGGTCAAATCAGAGCAATAGCCGTCCAGCAGCGCACCGAAATCAAATGTGATGAGCTCGTTCCCTGCGATCACGCGTTCACTGGCAACGCCATGCGGCATTGCGGAGCGCTCTCCTGAGGCGACAATCGTATCAAACGAGGAGCAAGTCGCACCGTGACGGCGCATGTAGAATTCCATCTCCAGATCGACTTCACGTTCCGTCATTCCCGCTTTGACAAAGCCAAGAATATGCTTGAAGGTGTCATCGGCAAGATCCGCAGCTCTCTGCATCACTTTCAATTCTTCCGCATCTTTGATCATACGCAGCTGTTCCACAAGACCTGAAACCGGAACCAGTTGGACCGGCTTCAGCTGTTCAGCGTAAGCACTGTACGCAGCGTATGATACATCATCCTGTTCAAATGCAACCTTGCCAATGTTGGCAGAGGCCAGCAGTTCCTTCACTGTATCCGTAACCCGCTGCGCATGCTCGACAACCTTGAAATCCTTCGCCTGCTGCGGCGCCTGGGTCATATAGCGGAAGTCAGTCAACAAATATGCGTCATTCAATGTAATCAGCACATAACCTGAAGAACCTGTAAACCCGGTCAGATACCGGCGGTTGATCGCGCTTGTTACAAAAAGTGCCTCCACATTTTTTTGCTGCATCGCTTCACGCAGTTTAAGTACACGATGGTTGCTCACTACTAATCGTCTCCTCTCTCTTCACAGCTTCATCCGGAAGAGGCAGCGAACTATTGTCCCTGACTTTCCAAGTGGCGAAGCAGGGCAATCAATCCAAGCTCATAACTGACAGCACCAAATCCGGCGATTTGTCCAACCGCTACAGGAGCAATGACCGAAGTATGACGGAATTCTTCCCGCGCATGAATGTTGGATAAATGAACTTCAACCGTTGGTATCCGGACAGAACTGATAGCGTCACGCACAGCGTAGCTGTAGTGAGTAAGCGCACCAGGATTCAGAACGATACCATCCGCATGTCCAAGGGCGCCATGAATCCGGTCGATAATGTCACCTTCATGATTGGATTGATAAAATGTAACCGTCACACCCAAAGCTTCAGCCTTTTGAAGCAAGCCTTCCTCAATTGCTTGCAGGCTTTGAGAGCCGTATACACCGGGCTCCCGAAGTCCGAGCAGATTCAGGTTCGGTCCGTTGATCACCCAAATGGTTCTCAAAATGGTATTCCCACCCTTATTGTCAAATTACCATCTGCTATTTTAACATAGGGGATGTCTACTTGAGAAGTTTTTTTGCGCGCCTCAGGCCTTGGCTTGCTTCGGTTCCCGCTTCCGCTCATCCGTAAACTCAAAAGCAATGGTGTACCCGATAAACAATCCCCAGAGCAGAAACAAGCAGATTTCGCTGATGATCGAGTTCCATCCGAGATATTTTAGGGGCTTCATCATATGAAGCGGGGGGCCAGCGATTGTGAAAATGATAACCCACCATACCAAGCCATATACCATTCCCGGCCAAGGCCCCTTCAATTTACGGAAAAGTAATACATATATAACGGATGCAACCGCTGAGAGAACGATAAAGAGCAGCCAGCCCACGATTTGTCCGGAGCCACTTTTGAGAAAGGTATGCTTGAAGAAAGATTCCCCGAGATAACCCGGTATCACCTTCGTAAAATGAAACATATAGAAAACCCAATGGATGGCTCCCCAGATTAGTCCCGCAAAAAATCCGAGCTCGAGAGCAAATGCAAGCGGATTCGTGTGACCTTCCTCTGACTTTTGGCGATAAGCAGCGGCCTGTGTTGTCATTTTCACAAGTCTCCTTTTGTTTTCCTTAGTATGTACATTTCATCCATGCCTAAACCAACTAGAAATTAAGCCGGAAATTAGATACAATAGTATTAATCAAGCTCTGGCTCTCATGCAATGAAAGCCGAGTAACCGATACAGGATATGCTAAATCCTGAACACATTAATTTCTCAGGGAAGGTGAACTGGTTGTCGCAAGAATCAAAAACTGTCAGCTACGGCGGCCAAGCTGTCATTGAAGGCGTTATGTTTGGCGGCAAATATGTCAATGTGACAGCCGTACGTCGGAAGAATCAGGAAATCACATTTTTGGAAGTGCCGAAGCAGGATAAGAATTGGATGCGCAAGTTGCGTAAGGTTCCGTTACTGCGGGGCATTGTCAGTATTATAGATTCGAGCGCCAAGGGAACGAAGCATTTGAACTATTCCGCCGATGCTTATGCAGATGATACGCTTGAGCCTGAAGAGCGCGCTAAGCTAAAAGAGAAGGATGAATCCAAATGGAGCCTTAGCATGATTATCGGCGTTGCCGCCGTGGGCGTCCTTTCCTTCGTGGTCGGCAAGCTGGTACTAACGCTGCTGCCCGTTTTTTTGGAAAATATTTTTTTCGGCAAGCTGTTTGACAACTACATTCTGCATAACTTGATTGAAGGAGTCATCAAGCTTCTGCTGCTTCTCGTCTATCTATGGGGAATATCCCAGACACCCGTTGTTAAACGTCTATTTCAATATCACGGCGCGGAGCATAAGGTGATCAGCACCTATGAAGCGGGTGACGAGCTGACCGTTCAAAATGTCCAAAAACACAGCCGTCTCCATTACCGCTGCGGCAGCAGCTTCATGATGCTGACGATTGTGCTGGGGGTACTCATTTATTCCCTGGTTCCGTGGGATAACATGACGCAGCGGGTTTTGCAGCGGATTATACTGCTCCCTGTAGTCATCGCCATTTCTTTTGAATTTCTGAAGTTAACCAACTCGCTCAGAGAGGTTCCTGTCCTCCGCTATCTTGGCTATCCCGGACTGTGGCTGCAGCTGTTGACCACCAAGGAGCCTAAAGACGATCAGGTGGAAGTTTCAATCGCCTCCTTTAAACGTATGCTTGAGCTTGATGCTCAAATGGAAAATGCACCTGCAGCAAACCAGCCTGTAAGAACTGGAGTCTTGGATCCCCTGAAAGGATGAGGATAACATGAAAAGGCATGCTCTAATCTTTGGGGTTGCAGTCGTGCTGGCCGTGCTTGGTTTCGCAAAATTGTTGTTGGCCGATCCACTGCAACTAATTAGAACCCTCCTCATACCCGTTCTGGTATTCGGCGTGATATTCCTGCTTTATAAATACCAGCCCGGACGCAGTAAATCGAGAACAACGCCAAAGGTCAAGCCATCCGCCCGAACAATGGAAAAGGTGGCCGCTGCCAAGAAGACGCATACAGCTGGGAAACGGAAGCATTATCCTTTTCAGGTCATCGAAGGCTCCAAAGGAAAGAACGATGATCAGCCAAAATATCATTGAACAGAACACATTGAAAAAGGCGTTCACCCTTCCCTCGCGGAAGAGTCGAACGCCTTCTTTATATTCAGCCCTTATATCTCGCAAAAAACTTGTTCCCCGCCTGAACTCCCGACTCGAATAGCTCCATGCTTTTTTCCGGTGAAATATGAAACTCTGTTGTTCCGACGCCCAGCGTAGGAATTTTAATGGTTCTGAACCGGTTTACCTGCTCAATATATCGCTCATCATGGGCGGAAAGCATCGTTTCAAACATCGCCTGCAGCATGCTGATCGGCCCGCGGATCATATGGGGACTGTTGGAACTGCGACCCACCATTTGAAATCCAATAGTCTGTACAGTGGTCTGCCCGGGAGCCTCCAGCGTTGTATCATCGAACAGCCATAAAGGGAAGTTGCTGAGTAGCCCTCCATCCACCACATACACAAACTGATCTGCGAAGGCTTTGCCTCTGGCCGCTTCACCGGATAATCTTAATATCACCGGATCAAAAAAATAGGGAATGCTCGTGCTCATCCGGATGGCCTTGGATACCTCAAAATAAGCCGGATTAAGACCCAGTTTGATCAAGTCTTCCGGGAGCACAAGAATCTTCCCATTGGTAATGTCTGAAGCAATAATCATCAGCTTTCCTGCAGGAATATCCGAAAACGTACGAATCCCCTTTTTTTTCAATATATTGTGAATCCAATATTCCAGTGCTTCTCCCGAATAAAGACCTTTTTTAATAATAAGACGTACCGCCGGGCCAATGATTTTCGTATTGAAAATGGGGGCGCGGTGAAGAAAAGAAGTAAAAGGCGTTGTTCTGACAATTTCGCTCATTTCATCCGCCGAAAATCCCGCTGCAAGCAGCGCAGCAACGATAGATCCTGAAGAGGTTCCTGCCACTTTGTTAAATACAACACCCGCTGCTTCCGCCGATTTAACCGCTCCTGCCAGCGAAATCCCCTTAACGCCGCCGCCCTCAAAAACCGCATTGATGAGCATACAAAAAACCCCCGTCCTCAACTATTCAAAATAATGTATGAGAACGGGAGTCGATTAATGACTCATGATATTCGTATTTATTGCTGATAAAATGCGGTAAGTGCCGGAATAAGTCCGAGCGGATTGTTAATCAGATGTGTGGCTCTGAAGAAAATGCTTCCTTTAATATCCGCATATTTTTCATTATATTTCAGCTGATTGATAATCTCCTGCGAGCTCTGCCAGCCAGCTTCTGTTGTGCCGAGCTTATAAGGCGCCTGACCGATATACAGATCCACACCCGTGCCTGCTACTTCACCAGCCCACCAATCGACCAGCTTGTCATATTGTGCAATTTTGAATGACATGCTCCAATAAATTTGAGGAGCAACATAATCGATCCATTTATTCTGAATCCAAGTTCTCACATCCGCATACATCGAATCATACGCTGTGACGCCCGCTTTAGTATCTGAGCCCGTTATGTCTGTCGCTTTATTACGCCACACGCCAAACGGACTGATGCCGAATTCAACCGAAGGCTTGGAAGCATGTATCGATTGACCAAGCTGCTGAACAAACTGGTTTACATTATCTCTGCGCCAATCCGCTTGGGAAAGTCCGCTGGTATTATAAGTTTTGTACGTACTGCTATCGTTAAATGTTCCTCCTGAAGGGTAGAAGTAATCATCCAGGTGAACGCCGTCAATGTTGTATTTGTTCACAACTTCCATAACGGTATCAATGATATGCTGGCGCGCTTCCGGAATTCCCGGATTAATGATCAACTGATTATTTGCCGTCACAATCCAGTCCGGGTGCTCGATAGCCACATGATTGGCAGCCAGCTTCGTTGTCACCGTATCCATGCTCGCACGGAATGGGTTAAACCATGCATGGAACTGCATGCCACGCTTATGAGCTTCCTCAATCATAAACTCCAGTGGATCATAACCAGGGTCTTTTCCTTGTGTGCCTGTCAAATACCTGGACCAAGGCACCAGATCCGAAGGATAGAACGCATCGCCTGCTGGACGTACCTGTACGAATAAGGCATTAATGTCCATAGCCTGCAGCTTGTCCAGCAGGGAGATGAACTCCTGCTTCTGCTGATCTACTTTTCCGTAGGATTTCGTTGAAGGCCAGTCCAAGTTCGAAACGGTGGAAATCCACGCACCATGCAGTCCCTGTGTCTGCTGCCCGTTTCCTTTACCCGGATCGGGTTGGCTAGGCTCTGCCGGATTCGGCAGGTTAGGTATGTATGATCCCGATAGCAGCGCAATGCTCTGAGCCGACTGATTCCAAATCACCTGAAGCCCCAGATTTTCACCAACAAAACGCAGTGGCACCATAATTCTGCCATTCTTGATCTGGACGGATGCATCCAGAGCCACATCGTTGCCGTTCACCAATGCAGTCTTCTTGCCGCTAACCAGCGACATGGATGAACCATCGCGGTTAATCTTAACGGTTTTCGTGGTCTGCTGCCAATCTACCGATGCTCCCAAACCTTCACTAATAACGCGAAGAGGTACCATCGTGACATAAACCTTCGGTATGATATAGGGGGCAACATCACTGCTGATCTTATCTCCATCGAGACTGATGCTGATGGATTGCTTCGAAGTTTCCGCTTGAACAGAACGACTGGTAACAGGTAAAAACAATACTAACACGAGTGCCAGGATCATCCATTTGTGAAACTTCCAAAACCTCATTCTACGAATCCTCCAAGTAATAATAGATTTGCAGGCATAATGCACCGCAGCCTTTTCGGGCAGGCTGTCATGCCTACATATGGGGTATTACCTCTCCAAAAACGAAGAGGCATCCGTCTCTTGGAAGGGACAGATGCCTATTTTACCGAATCGCCCACTAATTCATTGTGAATATTTCGCAAGTCTTGAAGACGCTGCTCATCCCGCCGGAAAAACTCTACAAGCGTTTCAATATGCGTAATGGAATCCCAGCTCAGGTGATGCTCGATCCCTTCCACATCTGTATAGATATGCTCATCGGATACACCGATCATCGTCAAAAATTCTTCCAGCAGCTTATGGCGGTCTACCAAACGTTTACCCATCTTTTTCCCTTTACTGGTCAGGACAAGTCCACGGTATTTCTCATAAATGAGGTAATCATCCTTATCCAGTTTTTGAATCATTTTGGTAACCGATGAAGGATGAACCTCCAAGCCTTCGGCAATGTCCGAGACACGAGCATATCCCTTTTCGTCAATCAGCTTGTAGATGCGCTCCAAATAATCCTCCATGCTGGGCGTTGGCATCTTTTTCCCTCTTTTCTCTTTTTAAGCATGAATCATGGAACCAAAATACCTGCTCTTGTAATGATACATGTTTCCGTGAGGACTTGGCAAGTCCTGCCGGGAAACGGCCCTTTTACCACGATTGAGGCGGGAACGGGCCACGCATAATAAAACGTGAAAGGAGCATGATGCTATGGGGACAGGTGTGAAGGAACGACCGCGCAAGACCTTAAGGCCAACCAAACCGTTCTTACCGGACCTTGTATATTTTGAACCGGATGCGCTTAACTATTCCAAAGGCAAAAAAATAATGGAATGGGTAAAATCCAACAATATTCCGCTGCGCATGACCAGCTCCCATAACCGCATCACGAACTTGCCGGGAGAAACGGATCTTGAAAAGTACAAAAATGCCAAGCGGACGCTAGTCGTGGGTGTTCGCAAGACCTTAGAATTTGATCAATCCAAGCCTTCAGCCGAATACGCAATCCCGATCTCTACAGGCTGCATGGGACACTGCCATTATTGTTATCTTCAAACAACGCTTGGGGCTAAACCTTATGTACGCGTGTATGTGAACACCGAAGACATTCTTGCAGCCGCCAAACGGTATATTGAGGAGCGCAAGCCTGAAATTACCCGATTTGAAGCTGCCTGTACCTCGGACCCCGTGGGTATTGAGCATATTACCGGTTCGCTCGCAGATCTGATCACGTTCATGGCCGATGAAGAGTTCGGCAGACTGAGATTTGTGACCAAATTCCATCATGTGGATCCCTTACTCGGCTTAAAGCATAATGGGCATACGAGGATCCGCTTTAGCGTGAATTCCGATTATGTCATTCGTCAATTCGAGCCCTCGACTTCTCACTTCGAGGAACGGATTGAAGCCGCAGGAAAAGTGGCTCACGCCGGTTATCCGCTCGGTTTTATCATCGCCCCGATTATTTGGTATGACGGCTGGGAAGAAGGCTATGCAGACCTCCTGCAGCGTCTGGAGAGAACACTTCCAAAGGATGCTGCCAAGGATTTAACCTTCGAGCTGATCCAGCATCGTTTTACCAAAACGGCAAAATCGGTCATTGAGCAGCGTTATCCCAAATCCAAGCTCGAAATGGACATGGAGAAACGTAAAAAGAAGTGGGGCCGCTGGGGACAGTCCAAATACGTATATCCCGACGAACAACAAACCGCCCTGCGCGAATTTATCACAGAGCGGATTTTTGAGCATTTCCCATCAGCGAACATTGATTATTTCACCTAAAACTTGAGCCACTCCGGCGTAATTGCCTGCAGCCAAATCGTGATTTTGGTCATTTGATTCGTAAACAGCAGGACACCCATCAAGAGCATCAATACACCGCCGATTTTCATCATAATGCCCGAGTACTTTACGATCCACTTGGTTGAACCGATAAAAAATGCCAAAACGAAAAAGGGAATGGCAAATCCAAGCGTGTATGCGGTGATAAGCGGGAACCAAGCCCCGGGCTCCGTTGCCGCTAATGCAATAATGGCAGCCAAAATCGGTCCGACACACGGGGACCAACCAGCTGAAAAACCGATTCCGAAGATAAAGGAACCTATGTATCCGGCAGGCTTGAACTTGAAATCCATTTTGAAATCTCTCATCAAAAACTTAGGCTGGAATATACCCACGAGAAAAAGTCCCATTAGAATGATTAGAACGGCAGACAATTGACGGATGAGATCACGGTTATTGTTAAAGAAATTTCCGAACAAGCCTGCCCCCACGCCAAGTGTGTAAAAGACTGCTGAAAAACCCAAAATAAATGCAAGCGTATGTGTCATGGTCCGGAAACGGACTTCTTTTTTATTTTGCTCCGATTTCAGCTGTTGAACCGACATCCCTGT
This sequence comes from Paenibacillus sp. J23TS9, assembly GCF_018403225.1. Classification (NCBI taxonomy): domain Bacteria; kingdom Bacillati; phylum Bacillota; class Bacilli; order Caryophanales; family Paenibacillaceae; genus Paenibacillus; species Paenibacillus sp. J23TS9. The sequence continues at coordinate 527,728 of NZ_BOSG01000001.1, read as the reverse complement.
AATATAGGACAAATACGATGGATACAACGGCAGACAGCAAGGAGAGATAAAAGAAGCCAGTCCGGCAAGAAATGCGATCCAAATATTCAAGTTTGACAAGGCCGTACCCCCTATTTTGATTCTAAATCGATAACCCCTTTTTACCGGCCATGGTCAAAATCAGAAGTGCAATCAACAGAAGAACAATGGTTGCCCCTGGCGCTAAATTCCAAATGCCGGCGATGACGAGCCCGATAATCACGGCAATTTCGGAAATAACTACGGATAATATCACGGAAGATTTGAAGCTTCGCGCAATCAGCAGACTTATCGCAACCGGAATGGTTAACAGTGCCGATACCAAAAGCGCCCCTACAATCTTAATAGCCGTACTGATAACAAGCGCAGTCAATATCGTAATCAGCATGTTCAACATGCGTACAGGCAGACCATTAACGCTTGCGGCATCTTCCTCAAAGCTAAGCAGAAAGAACTCTTTAAAAAAGAGGGATATCACCACGACCACAACCAGCGTCACAGCCCCTACCACGTACAAGTCCTGTGTATCCAGCGTATAGATGCTTCCGAACAAATAACTCATCACATCTGTATTGTAACCCATACCGAGTGTAAAAAACAAAGACGCCAGCGCGACTCCACCGGACATGATAATGGCTATGGACAGCTCAGCATAGCTTTTATATGCTTTCCTAAGCTTTTCTATCGCAAATGATGCCAGTACCGCAAAGACAAGTCCGGCACCAAGCGGATATACTTCAATTAAAAAGCCGAGCGCGACACCGGCAATGGTCACATGCGCGAGAGTATCTCCGATCATGGACAGCCGGCGCAGCACCAGAAAAATACCAATCAACGGCGCGGTTATTCCGATCAGAATGCCTCCGGCCAATGCACGCTGAAAAAAATCACTTAGCATAATATCGATAGCCAATAATAACGACTCCTTCTGCGGGAGCAGCAAAAGATCAAGTCAGCGAATGCTGCAGATCCTGTACCTCGCAATTTTGAATTTCATGTGAATGCCGGACATAAAAGTTAATGTTTCCGTTTTGCTGCTTCGGATGTTTCCCAAGGTAGCTTTCGACCATCCCCATATCATGGGATACCATCAGAAAAGTCATATGATGATGTTCGTGCATATGTGTAATCAGTTCAGTAAAGTCCGCTTGTGTTTTTGCGTCGATGCCAACGGTAGGCTCATCCAAAATCAGCAGATCCGGATGGTTAATCATCGCTCTTGCCAGGAAGGCACGCTGCTGCTGTCCGCCCGAAAGCTCTCCGATTCTTTTGCCTGCGATATCCTGGATTCTCATGACCTCCAGCGCATCATCGCACTGCTTTTGCTGGCTTTTGCTTACTCTGCGGAATAAATTTTTATTATTGTACAGCCCTGACAGCACAACCTCACGGACGGTTGCCGGAAATAGGGGATTAAAAGCATTCTTTTGCGGTACATAACCAATCCGTTCCCAGTCCTTGAACTTGCGGATAGGCTGTCCAAACAATCGGATGTCACCCTCTCCTGCAGGCAGGAGCCCCACGATCATCCGCATCAGCGTCGATTTACCGGCGCCGTTCGAGCCGATAATGCCTACAAAATCTCTCTCCTTGACTGTAAAGCTCAGATCGGAAATGACCTGCTGATCCCGGTAGGAAAATGAGATATTTCCCAGCTCCACCACAGGTTGATGGCAATGATCATCCATTGGCGTATACATGCGACATCTACCTCTCTATTTAAAATACGATTACGAATATTACTCCTGCAGTGCCAGAATGAGGTTAGTCAAATTATTGCGCATAAGGCTAAAATAGTCATCCCCGCGTTTCAGCTGATCCTCTGTTAGTCCCTCAACCGGATTAAGCACCAGCACCTGCGCGCCAGTTTCCGATGCCAATGTTTTGGCCAGACGGTCCGATACCAGCTCTTCGAAAAAGATATAGTGGATGCCTTTCTCCTTGACCAGCTCGGAAAGCTGCAGCAGATCCCTTGCCCGCGGTTCCGCATCCGGAGATAATCCCATAATGGCATGCTGCGTCAACCCATAATCCCGTGCGAGATAACCAAAAGCCTCGTGAGAAACAACAATTTCCTTCCGGGGCATCTCTTCCAGATGGGTGCTGAATTCACTGTCCAGTTCTTCAAGCTGTTTTTTGAGGTTCATATAACGACTTGTATATGCATCTTTATGAACAGGGTCTGTCTCAATATAGCTGTTCTTCATATTTTCCGCCATGATCATTGCTGATTTCGGACTAACCCAGGTATGCGGATCGACGTGGTGCTTATCCTTATGGCCTTGGCCTTCGTGATCATGATCGCCTTCATCCTCCGCTTCAATCAGCTTTATCCCCTGGCTGACCTCATAGGCTTTCACTTTACTGTCGTGGTTTAAGCCTTTCAAGAATTGCGGAACCCATCCTTCCAGGCCGGCACCATTATAGAAAAAGAGCTGCGCCTTGGAAGTGTTCACAATATCCTGACTCCGCGGAGTCCAGTCATGCGGCTCAACGCCTGCGGGTAACAGGTTAATGACATTGGCGTCCTCGCCGCCAATCGCCTTGGCAAATTCATATATCGGGTAAAAGGTGGTCACTACATTGACCTTGCCTTCAACAATCTTCCCTTGGCTCTGTGGACCGCAGCCTGCAGCCAGTATGATCATGAGCAAAATAACGGACCCTATCGCTCCGGCTTTAAGCCGCCATTTCATCTTCACCGTTAAATGACCCACCTTAATCGTAATTTTTACTAATAAATTATAGAATGGGTTTAGAAATTTTGTCAACTCTATCGAATAAACAAAAAATAACCAAACATGATTTCAAAACAAATATGCAAAACGGAAAAAAGACGGAATACCTATATTTCTTAAGGTATTCCGTCTTATTATTCCTATATTTGTGCCTGTTCAGACCAACCGGGACGTGATTACTTCACAACTGCGCCGTTTGGCATGCTGTCTGGTACAGTAGCCAGCGTCAATTGGTCTCCCTGCGAGGCTGCAAGAATCATCCCTTGAGACAGTTCCCCACGCAGCTTGACCGGTTTCAGGTTGGTCACGCAGATAACCTTGCGTCCAACCAGATCCTCAGGTGTGTAGAACTTCGCAATACCGGAAACGACCTGACGCTGCTCATAGCCCAGATCCAGCTGCAGCTTCATCAGCTTATCGGCTTTTTTGACTGGCTCTGCCGCTATAACTTGCGCTACACGCAGCTCAACCTTGGCAAAATCCTCGATTCCGATTTCTTCCTTCAGCTCCGGCACTTCGGTAACAGCCGCCTCATCTGTTTTCACTACTGTTTCTGTGGCAGCTGCAGCGCCTCCAGTCATGGCTTCCTTGATATAAGCAATCTCCGGTTCTGACTCCAGACGAGGGAAGATCGGGTTCCCTTTAACAAGCTTCGTGCCTGCTGGAATCGAGCCGAATGTTTTGCCGCTGTCCCAAGAGGTCAGCTCGCCTTCTTCAAGACCAAGCTGCTCCCAGATTTTACGCGGAGCCTGGGTTAAGAACGGCTGCAGCAGAATCGATGCAATGCGCAGGCTTTCCACCAGATGTGACATAACCGAAGCAAGCTCGCCGCGTTTGGCGTCGTCCTTTGCAAGTGTCCATGGCTGGGTTTCGTCAATGTATTTATTGCTGCGGCTGATAAACTGGCTGATGGCTGTCAAGGCTACGGAGAATTCCATGTTCTCCATGGCCTCCTCTACCTTGCTGTATACCGCCGCGGCCGCTTCCTCAATATCAGCGTCAAAAGCAGTAACTCCTGCCTGATACTCAGGCACCAGACCATCAAAATACTTATCAACCATGGCTACCGTACGGTTCAAAAGGTTGCCCAGGTCATTGGCTAGATCCGAATTCACACGCTCCACAAAGCTTTCCGGCGTAAAGGTTCCATCCGCGCCAAATGGGACTTCGCGAAGCAAGTAGTAACGCAGGGTGTCCAGACCATAACGGTCGATCAAAGTTACCGGATCAACCACATTTCCTTTGGACTTGGACATTTTACCGTCCTTCATCAGCAGCCAGCCATGTGCGAAAACCTTCTTCGGCAGCGGTAGATCAAGCGCCATCAGAATAATTGGCCAATAGATCGTATGGAAACGTACAATTTCCTTACTCATCAGATGAACATCTGCTGGCCAGTATTTTTCGAATAATGAGGTGTCTTCCGATCCATAACCAAGAGCCGTAATATAGTTAAGCAGCGCGTCAATCCATACATAAATGACATGCTTCGGATCGCTTTTGACTTTAACTCCCCACTCATAGGTCGTACGGGATACAGCCAAGTCCTCAAGTCCCGGTTTGATAAAGTTATTAATCATCTCATTTTTACGGGATACCGGCTGAATGAAGTCCGGATGATCTTCGTAGTATTGAAGCAGACGGTCTACATATTTGCTCATCCGGAAGAAGTAGCTTTCTTCCTTGACGCGTTCCACGGGACGTCCACAATCCGGACAGTTTCCGTTAACCAGCTGTCTTTCAAGGAAAAAGGATTCATCCGGGGTGCAGTACCAACCTTCATATTCACCCTTGTAAATATCTCCCTGGGCCAGCAGACGTTCAAATACCTCCTGAACGACCTTGGTATGGCGCGGTTCTGTCGTACGGATGAAGTCGTCATTTGAAATATCGAGTTTTTTCCATAATTCCTTGATTCCGGCCACAATATCATCCACGAACTGCTGCGGTGTTTTTCCGGCTTCGGCAGCCTTGCGTTCGATTTTTTGACCGTGCTCATCCGTTCCTGTCAAATAACGCACATCATATCCGCGCAGCTTCTTGTAACGGACCATTGCATCACCGGCAACCGTTGTATAGGCATGACCAATATGCAGTTTGTCACTTGGATAATAGATTGGTGTTGTCAGGTAAAACGTCTTTTTCTCGGACATACGTCAGTTCATCCTCCTGAAATCGTTTAATTTTGTTTGAACACAAAAAAATCCCGCCCCGCTATGGGACGAGAGTTCTCTCACGTGTTACCACCCAATTTCCCCGCTTCCTCTCGGAAGACAGGCTCCATCGGTTCCCGGCTTGCTGCCGGATACCGTCCATTAACGCTGGAACACGCCGCCCCCTCACGCAGCTGATCAAGTGCAATCGCTGCCGCTCGAAAGCAGTTCCTCCCGGACCATATTCGGTGATTGGCTTAGACCGGTTTACAGCTACCCCGGCTCTCTGAGCTAAGCTATTTCTCCTACTCATCCGTTCGTTGGAAATGTCATATATTCCTTAATATACTGAACCTCTGGGTCTGAAGTCAAGTCAGACTACCGCTGTCCGTATGCGGCTTGCCGTCTTTTCTCTCCTTGCGCGGAGGAACAAGATCCACCCCGCCAGGGTGAAATGGCTGACATTTGGCTATCCGTTTAGCAGCCAGCCATGATCCCTTCAGCGCCCCATGCACTTCAACCGCTTCGAGCGCATAGGCGGAGCAGGTTGGATAGAAGCGGCATGTCGGCGGCTTGAGTGGAGAAACGTATTTACGATAGAAAATAATTGGACCTTTAACGATCTTTCGCGTAACTCCCACTTTATCGTCCCCCGCCGGATTTGGTAGACATTTGCTCCTCATCCGAAGCGGACTGCTGGCAGTCCTTACAATAACCGAATACTTCAAATTTATGCGTCACGACCTGGAAGTGCTCCGGTGCATCGGCCAGATGTATAGGGCAAAATTGAATCGGATAGGTTCGCTGGCATTGCAGGCAAATCATATGATGATGATGATGATCTTCACTACAGCTCGCCTTGAACTTCATCCCATCCTCAAAAACAACCTGCTCCAGCACTCCTAACTCCTGCATCACTCTGAGATTACGGTACACCGTGTCAAAGCTGAGACCGCTATATTTTTTGCACATATACTCATAAACATCCTTGGCCGACAAATAACCCGAATGTTCACCAAATAATCTGGCGAGCGTCTTCCGCTGGTCGGTAATGCGCAGTCCTTGTTCCGACATGGCGTCAATAATCTGTTCTGTCGAAAGCATAACGCTCATCCTCCCGTTTATATCAACGCAAAGCTATAAATTTAAATGCACTGCGTTCTTCTTATAAATCGAATGTTGCAGCATCCTGATACTAATAATAATGCCTCAAAACGATATGACAGTCAATTACAGCAAAAGGGGACCCGATTGGGGTCCCCTCCATATTTTAAATAGGATTTACTTGATAAAATAAGTTTTCAGATCATCCAACATCAGGTTAGCAGCCAATACGCCGCCCGCCGTATTCCAGATCACATCATCAACTTTATGCGCATTTCCTTTTTTCACGACATCAAGATTTTTCCACAGCTTGTCATTGGTCCATTCCTTCTCCATCTCATTGCCCTTGCCATTACCGGTTTCATACGTGAAGTAGAACAGGATATCGCCGTCCATTTCCGGAATGCGCTCCTTGCCTACGTCATCAAAGAATCCTGCGTTGTCCTGGGATTTCGGACGTGCGAAGCCAAGCTCGCTCAGAATGAGTCCCGAGAATGTGTCTTTGTAGTACATCCGGGCTTTACCTGCCATAAAGCGGACCATGGAAACCTTCATGTTCAGCTTGTCGCCGAGCTCGGCTTTCAGATCAGATACATGCTTGTCATACGCCGCAAGCACTTCTTCACCTTTGGCTTGCTCGTTCACAGCATTAGCCCACAGCTTGAAGTTTTCCTTCCATTCGCCGCGCAGTGTTTCAGAGAACACGGTTGGTGCGATAGCAGACAGCTGATCGTAAATTTTTTCCTGACGCATTTTTGTACCGAGGATCAGATCCGGCTTCAGGGCTGCGATCGCTTCCACGTTCGGCTGGCCTTCCTCTCCGAGGCTTTCTACTCCTTGCATCTGGTCTTTAATATGCGGGTACCATGGATCTCCCGTCCAGGACTTTACAGCCCCTACAGGCTTTACTCCAATGGACAAAAGAGCTTCCGTGCCTTCGTTGGTCAACACGACTACGCGTTGTGGATGAGCGGGTACAGTCACTTTGCCCATAATTGTATCAATTGAACGGTCAGCGTCATCGGAACCTTGCGCCGCCTCTTTATTCCCATTATCCGTTCCTGTGCTGCCGCTGTCTTTACCGCAGGCTGATAAAACTAGCACGGTTGCCAGAAGCATAAGTATGATACCGTTCCATTTTTTCATAAGTATGTGTTCTCCCCTTCGATTTCTATCTGATAATGATTATCAGTATCGTGTTTAATCCTAATCGAAGTTCCTTTTGCTTGTCAACATAATCAATGAAATATTACATTAAACCGGAAGGAACACTTGGGTGAAGCAATTTTAATTGAGAATGATATTCATTGACATTCCATCCCCCTCCCCTTAAACTTTTATATGTTGTTTATTTTGCCTGATAGGAATGAGGGATACGCCATGCAGACAGTATGGCTGCATAAAACTACATATAAATGGATGGGCCTGATTGTCGGGATCATCATCCTGCTGCTCAGCGTCGCAGCAAGCATTCTGTTTGGCGTGCACAATACGAGCTGGAGGCAGGTGCTTGAAGCTTTTACCTCATATAATGGAAGTACGGAACATATCATTGTCCGCGAAGTCCGGGTGCCCAGAGCCTTGATAGCAGCTTTTGTTGGAGGTAGCCTTGGCATTTGCGGGGTTATGCTTCAGTCATTGACTAAGAATCCGCTCGCGGATTCCGGTATTTTCGGCCTGAATGCGGGCGCTTCGCTGTTCGTTGTCGCATCATTTGTCCTTTTCGGGGTCAGCTCGCTGGCTTCATTTACTTGGATCGCTTTCCTTGGTGCAGGTGTCAGCTGCCTGTTCGTATTCATTCTCGGCTCTGCGGGCAGACAAGGTCTTACACCCTTGAAAATCACGCTGGCCGGTGCGGCGATTACCGCCTTCTGCAGTTCAATGACCAATGGCATGCTCATTATCAGCGGACGTGCCATGGAGGAAGTTCTCTTTTGGATGTCAGGATCGGTTGAAGGAAGAAGCTTGGACATTTTGCTCAGTCTGCTTCCTTATATGCTGGCCGCTTGGCTGATTGCCCTGCTCATCAGCTCATCCATCAATACGCTCATGCTTGGTGATGATGTCGCCAAAAGCTTGGGTCAGCGAACCGTGCTGCTTAAGTTGACAATGGGATTATTGATTGTTGTTCTTGCAGGCAGCTCCGTTGCAGTAGCCGGACCCATCGGCTTTCTCGGACTTGTGATTCCGCATATTGCGCGGACTGTTGTCGGCAAAGATATCCGGTGGCTTATTCCGTATAGTGCGATTTTGGGTGGTATTCTATTGCTGCTGGCGGATATTGCCGCCCGGTTTATTGCGATGCCGCGTGAAATTCCAATTGGTGTCATGACCGCCATTATCGGCGTTCCTTTCTTTATTCACGCTGCTAGAAAGGGGCTGTTAAAAAAATGAGCCGTTCAACCAAATCCAAAGAACCGATTGCCGTTCGTATTAAAGGAAGCCAAATTTCCTTTCTAACGAGTAAAAGACAAATTCTTGTTCTTGCCGGATTGGCCGTTCTTCTGCTCCTGGCCATGATCGTAAGCGTCGGATTCGGAACAAAATATGTAAATCCTTGGGCCGTCGTGCAAGGCATTTTCGGACAAGGTGATTCACTTGATGTGGTCGTGGTACAAAAGCTTCGTCTGCCACGTGTCCTGGTCGGCGCGATGGTTGGTGCCTGTCTGGCGATGTCGGGTGCAATCACTCAAGGGCTCATCCGTAACCCTCTCGCATCTCCGGATGTTATGGGTGTAACGAGCGGTGCTTCACTTGCAGCCACGGCCGTCATTACGCTCATCCCTTCTGCAAGCGTGTTCTGGCTGCCACCCGCGGCTTTCGTAGGTGCGGCACTCACCACGCTGCTGATCTATGCCTTGTCCTGGAAAAAAGGTGTCAATCCATTGATGCTTGTTCTCGTTGGCGTTGGGATCGGCTCTGTAGCCTCTTCGATTTCCACGATGCTGCTTGTTACCGGGCCGACCGATGTTGCCCAAAAGGCCTTTAACTGGCTCCTCGGCAGCGTGTATGGCAGCTCGTGGAAGCATGTGAACATGATTTTACCGTGGTTTGTCATACTCGGATGTTTAAGTCTTGCCTTTGCCCGTCGAATCAATATGCTCCAGCTTGGTGATGACCTGGCTGCAGGCGCGGGAAGCAGCGTGGAAAAGGACCGGACCTTGCTGATTTTCACAGCTGTCGGTCTTGCCGGTGCCGGTATCTCCGTCGGTGGTGCAATTGGCTTCATTGCGCTTTTGTCCCCGCATATTGCCAGAAAGCTTATTGGTTCTTCTTACGGTTCCTTGCTGCCCGCGAGCGGTCTGTGCGGAGCATTTATCGTTGTGCTGGCCGATGTGTTGGCGCGGAACTTATTTAGCCCGTTGGATATCCCGGTTGGCGTGTTTACTTCCGCCGTAGGTGCTCCGTTCTTCATTTACCTGTTATGGCGGAGCCGGAGCTCTTAGAAACATTGCGAAAATGGCGGATCGGCAGTCTATTGTGGACTGCTGAGCCGCCATTTTTGTCTCTATATTTCCTTCATCGCTGGTATAACTCATCTTTATAACCTCTTGTTAACCATTCACACTTCATATTTCCTCATATTTAATAAAGAAAGCTGCCCCAGACATCTAATATTCGATGCTGAGGCAGCTAATAATTATTGGTTTTATCCCATAAGGACTGCAATTCTCATGAAGATTATTTTTCCTGTGGCAAAGGCATCAGGAGCAAATTGATCGGCAAGTTGCTTCCTGGCGATGGAGTATACATGATCTCCACATTCTGCTCAAAGTCACCTGTACGGTATAGAACGCTGTTCTCATTCGGCGCGCTTACCGCCGCTTTATTGGCTACCTGAATGACTTGACCATTCACAGTCACAATACCGTTGTAAAGACCTCCACGAGGGTTCAGCGTTATCAAGGTATGTGGTGCGACACGGCTAAATGTAATTTTGTACAATACCCCAAAGTTACCGGCATTAGAGGTCTCCGTTCCGTAAATGCCGTCAAGCCCTATTAGGTTCGGGTCAGCTTTGTTGTCTCCAAGAACCAACCGGGATGGAGTACTACCGACAGGCTCATCATAACGGATCAAACGGACAGAATCCGGATAAGTCCCACGATTATGAACATCGCGTTCGAGGCTTGTGAGATATGGCAAAGTTTGAAGCGGATCCTTGTTTTCATCGATCATGATCACGCTGTATTGAACCGGATAATCACTGAATGCATCAGCAAGGGCAGAAATCGTATCGCCCGGCTTCATTTTCGTTTTATTCACATCCGTCATAATCACTTTGCTTTCACCCGGTGCCAGATTAATAACCTGACGAGCCGATTGATCCTGCATCGATTGGAAATACCGCTCAATAGATGTCTTTCCCGTCAATTCCGGATAAGGATTTGGACCGCCAATGCCAAAGTTTTGCATGGTAATCTGCGCTGGTCTATCCGTGTACGTATTGGTTGCGATAACGTACAGCTTCTCGTTTTTACCGGTTGAATTCACATGATGAAGCATAAAGCGTGTGCTGCCAAGCGCTGTTTCCTTATACAGCAACCCTTCCGAGTACACGGTTTCAGGGCTGTTGCTGCGGATCAAAGTGGCCGGCTCTGATGTGAATGTAAAGTCCATGTTCTTCCACGATGGCACCTTGGTTCCATCAAAGGTATATTTGTCGCCTACCGGAATAAACAGCTTATTGAAATCATCCTCGGTATATAGCGTTTCATTCGTAATGGTGATAGTCTTCTGGAATTCCCCGACGGCACCATGCTTATCTGTGACCGTGAGGCGAATGGTTATAGGACCCGGGGTAAAAAATGCCTTGCGGTCATTCATCCACTGGCGATCCACAATTGCATTCTCATCATCGGTACTCAGATCTGTGATATTTACCAATTCACCCATCTTGTATTCGTCTTTGTCTGTTGTAAAGTTAGCCACTGGCGGCTCATTCGCTTTCAGAACATTGATGGTGACGGTGTATGGATCACTCCATTGTCCGCTGGAATCTTGCACATAATGAGTAATCTTATGAGTGCCAACCTCTTCGAAAATATCCTGCTTGCCTTCCCAACGCTCATCCACAATTTGCAAACCATTCGAGGTTTTTGATTGTGTCGTGTAACTAACATTCGTTTCACCTGCAAATATATCAGAAGGCTGAACGGTAAATGCGGCTACCGGCTTTGTTGAAAGTGACAGAATGACTCTCTTGTTCGCCTGATCCACCGTATACGGAATGTTCAGCGCTTGAGTGATCGAAGTCAGTGGAACCATAAATGTATTATTTTGTTGATAGGATGGTCCTTTCATCGGCTTGGATTCGCCGTTAACACGATAAACATTGCTGTTGGTTTTAAAGCGAAGCTCCTTACCATCCTTGATGATGATCGTTTCCTTCGTCTTGCCATCATAAGTAAGCTTTAGACCCACGCGTTCTACCATTGCCCGAATGGCTACATAGGAAACACCATTTTTCACAGCCATAGGCTGACCTGCAAGGAAGAGCTTGCCATCCTGGTACATTTTGTTACTGTTCATCATCAGGATCAGCTGATTAGCACCTGCCTGAGATGTAATTCCTTTTGTTACCTCCGAATCGCCCGCTTGCTCGGATGTCGTTCCCGGAGTTGTTTCGCCTTTATCTCCTCCGGTTGTACTGCCATCACCCGTGGTATCAGTACCGTTTGCAGTATCTTGATTACCGTCCTGAGAGGATGTGGATGTTGGTGTGTCATTGCCTGTTTTGCCGGAGTTATCCGTACTCGAAGTACCGTTTTCTCCGTTTGTTCCCCCTGTGTTGGTCTGGTTGTCCCCAGTGTTCTCGTTTTGCGTTTTTTCACTGGTGGAATTGCCAGCAATTCCTGCTGTGTTACCCGGTTGCGCGTTTGACGTGCTGTCTGGGTTGTTTGCTGCATTCATGTTGATGCCCTGAATGGTTTCAGGCTGAACTGTATTCGCACCTTCCGCGCCAGCGGCCGGAATGACGAGTGCAGTCTGAGCTACAGCTAACACAGCAATCATTGTCAGTTTTTTGAAATTCATGTACAGACTCCTTTATGCTTCCATTTTTGTATCTCGCCCTCTAATAGACATAGTATTAGACGCATATTTTGTTGAAAAGTTGCTCTCCTGCTTCCAATAATGTGAAAAACGGAAGTTTCCTTCAACTGAAGGAAACTTCCGCCCTTGCAAAGTTTGAAGCAGCTTGCCATAAAAGCATGGATAATGCTAGTTTGCACTTACCATATTGGGCTCATCAAGGCTGACAGGAAGTTTGCCTTCCGCTTTACTTTGACCTGCCAGAATGGAAGCCAGAGCCTCCATGAAATAAGGCGTATTCTCATAACAGCACAGATAAGCGGGAATGCCGGGAATATCGTTCAAATCATAGGGATTTCGTGTAGAAGCAGCAATCAACTTGCTGTGGTTCTGCTGCAGCAGTTGTTCTGCCAAAGCACGCTGACCCTCAGGGAGGGAGCTTCCAGCGGTGTATGTTGCCAACACCACTTGAGCGCATGATGAAGCAGCGTTCAGAACCTTCTCGATTTCTTCCTGATCCGGCTCGGCGCTTATGCGGATTTCTTGAACATCCTTCATCCACCCTGCGAGGGCATCACCCAGCGTCACAACCTCGGTCCAAGGCTCATCGACCTGTGTTTCGGAACGAACTTCAGGCCAAATCACGAGTACTTTTTCATTTATGTTTAACGGAAGCTGTCCTTGGTCTTTGACGAGCGTCACGCTCTTCAGAGATACCTCCTTCAGCAGGCGGTCCACCTCAGGCTTTTCATGTCTTTCAAGAAATACAGGCGATGCATCCGATGCCGGCAGATCGGCAATACGTTTTTGCTTGAGGGCCAAAATACGTTCGACAGCTCGATCAATCGTATTTTCACTGATTCGTCCACTCAGTACAGCGCTTTTGACCGCTTCGAACGCCTCTATCTGGTCACTGAGCGTATGGCTTACAAGCACAACGTCTGAACCAGCCTCTATCGCCTTAACAGCACCTTCACCAACGCCAAAGAATTTGGCAATGGCATGCATTTCGAGGCAATCTGTAACAATAATACCCTTGTAGGCCAAATCCTCTCGCAGCAGTCCGGTTAATACAGATCTGGACAACGTCGCTGGAATAGGCTCGGACTCAATCGCCGGGAAGATTACATGAGCCGTCATAATAACATCCACATCTTCCTGAATCGCCTTGATAAAAGGCTTCAGTTCTACCTGCTGCAGACGGTCCAGATCATGTTCAACGGTCGCCAGCCCCATATGGCTGTCTACACTGGTATCTCCATGGCCTGGAAAATGCTTGGCTGCTGCAGAGATCCCCTTTTCCTGGAACGCCCGGATTACGGCTGCACCATGCTCCGATACCTTGTCCGCGTTCTCACCAAAGGATCTTACACCAATTACAGGATTTTGAGGGTTGTTGTTCACATCCAGACATGGAGCAAAGTTCATATTGATGCCGAGCTGAAGCATTTCTTCCGCGCTGATCAGGGATACTTCATAGCTGTATTCCGGGTTATCCGTTGCGCCAAGGGACATATTTCCTGGAATTCGGCTCATCTTCTTATGGTCAATACGAGCCACCATGCCGCCCTCCTGGTCAATGGCAATCCAAAGCGGCAAATCCTCGTTAGCCGCAGCTAAATTCTGAAGCGAAGCAGACAGGCTGGCCACCTGCTCCAGCTTATCAATATTACGCCGAAAGTAAATGACGCCTCCCAGATGGTAATCCTGAATCAGTTTGCGGATTTGGTCATCCGGTACCAGAGAATGAAAGCCGCAAATGAACATTTGGCCGATTTTTTGTTCCAATGTAAGTTTAGAAATATCCAATTTCTCTACACATCCTTTATATATAAGTTCGGGATTTTGCAAAAAGCCATTCCAGCGTTTTCTGCAAAATCCTCACATAAAACCAGCTTCACAAAACCAGATCACTTAAATTAAAACGAAGTAAAGGTACGTCTTCACATGTGTAATGCCGTATGGGCCGAGATGAACGAAGAACAGACTTCAATCCATTTTATATAGCAGGGATGTTCCTAGCTTGGTCGCGGAATTCCGAAGGAGTCATGCCGGTATACCGCTGGAATACTTTTGTAAAGTACCGCCTTTCGTGATAGCCGATGCCAGAACCGATTTGGGTAATACTTTTTTCACTATGGACTAACAAGTATTTGGCGGCTTCAATACGCTTGGAGGTGACATATTCCACAAAGGTCATGCCCAGATGGTTCTTGAAAAGCAAACTGAAATAGCTGCAGCTGATTCCGAGATACCCCGCCAGTTCTTCGATACCGAGATCTTTGTCGAGTTTGTCCGCGATGTAACCAACGGCTTCACCCATCAGCTGCTGCGGATTTTTCCGGACAATTTGATCGTCCTCATTTTCCTGGATTCTGGATACGGTCTGCCGGAAAGGATCCTTAAGCCGGTTCTGTACAATCTGTTCACCAATAGCGCGGATATTATTTTCCAACTCTTTGTAATGTATTGGCTTGCAGATATAATCGCGGACTTTATACTTAATTCCGGCTTTTGCATATTCAAACTCCTGGTATCCCGTCAGCAAAATGATCTCAGCCATAGATCCTTTGTCCCTAAGCTGGCCGACCAAGGTCAAACCATCCATCACGGGCATCCGGATATCACATAAAATAATATCCGGATTATGGATTTCAAAAAGTCCCAACGCCTCCTGCCCGCTTCTGGCCGTAAGCACCTGCATATTCATTTCTTTCCAGGGAATGATGCTCTTCAGATTATTAAGTATCGGAGCCTCATCATCCACCAGCAGCACTTTAAGAATCATTCCAATCCCTCCATTCAGCATCAGGAATAACACACTGAATAATCGTTCCAGTCAGATGCGATGAACATATAAAAAGTCCATACTGCTCCCCGTAGTGAATTCTGATCCGGTCAGCCACGCTCCGTACACCCAAACCCCGTCTTTCCTCATAAAGATATCTGACCTGGTCTTTTCTGTCAGCCACATCTTCCTTGTCTGTCTTCATATATTGGAACTTCAGAAGCTGGTTCGGTTCCATGCCAATTCCGTTGTCTTGAACCTGCAAAATAATGCGTCCCTGATCCGCCCAGCAGGAAATATGAATATGCCCCGTGTATGCGATGCCTTCGAAACCGTGCTGAATGCAATTTTCCACGAGCGGTTGCAGCGTCAGCTTCAACACGCTCCGTCTCCTCAGCTCAGGCGGTATGTCGATTTCATAATCAAACAAGTCATCAAACCGGAATTTCTGTATTTCTAGGTAGCTCTGCAGATGTTCAATTTCCTGATCCAGGGGGATTTCCTCCTTGTCTTGAATGCTAATCCGTAAGATGCTACCCAGCCTATGCACCATTTCGCTGACCTTGACTCCTTCATTCTGAATAGCCAGTACATTAATGGATTCCAGTGTATTAAACAAGAAATGCGGTTTGATCTGGGCTTGAAGCACCCGAAGCTCGGCCTGGGTCTTCTGCTTCTGCTTGGTGTTGATCTGTTTGAACAGGCTGTTGATTTGATCCACCAGATCATTGAAGCCTTTGGCCAGAATATGAAGCTCATCTTTTCCGCGGTCCTCGACACGGACGTTGAAATCTCCGCCCTCCACCTTTCTCATGAAACGGACAATGACTGCGATGGATCCTGTAATCCGTCTCATGAACACCATATTGAAGGTGATCGCAGCGAGCAGGCACAGCAAAGTGATACCGATAAACCACTGGGCAAACACAAGGGTTTCCTTTGAAAGTGATTTCCAGGAGGTGACCGATACCAGATTCCATGAGTAATCCTTAAGATGATATATGGAAACAATGCTCTTCTCATCATGGAAATCTGTCTTGAAGCTTTGATATCCGCTTCCAAACTTCACCGGTTTTTTCATAACTGTGCTGAGCTGCTGTCCTTCAAATGCTTTATTCGGATCATAAAGAATTAGACCATCATCATTCACCAGCATAAATTCTGTAGATTGCATGCTTTGGGTTGGAGACAGGTTATGGAAGATCGATTCTATATCCCAGTTTTTGATTTGGACCACCAAAATACCGATATTTTTAAAATAGCTAAGCTCTTTGATCAACCGAATTTGTGTGAAAACCGGCTCAGTCCCCGTTAGTTCAGGATACTCATGCGGCGCAATCCATTTGGGCACACCGTTGAGATCCATTACCTCTTTGTATAACGGTTGTTTTTTGAAATCCTCAAAGGGCATGGTTGTGAAATTTTCCTTGGTGAAGATCGATACATTACTGTTTTTGCCTGATCCGTTCAGATTATAGAGGAAAGCATAGCTGATTGCCGGATGATTGTAGAGCAGACTCCGAAAGTTCCGCTGGCTGTTATTCAGACTCAGCTGTTCAGCATTCAAATCCTGCTTGGTAGGATCCTTGGCAGCAAGGGCCATGTGAAATACTGAAGTGGCAATTCCGTTGTCCGTGACATTATCCATCTGCTTCAGCACGGTACTGATGCTATAGCTTATCGCTTTTAGAGAATATTCCGTCTGACGGCTGTATTTTTCCTCAATAGAATGCGAAGAGACAATATAGGTGACAACACCCAATATGCAGAGAGGAACAATGATTAATACCACAAATGCCGTAAATAATTTGATGCGCAAATTCATAGGCACTCTTCCAATCTTTTTCCTGTAACGCCTGCTGCGGCATTTTCGATGTTTTTAGATTTTCACTTATTCTGCTAAAGCATTGGCTTCATTCTGTACTTTCTGCAGGGCTTCAGCCATTTTTTTCGGTGTCGTTTGATTGCTGATGAGCTTTTGAATTTGGACATTGCTGATTTCAGAGGTCACATCCGTTTGGATCAGGGAATCGAACGCCGCAAACTTTGTATGGGCATTTTCCAGCACATCCACGATCTCCTTCATCAGGGTATCGTTGAGGCTCGAAGCAAGTACCGAAACATCGAGATTCATGGCAGGCAGAACACCGTCTTCGACCAGTCCGCGGATTTGCATATCTTCATTGAACATATTTTTGATAAAGGATTTCACAGCTTCAAGCTTGCGCGGATCTTTGGCTACTGCAGCCGAAAAACCATAGCCGTTGTTGACATTGAACATCAGCGATGCTTGGTCACCGACACCTCCCTCCAAAGGTGGAAGATTGAAAAATCCGACCTTGCCGACCATGGCCGCACCAGACTCCCCTTTTTTGAATACGGAGGATTTCCATGTGCCGTCGTACATCAGTATGGCCGTGCCGTCCGTAAATTGGGTCGTATATTCGGGATATTCATAACCAAGCTCACCCTTTTTAAAATAGCCCTTATTCTCCCATTCCTGATGCTTCGCAAATGCCTTAATGACATTCGGATCCGTCCATTTAGCTTCGCCTGAAGCGAATTTGGCTGTAATATCCGGACCCGCATAACGCGACCACAGGTGATTGGTGAGCATCAATGGTACCCAGCCGTCTTTGGAAGCAGCGGCAATCGGCACTCTGCCGTCTGCCTTGATTTCGGCCAGCATTTGTTCAAGCTCGGCAAATGTGGTTGGCGGCTTCCAGCCTTTTTTATTGAAATACTCTTTATTATAGAAGAAGCCTTCAGCCGACCCGCCAATCGGAAGCCCATAAACCTCGCCTTCGTAAGTAAATGGTTCCAGAGAAGAGAATTTGTCCTTGATGCCAAGCTCTTCAATAATGGGTGTCAGATCCAGTAGTTTGCCTTCTTTGGCGTATATTTTGGAGTCCGGACTGCCAAACAGGTCAAATATATCCGGAGGATTACCTGCGGCCATCTCGCCGCGCAGCTTTTCTTTGCGGTTCACATCCGATTCAACGCCATCCAGTCTGAATGTCAATCCTTCCACTTCGCTTTCCACCTTTTTCACCACATCATTCAAAATGGCAAAGCGTTTTTCCTTATCTTTACCAATCTGGGTATGACGGAGTGTCAATTCAAAAGGTTCCGCTTTATGCGACTCTTCGTCTTTGGTTTTGGCAGTGGTGGATGCGTTTACATTTGTTTGTGTGTTTTCACAGGCTGACAACAGAAGTGAAGATACCATGCAAAACGACATCAAAAGAATCAAACTTCTCTTTATCTTCATTGTTGATCCCCCTCGAAACATCTTACAATTCTCATTATAAGAATGAGTATACACTATCGTTAGTGTAATAATCTGCTAATTAGGGGATAAAATCCTCTACTAATTTTCAAAAGAACGACATTCGGCATACACAGATCGAAGTGAATCTGCATCATAAAAATTGTTTTTTACAGCCAATGGCCGCTAGGGGCATCGGAGAATTTCCACATGAAAAAAGAACCCTTTTCCCGGCTGCGGAAAAGAGCTCTTTTTAAATCTTACGACACGGCAGC
This sequence comes from Paenibacillus sp. J23TS9, assembly GCF_018403225.1. NCBI lineage: Bacteria > Bacillati > Bacillota > Bacilli > Caryophanales > Paenibacillaceae > Paenibacillus > Paenibacillus sp. J23TS9. The sequence goes on along the minus strand of NZ_BOSG01000001.1, from coordinate 509,351 downwards.
AGTCTGCTTTCGTCCCTCTTCTATTAAACGGTATGCCCGCTGTACTTCTTCTTCTGTGGGGCTCGGTACACCCTGTAACGGGTACTCTTTGCCAAGAGCCTCCCATTTGTAAATTCCCATTTGATGATAGGGCAGGATCTCGAATTTTTCCACACCTTTTAGGGTGCCGATAAATCTGCCCAGATTGATCAGATCTTCTTCCTGGTCGTGAATACCAGGAACGTACACATGCCGGATCCACATTTTACGACCATGATCCGATAACCACTGCGCGGTACGAAGCGTACGCTCGTTGGACTTGCCCGTCAGCTTAATATGCTTCTCATCATCGATATGCTTAATATCCAGCAGCACGAGATCTGTCACTTCAAGCAGCTGATGTATCCGCTCCGCCTCGTTAAAGCCGTTGCTGTCGAGCGTGGTATGCAGATTCCAGCGGTTCTTCACTTCCTTAAATAACTCCGCTACAAAATGCGATTGTAACGTGGGTTCCCCACCGGAAACCGTTAGCCCGCCTCCCGAGGAACGGTAATAGTTCAAATAAGGCTCAATTTCGGCTAAAGCATCCTCGACCGTCATCTCTTTGCCCTCATTCAGTGCCCAGGTATCCGGGTTATGGCAGTACTCGCATTTCAGCAAGCAGCCTTGCATAAAAAGGACAAAGCGGATGCCCGGTCCGTCTACTGTTCCAAAGGTCTCCATGGAATGGATATGTCCCTTGATCATATGAAGTCACCCTTTCCGCATCCGCTTCTCTTTAAAATTTAGTATATAAACATCCAGTCATTACATCGAACCGTGGAATGTACGGTTGATGACATCCAGCTGCTGTTCCCGTGTCAGCTTCACAAAGTTAACGGCATAACCCGATACACGGATGGTCAGCTGCGGATAATTTTCCGGATGATCCATCGCATCAATCAGCTGTTCGCGGTCAAAGACGTTGACGTTCAGATGATGCGCCTTGCTTCCGAAATACCCATCCAGCATGGCAACCAGATTCGATTTACGAACCTCCGGTTCCTTGCCGAGAGCTTTAGGCACGATCGAGAAAGTATTCGAAATGCCGTCAAGACTATCCTCATAAGGAAGTTTGGCAACCGAACTGAGGGAAGCGAGCGCTCCCTTCTTGTCACGTCCATGCATTGGGTTGGCGCCAGGGGCAAACGGTTCTCCCGCTTTGCGTCCATCCGGTGTTGTCCCTGTCTTTTTGCCGTACACCACATTAGACGTAATGGTCAGAACCGATTGGGTCGGCATGGCGTTACGGTACGCTTTGTGCTTACGGATCATGCTCATGAAGGTCTCTACCAATTCAACGGCTATGCTGTCTACGCGGTCATCATTGTTTCCGTAGCAAGGATATTCACCTTCGATTTCAAAGTCGACCGCTATACCCTTTTCGTTACGCACTGGTTTTACCTTGGCGAATTTGATGGCACTCAGCGAGTCGGCTGCTACCGACAAGCCGGCGATGCCGCAGGCCATCGTGCGCAGAATATCACGGTCATGGAGCGCCATTTCAATACGTTCGTAGGAATATTTATCATGCATAAAATGAATGACATTCAGTGTGTTCATGTACAGCTTGGCGAGCCATTCCATCATTGGTTTAAAGCGTTTGATGACCTCATCGTATTCCAGCACTTCAGCTGTAATGGTCGGATATTCCGGACCAACCTGATCACCGGACTTCTCATCAATACCACCGTTAATGGCATACAGTAAGCACTTGGCCAGATTCGCGCGGGCACCGAAGAACTGCATCTGCTTACCGATACGCATCGCGGATACACAGCAGGCAATACCATAATCGTCGCCATAGATCGGACGCATCAGGTCATCATTCTCATATTGAATCGAGCTGGTCTCGATCGATACCTTCGAGCAGTATTTTTTGAAACCTTCAGGCAGTTGTTCGGACCAAAGCACGGTCAAGTTTGGTTCCGGCGCAGGTCCCAGGTTATACAGGGTGTGCAGGAAACGGAAGCTGTTCTTCGTCACACGGGTTTGGCCGTTCGAAGACATGCCGCCGATCGATTCAGTAACCCAGGTTGGGTCACCACTAAATAGTTCATTATAATCAGGCGTACGCAGGAATTTTACAATTCTGAGCTTCATAACAAAATGGTCTACAAGCTCCTGCGCCTGATCTTCCGAAAGTACGCCTTCCGCCAAATCCCGTTCAATATAGATATCGAGGAACGAGGAAACGCGTCCAAGCGACATAGCCGCACCGTTCTGTTCCTTAATAGCTGCTAAATAACCGAAGTAAAGCCATTGGAAGGCCTCTTTGGCATTTTGCGCCGGCTTGGAAATATCATATCCATGCATGGCAGCCATTTGCTTCAGCTCGCCAAGAGCACGAATTTGTTCAGATAATTCCTCACGCAGTCGAATCACATCTTCATCGATGACATCGACTTCCAGCTCCATAAGCTCCTGCTTTTTCTCTTTTATCAGAAAATCTACTCCATAAAGAGATACGCGGCGGTAATCGCCAATAATCCGGCCGCGGCCGTATGCATCGGGAAGACCCGTGATAATGCCTGCCTTACGAGCAGCTCGCATATCTGTTGTATATGCATCAAACACACCTTGGTTGTGCGTTTTGCGGATATCCGTAAATGTCTTAATCATTTCTTCGGGAAGTTCAAAGCCATACGCCTTGCAAGCATCAATCATCATGCGGATTCCGCCGAAAGGTTGAATGGAACGCTTGAATGGGGCATCGGTTTGTACGCCGACGATCTGCTCTTTGTCCTTGTCGAGGTACCCCGGCTGATGAGAAACAATCGTCGAAACCGTGTTCACGTCAACATCAAGCACACCGCCGTTATCCCGTTCTTTTTTGGTAAGATCAGAAACGATCTTCCAAAGCTCGGTCGTGTTATTCGTAGGACCCGCCAGAAACTCTTCATTGCCTTCGTATGGATTGATGTTGCTTTCAATAAAGTCATTCACATTTACTGCCTTCGTCCATTTTCCCTTCTTAAAACCTTTCCAGCCCGATTGCATGTTTTGAACATCTTTTTCTAGCACCGACATCTGAATCCCTCCATCTTTTTATTTAATAGAGACCATGAGCTTGAAGGAAATCTCACATCTCCTGAACCCGCATGAATCCGCTGTTAGGACTAAAGTATTGTGACTATTTTCACAAATATCGCTTTATTTATGCCTAATGCCCTGCGCCTTTATGCAGCTTCCGCTTCATATGCGATGTTCTTTTTACAAGTTCAGTTTACTGGTTTTTTCTGAAAATGACTGTGACAAATATCACTTTGCGCGTGATACTTGTCACAGTTCCCATCATTTTCTGTCCATGTTAATTCTCGAAGCGACCGTAGAAGGCATCCCGATATACTTCTGCCAGTTCTGTTACAAGCGGAAGCTTAGGATTGGCCGTCGTGCACTGATCTTCGAATGCGCGATCCGCCAAATAATCGACGCGTGCTTCAAAATCCTTGGCATCGAAGCCCAGCTCCTGGAACGATTCCTCGATTCCCAGCGTTTTATTCATCTTGCGGATCGCCAGAATGAGGCTATTCACGCCTTCTTCTGTTGTGCGGGCTGGCAGACCCAAAATACGGGCGATTTCAGCATAACGTTCATCGGCGATAAAATGCGAGTATTTAGGGAACGAAGCGAACTTCGTTGGTTTCTTCGCATTATAACGGATGACATGCGGCATCAGAATGGCATTGGTGCGGCCATGTGCTGTGTGATACTCCCCGCCCCACTTATGCGCAAGACTGTGATTGATGCCCAGGAACGCGTTGGCGAAAGCCATGCCTGCCAGCGTCGAGGCATTATGCATTTTCTCACGTGCTAAATGATCTCCTGTCAATGCCGATTGCTCCAGATATTGGAACACCAGCTGGATCGCTTTGATTGCGAGCCCATCCGTGTAATCGCTGGCCATAACCGAAACGTAAGCTTCAATCGCATGTGTCAATACATCCATACCGGTATCGGCGACTGCGGTTTTCGGCAAAGTGAATACGAATTCCGGATCCACAATCGCCACATCCGGCGTTAACTCGTAATCCGCAAGTGGATACTTCGTATTACCCTGGTTTTTGTCCGTGATAACAGCGAACGAAGTAACTTCCGAGCCTGTGCCCGATGTTGTTGGAATCGCGACAAATTTCGCTTTTTGTCCAAGACGCGGATATTTGTAGATCCGTTTGCGGATGTCCATGAATTTCTGCTTCAGGCTCTCAAAATCAGTATCCGGATATTCATAGAACAGCCACATCGCTTTCGCGGCATCCATCGGCGAGCCGCCACCAAGCGCGATAATGCAGTCCGGCTGGAACCGGTTCATCATTTCTGTACCCCGGTCTACCGTAGTTGTCGAAGGATCAGGCTCTACATCCGAGAAGACTTCAATGACAACCGGTGTTTGGCGCTGGCGCAGATAATGTTCTACTCTTTCCACATAACCAAGTTTGACCATAACGGCATCCGTAATGATTGCCACGCGGCTGATATCCGGCATTTTAGCCAGATACTGAGTCGAGCCTTTTTCAAAATAAATCTTATCCGGTACCTTGAACCACTGCATATTCACTGTACGACGAGCCACCCTTTTCACATTAATGAGATTGACTGCGGTCACGTTAGACGACGTCGAATTCCGGCCATATGATCCACAGCCAAGCGTCAGCGACGGCAGGTTCGTATTGTAGATATCCCCAATGGCGCCGTGAGTCGATGGCGAATTGACAATAATACGGCCCGTTTGCAGCCGATCCGCGAATTTCAAAATAACTTCCTCATTATGCGAGTGGATGACCGACGAATGTCCCATTCCGCCGAAGGCTACGACCTCAGCTGCCCGCTCGATGCCTTCTGCAGCATTCTTCACCTTGTAGCAGGCCAGTACCGGACTCAGCTTCTCAGCCGACAACGGGTACTTCATGCCTACGCCTTCGATTTCAGCGACCAGTATTTTTGTTCCGGCCGGTACGCTAAAGCCGCTCATTTCCGCGATCTTGACAGCCGATTGGCCGACAATCGCCGGATTGACAGCGCATTTTTCCACGTTAATAGCTCCAGCTGTCAGTTTGGCTGCCTCATCCTTATTCACAAAGTAGCAGCCGTTAGCGATCATTTTCTTTTTAACCTGGTCAAAAATCGGCTCCTCGATGATTACGGCCTGTTCCGAAGCGCAAATCATACCGTTATCGAAAGACTTGGACAAGATCAGATCCGTTACCGCCTGGTTGATATCCGCCGATTTTTCGATGAAGCAAGGGACATTGCCAGGTCCAACGCCAAGAGCCGGTTTGCCGCAGCTGTATGCAGCGCGCACCATGCCTGAACCACCGGTTGCCAATATGAGGGCGACATCCGGATGATTCATCAAAGCATTGGTTTTTTCCATGTTCGGCTCATCAATCCACTGGATGCAGTCTGCCGGGGCTCCATGCTTCACGGCTGCCTCGAGCAATGTTTTAGCCGCTTCTCTGCTGCATTGCTGGGCTGAAGGATGGAAGCCGAAAATAATAGGATTACGTGTTTTAATAGAGATAAGTGCTTTAAACATCGTCGTTGATGTCGGATTCGTTACGGGTGTAATCCCCATAATAATGCCGACCGGCTCCGCTATTTTCTGATAGCTTTCATATGGATTGTCTTCAATGACACCAACGGTCTTTTCATACTTAATACTGTGGTAAATATACTCCGTCGAGAACATGTTCTTGGTGATTTTATCTTCGTAGATGCCTCTTCCTGTCTCTTCGACCGCGAGTTTTGCCAGATACATATGCTTGTCGAGTCCTGCCAAGGCCATTGCCTGAACGATGTCATCGATTTGCTCCTGGGTCATGCTCATAAATTTTTCCTGGGCCTTGTTTGCCTTGTTGATCAGGGTCTGGATGTACTCTTCGGCTGATTGCTGTTTTGTATTGGCAACAATATCATTTTTTACAGCCATATCTCTCATCCTCTCAGGTAAATTTTGGTTTTATCTCTCTCTCGACTTGATCATAACATAATCATGAAAAGATTTAAAGTGAAAACTTTCACAATGTTTGAGGGTTTTTAACATTAGTTTTCAAAGCGCTTTCATTACCGATTCACTGCTTTGTATGGTGTTATGTAAAAATCTGAATATAGAAATTCATCCAAAAGTGAAATTTATCACAATGTCGGAATTTCGACACTTTTAAGGGCTATTCTCCCCCCAAAAACAGATTTTTTCAGGTTATAATTAGTTTAAAATTTACTGAAAATTGAAGATACAAAGGGGATAACGAGTATGAGCAACCAACTGAATGTTATCGAAGCCCGTGGGAATACAAGCTGCTTTACAGAACAAAACATGGATCGTCTAATGGTCATTATGAAAGAACGCATCGTGCCTGAAGGCTCGCATCTGTTCTGGGAAGGTGATTTTTCCGATAAGCTGTTTTATGTCAAACGCGGTCGCATCAAATTGACCAAATCGACGGATGAAGGTAAAGAGCTGATTCTATATATGTATCAATCGGGTGACATGGTTGGTCAAGCGGATCCTTTTTTCAGCAGCAAGCACAGCTTTACAGCGGAAGTACTCGAGGAAAGTGAAATTGGGGTTATTGATCAAAAGGATTTGGAGATGCTGATCTGCCAGCACTGTGATTTCGCGATCGATTTTATGAAATGGATGGGCATACACCACCGCCTGACTCAAACCAAATTCCGTGATCTGATGATGTACGGGAAACCTGGTGCGCTCTGCTCGACTCTAATCCGACTCGGCAATACGTATGGTGAAAAACATGGGGATACGATCCTTATTCATAAAAAGATTACCCATACGGACCTCTCGAACATGATCGGAGCAACCCGCGAAAGCGTAAACCGTATGCTCAGCGATCTCCGCAAAAAGGATGCTGTGGAATACGAGAATGGTATGATTGTTATTAAAGATCTTGGAATGCTCCAGGATATATGCCATTGTGAAATGTGTCCAAATGAAATCTGCCGGATCTAGTTGCTTGTTCATTGATCCCTTCCGGCTTAAATATACGTCTGTTAAAAGACTTCCGTAACCGGTGCATGGTTCTGCGGGAGTTTTTTTGTGCGCAAAAAGACCCAAACTTTCCCTGATTTGAATAATTTTCAATCATTTCCTCTTCCTCCCCCTCAATATACCTATTAATGTCACAAAAATGACCTTATTCCTCAATTTAAGGACTTAAGTCCTATGAAACTTACGGATAAAAGAACCGAAAATTAAGTTATAACCCGTTCCCAAGTCTCATTTGATTGCGCAGTTCTTCCTATACATCAAATTAAGGAACTGAGCACTGCCCGATATAAGGAGGTTAGGCTTCTACCCGATAAGAACTACATACATCCAAACTTGTCGCTTAAGGTCAAAGGTCTGAAGTCTAATTCCCCCAATGTAAAAGGGCATAATGAATCATACGTCTGTACAGATCATTTAAGGAGTGTAAACCATATGGCAGCAAAATTTTTAAACCGCTTATGTTTGATCACCGTTTTCTGCAGTGTTATTTTGTCCGGAACCGGACTGTTTTCTCCTCAAGAGGCTAAAGCCCAAGGTTATTATCAGAAGGCTACATGGCTGTGGAATACCGAACGGATTCGGAAAAATCCGCAGGAGGTTTTATCGTTTCTGAGTCAGAATCAGGTCAATCTGGTTTATTTGCAGATTAATATCGATATTCCGGTATCTTATTATAAAAGCTTTATCAAAGAATCCAATGAGCTCGGAATCCATGTTGAAGCACTGAATGGTGCCCCGCTCTGGGGTCTTGAATCCGAACGCTACAAAATTACAAACTTCCTGAGCTGGATTCAGGCTTATCAAAATGGCGCCGCTGCTGCAGAGAAATTCAGCGGTATTCATGTGGACATTGAGCCTCATGTCCTATCCCAATGGAAGATAGACCAAGAGGGTGTCATCCGCCAGTGGCAGAGCAACGTCTTGTATCTGAGATCGGAAGCCGAAAAGCTAAACCTTCCGCTCGCAGCTGATATTCCATTCTGGCTAGGTAATTACACCACTGCAGACGGCACAACGTCACTGAGCCGGTTTATGATCAGCCAATATGATTCTGTCACCATCATGTCGTACCGTGACACAGCCTCGGCTATTAACAGCATCGCAAAAAAAGAGCTTGAGGATGCCACTGCTCTTGGCAAACAAGCCTTTGCCGCTGTCGAAACCAAACCCAGCAATGAAGGCGACTTTCTCACGTTTTATGAAGAAGGGGCAGCCTATATGAACGAGCAGCTCATTGCGCTTCATGAACTTGCCAAAGTAAATCCGTCTTATGCCGGTATTGCAATCCATGATTTTGACGGCTGGAAAGATCTCAAATAATTTATTTATTATAAAAGGGGTGCCCAGGTCATTAGACCGGAGGGCACCCCTTTTTATGAGCAAAGATATTATGATTTCGGCTGAAGCTGCTTTAAATAATGAAGTGCTTCCTGACTATGTCGAACCGGCACGATCCGGATAGAATAATTTCTTTTCTTGGCTTCATCCATGATATCTTTTGCGTTAGTGTCACCCGGCTGCACATCAGCTGGGCAGAAGAAGATGTCCACCTTGCCTTCATGAGCTGCTACGATTTTATCGCGAATGCCTCCGATCTGGCCGACATTCCCTTCCTGGTCAATAGTACCGGTACCTGCTATCTGGTAGCCTTTCGTCAGATCCTCCGGTAGAACCTGGTTTAATATCTCCAGAGAGAACATCAATCCAGCGGAAGGTCCGCCTATGTCATGGGTATTGATTTTAACCTGACGCGGTGGATGGATATCGAATTCATCTTCCGGCTGGATGCCAAGGCCCACCTTCCCTTGGTCATTGATGACAGTCAGTTCGAACGATTGTACCTGCCGTTGCCCTTCATGCAAATACACCATATTCACCGTTTCACCCGCTTTTTTCGCACTCAAATAGGCGATTACATCAGCTGATTTCTTCATCTCTTTTCCATCGATCTCCGTAATAACATCTCCTACGGATATTTTGCCCTTGGCCTTGGAAACCGGAAGAACATTAGTGACGAAAACACCTTTGTTCTGCACAGGAACGACTTCTCCTGCAGCACGCAGACCTGCAATAACGGCATTTTGCTGGGAAGAGGTCATCATATGTCTGAGCAAGAAATCATATTCATCCTCGGAAAGATTGCCGCTGACGCTCTGTTCCTTGCGAATCTGCGTATTCGGTGCAAACCAGCCGTAGATGAGGTAGTACAGATGAGAAGTTTTAATGGTTGAAACGGTAGTTAGATAAAAATTCCCCTGCTCCGATTTATGCCCGTTCTCAACGGTGATAACCGGAGAAAGCGGCTCCACATCACCTGGCTGGTACAAATAATACGGCATGGGAATCATCAGGACGACCAACAAAACCACGGCGATCCCTGCGCTCCATATATACTTTTTCGTTTTTTTAGTTGAGCTCACGTTTAAACGAATCCTTCCTAAGCTATGATGGAATAGGTTATTTATTTGTCCGGATTGAGCTGTACTGCGGCCTGCTTGCCGCTGAGCTGAACTCCTGTGGTTTTGCGTCCCACATGGCTCAAATCCTTCATCAAACGCTCCAGCAGCTCTTTGGCAACCGCCCCCTCTTTGCCTTTGATACGCACCACTAGAAGAACCGCGTCACCGGATTCCAGAATTTTCTCTGCCTGCCGCTGTTTTGTGTCATAGTCATGCTCCTCAATCTGGGGAGTCAGGCGAATTTCCTTGACTTTCATCTGGCGCTCTGAGGCTTTGGCCTGCTGTTTTTCTCTCTTCGCCTCTCCCGCCCCAATCAGCTTGCACGGAGGCGGACTGCTCATCAGAGACATGCATACCAGATCAACCTTCAGCTTCTTTGCCATGGCAAGTGCCTCAGAGATCGGTACTATACCAAGATCTTCTCCATTCAACCCGGTAAGAGCGACTTCTGCCGCTTTGATTTTTTCATTCATTATCATTTGCATACACTCCTGTCCATCCATATTTTACAACGGACAGGTGGTTGTTGAACATACCATATCATGGGTAGATATTAAAAAAGCTTGCATCCGTCGAATCGGATGCAAGCTTATGTTCAATGATGCGCACAGGTACAGCGGCAATTACAGTGATGTCCCGATGCCCTGCTCATGCCCGCTGCTCATGCCTATGCTTACCGTACCTTCTTCAATGAGCACCTGATGCGTTCGAACCTCGCCATGATCCGGCGCTTGTACAAATCCATCCCGCAAATCGATTTTCCAGTCATAAAGCGGATCATAGACAAAATGCCCGGAGACCATTCCCTCCGCGAGCGGTCCTCCTTTAGGATGGGGGCTGCGGTTGTCTAACGCGTACAATTCTCCACTGGTGGTACGAAACACAGCAATTTCATGCCCCTCAATTTGCACTGCACGACCCATTTGCACATAATAATCTTCCAAGCTTCCTGCCGGATAGTATTTCACCGTTTTATTCATGCTGCTCTCTCCTCCTTCCCATACAAAAGCTTTTATACTTCAAGCTTGTTGTGCGGAGCATCCCCATTTACCTCTCCATACATCACCCGCCGTGTTGCGTTTTCTCTCAGCACTTGGCTCCATGGCTCTTCGACCTGTTGAAGCGCAAAATTATTACGCTCGAGGAGCTGCATACGCTGCTCTTCATCCTCCAGTACAGCTGCTTGAATCGCTTCAAGACCCATCCGTTCCACCCATTCCGATGTTCTTTCCAGATATTTGCCTGTTTCACGGTACAGCTGAATGACCGCTCCGCAGATGTCTACCAGCTCCTGGTCGGTTTTCACTTTGCAGAACGAGTCTGCAATTCGAGGTTTAATGCCTCCATTGCCACCAACAAAGATCTCCCAGCCGCCATCATTGCCTACGATGCCAATATCCTTGGTACAGGATTCTGCGCAGTTGCGCGGACAGCCATTTACCGCCATTTTAAACTTTGCCGGAAAATCCAGCCGTTCAAACTTGCGCTCCAATAAAGCTCCCATTGCCATCGAATCCTGCGTGCCAAACCGGCAGAACTGAGATCCTACGCATGTTTTGACAGTGCGGAGTGATTTGGCATACGCGTACCCCGAGGGCATATCAAGCTCTTCCCATACCTTGGGCAAATCCTCCTTTTTGACCCCGATCAAGTCCAGCCGCTGTCCTCCCGTAACTTTTACTACCTTCACATCATATTTCAGCGATACGTCAGCGATTCGTTTTAGATCCTCAGGCGTAGTCACTCCCCCGTACATTCGCGGAACCACCGTATATGTGCCGTCCTTTTGAATATTTGCATGCAGCCGTTCATTTACAAAACGCGATGCCTTCTCATCCTCATGCTCGGCCGGATAGACCATCCCAAGGTAATAATTAAGGGCAGGACGGCATTTCGAACAGCCCTCCGGATGGCTCCATTCCAGAACATTCATAACCTCACGTATCGTTTTCAAACCTTTCCCGCGGATTTCAGCAACGATTTCGTCACGGCTAAGCTTGGTGCAGCCGCATATTCCCTGCTTGCTTTCCGTTTGAAAACCATCTCCAAGCACATACTGCAGGATCTGCTCAACTACAGGCTTACAACCGCCGCATGAACGGGTAGCACCTGTGCATGCCTTGATTTCTTCCACAGTCGTCAGACCTTGTTCCGTGATAGCTTCCACGATCATTTGCTTGGTTACCCCGTTACAGCCGCATACAATTTCTTCACTGGCCATCGTTTCAACGGAGAGGCTCTTTTTCGCACCGCTGCTTCCACAGCAGCCCCCTCCCATGATCTCGTTATAAATGTCGTCTGTCATCAAAGCATGCTCTTTGACCAGCTTTTGCAGTGGAGCTGCTTCCGTCACATCACCAAACAGTACCGCACCTGCTATTTTTCCATCCTGCAGCAGAATTTTTTTGTACGTATGCTTCCAGTCGTTTTGCGCTGCGATAACAGTGTGCATTGGCCCCTCAATAAATTCACCGGCAGAAAATACATCAACACCGGAAATTTTCAGCTTGGTGGATACGACGGAGCCCTCATAAGGCTGCGTTGCCACTCCGCAAATATGTTTGGCCAGCACGTTGCCCTGTTCAAACAATGGAGCCACGAGACCATAACATATGCCGCGATGCTCATTGCATTCGCCCACCGCGTAGACATGATGCATGGAGGTTCTCATGAAATCATCCACGATAATCCCTCTATTGACAGCAATACCGCTGACCTTCGCTACGCCTGTATTGGGTTTAATCCCTGCTGCCATCACCACAAAATCACAAGCTAGCTCCGTACCATCACTAAAACGCAGCCCTTCTACCCGCTTGCCGCCAATCAGCTCTGTGGTCTTTTTCCCCATGGCAAACCCGATTCCTTGACGCTCCAACTCATCCTTCAGCATCAAAGCCGCTTGATGATCAAGCTGCCGCTCCATGAGATCCTCCATCAGATGGACGACTGTAACCTGCATGCCGAGACTGACAAGACCCTTAGCAGCCTCCAGCCCTAGCAGTCCACCACCAATAACAGCGGCACTGTGATAGCTTCGTGCAGCTTCAATCATTTGATTGCAGTCTTCAATATTTCTAAAACCTACCACACCCTGCTTGTCACAGCCTGGAATCGGCAGGATTAGGGGATTCGAACCCGTAGCAATGATGACCTTGTCGTAAGGCACAGATGCCCCGTCCTCGGTAATGACCCGTCTTGTTTCACTATCGATCCTTGCCACGGTCGTGTCTGTATACAATTTGATTCCATGATCTTCATACCAGTTCAGGTCGTTCAGAATAATATCATTGATGGTTTTACTGCCCTCCAGAACATAGGAAAGCATAATCCGATTGTAATTGGGATGAGGCTCACTGCCAAACACCGTAATGTCATATGAACCGCTGAGCTTTAATATCTGCTCTACCGTACTTATTCCAGCCATCCCGTTTCCGATGACTATCAATTTCTCCCTGTCCGCTTTCATCATAAAAGCCTCCTTCCAATGTTGCAGCAGCAATCAGCCATTAATTTATGATCGTTTTCAAGTTCTGCGCTAAATACTTTTTTTGGATATCTTCATTATAGAGGATTGTTAAAATTTAAAATGTGATTTGATTCACATTAATTGTGAATAATTTCACTTATTTTGTCATACATTTATTATTTATTAATTGATTTTTTTCAATCCGTCCGTGATTCATATGTATTTTCAACAGCTAGGACCTGTCCAATCGGATTTCCACCTCGTCCTGAGGTGTTAGCTTCATATCAAGACCATTCTCAACGAGCTCCTTGCTGTTCACTTTAATCACCCATTTTTCAATGGACTTTGGACTATAACCTTTCACGGTATCGATAAACCGCTTATTCATGGACAGCTTGATGAAATCCGTGCTTAGCAGCATATCGCGTACGCTTTGATTTTCAACGTAAGGAAGAATATACGTGTGCGATATTCCCGGCTGGATTGATCCCCCGTTCAGTTTAAGAACTGTGAACTGCAGATTGTTATCTGATTTTCTCTGTTCCGTAGGCTCAATCGAAATACCGATCTCATCATTATCCTTAAGAACCGTATCCAGCTTGTCCTTTCCGAGCTTTTTCTTATTAAGCTCCAGGCCCCATACGAATGCAGGTGAAAGCGACACCTGGCTGATCGAGCGGATGGCTCCGTCGTCTGCAAAGGTCACAATCCCGCTGTTTTGCAAGCCTTCATGAATCGTTTCGCCCTGCTGCAAATATTTTTCAAGATCCCGGATAATTTCTGGAGAGAAAAAATCATCCTTTTCGGAAATCAATATCGTAGAGACGTCGCCGGCATAGACCTTTGCTGTAGCCTCCTTGGATTTATCATTGTTGCAGCCTGCAAGGATGAGCGAAACTGCTATGATGAAAACGATTGCCCTTTTTATTCCTTTCTCCACCCTAACACCACCTTCAGTTATTCATTCCACGCTTCTGTCCGGTATGAAAAACGTCTACCGACATCTATCGACCGCAGACAGACCGATTTTTAGCTGAAGTATCTCATCAGATCAGGAATCCATATATATCGCATATTACTTATCCTAAAATTCTAAAAAAAAATAGAGTTCTCACCCTGAGATCTCTATTTTACCATAGTAGGACAAGGTTTTTCGACAGGAAGGCATGGGTTTTGACGAAAAATATCAATTAATGAGCGCCTGCATAAATGTTCTGCTGCCATCTGTGTTTTTGAGATAGGGTCCGAGCCCCAAAAAGTGACCTCGGTCCACATAAACTCCCGTCATCCAGGTACCCTCAAGCACCTCGCCATCCAAGTGTACGAGCAGTGGTGGAGCCGATATAAATTCTTGAAAAACGGGAATACGCATATCATGCTTTTTGAAGGGTTTACCTGACTGTTGAAAAGGGATTTCGCTGACATACGTAGGAACGAAGTACGTGGAGATGACTTCCATCTCCTCTTCATCATAGAAGGGGGAATCTCCCAAAAAGGGGTGGAACAGTGCAATTTCTTCAAACTGTGACCAGATCAGAACTTGTAAAAGCATACTTTGAAACCTGCCGTTATGGAATATATATTCCCGTTTATCGGGCACTTCCTTCTCCGTGGCAGGTGTGAGACTCTCCACGTAATGTCGTTCACAACCTATACACTTCCAGCCTGACGGGCTTTGAATCCATTTTTGAAAAACGGGACTGCTGTTTTCTCCGCCTGCAGAAAGCGACTCCTGAGTGGGCCTCTGAACGGCCCATGACTTCCACATCGATTCCGGCAAATTACGCATTAGCATCGTGATCGCTTTATCGTAAATATCACGCACTTTGATAGAAGCGCTTTCAAGTTCATTAACATCCTCTTTGCCATACCTGATTCCCTGGGAAAGTACTCTTTTTCTCATCGTCGTCCGCCTCCTTAAGCGCCGAAAAGGCAGTTTTTTACCAATTATACTACAGAACCCGCGGTAAGGTGCAAGTCTCTGCCTAAATTTAGCAAAAAAATCCAAATGGTAATCTATCTTCACCCTCATTCCTTACCTTTACATTAAACAAAAACCTTCCTTGCAAATACAAGGAAGGTCTGTCATTACAGTTGGTTTTTCAGTTGACTACTCAAGGTCAACCCAATGCTCCGCCCAGTTTTGAACCTGGTCCATAACGGGCTGCAGTGCTTTGCCTTTTTCCGTCAATTCGTATTCAATCCGGACTGGTGTTTCAGGATAGACATGGCGTACCAAAATACCTTCGGTTTCCAAATCCTTCATACGCTCGGAAAGCATCTTATCGCTCATGGTAGGTATGATATGGGATATATCCTTAAACCGTTTCGGTCCGGTCATCAACGAGTAAATAATCAATCCATTCCAACGTTTACCGAGAACGGAAAAAGCAGTTTCAAACCGCGGACACATACTGAAATCCTGACTGTTCATGATCTTCACCTCTTTACGGGATCCATGTAAACAGTTACGTCTCATGAAAGCTTACATTAAGTTAGTTTGTTTCATTTTACCACATTTCATGCTAAAAGAAAACTCATCTGCAAGTGAATCCGCGTAAATAGCAAAAAGCGGCAGCATGGACTGCTACCGCTTTACCTGCTTATGCCATGGGTACTTTACCCAATGCTCTTACCGGCTGCATATTGCCAAACTGCAATGCGTTACCCGAGGCTGGATTAGCCCATTTGACACCATTCGAAATGACTTTGATAATTTCAGGCTGATAATAGGTTGGGTATGTCTCATGTCCCGGACGGAAATAAAAGATTTTTCCCCGTCCGCGGCGGAACGTACAACCGCTTCTGAATACCTCGCCGCCTTCAAAGTTACTGATAAATACCAGCTCATCCGGTGTTGGAATATCGAAATATTCTCCATACATCTCTTCATGCTCCAGGATGATTTTCGCGTCAATTCCCTCAGCAATCGGATGGGAAGGATTCACATTCCATAAAATTTCCTGTTCTCCCACCTCACGCCACTTCAGATCGCATGATGTTCCCATCAAAGCTTTAAACGGCTTGGAGAAATGTCCCGAATGCAGGACGATAAGCCCCATACCTTCCTGTACGCGCTTGACCACCCGGGCAGTAATTTCATCACTAACACGGTCATGCGCCATATGTCCCCACCAGATCAGAACATCGGTGGTATTCAGAACTTCCTCTGTCAATCCGTGCTCCAGCTGATCCAGCGTTGCAGTCGTGATAGCATAGCCGCTGCCTTGAAGACCTTCGGCCAATACCGAATGAATGCCTTCCGGATAAACAGCCTTTACTTCATCATGAATCTTCTCATGGACAAATTCGTTCCAGATCGTTACGTTAATCATTAATGTATCCCCCTAGACCCACCACATGTCGCCAAGCGACTCCTCGATGAGTACTTGCTGTAAGTTAGCTACGGCTTTCGAGAAGCCTTCTTCAATAGACATCAGACCGTCTTCATGCTCAATGCTGACCGCATAATCATATCCAACCAGACGCAGCGCACTAATAATATCAGCCCAAGTTTTCACATCATGGCCGTAGCCAACGCTGCGGAACTGCCATGCGCGATCCAGCATGTTGGTGTAAGGCTGCATATCTGTAAGACCATAACGGTTCACGTTGATCGGATCGATCACAGTATCCTTGGCGTGGAAATGGTGAATCGCTCCTGCACGGCCCAAAATGTGAATCGCCTGTACCGGATCAATGCCCTGCCACCACATGTGGCTTGGATCCAGGTTGGCGCCGATGGTTTCCCCTGCTGCTTCGCGCAGGCGTAGCAGCGTTGCCGGCGTGTGCACCGAAAAGCCGCCATGCAGCTCAAGTCCGATTTTCACATGATGCTCTGCCGCGAATTTAGCCTGTTCCGTCCAGTATGGAATAACTTTGTTTTCCCACTGCCAAGCCAAAATCTCCTGGTAATCATTCGGCCACGGAGCAACCGGCCAGTTTGGATACTTCGCATTCTCATGATCTCCCGGGCAGCCGGAGAAGGTGTTAACCACCTCTACACCCAGCTTCTCCGCAAGCTTAACGGTATTCACAAAATCTTCGTGATCCGCTTGTGCCAGATGCTTCTGCGGGTGGAGCGGGTTGCCGTGGCAGCTGAGGGCGCTGATCATCAAACCGCGGGATTCCACCGCATGTTTAAATTCTTTCAGCTTTGCTTCGTTTTCCAGTAGTTCAGCAGGATTACAGTGAGCCTTGCCGGGATTGCCTCCCGTACCGATTTCTACAGCCTTTAAACCTTTGGAAGCCACATAATCCAGTGCATCCTCCAGCTTGCGTTCACCAAACAATACCATAAATACGCCGAGTTTCAACGAAAATTCCTCCTTAGCCTTGATTCATTTAATAGTAGATACTTTCAAGCTACGGTCGCTTTGAAATCCGAATCCCCATACAGCCTTGACTGCATGGGGAAAGGAAGTGGATGATTCCATGATTAACTTATTCGAAAATACTATTCAAAATAAACAGCTTTACCGGTTTTGGCAGACTCATAAATGGCCTCCAAAATTTGTGTTACCACAAATGCCTGCTCTGGTTTGACAACAGGCTCTTTGTCTTCGAGGATGGCATCCAGCCACAATCTTTGCTCCAGATCGGCTTCATTTTCAGCTGCGCCAGAGTAGAATGCAACACCGCCCGCATTGAGGTCAATATTTGTATCATACAAACGGCTTAATTTTTCACCGTTAATACGCAGTCCGTCTTTCATATCTGCGCCACCTTCGGTACCTGCGAGAATGGTTTTGGCTTCGCCGGTTTCCACGACATTCAATGCCCAGCTGGATTCCAGGATAATCGTTGCCCCGTTCTCCATCGTGATGAAACCAAATGCGGAATCTTCCACTTTGAACTGCTCCGGATCCCAAGGTCCGAATGCATTCGCGGCGTTTTCACGGTGTCCAAGCTTATGGAATGTGGAACCAAGCACGCTCTTCGGCTTGTAGTTGTCCATCAGCCAGAGAGTCAAGTCCAGTGCATGCGTACCGATATCGATAAGCGGGCCTCCGCCTTGTTTTTCTTCATCCAAAAACACGCCCCAAGTTGGAACCGCACGGCGGCGGATTGCCAAAGCCTTGCCGAGATAAATATCTCCGAGCTCTCCGGCTTCGCAAAGCTGTTTCAGATATTGGCTGTCATTACGGTAGCGGTTTTGATAACCGATGGTAAGCTTTTTACCTGTACGTTTCGCAGCATCTATCATTTCTTGTGCTTGGGCAGCAGTTTTGGCCATTGGCTTCTCGCACATTACATGCTTGCCGGCTTCCAACGAGGCCACCGAGATTTCCGAGTGAGAGTCATTCGGTGTGCATACATGGATAACATCAATACTATCATCCTTGAGCAGTTCGTGGAAATCCGTGTATACTTTAGCACCTTCTGCCCCGAATTCCTCAGCAGCTTTTTCAGCGCGTTCCTTTACAATATCACAGAAAGCCACCATTTGAGCATTCGGTTGCTTGGCCAGACTTGGCATATGCTTACCATTAGCGATTCCTCCGCAGCCAATGATTGCAATTTTCAATGTTTGATTCGTATTAGACATTTACAGGTCCTCCATTTTGGGCGTAATTTTTAATCCATTCCATACTTTTTGCAATGCTTTCAAGCGGTGGATTCTGGCAGAAATCCTGCTCTACAACAATCCATTCGACTCCTGCTTTGTCCGCAGCTTCAGCAACGGCTTTCAAATCGACTTCGCCTTCACCAAGCTCTACCGTTAATGGTGAACCGTCCTCTTGTCTGCGCACATCCTTCCAATGAACAATTGGAAGACGTCCAGCGTAGGCTTCGATATACTCAGCAGGACTGTATCCTGCGAAGTGAGTCCAGCAAGTATCCAGCTCAACCTTGAGCAGATCCGCAGGAACGGCATCATACATAGAGTCAAACACCGTTTTGTCCCCGATCTTTTCGGTGAATTCGAAATCATGGTTATGGTACAGCAGCGTTGCCTGCTGCTCTTTGCAGCGTTCACCAATCGTCTTGAGATTTGAGAACACCTCGTCCCATTTGCGCTGGTCATCGCCCAAATAAGGAACAATCAGATTGGTATTGCCGATTTCTTTATTGTAGGCGATTTCCTCATCAAGGGCGTTCAACATGCGGTCATACGCAGTATGCGTTCCAAGGGCAACTAGACCGTTTTGATCCAGTAATGCCTTGACCTCAGCTGCGGGACGTCCGAAGAAGGTGTGAAATTCCACGCCCTGATATCCAAGTTCTGCTACTTTCTTCAAAGTACCCTCAAAATCCTGCTCCATTTGATCACGAACGGTGTACAATTGCAAACCCAATTTCAACATGTTTGCCACACTCCTGTTTTTTGGATTGATGAAGATCAGTTTATTTCAGTAGATCTAGGATTTTTCCAAGGAAAAATCCCTATATAGGATGGAGTTATACGAGTTCGCTTGTCTTAAGCTGTGTGTCATATTCGTACTTACTCTCCAAAACCACATGTCGGCCCTCCAGAGAAGAGGTTTGAAATGCGTACATGGCTTCAAGCACATGGTATGCGAGTGCACCGTCAGCCCGGTGGCTGCGGCCTTCCAGAATGGATTTGGCCATATCGTTGACGCCGAGGCCGCGTTCATTCTGTCCACAATCGAACATCGATGTCAGTGTCTCGATCTCATCCGATCCGGTCCGGCGAAGCTTCACTTCTCCATTAAAAAAATTCGGATCTGGTAAAGTCAGCGTGCCTGCGGTTCCATATATTTCGATCCACGGCAACGTGGCACCACCTTGAATGTCAAAGCTCATAATCATGGTGGCAATGGCTCCATGCTCGAAATCAATCGTGCCTGCCAAATGTGTAGGTGTTTTCACCGGAATCTGCTGCCCCGCTTTCGGTCCCGCGCCAATGATTCGCGTTGGAATCTGTGCTCCGACCGATGCGGTGACACGATCAATCGAGCCCATCAGCTCCACAAGCGCCGTCAAATAGTACGGTCCCATATCGAGCATCGGTCCTCCGCCCGGCGCATAAAAAAACTCCGGGTCTGGATGCCAGCCCTCCGGCCCTCCGCCCATCATAAAGGCGGTTGCTGCAACCGGCTTCCCAATCATACCGGCTTCTATGGCTGCTTTGGCCGTCTGGATCCCTGATCCGAGAAAAGTGTCCGGTGCACTGCCGACTCGCAGATTTTTGCTTTTGGCTAACTCCAGTACATGTTTCCCATCCGCAAGCGAAGTTGCCAGCGGCTTTTCGGCATATACATGTTTTCCAGCTTCAAGTGCTGCTATATCAATGGCTGCATGGCTGCCCGGAATTGTTAAGTTGATAACCAGCTCAATTTCCGGATCCGCCAGCAGTTCATTCACACTGAATGCGTTTGCAATCGCAAACTCTGCTGCCCGCGCCGCAGCACGCTCCTGCACCATGTCTGCACAGGCCACCACTTCCACGGTATCGCTCTTTTTTAAATTTTCCAAATAAATCGCACTGATATTTCCACAACCGATAATACCAGCCTTCATTTTGGTTTTCATGCAGTCACTCCCCCGTGATGTAGAAGGTGGAATCAACAATCTAGTACCCATGGTATTCCGAATTCATTTATATTAAAATGAATAATATGATTAAAACATGAACAATCTGGTCATTATTTTTCAAAGAGCCGGATTTTACTTACATTCACCATTGTAAAAGGAGTCATTTCATGTCCACGCAAGATACAGTACACATTTATACAGCAGGATTCTCGTTTCACCACAAACCCTTTTACATGACCGAAATGAACGGTGTCAATAACTATCTGATGCGCCTCCAGACAGATGGAAGATGCCGGGCGCGTGTCGGCGGCGAGCTGGTACAGATTGAGGCAGGAGACCTGCTCATTTTTTCGCCGGATGAGCCCTATGAGTTGAAGATTGAAGAGGAACTTAACGCCCAGAACGAGCTTTCGGTTGAAAGCGGCGATTATCATATCTTTTTTGGCGGGGCCTGGATTGATGAGTGGTGGACCAGTCAGAAACGCCCTACAAGAATCAAAGTACCCTTGAACGAAACCATCCTTGGCCTCTTCCGGCAGATTGTGCTGGAGCAGCGCAAGATATCCAATCCATTTCCCGAAATATCGGGGTATTACATGCGCATTTTATGTCTGGAGACGGACCGCTTGCTGCGGGAGCATCCATCCACAACCCCAAGGACATACCTTGCATACCGGATCAAGCATTACATTGAAGAGCATGCATCCGTATCCTTCAAACTCGAGGATGTTGCTGCCTATGTTGGAATCAGCGTTTCACGTGCCGTCCATCTGTTTAAGGACGCCTTCGGCACAAGCATTATGCAGTACACGCTGGATGTCCGGCTTGAGATGGCGCGTGAACGGATCATTTTCAGCCCGATGTCCCTTGAAAATATCGCCGAAACCTCGGGCTTTGCCAATTATACGTATTTTCACCGCGTGTTCCGATCCCGCTTCGGAAAATCTCCCAAGGAATTCCGCATCGCAAACAGGGAGCAGATATAGTAGGGCACCTGACCCGTTGCGAAGCTCTAATCGCTAAAGTCTTCGAATACTGTTTCATCCGCTTCCCTTCAGATAATAAGAAAAGGCAGGTCCCATACAAGGGGCCTGCCTTTTCTATGTGATGAATCTAGTATACGGTATAGGTTTGTCCTGTCTGCGCACCCTCGACACTCTTGCGGAATGCCTTGGCCGCTCTGGCGGCAGGGACCGGTTCAAAGCCCCGGAAGAAGGGACCATAACTGTCCATGGACTCTTCCAGGACATTCGGGCTTACATTGTTGATGCGGATGTTGCGCGGCAATTCAATCGCAGCAGCCTGAACAAAAGCTCTAACCGCTCCACCTGCCATCGCGGAAGATATACCGCCGATGATCGGATCATCCATAATAATGCCCGTTGTCAGCGTAAAACTGCCGCGATCGTTAACATAATCCAGTCCAAGCAAAACCAGATTGATTTGTCCCTTCAGCTTGCTTTGAACAGCAACTTCGTTATTTTCCGGAGTAAGTTCGCTCAGCGGGCCGAAGTAAGCATTTCCGGCGGCACAAATCACAGCATCAATTTTGCCTACCTTTTGATACATCGCCTTAATGCTTTCTACGGATGTGATGTCAACCTTAACATCGCCTTCACTGCGGCTTGCTGAAATCACCTCATGATCTGAAGCCAGTTCATTACGAACCGCGCTCCCAAGCGTCCCGTTCGCTCCTACAACAAGAATCTTCATGTATGAATCCTCCATAACCCGAATCTACACTCATGATGAGCTAAATCTAGTATAGACCAATACGATGAAACAATTTCTGCAAATTAATTCTTTTGGGCTCTTCTTGAAATCGCCTCTGACACGATAAATGCCAGATCCTCATTGCCGAATAACGATAATACTCCGAGAACGGTATCATCCGGAATCGGACCCGCCTCTTCCTTCGAGACCGTCAGCTCCAGTACACGCTGCAGCCGTTCATTGCTTTGCTGCTGTGGATAGGCCTGCATGTACAATTCCTCAGGATTTAATCCCTCATTGATACACCACTGGGCAAATACCATGATCATCATATCCTCGTCCTGCCGGTAGCTTTCCACGATCCCGTCTTCGATTGATTTGCGGTACTCATCCATTTTCTATTTCCCCTTTACCTGTTATCGCAGACCTTTGCGGCCAGCTCGTGGCTGCTCATCACCTGATCAGCACTTATGCTGCAGTGTTCGGGGCTTCCGATACACTCCAGGAAATGATCGACCGCTCCGGCAAATCCTCTGCGCTCCAGTATCGTGTCCCAGCTGCCAAAGGTCTTGGTAACTGGAAGCATGCCGTTCTCATACAAAACTGCCTGTTCAAGGTTGGTGACCTCGACAGAACGGCCGCTGCCGTGAAGCTCTAACTTTTCAAGATCCGCCCCAGATTGCCGGACCATACCGTAGCTTCCATAACGCGCATCCTGAAAGCTCATCACACCCGATGCATGGCGCATGCGTCCTTCCTTGTCCTGTGCCAGCTGCTGCGAAGCAAGCTTGTAATCATCCCCGCCAAGCCATAGAAGAAGATCGAGCATATGAATCAGGTCATCAAATACCGTTTCTCTGCTGGTGCTGGACTGCTGCCGTGTACGATGCTTAAGCGCCGTCACCTGGTCAAAACCGCCGGCGGCTTGCATCCATGCCTGTGCTTCCCTGTACAGCGGGGCAAATCTCCTATTAAACCCAACGGCCAGGAGCAACCCCTTATTTTCTGCCAGCGCTGCAAGCTCTCTGCATTCGGACAGATCACCGCTAAGCGGTTTATCCACATACACAGACAGACCATGCATTAAACAAGTCTTTACCGTTTCGTAATGAGCCGCTGTCGGACTATGGACAAAAACCGCGTCCACATCCCATGACATCAATTCATTCAAATTCGTAGCAGCATTCCGAAAACGGAATCGTGCTGCTGCATGCTGCACCGTTTCCTCTGAGCGGCTCATCACACCGACGACTTCAGCTTGCTCGTGATGAGCAAGCAGCGGCAGGTATACCTTGTTCGCAATGTCTCCGATGCCTATCATGGCGACCCGTCGCTTGCGGATGTTGTCATTCATTGTGCACAATCCACCTTTCACCTGGTACGCTTGGGATCGATACACATTATACCTTCTTTAAGAAAGAAACTGAATACGAACGGCTTTAGTTCATCCCTACAGCCTGGGCTTTGGCTGCCTCGGCTTTCTTCTTCTTCATTCGGAGTCCAACCAAAACCACGGCTGCAACCACAACGAGTTCAAAAACATATTTCAGGACTGTGCTTGTAAACATGTTGTGAATCATAGGCTCCTCCACCAGCATTTTTGAAGCGGTCCAAGCGAGTACGGCTGACCCGAAGGTAATAATGAAAGGAAAACGTTCAGTCAATTTAACAATCATCGTGCTGCCCCAAACCATAATCGGTACAGAGATCGCCAGCCCGATGATGACGAGCAGGAAGTCACCATGCGCCGCACCGGCTACAGCCAGAACATTGTCGAGTCCCATCATGGCATCCGCGATAATAATGGTACGGATAGCAGCCCATATTTGGTTTCCTGCCGAAATATCATGCTTTTTCTCATCGATTAATAGCTTATAGGCAATCCAGATAAGCGCCAGCCCGCCGACTAAACGTAGGCCTGGAATCAACAGCAGCTGAACGACAAGCAATGTCGCGATGACCCGTATGACTACCGCACCAACCGTCCCCCACAGTATTACCTTTTTCTGATCTTCTTTTCTGACATTGCGTGCGGCAAGACCGATCACGATGGCATTGTCTCCAGCCAGTACCAGATCAATGACGACAATTGACATCAAGGCTGTCCAAAATGCCATGGTTAACAACTCCATTTTTCTTCCACCTCTCCTGTTTTGGGAAATTCATCCCGGATTAAAATGGTTGCTATGACTAGCCCGCCGCATTAAAAAAAGCGCCCCTTACCTTCATTAGGTAATGGCGCTTTTAATCCCACCAAAAAAGACCTTTACCTAATGAAAATCAGGCAAAGGTCTCGCAAAACAACGTTTAAGTTGCCAATAAAGCCGGGGATACGATCCCGTAATGACGACTTTATTGCATGAGCTACTCCCCTTTGGGAACTATTCACTTATTGGAACCATTATAGCAAACACCTTTGGAAATTTCCATGGTTTTATTTTTCACTTCTGTATTTGGTATGATATACATTAGAAGCAATGATTATCAGCAGAAAGGAAACAGCATGAACAAATGGATGCTCGCCGCCTTATATGCGGTTGTTCTTATGATTACTTATATATACCGGAATCCGATTGTGGACTATATGCATCAGCATGGTTCCTTTCCTGTCCTCGTGGGTCTGGCAACCCTGATTGCCCTGTTTCCGATTATTCCTTACAAGCTGGTGATTGCCGCGCTTGGCTATTCCTTCGGGACAGTCTGGGCTGCTGGCATCAGCTGGCTGGGTACGATGATCGCCGCGACAATTATCTACGCGCTGGTAAGAACGGTTTTCCGGAAACAGGGGCAGCAATATCTGGGCAGATTTAAATCCCTTCAGTCATTCACCTCATGGGTGGAGTCCCGTCCTTTTGTCAGCGTTGCCGCCGGACGCTTTATACCTTTTATTCCGCAAATGGCCGTGAATGTGTTCGCAGGCGTTGCTTCCATTCCCTTCTGGACCTATACGGCTGCTTCCGGCATCGGAAAGCTTCCAGGTATTTTTCTGTATGCTTTTCTTGGCGGACAAGGCGGGCGTCATCCGATTGTTTCCATTTTGGTCGCGGCCGGTTATATATTACTGCTCGGATTAATGTTTATACTATACAGGAAAAAGGGACGTTCACACTCACATGCCCGGGTCCTTGGTTCCACCATGCAGATCGATTATAATGAAGAAGAGAAATAAAGAAACGGAGTGATATCATGAGCGATTTACAAGCGGTTCATCAGGAAAAGGCGACCTTTGCAGGCGGATGCTTTTGGTGCATGGTAGCCCCGTTCGAAGAGCTGCCCGGCATTATCAAAGTCGAATCAGGCTATACGGGCGGCCATACCGAGAACCCTACCTATGAAGAAGTTTGCTCCCATACAACCGGACATGTCGAAGCTGTGCAGATTACTTACAACCCGGATATTTTCCCTTATGAAAAGCTGCTGGAGCTCTTTTGGCAGCAGATTGACCCTACAGATGAAGGCGGCCAGTTCTATGACCGTGGACATTCTTACCAGACGGCAGTCTTTTACCATACGGAAGAGCAACGAGTTCAGGCCGAGGCCTCCAAGGTCAAGCTGGCGGAGAGCGGACGTTTCAACAAACCGATCGTAACGCCGATTCTGCCTGCAAAGCCCTTCTATGCGGCTGAAGATTACCATCAGGATTACCACAAAAAAAATCCGGGACATTACAAGCGCTACCGTAAAGGCTCCGGTCGGGATGACTTTTTGGAAAGTCATTGGACCCCAGAAAAGAACAAAGCCGAGCTGAAGCAGCGTTTGACTTCGATTCAATATGAGGTCACCCAAAACAATGCCACCGAAGCTCCATTTCAAAATGATTTTTGGGATCACCATGGTGATGGAATCTATGTGGATATCGTTTCCGGAGAGCCCTTGTTCAGTTCGCAGGACAAATATGATTCCGGCTGCGGCTGGCCAAGCTTCACCCGTCCAATCCGTGATTACAGCGTCAAGGAAAAGATGGACCTCACCCATATGATGGTGCGGACAGAAGTCCGCAGTAAAGGCTCCGATTCCCATCTGGGTCATGTGTTTGATGACGGTCCCGGACCTAATGGTCTGCGTTACTGCATCAACTCAGCAGCTCTTAGATTCGTTCCAAAGGAAGAACTGGAGCAGCAGGGCTACGGCGAATATAAAGTGTTGTTTAATTAAGAATTCAAAAAAGCCTGAGGCTCAAAGAGCCCCAGGCTTTTTTTGTTTGCTTACACGGATGATGCGGTTGCAGCTTTGTCAGTCTGTCCCTGCTTTTGCGATTCTGGCAGCTTGTTAGAGGTCCGCAGTGGAATTTCACGCAGGAAGAAGGTCAGCACGAGCGCTACTGCCACGAGAGCTGCTCCTGACAGGAAAACTGTCGTCAAAGAAGAGCTTAGTGCATGCTTCAGCGTATCGATCATTTGTGTCAGCACCGACTGCACTTCTTGCGGCATCGTTTCCTGCAGTAGGTGAAGCTTTGGTTGATCAAGCAGCATCTCCGGATTTTGGAATGGCGCCAGCTGTTTGGCCAGCTCCGGATCCAGATTCTTCATGTCGACACCTTTGCCAGATGTCATCGCATCCTTCATATGTCCCGTAAGACTTGATGTCATAATGGTTCCCATAACCGCAATCCCAATAGTACCACCCAAATTCCGGAACAACTGTGATGATGCGGTAGCAACACCCAGTTGGTCAGGTCTGACCGCATTTTGCACGGTCAGGGAGAATACCGGCATGCCAATACCCAATCCCAGTCCGAATACGATCATGGCAATGACGGCCAGCCATACGCTGTTCATGAGGGCCATGATAAGCATACCAATGATCATGATTGGAATACCGGTCAGAGCAAATCTTTTGTATTTGCCTGTTTTGGTAATCATCCTGCCCACGATCGTACTTACGATAACCATGGATATCGACATCGGCATGGTTACATAACCGGAATATGTCGGAGAAATGCCTTCAACGCCCTGTACGAAGAAAGGCAGATAGATGAGCGCTCCCATCATGCCTGCGTTCATAATAAAGCCGATTGTGTTCGAGATGGTTACGATATCATTGCGGAACAGTGACAATGGAAGCACCGGACTTTTCACAACTCTTTCCACAAGTATGAACAGAATCAGGAACACAATCGCCCCACCGAACAGACTCAGAATCTGCCATGATCCCCAGTCATATTTCGTGCCTGCCCAGGAGAAGCCGAGCAGCAGCGGTACAATGGTCAACGTCAGGAACAAGGAGCCGAAATAGTCGATTTTCTCGGACTCTTTGCGCACACCTTTTGGAAACAGCATCATAATCATGATAAATGCCACAACCCCGAGTGGAAGGAAAATCCAGAACAGCCACTTCCACTCCATATTATCGACAAGCCAGCCGCCAAGCGTTGGTCCGAGTACGCTGGAGAAACCAAAAACAGCCATCATAATCCCCGTCCACTTTCCTCTTTCACGAGGAGAGAACAAATCACCCACAGCAGTAAAAGCGGATGCCATGATGATCCCCGCACCGATCCCCTGAATCCCCCGGTACGTAATGAGTTGGAAAATATCTCTGGAAAAACCGCTTAGAAATGCACCGATGATAAAAAATACGATACCCGCTAATATAAACGGCTTGCGCCCGTAAATATCCGATAGCTTACCAACGAGAACCGTTGCGATTGTAGAGGTCAGCATGTAAATGGTGATGACCCACGTGTAGTAATCCATGCCGCCGAGAATGGCGATAATGCGCGGCATAGCCGTACTGACAATGGTCTGATTGATTGCGGAGAAAAACATGGCAGCAATGATCGCAATCATGATTGTCACTTTCCTCTTTTGGGATAAATCCTCCAAATGTACTCCACTCCTTGTTTTCATGAATGTATATTTTTGTGTTGCTCTTATGTAATCTCACAGCTGCAGATGCCCTGCTGCTATAAATGCAGCCTGAGCGTTGTTAATTCATTTGCTGTCCAACCATCTTTTCACATAATTCGGTGAACATACGCACTTCGTCAGGCTCAAGACGGGATAAATGTTCCTTAAGACATGCATCCCTTTTTTGGACGGCTTGTGCAAGAACCTTTTCGCCTTGCGGCGTTGCTTCTACCAAAATCACTCTACGGTCTGCAGGATCATGGGAACGCGCAACATAACCGGCCTTTTCCAGACGATCCACCATAACGGTAACAGCGCTAGGTTTCACTTCCAGCCGATCTGCGACCTGTGTCAGATTGCATTTTTGTTCTCCATGGATGTAGTTGAGCATAAATAATTGCGGTCCGGTCAGATAATCCTGCATTTCCTTACAGATATCCGTCTCCAGACTCCGCCAGAATGATTTCACGGCAGCATATAGCCGGTTCGCAAGCGCGTCCATTCCCGATCCCCCTTTCATGTCCAATTAGTAAGGTTAGCTATTATTTCAATGGTTTAAATATTAAAATCTTTAAGGGCTTATGTCAACCCTGTTATATGTAAATTTTTTCAACTTGTTTCGGGCTCATCCTATGATCCAGCCAATCCAATACGCACAAGGCACCAGCAGCAGTTGGGCGAGCATCGTCCCCGCCATTCGCGAAACCATCATAAGTCCGAATACACGGTTGATTCGTCCAAGCCCTTCCTCCCCGCGCAGAGCTTTATCCGAAAGCAATGCAATCCGCGGATCAATCAACAGCGTCAGCAGAATTGTTGCCAGTCCATTAATCAATCCCGAAGAAGTCGAAGCAGTCAGCCTGAAGGCAGGCCATAAATAAGCTGCATACAAGGAAGCAAGAACCCCTACGGTGTAGATCGCAGTTACCGTCATATTGAGCACCATCAATCTTCTTGGCAAGGGTCCATCGAACAGAGAATGCAGCATCCTGAAGGTCGGCCGTTTGAAATAAGTCATTCCATTTTTCCATTTGGAGAAGGACATTAGATTTCTGGTCATTTTTGGAATAGAACCGGCGGCTTCCAAATGAACAACCATTCTGGAGCAGAGCCTAACGACACTGGGAAACAGAAACATGGCCAGCAATGAGCCCACAGTCGCAGCAGCAATAATACCATGAAGTTTTGGCTCCAGATGAAAAGCTGTGGATTTCAACGCTTTATCCACCATGTTTCCGACCATCGGCCCTTGAGCTATATTGGAAGTCCGGGACACCAGAACAAGCAGTCCTGAGAGTGACAAAGCGAGCGTAATCCGCCGGCTGCGAAGTCCGCCTAATCGCAAAGCATAAGAAAGACTGTCTACTGTATGTATCACTACCGTAAACATAAGGATCACGACCAGTTGTATCATTAGGGAAGCTCCTTTTCATCAAATTATTTTTCCATTATAAACCAATCGTTACAAAAATCTACCGTTTGATTCATCCTGCCCCGGGTAATATACGGATAATAGCAAACACCAATCAGGAGGGAAACCATATGCCATGGAATAAACACGACTACCCTGTTTCTATGAAAAATCTCGATGCCAGAATAAGAAATAAAGCGGTTGATATCGCAAATGCGCTGCTGCATGAAGGCTATGAGGAAGGCCGTGCCATTGCGATTGCCACAGCCCAGGCCGAAAAATGGGATCAAGATCACCCTCGTTCAGAGCATCATGAATCAAACCATCATGATTCAAAATCAGGCAATTCAGGGCAAAGCAGTCAACCTAATCTGCACATCGTTTCCTCAGATGAAGGCTGGGCTTTGAAGGAAGAAGGCCTCGACAAGCCTCTGTCCACTTTTGACACAAAAAAGGAAGCTCTTGAAGAAGCAAAAAAGCGGGCATCGAAAAGCGGTGTCAATACGATTATACATGGTGAAGACGGGCGTATTCAGACCACCAAGAGCTCGTAGATCAATACACAATACACATCATATATTCTGCAATCTAAAAAAAACCGCCTGATTCTTAGAAGAACAAGAATCAGGCGGTTATCTGTTAGTGAGCACTCCGCACCGCATGAACGGGTTTAGAGGCAGCTTTCTGGGATTGAGCCGGTTCGGGTATCGCGGTAACATCCGCTTTTCCCATACGGAATGTGAATGTAAATGTTATGGTCTGCCCGGCAATGCCAACCGCCAAAATCGTAAACAATGTTTCTTTCAGCGGTAAATAGAACAGAGACAGCAGCAGTACGGCGGCATCCATTAAAATAAACACGGTACCTACCTTCAAACCACTCCAGCGGCTAATGAGCAGCGATAAAATATCATCTCCGCCGGTGGCTCCCCCAAATCGGAGAACCAGTCCTGTGGCGAACCCTGTGACCAAACCGGACAACAGCGCAGCCAGCAGCAGATTGTTGTGCAGGTCAATGACCAGCACTGAATAGCGTTCCAATAATTCGTAAAAAATAGAAAACGAAAAGGTCGCGAGCAGTGTATTCATCACGAATTTACGGCCTTTCAAAAACATGGCGATCAGAATAACCGGTATGTCCAGGATCAGCATGCTCAGCGAGGGATTCAAACCCAGCACATACTTACCAAGCAGGGACAAACCTACGAATCCGCCCTCTGATAAATGATTTTGAAAATTGATGTGATAATACGCAAATGCTAGCAAAAATGTTCCGAACAGCATTATAACGATTGGTGCAAGCTTAGAAATAAAATGGTCTTTCTTCCTCATACAGGTTCCCTCTCATCGCAGTAGGTTGGTCATGGATGTGACAAACCACTGTGATAAGACAGAAACCTGCAGGACCGAATCCTTCGCATCTTGAGCTTCCTTCTTTCGCAGAGTTTGTCATACGTCCTTGGAGTGTCTAGTTGACTGTATACTCTACGAAAGGGAGCTAAGTGTAAGAGAGATCATAACGTTTCCAAATCGTCCTTTGGGGATTGTTCCTTCGGGGACACATGGTATCCTGATCCTTTCTTTGTTTGTTTAGTTTCTTGTATATATTATAACACAATCCGAGCAGGTGCTAAACAACTTGCTTGCTGGAATTGGAAAAAAACCAAAATTTACATTTAAAATTCATCAAACCGTCTCACCGTCGGAGTGATTTGTGAGCCTTGTCCTTGCCAAGTTCGCGCGTTCACATATTGTCTAACTTTAATGTGATCGGAATCACAATTACGTATTTTCACTTTTCCTATACTGAATAAGAAAGCACCGAAACATAACAAAGGAAAGAGGAATTCGCATGCTATCTAAAGAGACCATCGACATTATAAAATCAACGGTTCCTGTCTTGGAAATTCACGGTAAGACGATTACGACTACCTTTTATCAAATGCTGTTCGATAATCATCCTGAACTGCTAAACATATTCAATCATGCCAACCAACGGGAAGGCAAACAGCCGCAAGCTCTTGCGAATGCGGTGTATGCAGCTGCTGCTCATATCGATCATTTGGAGGATATTCTGCCTGTCGTCAAGCAGATCGGGCAAAAGCACCGGGCACTGAATATTTTGCCAGAGCATTATCCGATTGTCGGGGAGAACCTGCTTGGCGCCATTAAGAAGGTCCTTGGTGATGCTGCTACGCCTGAAATTCTGGATGCATGGGCACAGGCCTACGGTATGATCGCCGATGCCTTTATCAGCGTAGAAGCCGAGATGTACCAGGAAGCCGAGAATGCTCCGGGCGGATGGCGGGGATTCCGTCCTTTCGTGGTGGAACGCAAAATGAAAGAAAGCGACGTGATCACCTCCTTCTATTTAAAACCGCAGGATGGCGGCGCGATCTCAAGCTACCTTCCGGGCCAGTATATTACTGTGCGAGTTCAGCCCGACAATGAATCTTATACCCATATCCGTCATTACAGCTTGTCTGCTGCTCCTGGTGAAGATTACTACCGGATTTCGGTCAAGCGTGAAGATGCAGCTCCCGGCAAACCTGCAGGGCTCGTGTCTACCTATTTGCATAATTCGGTGAATGAGGGAGATGTGCTGGAGATAAGCGCACCGGCCGGATCATTCACATTGGATCAAGAGCAAAACATCCCGCTTGTTCTGATCAGCGGCGGCGTCGGCTTGACTCCGATGATCAGCATGCTGGAAACTGTGCTGAAAGAACAGCCTGAACGCGAGGTTACTTTTATCCATGCGGCTATAAATGAAGGATTCCATGCGATGAGAGAGCATATCGAGCAGTTGGACGCGGCGCATCATTCTATGAAATCTTATGTTTGCTATGAAAAGCCACTAGACCAAACCCTTTGCCATAAGATTGGCTACATCGATCTTCCTTGGCTTCAGGAGGTCACTTCCAAAGAATCAGATTTCTATTTCTGCGGTCCTGTGCCATTTATGCGTGCAGTGAATCAGGCCTTGCAGGCTTGGGGCGTTCCCGCCGAGCGGATTCACTATGAATTCTTTGGACCTGCCGGAAGCCTGTAACCAACTCTTAAGCAAATGATCGGGAACACAAATCAAGGGATACCTCTCCTCATACGGACAGGTATCCCTTATTACGTATGCCGGATTTCTTGTCTGAATTTTGCCATATTGCCCTATGCTGCACGATATTTATCCCCATTTCAGAAACATAGCCAACTTGCAGCATGGGGAGTTTTGAACTTTGGGGTCCACCGTAATTCCAATCCCGCTTGGGGAAAATTCGGATTGGATTGTCGCATTGGAGCTGATCGTTTTCATTAACCGGTCAACTTCCTGCTTATTGCCTGCTTGAGCCGCAGTCATGACTTGAACTGCAAACGAATGCTCGGACAGTTTGCTCAAGACCCTGTAGCCCTCTTCCATAAGCTTGTAATAGTCCTGTATCGATTGGTTCAAAGTATCGGTCTTTACCTGCGGGTACTCACGAATCCAATAATAGGTATGAGGATATGAATAGGGGATAGCAGAATATCCGTAATTTGGGGGGTAACTCATCTGAGTTATCTCCTTTCTGTGTGTACAGATAACCCATTATATGTGCCTGGATATCTTTTGTGAGATCACCCCGGATAAACAAGATGAGGACATAAAAAAGACCATCCTTGTCTTGGGTAATCCATAAAGACAGGGATGGCATATGTTTATCATTATATTTTCATAAGTCCATACCATGGGACGTGTTCAAGACTCATTTACTCATTGCTAACGTTTCAACCGGACCCGCATCCTTCCATATGACATTCTCACCGTAATTTTTGCCCCAATCGTACATCATCCGCAGCACCGGCATCAGAGACTGGCCGTATTCTGTCAGCGTGTATTCCACTCGGGGCGGAACTTCCGGATACACTTTTCTCGAGATCAACTGATCATCTTCCAGTTCGCGAAGCTGATTGGTGAGCATTTTTTGCGTAATATGCGGGATCAATTTTTTAAGCTCGCCAAATCGCTTCGTTCCATCCAATCCCAGATGCCACAGTATAATCAATTTCCATTTGCCGCCGATGACGGCAAGCGTCAATTCCTTCTCACAGTTAATTTCCTTAAGGTTGATACGGTCTTTAATTTCTGTTGCCATGATGCCACCTCCCTTATTAGGATACTACATTTCCGACTCCCAAATCTAATGCAATAATACCCCACTGCAAGCAGTGGGGATATCCAATCAAGCTTTTTAGAATTTGCGGTCTACTCCAAGTTTGCATGTCTGCCGAACATTTGCCTGGAGTTCTGATCCTTCTGATCCATTAATCTGAGAATAACGGCATCGTATAATATGATGAGTGTCTGTTCGAACAGCGATGCCATCGGCTGAATGGTTACATCCCCCGCATTTACCTGATCCTTAGGCGATCCGGGCAGCTTTACCGAGAAATCGGACAAGCTGGCTAGCGACGAATCGGGCTGAATGGTTACTGTAACCACCGTTGCTCCCAATTGCTTCGCCTTTCGGGCCATTGTGACCAGGCTTTGAGTCTCGCCTGAGCCAGATCCAATGATAAGCAGGTCGTCAGGACCAATACCCGGTGTCACCGTTTCACCAACAACAAAAGCATTAATTCCCATATGCATTAGACGCATTGCAAAGGCTCGTCCCATAAAACCGGATCTTCCGGCGCCAGCGAAAAATACTTTTTCCGCCGTCTGGATTACATCTGCCAATCGTTCAGCTTCTTCCTCCGAAATGAGTGTGACAGAGCGCTGCAGCTCCTTCACGATTTCGGCAGCATATTTCACCGTCTTCACCAGACCTTTTACGCCTGGCTTACCAGTTGCTTCATTTCAGACGCCACAGTCCGCTTGTCCTCTTGGCTAGTTATCCCGCCACCAACAATAACAAGGTCCGGACCTGCAGCGATAACCTGAGGCAGCGTACTCAGCTTAATGCCGCCGGCGATAGCCGTTTTGGCCTGTTTCACTACACGCTTAATCGTAAGCAGATCGTCAAAAGAACTGATCCCTGCTGCTTGATGGTCATATCCGGAATGCACACAAATATAATCCACGCCCATTTGGTCGATTTCCACGGCTCTTCGCTCGATATTTTTGACATTGATCATGTCCACCATTACCTTGGTGTTCTGCTTCTTGGCTTCCTCAACCGCGCCCTGAATCGTCGAATCATCCGACACACCCAGCACTGTAATGATGCTCGCTCCCGCTTCGGATGCCTTCATCACTTCGTAACCGCCTGCATCCATAATTTTCAGATCAGCCAGCACACGCAGAGAAGGAAAAGCTTCTTTCAGTTCTTTCACAGCACGAAGTCCTTCATTAATGACGATCGGAGTTCCAATTTCGACGATATCTATATATTCTGCTACCTCATTTACGATTTCTTTTGCGCCTGGGATATCTACAAGATCGAGTGCCAATTGAAGTTCCATATGATTATTTCTCTCCTCATTCATCTATTTGGTCATCAACCACACCCTCATTTTAAATACTAATTTTCTTTTTCGTAAGTAGGCACTATTTAGTAAGGAAGTTACCTGGACGATACTATTGGACCCTGATTGGCATAAAAAAGGGATCCCTGACGGGACCCCCACTACCGCTTATCGATATTCAGATGTAATTCGACCCGGCAAGCCCCTAGACCCCGCAGGCAAGCTCCACCTTGATCCGGTCCGGATCCTCAAAAAACACTGCATAATGCTCCGGGCCGCCAGCATAAGGATATTTATCCTCATACAAGACTGGTATGCCTTTTTGCTTAAGTATGTTGGCCATCTCATCGATCTGACTGCTCGACTCTGCATGAAAAGCCAAATGATTGAGTCCAGTTGCCTTCCGGTGGTATGTAGCGTCCTTAAATCGTTCTTCCGTCTGCACAAATACCAGGTAGGTCTCCCCCTGCTTGAAGCTGAACCCATGCTCCCATTCCTGGAAAATATCATAGCCAAGCCAGCTCAGAAACCATTCCCAGAACTCCCGGCTGCGCCGCAAATCCGATACATTGAGCTCCACATGATGCAACATATTAATGCCCCCTCAGCAAGCGGTTTATAGTTTCTCGCCGCACTCCGATCAATTGACCAATCTCCTCCTGTGTCAACAGCTCGGTAAAATGAACGCCATGCGAATAATCATCCAGCCACTCGGACAAAAGCTCAAGACGCTCTGCGGGTGTCCCTACCGTCAGATGATCCAGCCTTTTTTGCATAAAACGAACCTTCTCCTGAAGCAGGAGCGCGATTTCAAGCGCCTTCTCCGGACTCTCTCTCACATCGCGGTACCACTCTTCAGCCGGAATTCTCTCTACTTCGCTTCGCATCAGGGCTATCGCCGTTCCATGAGCTTCCTTGGGGGTAATCAGCGAATGATGCGGCACCGTTTCCCCGGCATACAATATATTAAAAAGTACCATATTTCCATTTTCGTGAAGACGCGTGACTTTAAAAAGCCCACTCTTGATCTGGTATAAATATTCTCCGCCGTCACCCTGGTGGAATAATATTTCCCCTTTATGCAATATCATATGATATCCTCCCCCCGATACTGATATAAAATGCTGTTGGCTCGGGCTGCCAATTACATATTTATTATACCAGAAAGATCAGGCATCATTTCCAGTGATTTAGCCCTTGCTATCATACATACTTTTCACGTAACATGAATATAAATAGAACATACGTTCTGTATTCTTATTCCTGTAGTCAAGGAAGTGCTCCCATGAAAGCATCATCCCTTCCCCCTGCCCCGGCCGAAGAAGACACGCTGCTGGTCAAAACCTATCTGCTGCATGTTATCCTGCTGGATGTACTGGAGCGGGATATCCGCACGCTGGGTACCCTTGCCCTGAAGCTGCCTGATGTCTATATCCGCGGGCTATCCGGTGTGCAAAACAGAGTCATTTACCGGCTCACAGCCATCCGGAAGGATATGCGAAACCGCGGTATTCGGGTGTATGAGGAAAACCGCAATACGAAAGGCATTGAAGCTCTGTATTTATGCCGGGGTTATCAGCGGCGGTTTTTCATGCTGTGGTCCTATGTAAAAGCGGAGACGGCTTCCGAGCTTTGCGTTTACCTGGGAATCAGTCTGACCTCGGATGATGACAATTAAAAAGGCGCATCCTATGAATGCTCATAGAATGCGCCTTTGCCATTTGTCCTGATGTCAGTTTCTCATGCTGCTTTGCTCCTGCTTCGGATCTGCCGAAGCTATTTTTTCATGCCAGGCTTCATAGTGATGCACTGCCAGTCCCGCAAAGGAAGAATAGGAATCGCCGAGCCGGTATACCTGCTTCATCTCTTCCTCCATGACGGGAAGAGATTTGCCGAAGAAGCTCACATGATCTCCTTCCTTCGTATCTCCCAGCTCCATGCCGATCCAGACGGATTTCCCCAGCTGGTCAGCTTCATTCAGCATTTCCTTGGACAAATCGACCATTTTTTGACCACTGTCACGGTATGACATGACGGCCAAGGCATCAAACCGGCCCAGCATCCAGCGGCTCAAACTGCCGCTGCTGTCATCGGCTTCAATTTTCCCCAGCCAGAACGGCACAGCTGCACTCATATAGAGCCCGCCATTTCGGCCTTTATTTGTCCATTCCTCCATATTGCGGCTCCATTCATTTACCACGCCGGTCTGGTCACGCTCCCACCGCTTCAGCTGATAGGGTTCGACATCAAGCTGAATTCCAGCAAAGCGTTCCTCCGGCGATGCCTTACGGTTATAATCAAGAACCCAGTCCATAAATTGATCCGCTTCCGTTTGCTGTTCCTGATACGCCCATTGCGGCTTTCCATCCAGTGCGTGGACTGAAATATCCTCCTGATGGGCTTCGCTGATGAACTTCCTGTACTGCTCCGCTTCCACATTTTTTTGTATCTGCAGGAAAATAACGTTAACTCCCTGCTCCTTGCAGAAGTCAAGAACCGTTCCCGGATTTTCAATCAATGAGGCATCCCACAGCCAGGTCGCTTTTTGTTCTTCCATGGAAGATGATTTAAACAGGAAGGGCAGGAGCAGCAGGCAGCAGACGACCAGGACGATGCTAGGTTTCGCTTTTGCTTTTGCCAATAACGCTCCCATCCTTCCCCTCCTTTTGGTTTTATACAATCAATGCCATGTTTGGCTCTTCAATATGCTGAACCGAATGTCCGATTTTATAAATATGCGGCTCGTTGAAGCTGCTGAACGCATTACGTGTATCCAAAATCGGTACGCCCATGGCTGCGATCTCGCCGTAATCCAGTCCACTGTGGTTTGTGGTCAGAACAATGCAATCATAGGTCTTGAACTTCGCCAGATCATAGGCTACGCTGTGAACGGTCTCCCCATGCTTGTCACGGAAGCTGACAGCATGCGGATCATAGTATTCAACATTGGCTCCGTTCTCTTTGTACAGTTCATATACCTCAAGCGCCGGAGACTCGCGCAAATCGCTGATGTCTGGCTTATATGCCATACCCAGCACCAGAATGGATGATTTTTTGATGGACTTGGCATATTCATTCAAAATGGTGGATGTTTTGTTAATTACGTAATATGGCATATTGTCATTGGTGGACTGCGCCAGCTCAATAAATTTACTGTAGAACCGGAAGCCCTTGGCTTTCCAGGAAAGATACATCGGATCCAGCGGGATGCAGTGTCCGCCGATTCCCGGACCTGGGTAGAACGGCATGAAGCCAAACGGCTTCGTTGCAGCCGCATCAATGACTTCCCAGATATCGATGCCCATGCGGTCGCACATCATTGCCATTTCGTTAATGAACGCGATGTTGACACTGCGGAATGTATTTTCAAGCAATTTGGACATTTCAGCAACCTTTGGTGATGTGACCGGTACAACCTTTTCCACATATTTCGAATAAAGAGCGGTACCGAGAGTCAGGCAGGCCTGCGTTGTTCCCCCGATAACTTTAGGGGTATTGAATGTATTGAAGCGTACATTGGAAGGATCGACGCGCTCAGGCGAGAAGCAAAGGAAGAAATCCTCACCTACCTGGAAACCAAGCTCCTCGATTTTTTCCTGAATCAATTCCTCGGTGGTTCCTGGATACGTGGTGCTTTCCAGCGTGATGAGAATTCCTTTTTTCATATGCATCTTAATCTGATCAACCACGCTTGTAATATAGGAAGTGTCCGGATCCTGGTTCTCGCTGAGCGGAGTCGGAACACAGATACTGAGTGCATCAATGACAGTAATCATGCTGTAATCCGTTGTTGGCTTGAAACGGCCGCTGGCCACACATGCCTTGAGCTCTTCCGAAGAGATGTCGGTAATATACGATTCCCCATGGTATATTTGTTCGATTTTGGACGGATCCACGTCAATCCCGATGACTGTAAATCCCTGCTTGACCATTTCGACAGCAAGCGGAAGTCCGACATATCCCAGACCTACAACACCCAATACAGCTTTCTTATTCTCAATTCCACTCAACAGTTGTTCATATTCCTGATTCACTAGCTTCAACCTCCATATGATGTAGTTTGGTTATGCGCTTAAAGCGGATGATTATTTAGTGAAAACACCGGTGTATTCGGGCATCCAGCTCGACCGGAGAAAAAGGTTTGGTTACATAGTCGTCAACGCCGTTTTTAAAGCACTGGCTAATGGTTCGCTCCACCCGTTGTTCGGTCAGAACGACAATTTTAGGCGTATTCTCTACCGGCAGCTGCTGGATTTGGTGGATAAAGGGCAATCCGTCAATGCCGTAGAGATTAAGCTCTGTCAGCACCAGATCCGGCTCCCACTTCTCAATCAGCTCCAGAGCCGATGTGCCGTCAAGCGCCTCGAGGGTTTCAAATCCCTGCATTTTGAGGCGAATGGTCAAGAACTCGCGGATGGTATCGTCATTATCGACTATAAGAATGCGTCCAGGCTCCTGGATGGCTTCTTCTTTGGTGAAAATATGAATGTCCGATGATGTGCTGAGCCTGGTTGACTCGGCCATCTGCTTCAGTACCCCCGGCGTAGGATCAACTTGTCCCGGGAAAACGGTCAATGTGATCCGCGGATCAGCATCCTCCATAGTTTCCTGTAAATACTGCTTGAGCAGCAGCGCCTGGTAATGGGTCGCATCGAGTGTGAATCCCGGCAGCAGAATCGCAAGTGTTTGCGTGGAGCTGTCTTTCAGCACTTCAATTTCCAACCCGGATTCATGCTGCAGAAAGTCGCGCACCCGGCTCTCCAGCTGTGGAGGATTGCCGCTGCAGTACAGAAACATGATTCCGCAAAGCTCCCGGGAGGTCTCCTTAAGACGTTCTCCGAGATTGTGATACACGTCGGTTTTCTGTTCGCGCTGCAATGTTACGGATTGGGGCATTATCAATTCCCACCTTTCAAAGAATTAGTTATGAATAATGAATCACGCCGGTTAGGCAGTCTCGCTTTCTTCCTTCCAGCTTTGTCTTGTCATCGCTCCCCAGGAATTGTTTTTCCGGAGATACTGAATATGGCCTTGTACACGCCATATAACGCCAAGCTGATGGTAGCCAGCAAATTTGAGGGCGGAGAAGAGCAGCATTTTCCATAGATCGGAAAGTTTCTTGAACCTGCGGAAAGCAATCTCCTCCAAAATAATGGCACCCACACTCAGCAGATAGCCGCTCAGGAAGTTCAGAAGAAAGAAAGTAAGCAGTATGCGCCAATGCGTCATATCCAAAAGCGTATATCCTATCAGAGCCAACAGGCCCGTGATTCTAAAATAAGGGTTAAATGTTTCAAATAAAACGTTGTACGGCATCGTGATCATACCCATGACCTTATACTTTGGATTAAATAGCATCCCGCGGTTCTCGATCATGTTTTTGAGATTTCCCCGGCCCCAGCGCATCCGTTGGTTGGAGATGATTTTGTATGAATCAGGAGCCTGGGTCCAGCAAACCGCCTCGGGACAAAAGGCTACTTTATACGGCAGCTTGTGGCTTAGCATATACCGGTGGAGCTTGATAATAATGTTCATGTCTTCACCGGGATAACCGCCCCGGTAACCACCGACGGCAATGACATAGTCCTTGCGGAACAGCCCAAAGGCTCCAGAGACGATAACAAGACCATTTATATGACTCCAGCCAATCCGTCCGCCTAGAAATGCTTTTAAGTATTCGATAGACTGAAACATCGGCCATATTTTCCGCGGCAGCGAAACTTTTTTTACCGCACCATTCTCGATCAGGCAGCCGTTCGCTATGCGGACATCGCCGCCGATCGCCACCATCTCCTCCGGATTTTCCATATACATGCGGGCCATCCGGATCAGTGCATCCTTCTCCAGAAGCGAATCAGCATCAATGGAAGATATCAGCGGATAATGTGAAAAGTTGATGCCGGCATTCAGCGAATCCGCCTTGCCTCCATTTTCTTTATCTATAATAAACAGCTGTGGATAATCGGGATTGTGATAAATGCCTCTCATTTCATTCGTTTCGATGGTCCCCCTGATTTCCGGATTGGACATCTTTTCAAGCTTGAATTCCGCGATTAGAACAGACAGCGTCTCGTCGCTTGAGCCGTCATTGATCACGATAACCTCGTAATTCGGATAATTCAGCGTC
The DNA here is from genome assembly GCF_018403225.1 of Paenibacillus sp. J23TS9. Lineage (NCBI taxonomy): Bacteria > Bacillati > Bacillota > Bacilli > Caryophanales > Paenibacillaceae > Paenibacillus > Paenibacillus sp. J23TS9. The sequence continues at coordinate 468,357 of NZ_BOSG01000001.1, read as the reverse complement.
ATCAGGCAGTACACATTCTCGATAATCGTCAGCTCTTCATTATAGGCCGGAACCAGCAGCGACACCGATGGCACCAGCTCGGAGCCAGAAAGCGTATTATAGCTGGAATACTTGGATCTTCTGAATATCGTTGAGATGTTACGGTATGACAATCCCATAATCGCAAAATACAGAATATTAACGATCATGACATAATAAATCGCAACCATGCCGTAAACAAGTAATGTTTCTCTAAGCAGTGTAATCCCCTCCTACCGCAGCTACGCCAGTCACTCGTCTAACCGGCTGTTTCACTCCAAAATAACGGTCGTGAATAAGCCGCTTTTTGTTGTAGGCCACCATTTGTTCAATTGCACTATGCTCCTCTACCTTCTCCATTACAAGCTCAATGCGCTGCAATGCGGCCTCGCGCTGGATTCCTGCTCCGCTGAGCGCGGCCTGGCACAGGGCTTCAAATCCAGCTTCGCCAAGTGCTGCCAAGCTCTCGGCACTGTTATGCCGCACTCTCCAGTTTGCATCCTGAAGTGACTTGACCAGAAGCGGTATGCTCCCCGCAGCATGCAGTGGACCCAGCGCTTTGGCAGCTGCGGCCCGAACCTCCCAGTCGCGGTCGCTCATCAGCTGGACAATGGTCTCATCCTTAAGCGCAGGGTTCGAGCTGAGATACAGCTTGACCGCCTCGGCGCGAACATCCTTCTCTTCGGAGCCAACCAGTCTTCCCAGAACAGGCATAACTTCGGGAACAGCCTGTCCCCACATGGCTACCAGCCCCACCTTGACGAGAGCCGGGTCCGAATCATCCAGCAGCTTCATCAGAATGCTGCTCGCATCCAGCCCTGTTTCCAGCATAATATCTGCTGCCAAATGATGGATCGGCTTCCCGTGAGACAGTAAGCTCCTCAACATTGTAAGGACATCCTCGTCGTTTTCTGCACTCTTGGCAATGGAACGTGCAATAACAATGGAAAGCGAGGTGTATTTGCCTTTCTGCAGCATCTGCAGCAGGTCCGGCACAGCTTCTTCGGCACGCATGCCCCCGAGACGATAAGCCGCCTCAAGTCGGCGTCCAAAGCGGAAGCTGCGCAGTCCTTTCAGGTCAGCTTCCACGAATCCCGCGTCTCTGCAGAGCTGGATCAGATGTGTGCGGTATTCTCCTTTAAACTGCTCAATCCATTCCATGTATTTATCCTGAATTACCTTGCGCTCTAGCGGCTTCAGCTTACCCGGGGGCAGCCGGAGCGCCCCCTTATCCTCAATATGAGCCTGGATATACATAAAGTAATCATGATGCTTTTGCTCATACATTTCTCTGCGCTGCTGTTCTTTGTTATGTGAGATTTTCATCTGGAACAGAAGTATAATTCCCAAGCCAATCAGTCCGAGGCATATATAGATAAATATATATGCGACCATTAAATGCGAGAACATGTTGCAGTTTCCTCCCTTCAGGGTTTTGCGATAATCCAATGCCACTCGCCCATTGGACTATTGCAAAATTCTCCTTCGAATGAATTCTTCCTATCCTAAATGGCAAGAAAAGTTTCCGCTAAACGCGGTCTGTATATTTGGAAAGCCTTTTTGTTATTTCATTCGATATGGCTGTACAGATCTTTCATCGTGTAATAGCTTTGCTTCAGCTGCTCGCTGTAATGAACCGTGTCCCACGGCTTCCATGTATAGGGAGGAATATCGTTGACGTCCATCGTCTCCGCCGTCCCTCCAGGCCAGCCCGCCGTGCTTCCATTCTCGACAATCCAAGGGATCAGCCGGATGCCATCCGTTTTGACGCTGCTGAATGACCGGCCTTCCTTGAGCGGACTGTAATCGATAACCTGAAGTGAGCTCGGATCGGAAAAGCCCAGAAGCATCCAAGGAATGCGCATCTCTATCACATTACCGCTGTACTGCCAAGAAGTTAGAGAGTCAAACTGGGCCTTGCTGCGGTCCGTTGTCCCCCTTTTCAAAGTTCCTACTGTTTTATCGATAAACGGATGTGCGAAGCGCGTATCCGGCGGATTCATCTGCAGGCTGATCGCCAGCTTCCATGGATGGAATGGTGTATCCTGCCCTTTTGTCGTCTCCGGCAGCATCCAATAGCCGTCCTTGCCGTACAGCCTTGTATGAAAATCATAGTCAGCCGCAATCTCTACCTGTGTTTCCTTGTCTTTTCCGATTTCGATCAGCGCTTCTGGCGCTCCTCCTCCCAGCTTTTTGCCTGGAAGCTGTAATGCGGAAGGCTCATTCCCGCCCGCAATCGTATCAGCACCGATATACAGCTTGGAGGTTTTCGGATCAAAGTTTTTATCCAACTGGATTCCCAGGTAAAGGTACCCCTCGTCATGCGTAATCCTCATGTCCTGAATGCCTGGAACTTTTCCTTGCCAGTGTTTGACTTCGTTCTGTGCCAGACCATCCCAATCGTTCAGCTTGCCATCGATCGTAATCTGCTTTTCCTTACCTGGAAGCATACCAAGAACCCCGAATAACTTCTCGTTGGTCAGCACGTTGATCCAATAGGAGCGGCGGTCGGCCGGTATTTCAAACGGCATAGTATTCCAAGTTTTTTTAAACCATTCATCCTGCCACATGAACAAAATGGCTCCCGCATAACCTTCGTCATAAATATCCCGGGTGAGCGAAGCATCAATTTCTCCCTGCTCCTGCTCGTTATGCCCGCCCTGATCCCTGCCGCCGGCACCAAAGTGGGAAATCCCCACAGAAGATGGCACCCCATATTCAGTGACCATGATCGGCATGTCCTTGAACTTGGCCTTCAGCTGCCGCAGATAAACTTTGTAGGTATTGAAGTCACCCTGCTTATCCTTGATCGTCTGCAGCGTGGAATCCGTCCGGAAAAAATCCGGGTAATAAGGATACACATGATATGCGGCGAAATATCCGCCTTTCCAGCCCGTCGGCTGGACATGTCTGGCATCCACACTCACCATATCCTCTTCAAACAGCGGTTCTCCCGGATGGCTGAGCACATCGGTGGTGACCCAGTTTGTAAATGTCACGGGATGCTCCCATCCGTAGTGCTTCTCCTGCTGTGCAGTGTAGTCAAGCAGTCCTGCGAGCCAGCTTTCAAAAGGAGAGGCATCCTGGGTACCCGAGAAATATTCACCCTTGTACACCGGAACGTTGCTGTGTTTCTTATTGGTGTTCTTGACCATCTCCGGATCCCATTCGGTCCCTACATGCCAAGCCATCAAATACTTGCCTGCATTTGTTGTGTAATCTCCGCTGGATGCTCCCTGCTTCTGCGGCACGTCGACATCACCATATACCGCAGCCACTGCCTTCTTTATTTCAGCATTGAACTGCTTGCTGATATCTTCCGCATAGGCATCCTGACGTTCTATCAGCTCTTCCTCCGGGGACCAGATGCCCTGCATGAAATACAAAGGATCGTCGCCTTTATCCTTGTTGTATTTCACAAGCGCCGAGTAAAACACGGGCTGATGCACGGTGTAGACACGGATGACGTTTGCCCCCATTTCATCGATCTGCTTGAACCAGCGCAGGTAATCCTCTTCAGTAGCCGGAAGCTCTCCCGGAAAATGTCCGGGAACCGTAGCACCCAGGTTCACGCCTTTTACAAACATTTCCTTCCAGTTCCCATCCTTGTCATATCGCATAAAACGGTCGCTCTGGGTCTTAAATGTGAATTTAGTTCCATCCTGATCTTTGTATGCCGTCACCGACGAGCTGTTCACCGTAAATCCGGCAACAACTCCTCCGGCAATGAGAACGGCGGCTGCTGTGATCCAGATGAATAGTATTCTACGTTTGATCATCGCCTGAAAGTTCTCACCTCTATTTTGCTTGGCCTCTTCTTGGCCCGGCATTCTCGTTTTTTGTCATAACTTAATTTTTAACGAAGATTAGCAATCTGTAAACTAGGCTGCTGGAAGGATTTTTCAGAACCTGGCGACCTATCCCGCTGATGTCTCAGAAACAAAAAAACGGCAGTGGCCGAACTTCAGCACTGACGTCTGCATGGGTAGTTAAGCAGCGGTATCTTCCCTTGGCCGAAGCGACAACTGGTTATGTATACGTCGAAAAATTGCTAAAGTTGTGGTCGTTTTAACATCTTTATCCATAAAGATTACAAAATTGATACTATAGTCCGATAAAGCAGCAGCGAAAAACCGCGCCACTACAACGTTTTCCGAAAATCGCATTTTTCAAAAAATAAGGAGAGAGTCCCGGACGGGACAAACAGTCCCGGATGTTTATTAAATGGATATATATGGATATAATTGGTATGACTATCCGGGTACTATTAAAGTAGGCCCCAGTTGGTTTGCGCTCCTTTATAACTAGGAATATGGTTGATGATCTCAGAAATTCAAACCGCGGATAAGCCTTTTTTGCAAATAATTCCGGTTGAAAATAGAATATTTCTCCGTTATGCTAATAATAATAAGAACATGTGTTCCTGCAATTGTGAAATGATAAGGAGCGAGTCCCATGGTCAAGGCAAAAAACCGTGTCATTATGCTGGCTGACTGCCAGTCCTTTTATGCCAGCGTCGAGAAGGCTGCCCATCCCGAATATGAGGGCAAGCCTTTAGTCGTATCCGGGGATCCTGCCCGCCGCTCAGGCATCATTCTTGCCGCATGCCCGCTTGCCAAGAAATTTGGGGTGACAACGGCCGAGCGCCTCGGGGATGCGCTGCGCAAATGCCCGCATCTGATTGTCGTCCGCCCGCGGATGGCCGAATATATCCGTGTATCTCTGCATATCACGGAAATTCTGCAATCCTTCACCGATCTTGTGGAGCCTTACAGCATTGATGAACAACATCTGGATGTCACCGGCAGTCTCGGATTGTTTGGCAGCCCGGATGAAATCGCACGCCGGATTCAGCATCAGGTAAAGTATGAAACCGGCATTTATGTACGGGTAGGAATCAGCGATTGCAAGGTTCTCAGTAAAATGGCCTGCGATATTTTTGCCAAAAAGAACAAGGAAGGCATCTACACACTGAAGCGTGAGGAGTTGGCCAAAGACCTGTGGGAAAAGCCTGTACATGAAATGTTCATGGTCGGCTCGCGGATGACCCGCCACTTATTCAAGATGGGTATCCACACCATCGGAGATCTGGCGCAAACGCCGCTGCCCCGGCTGACTGAGCGCTGGGGCGTGAACGGCGAGGTGCTGTGGCGCATTGCCCGCGGCATGGATTCTTCCCCTGTCACACCTCATAGCCAGCTCCAGCAGCAAAAGGGCGTAGGACATCAAATGACACTTCCGCGTGACTATACAGACTGGAAAGAACTTCGGGTCGTGCTGCTGGAGCTGTGCGAGCAGGTCGGCCGGCGCTGCCGGGAAAAGGGACTGATGGGTTTCGTCGTCAGCGTAGGATGCCAAGGGGCAGACTATGACCGCCCCACCGGCTTTTCCAGACAAATGAAGCTTTCTGACCCCACCAATATAACCGATGAAATTTACAGCGCGGCCTGCCTTTTGTTTCATCGGCACTGGAACGGACTTCCAGTCCGTAAAATCGGCATCTCCTTATCCGATCTCAGCGCGGATTCCCTCGTTCAGCTGACGCTGTTCGGAGACCGTGACCGGAAGCGGGAGCTGGAGCGGGCCACGGACGGTATCAAGCGTAGGTTTGGCGAAACCGCCATTCTCCGCGCTTCCTCACTTCAGGATTCCGGCCAAGCGCAGGAACGCTCTCTTCGAATTGGAGGCCACTATAAATGAGCAAAAAATTGCAAGGCAACGGGCTGTTTGAATCATCGCGGATGATGCTGCCCGAGCACCGGGAAGCATATATCCAGCATCAGCAGCATCTGGTACACCGCCATCCGCCGCTCATTGATCCTCAGGCCGAGGAGGAAATGACCAGAGTGATGGCGGCAGCATGGTACAGCGGTTCACCGGTTACGATCACCCTGTTTGACGAACCCGCAGATATACAGCTTACGGGGCATGTACTCCGGATCGACGCCTCCCGGCGGCAGATCCGGTGGGACGGAAATGATGGCGAAGGTCCTGAATGGATCCGCATGGATCAAATCATCGGCGCAGTGGCGGAAAGCGAAATATAGCGGTACACTGGATATCATAAGGCTGCTCGGTCTTCTGTGCTTTAGGAGCATTAGAAAAGTGCCGGCAGCCAGCCAAGGAGGGCTGATGCCGCATGTGTGGGCGTTTTACACTGATTGTATCGCTGGAGGAACTTATGCTGCGGTATGAGATGGATCCCGGACATTCCGTACCCTATCATCACCCGCAATATAATATTGCGCCGACACAGATGGTTCTATCCATTATTCATGACGGAAGCCGTCTCCGGCTCGGTGAGCTGAAATGGGGATTGGTGCCTTCCTGGGCCAAAGACAGCACCATGGGCAGCCGCATGATCAATGCACGGAGCGAAACGCTGCTTGAAAAGCCGGCCTACAGGCTGCCCTTCGAACGGAAAAGATGTCTCATTCCAGCAGATGGATTTTATGAATGGCAAAAGACAGGTAACGGAAAGCGACCCTACCGGATCAAGCTGAAAAGCAGCGAATTGTTCAGCATGGCTGGACTGTATGATATTTGGGTCCGCGAGGATGGAAGCAAGCTTGCGACCTGCACCGTCATCACAACCCGGCCGAATTCGCTGATGGAGCCGATTCATGACCGAATGCCTGTTATCCTTCGTCCAGAGGACGAGCTGCGCTGGATCGAACGGGGAACCGCAGATACAGAGGAACTGCAACAGCTTCTGATTCCTTATCCCGCCAGTGAAATGGAAGCTTATCCGGTAAGCAGTACGGTGAATTCGGTTAAAAATGATTCTCCGCTTTGTATTGAAAAGAGCTCGTTGTAACTATAGCCTACATCTACAAATGCAACGCAAAATACCGCCAGATAGCCTCAATTGAGGATATAGGCGGTATTTTACTGTCCTTACGTGTGATAATTAAAATGCTTATTCTACAATGATTTTACCCACCATGTTGTCATGGCCGGCACCGCACATAACGGAGCAATGGAATTCATGTTCTCCTGCTGCATCCGCTGTGAATTCAGCGGAACCATCCTTTTGCAGGTTTACCTTGAAGTCTGGGATTTCCAAACCGTGTGCACCTTCTTTATTGACAAGCGTAATTTTGACCTTATCGCCTTTTTTAACTTTAATCTCGGCAGGTTCAAACTGGAAATTCGTTGCTGTAACTTTAATTTCCTGAGTTCCCCCGGCACCCGTGCCAGTACCGCCCGAAGAAGCCGAATTATTCGCAGTGTTGTTGTTGGTCTTGCTGCCGCAAGCGCTCAGCGCAAATACCAACAGCAATGTTAACCCCAGTGTCATCCATTTTTTCATGCGTAAGACCTCCAGTAAAGTAATGATGAATGTAACACGTATTACTTAAACCAGTTTACATAATGTTAATCAGATCTTTTCCGGCTATCTCGATTCAGCTCGTCATTCGTGGGCAGCTGCCGGCTCCAGAAAAACGGCTTCCTTTCACCTGTCTTATTTTTGACCGAGAAAGCGCGAACTATGCAAGCTGAAGGTCTTTCTGTATAAAAAAAAGACCTTTAAGGAGATACCGCAGCGGTATTCTCCCTAAAGATCCCATCCATTTTTTCATTATTCACTCGTACGATCAACGGAACATGCCCCAAAGCTTGATTAAATGAAATGTATTATTCGGATCAATCTTCTGAGCCACCACAAAGCGTACGATCTGCTGCTCCTCGGCTTGTGATAAATTCTCCTTCAATACTCCCGTCGCTGATTTGACCAGGCGCTGAACCTTTGCTGGATCCTGAAGATCATACTTACTGACACCTTCAATGATTCCTTTGATCCGTTCCTTGGTCGCAGGATTTTTCATTTTTTGCTTGATTCTAGCCACGAGTGCAGGACTAATTCCATACTGCTGATAACCCAAAACATTGGCACCTCCCGTCAAATTCCAATTCAACTAAGTATATGACGGGGTGCCTGTCCCAAGTGCCTAATCTACCAAATCTCCTTGAAAAATCTGTTCCTGCTGAAGATATTCCCTCAAGGCGGCAAACGCTGGTGAAGTCCAGAAAATATGATCCCCCACCAGTTGTGACGCATCATCCCGCGCCTTCTCCAGAACTTCAAAATCGCTGACCATATCTGCAAGCCGAAACTCCGGGAGCCCGCTTTGCTTCGTCCCGAAAAAATCACCCGGACCTCTAAGATCCAGATCCCGGCGCGACACTTCGAAGCCATCGTCAGTCTCCGTCATGACATTCATGCGTTCCTGTCCAACTTCAGACTTTGGATCGGCAATGAGTATACAGTAGGAGGCATGCTGCCCCCGGCCTACCCGGCCGCGCAGCTGATGCAGCTGGGACAGGCCGAAACGGTCAGCATCCATGATGATCATCAGCGTCGCATTGGGCACATCCACACCGACCTCTACAACGGTAGTAGACACCAGCAGTTGAACTTCATTTTCATTAAAGGAGCGCATTACTTCTTCCTTCTCGGCCGGCGTCATCCGGCCATGCAGCAAACCAACCCGATATTTCGGAAAAGCCTGCTGCATCTGAATATGCAGGTCAATCGCGTTTTGTACATCCAGCTTCTCGGATTCCTCGATTAAAGGACAAATGAGATAGGCCTGTCTTCCCTGGTCGATCTCTTTGGAAATGAAACCGAGCACACGGTCCATCATGTCATGCTTGACCCAATATGTCGTAATCGGAATCCGCCCTTTTGGACGTTCTGATAACGTCGAGACATCCATATCCCCGAAAGCCGTAATCGCCAGCGTCCGCGGAATCGGAGTAGCCGTCATGGTCAGTACATCCGGATTATAGCCCTTCCGCCGCAAAATGCTGCGTTGATTAACACCGAAGCGATGCTGTTCATCCGTAACGACCAGACCCAGTTGGCGGAAGAACACATCCTCCTGAATCAATGCATGTGTTCCCACCACAATATCGGTCATACCCATTTGCAGCGAACCCAGCAAATCTTTCCTTTTCCGCCCGTTTACGCTGCCTGTCAAAAGACCCACAGAGATACCGAACGGTTCAAACAGCTTTTGCAAGGAACGCATATGCTGCTCGGCCAGGATTTCCGTAGGAACCATCAGAGCTCCCTGGAACCCGGAACGGACCGCGCCATACAGAGCGATCGCCGCAATCACGGTTTTCCCTGAACCTACATCGCCCTGCAGCAGCCGGTTCATACAGTAAGGAGAACGCATATCCTGCAAAATTTCCAGCTCCACTTTTTTTTGCGCATCCGTCAGTTCAAAGGGAAGGCTCCGTACAAACTCCCGCATCGTCTTGTTGTCCACGGTATGCACAATCCCATCCATCCGGCTGCGGTTAAGTGCCCGGTAAGCCTGCATTTTTAGCTGGAACAAAAACAATTCCTCATAAACCATCCGTTCCCGCCCCTGTGATCCTTCGCGTGTATCCTGGGGCTGGTGGATGGTAGCAATCGCCTGCTTGCGCGGCATAAAATGATACTTTTGCATAATCGTTTGCGGCAGAATCTCCGGGATCATTTCTCCGTATTGGGTAAGTGCCTGACCCATCGTCTTCCGCATCCAAGACTGCGTTATTTTCCCCCCGACGGAGTAGACCGGCTGCAGCGTACCGCTGCGCCAGGCTCCCTGGTCCGGAAATTCCGATTCAGACACGGTCAGCTGCATTCTCCGCTGATCCCATTTGCCCACCAGCACAATTTCTCTGCCGCTTGTCAATTGATCACGCAGGAAGTGCCTGTTGAACCATGTCGCCGTAAACATCCACTGCTCTGCCATCATCTTGCAGGATAATCTCGATTTCCGCCCGAAGCGCTGCAGCACAGGAATACCCATGATTTTGGCTTGTATCGTTATTTTATCTCCGTCTTTGACTTCACTAAGTGTACGCAGACGATAATCTTCATATCGAAAAGGGTAATACTCCAGCAGCTCTTTCACCGTAGAGATGCCAAAGGCGTGAAGCTCTCCTTCTTTGAGAGCACTCACGCCGCGCACCTGCCGGATTGAAATTTGATCCAAACTAAGACTCATTTCCATCCCTCATTTTAAGCTGGCCATATAAATACGGCCAAAGTCCCGGGTCCCACATGGGTGCCGACAACCGGACCGACATTGGTGAGCACGACTTCACCCAGGCTGTAATGCCGGGAAAGCTCTTCCAGTACCGGATCGGCTGAAGCCGGGTCTGCCGTATGGCCTACTGCCACGTTAATGTTTTGTATCCCGCCCAGATCCTCCTGAAACCGTTCAATCATGCGGGCTATTGCCTTTTTGCGGCCTCTAACTTTTTCCACTGCATATATAATGCCTTCTTCATCAATGGACAGGATCGGCTTAATGTTCAGCAGGTTACCGATGATGGCAGCCGCTTTGCCGATCCGCCCTCCTTTTTGCAAATACTCCAAAGTATCTACGAGAAAATAGAGCTTGCGCTGCTGACGCATTTTTTCTACGGATGAAAGGATCTCATCCACGCTTTGGCCTTCAGCGGCAAGCCGGGCTGCATGCACAACCAGTAGACCGAAACCGTAGGAGGCTGATTTGGAATCTACTACCGTAATTTCCGGGGGATCCTCCATCAGTGATTTGGCCAGGACCGCCGATTGGTATGTGCCGCTCAGTCCCGACGAAATATGAAGTGAGATAATCGGGCTGCCGGGATGCTGAGTCATAATATTCTCATAGACTTGCATATAATCGGCAGGGGAAGCCTGCGACGTGGTAGGCAGCTGCTCCGACTGAACAAGCCTTTTGTAGAACGCTTCAGCTGAGATATCCACGCCGTCTTGAAAGGTTTCTTCACCAAACATCAGGCGAAGCGGTACGACATGAATATCATACTTGCTGACCAGCTCTTCAGGTATGTCAGAGGTGCTGTCCGTCACAATTACCGCATGGGTCATGCGAGTGGCCTCCTTTAACTGATTTAACTATATTAGTTCAATTTAAATCTTCGTTTCTCTTTCAATATGATCTAGGATTCTACAGAGAAAATATAATAATAAACTGGCTGTCCGCCTTGATGCACTTCCACCTCAGCATTCGGATAATTCTCGCCGAGCCAGTCTGCCAGCTCAGCCGTCATCTCAGACTGTGTCTCTTCACCAGCGAGCACCGTTACGATTTCATCTCCGCTCACAAGCATTTTCGACAGAAGCTCCTGGCATGCGCCCAAAAGTCCTTCAGCCGCAGTAACAATCTTCGAGTTCTCGATGCCGATATACTGACCGGCTTTAATATCGAGATTATCGATCTGGGTATCGCGTACCGAATAAGTCACCTGTCCGGACTTGATCCGCATAACAGCGTCCATCATATTGTGCGTGTTGATGTCCTGGGTCTCCTCTTCGGAGAAGGCAAAAGCGGCAGCGATGCCTTGCGGAATGCTCTTGCTCGGAATAACCGTTACACTGCGTTCGCCTTCAAGCAGTTCTGCAGCCTGCTGAGCAGCCAGCACAATGTTGGAGTTATTCGGTAAAATATATACATGCTGTGCTGAAATGGATCCGATAGCATTGACAAAATCCTCGGTACTCGGATTCATGGTCTGTCCGCCGGATAGCACTGCATCCACGCCGAGACTTTTGAAAATATCCGCGATGCCCTGACCGGAAGCCACCGCGATAAAGCCATACGGTGCCAGTTCATCCGCCGGAGGCGTAGCCGGAGCCTGCTCCCGCGAATCCACTACGGGATCGACTGGAATTTCAGCGAAGAGCTCGGGCATTGGAGCAATATCCAGACCGGTAGTTAAAAGATCCCGATGCTGTTCACGCATATTCAAAATATGGATTTGTGTAATTTCACCATAACGAAGCGCAAGATTCAGCACCTCTCCCGGAGCTTTGGAGTGGACATGCACTTTGATCAGTTCATCATCGGCAATAATAATAATGGAGTCCCCATTAATTGATAGCGCTTTCCTGAATAGATCCTCATCAAAATGCGCCTCAGTAACGCCACCAAGCTGACGGTTAATAAAAAATTCCATATCGTACAAAAATTCGATATCTTCTGTTTCAATTTTGGATTGGGCAAGCTCAGGGCGGTTAGCAAATACAGAAGCAGCGGGTCCCGTTACAGCTGCAGACGCTGTCTCCTGATCATTCACCTCGTATGCTTGTCTTGCGGCTGGCTGAGCCACATAATCAGGCGAGCTCAGCGCTCCTTGCAGGTAGCGGAGGAAGCCTTCATAAATGTAGACAAGTCCCTGCCCCCCTGAATCAACTACTCCTACCTGCTTTAGAACAGGCAGCATATCAGGAGTCTGAGAGAGTGTTTCCTGCGCCTTAAGCAGTACCTGCTCCATCAATTCGGTAATATCATTAGTCCGACGAGCATAGTAAACCGCATGTTTGGCAGCCTCTTTTGCCACTGTCAAAATCGTGCCTTCAACCGGCTTTACAACAGCTTTATATGCAGCATCCACACCTGTTTGCAGGGCAGCGGCAAATTGCATCGCATTCAGCTCGCTGTACGGCGCAGCATAACGTCCAAAACCGCGGAACAGCTGTGATGTGATTACACCGGAATTTCCGCGTGCCCCCATCAGCAGTCCTTTGGACAACACACCTGCACTGTGTCCAATCGATTCGGAATTATTTCTTTTTAACTCAGTTACACCTGCACTCATCGTCAAGTTCATATTAGTCCCTGTGTCACCATCAGGCACCGGAAACACATTTAAGGAATTGACATGTTCTGCATGCTGCTGCAATTTTTCAGCACCGGCCAATACCATGGCGGTAAAATCAGTCCCATTCAAAGAACGCTTACTCAATGATAAATCCCCTTCCTAGCTTGATCCCTAAGCCACTGGCGTTCTTATACATACGTATCATTCACGTTTTCGTTTCGCCATTTGCGTTCTAAAATCGTATTTTGCTCAACCCTTATATTAAACATATAAACACCCCATGATAATCCAGTATGGGCTATTCATCATTGTACTATAAGAAGCATGAGAAATAAATGTTTTTGCACGATGGTTGACGAAGCATTTTTTGCTGTGATATTATATACAAGTATTGTTTTATGCAGGTGTTTGGAACAAGGAGGTGTAATCTATGTCTCGCCAATGTTATGTGACTGGCAAGAAGCCAGGAAGCGGTAACCACGTATCCCACGCTAACAACCGTAACCGTCGTTCTTGGGGTGTGAACGTGCAAAAAGTTCGTATTCTTGTTGACGGCAAACCAAAGCGCGTTTATGTGAGCACTCGTGCGCTCAAAGCAGGTAAAGTTACCCGCGTATAATAGAAACAAACTTGTATCGTTTTACTTACACAGTAGAAAGACCGCTTCATGCGGGAGATTATTTCTTAAGTATAGCATATAAGCAAAAAGCACCTTGTTTGCAGCAGGTGCTTTTTTTAATGCCTTTGTTCCTGTTCGGTGGGGTTTCATGCCGCCTGCGTCAGAGGTTTATTGCACTAAGCGGCATACCATAAGGAGTCTTCAGCTTTTATGAAATGTGTTTAAAATAGCTTTTACGAATCCTCCCAAAAACTTTGGCAGCTTAAATGTGTAAAATTTCATATTCCATTCCACCCTCCCCATCATTCTCATGTCATCACGTATGGTATGCCTGAGCGTGTTTGCTACAGAAAACGGACAAAAAAAGGTTACATGAGAACCTTGCTCATGTAACCAATGTATGCGCAAAATGCGTGACCTATGACTCAGGCAGACAAGTGAAGCCCGCCCAATATATTTATCCGTTTTGTACGCTGCTGCGAATGGCCTGAATCGCTGCTTCACGGTCCTTTTGTCCGAACACGGCACTTCCTGCAACCAATACATCTGCTCCAGCCTCTACAACCAAAGGCGCCGTCTCGCTCGTAATCCCGCCATCCACTTCAATATGAACATCGAAGAGAGAAGCTTCATTAAGCCACTGACGCACTTGGCGCACTTTCTGAACTGCCCGCGGAATAAATGCTTGTCCTCCGAAGCCCGGATTAACCGTCATGATCAGAACCATATCGATATCCTCCAGAACCTCTTGAATAACTGCTGCCGGTGTTCCCGGATTAATAGCGATTCCTGCTTTCACCCCATGCTCCTTGATCAGATGGATAACGCGGTGCAGATGAATACAGGCTTCGGCATGTACAGTAATCAGATCTGCGCCAGCCTTGGCAAAGTCAGCGATATATTGTTCCGGCTTATCAATCATCAAATGCACGTCCAGAGGCAGGCTCGTATGCGGCTTAATGGCACTGACAATAGGCGGCCCCAGTGTGATGTTGGGCACAAAATGCCCGTCCATCACGTCCACGTGGATCCAATCGGCTCCCGCTGCTTCCACGATCGAAATTTCCTGGCCCAATTGGGCAAAATCCGCTGACAATATCGATGGCGCTATTTTAATCATTTCCGTTAATACCTCCGCTTTTTATCTTTCATTTCCGTTAAAAACAACACATAATGCTCATAGCGGCTCGCTGCAATCTTTCCCTCTTCCACTGCTTCGATCACTTTACAGCCCGGTTCATGGGTATGGCTGCAGCCCCGGAATTTGCAATTCTCCGCATAGGAGAAGAACTCCCTGAAGCATGTCGACAGTTCCTCCACGCCCAGTTCCAGAAAATCCAACTGACTAAAACCTGGCGTATCGGCTACAAACCCGCCCTGCTCCAGCTCAATCAACTCCACATGGCGTGTGGTATGCTTCCCGCGGCCAAGTCTCATGCTGATCGCGCTGGTTTCAAGATCCAGCCCGGGCACAAGCCGGTTGAGAAGCGACGACTTGCCTACACCGGATTGACCGGAAAAGACACTGATTTGGCCTTTCAATGTTTCCTTCAGCAGATCCGTTCCCAGCCCTAAGCGTGAGCTTGATATGATCACTTGATAACCGATGTTTTCATACAAAGCTTTTACTATAGCGGCCGGGTTCTCAGTACCCGCTTCATCTGGCAGAAGATCATGCTTTGTCAGACAGATCACTGTATCCAGACCCGAATGCTCAATGTGGACCAGAAACTTATCGAGCAACTGCAGGTTTAGATCCGGCTCCCGCACCGAAAATACCAGAACTGCCAAGTCAACGTTGGCCACAGGAGGACGGATCAATTCAGAGCGGCGCGGTAGAATCTCATCCACCATGCCCTCCCCGTTTTCCGTATGGGAATAAAGAACATGATCCCCAACCAATGGAGTCACGCCTCTTTTCTTAAAAATGCCGCGTCCTCTGCATTGGACGGCGTTCTCGCCTCCCGAAGCAGCCATTCCGTTTTCGAGCGGTTTGACGTAGTAATATCCGCTTAACGCCTTCACGATCACTCCTTCAGGCATACATGAAAGGCCTCACTTTCTCTGACAGGCTCACGAACAAATCATCGGAACCTTTAATGGTCATGTTTGTATATTACAGCTTGGTTATCCTTGTTCTTACCTTTACCCTTGCCTGGATTACCATTATTCTTCCCGTTCCCGTTCCCAGGAAAATTCATACCCGTTTCATCATTATTGCCGTCATGGTTTCCGTCACCATTATCATCTTGAGATCCCGGATCGCTACCACTGTTATCCGGAAGGGTAACTGCAGGCACCGTACCATTCTTGGCATCTTCATAGGTAACCGTATAGGTGTCGAAAATCTGTCCGTCCTGTTTCACCGTTACAATCCCGTTAACGGTTGGGGAAAGCACCAGATCCACAGGGAATACCTGCGTTGAGTTAATGGTTTTCGTGCCCCACACTTTGCGCTCGCCACTGGTACGCGCATCGCTGTATTCAATGCTGATCTTGGTGTTCTGCCCTTCGACCGTTGGGGCAACCGGCAAATTAAACGTATATTTAAGCACGTCAGGCGGATATCCCGAGCTGACAGTCAAGACAACCTTGTCTCCTGGATTCGCATCCGAGCCCGGGTCGTACGGCCACTGCTTGATTACTTTACCTTTTTCAACGGTGTAGCTTGCTTCCTGCTCAATCGTCGGATCTGAGGTGAAGCCGTTCGCTTTCAGCTTCTGTACCGCCTTATCCTGCGTCAAATCGATCAGGCTTGGCATCTTCACCTGATTCGGACCCTTACTTACCGTTAGAGTGACCTTAGCTATCTCCGGATCCACATCGGAGTTGGCCCCAGGATCCTGAGAAATGACCGTGTTGACCGGCTTATCGCTAAACTGAGGATCCTGTTTGATGTTAACCTCTTTAAATCCGGCAGCCACCAAAGTCTTTACTGCTTGTTCATAAGAAGATTCTTTGACATCCGGCATTGGCTTGCTCGGCTTGGCCGCGCCGACGGAAAGCTGAATGGTGGAACCCTTCTTGACCTCGGTTCCCTCATCCTTGCTTTGGTCAAACACGACTCCTTCCTCCACACCTTCCTTATATTTGCGGATTACGTTCTCATCCACAACAAGGCCAAGCGCAGTTAGCTGGGAGCGGGCTACATCCTCTGTCTTATTGATGACACTCGGCACCTTCACATCCGGAACCGTGAGTGCATGAGTGACGTACCAAGCCAGCCCCCCCATAGCCAAGAGAAGCAGCAGCGTCAAGCCGATCCACAGCGCAGGGCGCCCCTTGGAATTTTTAGGCTTCTCTGCAGCTGCCGGCCGTTCCTCACGCTCAGAGTCAGCTGCCACGGGCGCTGGTCTGGATCGTACGGGACTTGCCCCGATATGCTGCGGCTTAATCGCGGGAATGACGCGCGTGCGGTCCTCATCATCGATATCCGTAAAATCTATTTTCTTCTCGTTTCTGCGCTCCGGCAGGAGGCAAGTTTCCAGGTCTTGCAGCATTTCTTTTGCACTCTGGTAACGCTCCTGCGGATTTTTACGCATCGATTTGAGAATAATATTTTCCACACTCTGCGGGATGAGAGGATTCACTTCACGCGGCTCTTCAAACTCCTCCTGCAAATGCTTGAGTGCGACACTGATCGGGCTTTCTCCAAGAAACGGGAGGCTAGCCGTCAGCATTTGATACAGTACAATACCAAGTGAATATAAATCCGATTTTTCTCCGGTAACTACACCTTTGGCATGCTCCGGAGAGAAATAATGTACAGAACCGATCACAGACCCGGTCTGGGTTATGGTCGTTGAGGTTACGGCACGGGCAATCCCGAAATCCGTTACTTTCACTCTGCCGTTACGCCCGATCAATATATTATGAGGTTTAATATCCCTATGAATAATCTGATTTTGGTGGGCATGATCGAGCGCATCACAAATCTGGGATGCGATTCGCACAGCCTCATCAATCTGCAGAGGTGCCCGCTCCTTGATAATTTCGTTCAGGTTATGCCCTTCGACGTACTCCATGACGATATAATGAACTTCGTCTTCCTGACCCACATCGTATATGCTGACAACGTTAGGGTGCGAGAGCGAAGCAGCCGATTGCGCCTCACGGCGGAAGCGGCGGATAAACTCCTCATCGTGCACAAACTGCTGGCGCAGCACCTTGACAGCGACGTTGCGGCCCAGTAGCAAATCATGGGCTTTGTAGACGAGAGCCATCCCGCCGCCGCCAATTCGTTCAATAATTTCATAACGGCCGCCCAATTCGTGTCCGATCATGAATCCCACTCCTTTATACTTTGCCCGGCGACTTCATCTTGAAGTTCAAACAGGGCGACGGTAATGTTGTCATCGCCTCCGGCGAGAAGTGCCAGCTGCAGAAGTCGGTCCGCCCGTTCATTCAGCGGAACGTCCTGCATTCCGGTAATTTGGGCGATGTGATCGCCACTAACCAGACTGCTGAGTCCATCGCTGCATAAAAGGAGTACTTCTCCGGCAGATAGTGTGACAGGATACAGATCGACAGATACCTCGGGATCAGTGCCCAAAGCGCGCATGATCACATTGCGCCGCGGATGGGTCTTCATTTCCTCGAGGCTTATCTGGCCGCTTTTAAACAGCTCATTAACAAGCGTATGATCTTCCGTAAGCTGAATGGCTTCACCATTCATAATCTTGTAAGCCCGGCTGTCTCCGATATGTCCAATAATTCCGGACTCGTCATGCAGCAGCAGCACCTCAACCGTCGTTCCCATGTTGTGATATTTTTCATTTTTGGATGCTTCGCTGTAGATGACATCATTGGCATGCAATATGGCATCACTAACCGCAGCGCTAAGACCCTCGGCAGACATGTTCTCTTCCAGCGCGGTCAGGTCTCCCGCAATGGTATCCACGGCAAGCCTGCTCGCGGTATCGCCAGCCTGATGGCCGCCCATACCGTCAGCAACGATGCCGATGGTGTATCCTTGCGGAAGCTGACCGATCCAGACTGAGTCCTCATTCACCGTTCGAACCCGCCCGATGTTACTGGCCTGAACTGTTTTGATCAAGTTTCTCTCACCTCAACTCCATATGCTTGGCACGCAGTTGTCCGCATGCAGCCGCGATATCGTGGCCTTGTTCACGGCGGATCGTTACATTCACACCGTTTTCTGCGAGTACTTTCTGAAACTTGAAAATATCATTACGTGATGTCCGGATATATTTACGCTCAGGCACATGGTTTACCGGAATCAAATTGACATGACAAAGCATGTCCTTCAGCACGTTGGCCAGCTCAAGCGCATGCTCCGGCTGATCATTTACCCCGCCGATCAAGGCGTATTCAAAAGTGATGCGGCGGCCAGTCTTAGCCAGATAGAATCGAAGGGATTCCATCACGTCCTCGAAAGGATAACGGCGGTTAACCGGCATGAGCTTGGAACGCAGCATGTCATTCGGAGCATGAATGGAAATCGCCAGATTGATCTGGGTATCCTCATTAGCGAATTTATAAATATTTGGAACAATGCCGCTGGTGGATACGGTAATATGCCGCTGGCCAATGTTAAGACCCTTCTCATGGATCATGATACGAAGGAATTTCATCGTAGCTTCATAATTCTCAAACGGCTCGCCGGAGCCCATGATAACAATGCTGCTGACACGTTCGCCCCTTTGATCCAGTATTTTTTGGGCCTGGACTACCTGTGCAACAATTTCGCCTGCTGTCAGATTACGCTTGAGCCCGCCAAGGGTAGATGCGCAGAATGTACATCCGATGCGACAGCCTACCTGGGTAGTCACGCAAATGCTGTTCCCGTAGCTGTGCTTCATAATAACCGTTTCGATTGCATGTTCATCATGCAGGCCAAACAGGAACTTAACCGTTCCATCCTTCGATTCGAGCTTGGTAATTTCGTTTAGGGTTACAAACTCAAACTGGTCCTCCAGCTTCTGGCGAAGCTCTTTAGAAAGGTTCGTCATTTCCTGAAAATTATTAACTCTCTTAACGTAAAGCCAGTCAAAAATCTGTCCGGCCCGAAACGCGGATTCTCCGTTTTCTTTTGCCCATTCCTGAAGATCATCCAAATTCAAATCATATATAAAAGGCTTCATTTCACCACACCTGTCTTTTATCATTCTATGCGTATTATTTCTCATTCTTCCTATTTTAACACAAAAAAAAGTAGCGGTAAAAGAGAAACCCCGCCCAAGCTAAAGGCCCAGCGGGATCATTTAAGCTGTATCAATCATGTCTTATTGCGATAGTTTAAGAGAATCTTTGGAGTCTGGCAATATAAAAGCCGTCACTATGATAGTCCTGCGGCAGTATCTGTACACCCGCTCCGCCGGTTGCGGAGTGCAGCTTGCTCCACTCCTCACCGGAATTTTCCGGAACCCCAAAACCGGGATGGGTCTCCAGAAAATGCTGTACCGTTCCTTCGTTCTCTTCCGGATCAATTGTGCAGGTACTGTACACCAGAATCCCGCCGACCCGCAGCAAAGAAGAAACGGAATCCAGCAGTTCAAGCTGCAGGCTGGCGATTTCGCCGATATCTTCGGCGGTTTTAGTCCATTTCAGGTCGGGCTTGCGCCGGATGACGCCTAGACCCGAGCAGGGAGCATCAAGCAAAATCCGGTCGAATGAACCCGCTGGATACCTTTGAACCAGTTCGAGCGCGTTCCCCGTCACGGTGTGGATGCTGTCTAACCCTAATCTTTCAGCCTGTTCGCCGATCAGCTTGCGCTTATGCTCATGTAGATCATTGGCTATAATCTCGCCTTGATCGTGCATAAGCTCTGCCATATGCGCTGTTTTGCCGCCCGGTGCGGCGCAGCAGTCCAGCACCTTCATGCCGGGCGCCGGCCGGACAGCGCCTGCCACGAGCATGGAGCTCTCATCCTGTACCGAGATTTGCCCGTCCCGGTACCACCCGCTAAGCGCCATATTGCCGCCGCTGTGCACCAGAATTCCTTCCGGTGAGAGCGATGAAGGGGTAGCCTCAAGTCCTGCCTCCTTCATTTCAGCCAACATCTCTTCACGACTGATCATCGTGATGTTAACCCGGACACTTACGGAAGGAGGCTCATTATTGGCCCGGCAAATCGCTTCTGCTGTAGTTTCGCCATATTGACTGATCCAGCGTTCCACCAGCCACTGCGGATGGGAATGCTCAAGCGCAATACGTTCGGCAGTCGAAAGACCTTCAGGGATTACCAAGTCCTCGCGGTTTCTCAGTAAGTTCCGCAGAACTCCATTCACCATTCCGGATATTCCTTGATGTCCCCGGTGTTTTGCCAGATTGACCGCCTCGTTGACCACGGCATGCGGAGGAATCCGGTCCAGGTACATCATTTGATACAAGCTGAGCCGCAGTAAATTCCTTACCCAAGGCTGCAGCTTTTTCACTCCTTTGGCTACAAAACGTTCCAGAAAATAATCCAGCGTATTGAGCCGGGAGACTGTTCCGTATACCAGCTCTGTTGCGAGACCCGTATCCTCTTTGGACAATGAAGCCCGCTGCAAGGCCGAATTCAGCTGCAAATTACTGTAGGCTTTATTCTGTTCAACCTGTGTCAGTACTTCCATGGCGAGTTCCCGCGCCGACATTCTTCCTTTGCCTTGGCGGTTACCTGCGCTCACCCGAGCACCGTCCCAGAAGTCATCGTATTGCCGCGGACAAACTCAGCCGCTTCCATCTGTTTTTTGCCGCTAGGCTGAATCCGAGTCAGCCACAGTGACGCATCGCCTGTTTTTACTTCAATCCCCTGATCAGTAAGCTGAAGCACCGTTCCAGGATCAGCTTCCTTGGAGGCTTTGTCTGTTTTTCGGGAAGCCCACGCTTTAAAGACCTCATCATTCCAAAGCGTGAAGGCACCGGAAAAGGGAACCAGACCACGAATCTGATTATAGATATCGCGCGTTGACGCACTCCAATCTATCTTTTCATCCTCGCGCTTCAAATTGGGCGCATACGAAGCCTTCTGCTCGTCCTGCACCTCAGCCTCCAGGCGTCCATTGGCCAGACGCGGCATTTGCTCTTTCAAGAGCGCCGCCCCGGCAATACTCAGCTTCTCAAACAGCGTTCCCGAGGTGTCCTCCTCATCGATAGGGATCTTCACCTGGGCAATCATATCTCCAGTATCCAGACCTTCTGCCATATACATCAGCGTGATGCCCGTTTCGGTTTCACCATTGATGATACAGCGCTGGATCGGTGCACCGCCCCGATATTGGGGAAGTAGCGAGCCATGAACATTGACACAGCCATTGGCAGGCAGTTCAAGCACACCTTTGGGAAGGATCTGCCCATATGCTGCCGTCACGATCAAATCCGGCTTGTAAGCTGCAAGCTCCGCTACCGCTTCAGGACTGCGCATGCGCTGAGGCTGAAGCACGGGAATCCCTTGCTCCAGAGCAACCTCTTTAACCGGTGTTGGCATCAGCACCTTTTTGCGTCCCTGAGGCCGGTCAGGCTGAGTTACCACTGCAACGACGTTATATCCTTCGTCCAGAAGCATGCGCAGACTGGGAACGGCAAAGGCCGGTGTCCCCATGAACACGATTTTCATGAAGCATTACTCCTTTCCGGGACGTTCTGGTACGTATTCATATACTTTTTCAGCAATGTCGGTAAACAGGACTCCATCCAGATGGTCAATCTCATGTTGGAAGCAACGGGACAATAATCCGGTACCTGTAATCGTTACCTCGTTACCGTTCTCATCCAATCCTTTTACCGTAACCTGCTCGGCGCGGCGCACATCCCCGTTATAGCCGGGAATACTGAGGCAGCCTTCGGGACCAAACTGTTCGCCTTCCTTCGCAACAATCACCGGATTCACAAGCTTGATCAACCCGTGATCGTCGCCCACGTCAACGACAATCAGCCGTTTCAGGATTCCGACCTGGGGAGCGGCAAGGCCGACACCTTCCGCGTCGTACATGGTTTCCGCCATATCCTTCAGTAGTTTTTTTACGTTTGGTGTAATTTCTTTTACTTCTTTTGCTATTTTGTGCAGTACTGCATCAGGTTCTTTTACGATAATGCGAATTGCCATGATGACACCTTCCTTATGGGTATTCATGTCAGGATTTTGCATAATCCTCATGTATTTGATTACATCCGTAGTTTCATTTCATATGACGGGGATTACATCAGCATTTGCGGATCCACATCGATACTGATCTGAAGCTTTTGGTTATGTGCCGTGTCTTCAAGCTGTTCGGCCGCTGCGCGTACCAGCCCGACGGCATCGATATTCCCACGCCATTTTACCATACATTGAAATCTGTATCTATTTTTTATGCGCGGAATGGGTGAAGCTACTGGTCCAAGCACGTCGAATGCATCTGCTGTCAGCCGGTCCAAACTGCCGAACCATCCGCGCTGTCTTGCTTTCCCCTGAAGCACCGACACCATGTTTTCAGCCATTCGAACCAGCAGCGGAAGCTGCTCATGAGTTAACGTAATCAGAATCAGGCGGCAGTATGGCGGATAGTGAAGATTACGGCGGTGCTTCAGTTCATCCCTCACGAAGGAATGATAATCATGCCCGCTTGCATGGATGATGGAGTAGTGATCCGGCGTATAGGACTGGATCATCACCTCTCCCGGCAGCTGATGGCGTCCCGCCCGTCCTGCTACCTGAGTCATCAGCTGGAAGGTTTTCTCGCCAGCGCGAAAATCCGGCAAATTGAGGGCGGAATCGGCGGTAATAACACCGACGAGCGTAACATCCGGAAAATCCAGCCCTTTGGCCACCATCTGGGTGCCCAGGAGAACATCCGCCTTCTTATCGCGGAACTGCTTAAGCAGCTTCTCATGAGATCCCTTTTCTGTCGTTGTATCCACGTCCATGCGGATAACCCGAATACCCGGAAATAGCTTGGCCAATTCCTCTTCCACCCGCTGCGTGCCCGTTCCGAAATAGCGGATATGCTCACTGCCGCAGTCCGGACAAACGGATGGTGCCGGCTCGGCATAACCGCAATAGTGACAGCGGAGGTTGTTCGATTTTTGATGATAGGTCAAGGAAATATCACATTCCGGGCACCCCGCCACATAGCCGCAGCTGCGGCACATCACGAACGTAGAATACCCGCGTCGATTAAGCAGCAGCACCGTTTGCTCCTGCCGCTCCAGTCGTACTTCGATCGCCTGATGCAAAGAACGGCTGAACATCGAACGATTACCTTCCTTCAGCTCCTCCCGCATATCTACGATCTCCACAGCTGGAAGCTCGTTGCCGAGCGCCCGGTGCTTCATTTCCAGCAGCATAGGAGAGAAGTTATCATCCGACTGGGAGCGGGCTGCATAGTAGCTCTCCAGCGAAGGCGTTGCTGAACCCAAAATCACAGCCGCTCCTTGCTGCTGAGCACGCTTGACTGCCACGTCCCTTGCATGATACTTGGGACTTTCCTCTTGCTTGTACGACGTTTCATGCTCTTCATCCATAATAATGAGTCCGATTTGCTCAAATGGTGCAAATACTGCAGAACGTGCCCCTATGGCTACCTTCACCTTACCTTCGCGGATTTTCCGCCATTCATCATAGCGTTCGCCGCCGGAAAGCCGGCTGTGCATGACCGCCACCAGATCGCCGAAACGTCCTTTAAAGCGTTCAACCATCTGCGGTGTCAGCGATATTTCCGGTACAAGGACAATAGCCTGCCGCCCCTGCTCAATACAGTGCTGAATGGTTTGCAGATAAATTTCGGTTTTACCACTGCCTGTAACGCCATGCAAAAGAAACACGCCATGACGGTAGGCATCCAGTGTGTCCTGTATACGGTCATAGGCCTGCTGCTGCTCATCGTTCAACTGCAGTGGTACCGAAGGCTTGAAGCGTCGTCCCCTGTATGGGTCGCGGAACACTTCCTGATCTTCGATCGAAATAAAACCCTTGTCTGCGAGCCCCTTGACGGTAGCAGCCGATACCTGAAGCGAGGACAGAATTTCTTTTAGAGGCAACGGCAGCAGTTCCTTCATTTCCAGAATAAACTGTAGAACTTCCCGCTGACGTTGTGCCTTAGCCGGAAAGTCTTCCAGTGCTGCTTCTGCTGCATCCGGCTCCACGACAAGATCGACCGCCTTGAGCGTTTTCTTCTGAAGTTTGTCCTTTATCGATTGATTCTCCTGAAGAACTCCTTTACGAAGCAGAGATTTAATTGTATCTGCACTATCCGGGAAAATACGGCTGAGATGCTGGGCAGGAACCTCGCCTTTTTGCCCGACATAAGCCAGGATCGTTCGGACTTCTTCCGTTGTTTCTGACGCAATTCGGACCAGTGTCCCTGAATACTCATCCTCTTCTTCATCTTGCTCAGGGGCATCTCCGAGTGAGATATACCTTTCGGCCTTACCTTTCAGCGCTGTCGGAACCATGACCTGAAGAGCTGTGATAAACCGGCAGGCGTACTTTTGACTCATCCATTCTGCAAGCTTCACCAGCTCAGGCGATAACGGAGGGACTACATCCAATACCTCCTGAATAGCCTTCAGGCGCATTCCACCAGCGGAAGGTTCCTCCTGCAGCGCCACGACGAAGCCCTGAACCGTCCGGTGGCCGAAAGGAACTCCAACACGGCTTCCTATCTCAATCCATGCCCGCATGGATTCTGGGATAAGATAATCAAAGGGGCGGTCGGTATCCTTTACCGGAACATCAACGATGACCTTGGCCACTTGCGGCTGCATCAGTTACCTGCTCCGTTCATCCGCGCAGCAGCAATGGTCAGAAGCCGCCGTGCAATTTCATCTTTTGACATCACGGGCATTTGCTCCACTAAACCGTCAGCATCATAAACCTGCACGATGTTGGTGTCCGAACGGAAGCCGGCTCCCTCTGCCGTAACATCATTGGCTACAATCAGATCGCAATTTTTACGGACCAGCTTATCCTTGGCATAAACTTCCACATTATGAGTCTCAGCGGCGAATCCGATCAAAAACTGGTTTGCTTTGCTTTTGCCAAGCTGCTCCAGAATATCCACGGTCTTGACGAGTTCGAGCGTCATCGTATCGCCCTTCTTCTTGATCTTGCTGCTCGCTGTTTCGGCTGGACGGTAGTCTGCTACTGCTGCGGCTTTGATGACTATGTCACTATCATGCCAATGCTTCAGAACAGCCTGGTACATATCATCCGCCGATTGAACAGCTTCGGCATCAATTCCTGCCGGTGGAGCCGTATCGGTATGACCATGAATCAGGTGGACCGAAGCCCCCATCTCACGCGCGGCCTTGGCAATGGCAAAGCCCATTTTACCGGATGAATCATTGGTAATATAGCGCACAGGATCAATACGCTCGATAGTGCCCCCCGACGTAACAACCACTTTTTTTCCATGCAAAAGCCCCGGCTCTGCCTTCTCCTTCTCGGCAAAATAACGTTCGACCACGGCCACAATGCTTTCCGGCTCCTCCATGCGTCCTTTTCCAACGTAGCCGCAGGCAAGCAGGCCTTCGCCCGGCTCGATCATCATAACGCCTCTTTGCTCCAGCGTTTTCATATTTTCCATTACAGCGGGATGCCCATACATATGAACATTCATCGCGGGAGCTACCATTACCGGCGCCATCGTCGCCAAAAGCGTGGTGGTCAGCATATCATCAGCCAGTCCATGAGCCATTTTGGCAATCACATTGGCTGTCGCCGGTGCGATCAGCACAAGATCGGCCGCGTCCGCCAAACGGATATGAGAAACCACGGATGGGTCTCTCTCATCAAAGGTATCACTGAACACCGCATTTTTGGACAGGCTTTGCAGCGTCAGTTCCGTAATGAACTGCTTGGCCGAGGACGTCATAATAACATGCACATTTGCCCCTTTTTGGACCAGCTTGCTGCACAGAGTTGCCGCCTTGTATGCCGCAATTCCTCCCGTAACGCCAAGTACGATCGTTTTACCGCTTAACATGTGAATCCCCCTCTTTCACCCAGAAATAGAGAAAAAAATACAACCTTGCGGTTGTATTCGGTACAGCGTCTATTGACGCTAGGACAGGAAGCAGGCCGGCATTACTCATGCGCGCCTCCTCCTGCGACTATAGAATGGTTCAGCACCGCTGAAGCCTTCAAAATTCTATAATCCGTGATTTAACGTTTCTTGATTTCGTCTTTTTCTGTTGCAGGCTCAGGAATAATACGAAGAAGGTCACCGTAGATTTCCTCCAGAGCTACACCCACATATTTATGAGATCTAGGATGTTTGAGACCGGTCTTCTCGCCTTCGCGCAGTTGTCTTGCACGTCTTGACGCAGCGACCACCAGCGAATATTTACTGTCGACTTTATTCATCATTTCATCAATCGAAGGATACAACATGTTACCGCCACCTCTTCTTCATCAAAAGTCTAAACTACTCTCGTCCTATCGTTTCACCTTACAATGTTCGGCTACAATAATAGATTCTATTCGTTTGCACGCGGAATCGATCTGATCATTAACGACAGCATAGTCATAATGCTCCATCAAATTGATCTCATCGACTGCAACCGACATCCGGTGATCGATTGTTGCCTGATTCTCCGTACCGCGTCCGCGGATACGGTCTTTCAGTTCATCCAGTGATGGCGGCAGCAGGAAGATAAACACTCCCTCAGGGAACTTTTCCTTCACCTGCAGCGCACCCTGCACCTCGATCTCTAAAATAATATCATTGCCGCTTAGGAGCGTCTTTTCCACGAAATCACGCGGTGTACCATAATAGTTCCCTACATATTCCGCATGCTCCAAAAGCTGGTCGTTCTGCATCATATTCAGAAACTGGTCACGGGTTTTGAAAAAATAATTCACTCCGTCTTCCTCGCCAAGCCGCGGACTCCGGGTCGTTGCCGAAACGGAATAAACGAGTTCCGGAATCTTGCCTCTCAGTGCGGTACATACGGTGCCTTTCCCGACCCCGGAAGGTCCGGATAATATAAACAATATTCCTTTTGCCATATTACTCCCCAACTCGTTATTCGTCATTATCGTCGTCTTTGCTTGAGAGTCGGTGCGCTACCGTTTCAGGCTGCACCGCGGACAGGATGACATGATCGCTATCGGTAATGATCACGGCACGCGTCCGGCGTCCATAGGTCGCATCAATCAGCATATGACGGTCTCTTGCTTCTTGAATGATTCTTTTAATGGGTGCTGATTCAGGGCTTACAATGGAAATGATTCGGTTAGCCGATACAATATTCCCGAAGCCGATGTTAATGAGTTTGATTGCCATAATCAGGTTTATCCCCCTATACATTTGACTCTTGCCTGTTTTCTGTCGAAACTGCCTGTTTATTCTATATTGGCCAATTGTTCGCGAATTTTTTCCAGTTCCGCCTTCATTTCGACAACACGGTTTACCAGAGTCAGATGATTGGCTTTCGATCCAATCGTATTGACTTCCCTGTTCATTTCCTGAATCAGAAAATCCAGTTTTCTTCCGACCGGTTCATCCGCACGAAGCAATCCCTTGCACTGCTCAAAATGGCTCTGCAGCCGTGTCAGTTCTTCATCAATGTTAGAACGGTCTGCGAAGATAGCAACTTCCATGCCAAATTTATGTTCATCAAAGGCAAACGAACCGTCATTAAGATCAGACAGCCTTTGTTTGAGCTTATTGCGGTAATCCTCGACTACTGTTGGTGCCAGCTGCATCATCTCGCTATGCAGATGCTGAAGCTTAATCAAACGCTGCTCCACATCTGTGGCAAGATGTTTGCCTTCCAGACTTCGCATGGCCGAGAGTCCCTCCATAGCCTTCCGCAGGCCATTTTCCAGGACCGGACCCCAATCATCCAAATCGGAAGCACCCGGTAAGGCGATGTGCTCGGGGGCAATCCACACACCGGGAAGAGACAACAAATCCTTCACAGTCAGCTCACCATCAAGGCCATACTGCTGCGAAAGATCCTGGGCGGCCTGCAAATACGTTTGTATGGCATGCTCGTTCAGCAGGGCATGTGGAGCATGCTCGTCGCCCTCTTCCTTATTGACGTAAACGTCAACCCGTCCGCGTTTTACATACTGCTGCACCGTTCTTCGCAAAGAGTCCTCAAAGCATGTCCACTCACGCGGCAAACGAAGGACAACTTCGCAGTATCGGTGATTGACGGACTTCACTTCAAATACTACTTTATACCCTCCATGCTGGAGGGCAGATTGACCATATCCGGTCATGCTAAAAGACATCGGCACCACATCCATTACACTATTGTAATTGATTACGATCAACGAAACAAGGGGGACAATTGCCGGCCCGATCTGGCCCAAACATGCTCGATGAGCTGGGCGCTCATTTCATAAAGCATAAATGGAGTCATCAGATAGATGCCGTTAAAATGGTCCATCGCTACATCCAGGAGTTCCTTTGCGATCTGAACCCCCATGGCTCTGCCCTCTTCCCCTTCAAGCCCGGCCATCCGCCCGCGGACATCTTCCGAAAGCTGAATGCCCGGAACCTCGTTGTGTAAATATTCTGCATTTCTACCGCTCGCCAGCGGCATAATCCCCATAAAAATAGGCGTCTCCAGGTGGCTTGTCGCTTCCTTGACGGCGCGGATCAGCTCGGGGTCATACACAGGCTGAGTCATAATGTAATCCGCTCCTGCAGCTATTTTCCGTTCCAGACGCGCTACTGCTTTATGCAGATGCTTGCCATGCGGATTAAAAGCTGCGCCTACCACGAATTTTGCTTTTTGCTTCAATGGCTTACCTGAAAAGGATATGCCTTCGTTAAGCTGTTTAATCATGCGGATGATTTCAAAGGATGTCAGATCATACACCGAGCTTGAACCCGGCAGATCCCCAAATCGTGCAGGATCACCTGTTACAGCCAGCACATGATCAATGCCCAGTGCATCAAATCCCATCATATGTGACTGCGTGCCGATTAGATTGCGATCCCGGCAGGCAATATGCACAAGTGGTCTCAAACCCGTTTGTGCCTGAACCAAATGCCCGAGTGCCATATTGCTCATGCGTGTAACCGCAAGGGAATTGTCAGCAAGCGTGAGCGCATCCGCACCGGCTTGCTTCAATCTTTCAGCTCCCTGCATAAATTTGGCGATATCCAGATCACGGGGAGGATCAAGTTCCACAATTACGGTATGACGCTGTTTGGCTAAATCTACCAGGTTAGGCTCCGTCTTCTCCTCATTCTCTTCCTGCGGAAGATGCTCATGGATAACAAGAGGCGCCGTTTGTTCAGGAATGGGCTCATATACAAAAACTGGCGGTGTGTAGCCTTCAAGCGCTCCGGCTATTGCCGCAATATGTGCCGGTGTGGTGCCGCAGCAGCCGCCAATGATATGTGCCCCCAGATCGGCGAATTTCACAGCCATTTGACCAAAGTACTCCGGGCCTGCTCCATATTGATATTCCCCGTCTACGTAGTCGGCAACACCCGCATTCGGATAGACCGACATCGGAGCCGGCAGATGGCCGTCAAGCGTCTTCATTGCGCCCATGATACCGTTTGGACCGGTGCGGCAGTTAAAGCCGATTACATCGGCCCCTTCCTGCTGCATGATCCGGAAGGCTTCCGGCATCGTGTATCCATCGAGAGTTCTGGCCACATCCTCCACCGCGAACTGACAGATGACAGGTACAGCAGTTAAACGCCGCGCAATGGACAAAGCCAACGCAAGTTCTTCAACATCATAAAAGGTTTCGAGCAGAATACCGTCTACTCCCTCGCTTAATAGCACTTGAAGCTGCTGTTCAAAATACTTTTTCAGTTCTCCAGTGGATACATTCGTCCGCTTGCCGCCCCGGATCGAGCCCACAGCCCCGACCACATAGCCATATTCTCCAGCGGCTTCACGGGCGATACGTACGCCTGCACGGTTAATCTCATTAACCTTGGATTCCAATCCGTACTTGGACAGTTTGTCAAAGTTAGCTGAAAAAGTGTTCGTCTCAAGTACTTGTGCGCCTGCTTCCATATAGCGCCGGTGAACATCCCGGATGACTTCCGGTGAGGTCAAATTTAACTCTTCATACGAAATCCCAACGGGAAAACCCATTTGATATAAGAAAGTGCCCATCGCTCCATCCCCGACAAGCACTTGAGTATCCAATGCCTTGCGCAAATCCGGCTTCATCATAATTCCCCCAACCTGACCGTAGTTTCATACTAATGTATCACAAAACCTTATATATTCCCACAAGTTAGGACGGAATTAACGGAATTTTAAAGATAGCATCCCGAAGGGCGGAAAAAAGCCTGCAAACCCATGCCCGCAGGCGGATTAGCAAGCTTTTTGATCAAAAACCCATCGGCTCAGGTTTATGCTGTTACCTTCCCTGTGTATACAAAAGCCGCTGGACCTGTCATGTACACCCGGTTATCCTGTTCATTCCATTTAATATAGAGACTGCCGCCCTTCAGGCGAATTTCCGCCTCACGGTCTGTCTTCCCGTTCAATACCGAAGATACCAGTGTGGCACACGCTCCAGTACCGCAAGCCAGCGTCGGGCCTGCACCGCGTTCCCAGACGCGCATGTCGACGGTTTGGCGGTTAAGAACCGTAGCAAACTCCACGTTTACTTTTTTCGGAAATAGAGGATGTGCTTCAAGCTTTGGCCCCCATGTGTTCAGATCGAAGTTTACCGCATCATCCACATAGATCACGCAGTGCGGGTTGCCCATAGACACCGCTGTGAAATGGAATGAAGATCCATCAGACTCAAGCGGGACATTCACAACGGGCGTGGAATTGATCGTCGTCGGGATTTTGAGCCCCTCAAGCACAGGCTCGCCCATATCAACGGTTACCGTAACCGCCTTTGCATGATCTGTGTGAATGGAAACCTTCTGCACGCCTGCCCCCAACGTTTCGATCGTAATTTGCTCTCTCTGCACATAACCGTGATCATACACGTATTTGGCAACGCAGCGGATCGCATTGCCGCACTGCTCTGCTTCACTTCCGTCAGAATTAATAATTCTCATCCGGTAGTCCGCCTGTTCGGAAGGCAGGATATAAACCAGCCCGTCTGCTCCGATGCCAAAATAACGGTCGCACCATTTGACGGCAAGCTCTGCCGCATCTTCAGGAAGAACCTGCTCACCATATATCACAATAAAGTCATTACCCAGACCATGCATTTTTGTAAATTCCATCGGTTTTGCCACTCCTTCGTTCGGCTTGTTTACTGCTCACAAGCATATCGTAAGGAGTGGCGAAATTGTATTAACTTTATGCTGAAAATTTTGTACTTTTCATCACGAAGCGCCCACCGCCGCCTTTGCGCTTTTGGCGTCTGCCGCCCCATACACTGCCGGCACCCATCAGGAAGGTAGGAATGCCAGCCGCGACGATCGAAATCGCCCATTCGCGGAAGCCAAGCGGCACCGTCTTGAAAATCGGCTGCAGCGCTTCAATATACATCACGCCAAGCATCAATACGACGGAGGATAACACCGCGAGAACCAGGTATTTGTTTTGCAGCGGATTGCGGTGGAAAATGGAGCGCGAGCTTCTGCAATCAAATACATGGATAAGCTGGGCCAGTACCAAAGTTGCAAATGCGACGGACTGCGCTTTGGCAATCTGGCCTGCATTGCCCGGGTCGGTCTTAAGCGTAAGCCAGAAGGCTCCAAGCGTGCATAATCCGATCAAAAAGCCGCGGCTGATTATTTTCCAGCCAAGCCTGCGGGCAAAAATATTCTCTCTTGCACCCCGCGGCTTATGTTCCATTAAGTCCTTCTCCGGCTGATCCACGCCCAGCGCCATAGCCGGCAAACCATCTGTAACCAGGTTCACCCATAAGATCTGGATCGGAAGCAGCGGAAGCGGAAGCGCCAGCATCATCGCGAAAAACATGGTTAAAATTTCGCCCACGTTTGATGCGAGGAGATAACGGATAAATTTGCGTATATTCTCATAGATGTTCCGGCCCTCCTCGATTGCCGCAACGATTGTAGAGAAATTGTCATCGCTGAGCACCAGCGATGAAGCTTCCTTGGTCACATCCGTTCCGGTAATGCCCATAGCAATGCCGATATCGGCAGCTTTGATGGCAGGCGCATCATTGACGCCATCCCCCGTCATTGCTACCACATGCCCTTTCCGCTGGAGAGATTTGACGATACGCAGCTTATGCTCGGGAGATACGCGGGAATACACAAAAATATTATCCACTTTAGAATCCAGCTCGTCATCATCAATACGGCCCAGATCCTGCCCGGACATCGCCAGTCCTCCGCGCGGTATAATACCCAGCTGATGGGCAATTGCTTCGGCTGTTGTCCCGTGGTCTCCTGTGATCATGACGGTTTTGATTCCGGCGCGGCGGCAGGTACTTATCGCGTCACGCACCTCACGCCGCGGCGGATCGATCATCCCCGCGAGGCCGACGAACACGAGCTGGCTTTCTGCTTCTTTTTCATTGCTCAAGGAATCATGCGACCGGATATCCCGGTAAGCCGTGCCAAGCACGCGCAAAGCAGCGGAAGCCATCTGTTCGTTGGCTGCGAGCACCTTTTGCTTCAACGTGGTTGTGAACGGCACCACGTTCCCTTCCCATAAAATATATGTGCATTGATTCAGCAGCACATCCGGCGCACCTTTCGTGCATAGCAGCTTGCCGCCTTGATGGCTGACCACGACCGACATCAGCTTCCGCTCGGAATCAAAAGGAAACTCCTGATCCCGCTTGTACAGTCCTGACATGGATTCCGACGTCATCCCCATCTTGGAGGACAGTGTAATCAGTGCTCCCTCGGTCGGATCACCCTTTAACCCCCACACGGGACCTACCGTTTCTTCCTTTCCCTTCCGCTTACCTTTTGGCTCTGCTTGCTGCATCTCATAAATTTCGGCATTGTTACACAGTGCACCGATCTGCAAGAGACGGCGCAATCCCTGATCGTTCCGGATATCAATAGACTTGCCCTTTTCCAAGACCTGACCGGTTGGCGCATAGCCGTCGCCAGTCACTTCCATGTCGCGGCCGCCGATCCACAGCCTGGTAACGGTCATTTTATTTTGGGTCAGGGTGCCTGTCTTGTCAGAGCAAATGACGGATGCGCAGCCAAGCGTTTCTACGGAAGGCAGCTTCCGGACAATGGCTTTCCGCTTAATCATACGCTGTACACCTAAGGCCAATGCTACAGTAACGATTGCCGGCAGCCCTTCAGGTATGGCTGCTACCGCAAGGCTGACACCCGCAAGGAACATGCCTACCGCTGGCTGTCCGTGCAAAATCCCCGCTGCGACAACCATGACGGTCAGGCCGAGGGAGAGAATGATCAAAAGCTTGCCAAGCTGCTCTAAACGGTGCTGGAGAGGGGTCTGCTGTGAATCCGTATTTTGGATAAGATCAGCAATCTTGCCCATTTCCGTATTCATGCCGGTCCGGATGACGATGGCTTTAGCAGTACCCCGAGTCATCATCGTTCCCATAAAGCCAAGGTTTTTCTGATCTCCAAGCGGCACTTCGGATTCGGTAATAGCCTGGCTATGTTTGCCTACAGGCACCGATTCACCCGTTAGTGCCGATTCCTCAATGTAGCAGCTGCTCGTCTCCAGCCAGCGTATATCCGCAGGAATGCGGTCGCCGCTCTCCAGCATGACAATGTCGCCGGGGACCAGCATCTTAGCCGGGATCGAGACCGTTTTTCCATCCCTTAGCACCTTTGCTGACGGGGCTGACAGCTGCTTCAGTGCGCGCAGGGATCGCTCAGCCCGGAATTCCTGAACAAATCCCAGTATTCCGTTCAGCAGGATGATTGCGATAATGGTAATGGCATCCAGATATTCACCCAGCAGGCCGGACACCAGTGTGGCTCCCATCAGCACCAGAACCATAAAATCCTTGAACTGGTTCAAAAACAGCGCGAATAGAGAGATCTTTTTGCCTTCAGACAACTCATTGCTTCCATGCTGCTTTCTTCGTTCGTCAGCCTGTTCTTCCGTAAGGCCATGCTGCGGCTCTACGCTCAGAACCTGCTGCAGATCCTCGGCATTCATCTGATGCCATGCTTTTTGTTCCATGCTTTCCTTTCCCTCCCGCTCTTTGTGCTGCTGCCGAAGATACCGACAGCTTTTCCACCTGTTCTAACGTAAATGTATTCGGACAGGACCTGAAATATCACAGAAGACGCCTCTTAAGTTTTTGGGCAAACTATGGCATCATAGAGAAGACTGGATTTTGACCATGAGCATTTTGCTAGGATCGACTTAAATTCTGTATTAAAAGATGGGAGATATATAAACAATGGCATTGGACGGAATCGTAACTAGGGCGATCGTGCATGAGCTCGAAGCCTACCGGGGAGCCCGGATCAGCAAAATATACCAACCGAACGATCATGATATTCTGTTTCACCTGCGCACACGCGAGGGCAACGTTAAGCTGCTGCTGTCGGCCAACCCGACTTATCCGCGCGTTCACTTTACGGACCGGAGCTTCTTGAACCCGCAGGAGGCGCCGATGTTCTGCATGCTGATGCGCAAGCACTGCGAAAGCGGAATTATCGAGGAAATCAGCCAGGTGGGGATGGAGAGAATCATTCATCTGACAGTGCGCCAGCGCGATGAACTCGGGGATGTTTCAACCAAAAAGATTATCATTGAGCTGATGGGACGCCACAGTAATATTATTTTGACCGATCCTTCAAGCGGAACCATTCTGGACGGAATCCACCATGTCACCCCAAGCATCAGCAGCTACCGGATCGTTATGCCCGGCTTTGCCTATACCGAGCCGCCGCAGCAGCATAAGCAAAATCCGCTCACGGCAGAGCGCAAGGAATTTTGTGCGAAATGCTCAGGAATCGAAGAGCCCATTCCATGGATCGTCGACACCTTTAGCGGAATAAGCCCGCTCATCGCACAGGAAATGGTTCACCGCTCCGGCACACCTGATATTTACGATCTTCAAGTGAGTGAGGATGAAGCGTATCAGCGCTGCTCCGCTTTATGGGATGCTTTCAGCTCGGTTATGGAACCCGTCCAGAAAAACGAATATACACCGGTTACGGGGGCAAACGCCAAGGGCAAGATGATCTTTTCAGCGGTAAACCTGACTCTGTTAAAAAACGAAGTTAAGCACTACGAATCCATGAGCGCATGCATGGAGGATTATTACGGGGAGAAGGCTGAGCGCGACACGGTTAAGCAAAAGGTCAGTGACCTTCTTCGTTTCCTGCAAAACGAACGCTCCAAAAATATTAAGAAGCTGGATCATCTGCATGAGGATCTGGCTGAGGCTGGCGATGCAGACCAGTACCGTATCTATGGAGAACTGCTCTTCGCTTCGCTCCATACGATTCAAAAAGGCGACAAAACTGCGGTGCTTGTCAACTTTTATGATGAGGACCAAAAAGCGGTCACCATTCCGCTGGATCCGCTGCTCATGCCTTCGGACAATGCGCAGCGCTATTTCAAAAAATACAATAAATATAAAAACAGTCTGGTAGTCATCAAAGAGCAGCTCGAGAAGACGCAGGAAGAAATCCGTTATATGGATGAACTGCTGCAGCAGCTGTCCTACGCCTCCATGAGTGATATTGCCGAAATCCGCGAGGAGCTGATCCAGCAAGGATATCTTCGCGACCGCAGCAAAAAGGTAAAGAAAAAGAAGAAGAACGACCGCCCTACACTGCATGTTTTCACGTCATCGGAAGGGATCGAAATATTCGTTGGCAAAAACAACCTGCAAAATGAGTATTTAACCAATCGATTGGCAAGCTCAAATGATACCTGGCTGCATACGAAGGACATTCCCGGCTCGCATGTTGTCATACGCAGCACCGAATTTGGAGATCAAACATTGGAGGAAGCGGCGCTGCTTGCGGCCTACTACAGCCAGGCTAAAGAATCCAGCAGCGTTCCCGTCGATTACACGCTCATCCGCCATGTCCATAAACCAAGCGGGGCCAAGCCGGGCTTTGTTATCTATGATCATCAGAAAACATTGGTTATCACGCCCGACAGTGAACGGATCAAAGGTCTTCCGAATACCCTAAAACAAAATTAACTCCCGCCAATAAGAAAACCACTGGAAAATATCGCTCCAGTGGTTTTTTTGCATGATTATCCGACTTGGGGGTCGATCCAATCAATGACCTGCAGAGCCCCGCTTCAACTGCTCCAGTACCGAAACGGGAACCCAGCGGCTGCCGATATCACCGTGAAATATAACACCCTGTCTTGCCCCGTGATAATCGGAGCCAGCGGTAACAATCAGTGCGTAATCATCAGCCATAGCCTGATAGCGTTCCTCCTCAGCCTTTCCATGATCGGAATGAAAAACTTCAATGCCTGCAGGCTTGGCCTGCTCCAGAATATCTCTCACCAGATCATCATCCCCGTATATTCCCGGATGAGCCAGCACCGGAGTCCCTCCAGCCTCGCGGATCCACTCGATTGCTTCCAGAGGAGAAATCCTCGGTACAGACACATATGCAGGCGCATCCTCTCCCAGATAACGGTTGAATGCGTCTCTCATATCCCTAGCATATCCTTTGCTGACCAGAACATCCGCCATATGCGGTCGGCCGACGCTCTCATCTGGACGCAGCTCTCTTCCTAACCCGGATATAACATCTTCCATGGTAATCTGGACATCAAGCTCCTGCAGCTTCGCGATCATTTTTACATTCCGTTCTTCTCTGGTGTTCCGCAAATCAGCCAGCCGTTTCAGAAACTTCTCATCCGAGCAGCTTACGTAATAACCGAGCACATGAATATCTTTCCCTCCCGCACGGGTGCTGATCTCCACTCCCGGCACTACGTCTATACCGCAGCGTTCCCCTTCTTCCATCGCCTCGAGGACACCTGCAACGGTATCATGATCCGTGATCGCCACAGCCGATAATCCTTTTTCACTAGCTCGCCGCACGTTGTCCGCCGGACTCTGCATTCCGTCTGAGGCCCGGGTATGGGTATGCAGGTCGCATCTTCCTTCAGCTTGGTTCATCTTCTGATATCCCTCCTGATTCTTCTGTCGATGTCCATTTATTGTATATGATCCGAACAAGGCATACAAAAAAAGCATGAAATCCATCATCGGACCCCATGCTGCTAAAAGCTATTGGTTATGTATACTATCTGCGTTTACGCGTGTTCTTAATCAAAGTCATTCTCCGGGAATGGCGCAGCCAAGAATAATAGGACTTCAAATCTCTCAGTTCGATGGTCTCAGACATTCGTCCCAAAAAAGTAACTACAATCATTTTATGCAGGGGATTGCCACTGATGTCATGCTCTCCCTCTATTTCAGTGAATTCGGCGACAACAACCAAATCCTCATCAATCAAGTATACGTCCTGTTCATTACGGTAATAAGGAAGCATCCGGCTTTGCTTCAGACATTCCCACATCCATGCCGCAATATCGTCAATCTGGCTATCCCCGC
This sequence comes from Paenibacillus sp. J23TS9, assembly GCF_018403225.1. Taxonomy (NCBI): domain Bacteria; kingdom Bacillati; phylum Bacillota; class Bacilli; order Caryophanales; family Paenibacillaceae; genus Paenibacillus; species Paenibacillus sp. J23TS9. Next base: position 430,767 of record NZ_BOSG01000001.1, on the reverse strand, counting down.
TTTGAATACGGTCATTATATCGTGTCTTTGCATGATTGGTTATGACAATGTCTGCGACCCTCTTATCACCCAGAACAACATAGAATGGTTCATAAGTGCTCCATCTTTCCATTCCTTTGTCGCGCATGGAACATCACTCTCCACCATATAGGACTTTTTATCTAAGTATATTTACCTATTATATTACATCATCATCACATGTTAAACAAGCAAAAATATCTTAAAATTAATAGGATTCAGAAACAGGTATTCTACTAAAAAAGCCTAATTAATAGACTATATGCATCTTTTCTATCCATCTTTCCGTTTTTTTAAAATATAAATAATCGACCGATAGAGCTCTCCACCATATAGATCATTATTACTAACTGAAAATTCCATTGCGGTCAAGCCATCGAACCGAGATTAATTATGCAAAAAAAAAAAAGCAGCCCTAGGGCTGCTTCTAGTAAAAATTATTTAGCGATCGATGGGAGACCACAATTGTGGCAGAAAGAACGGTCCGCTTGGCTACATGCCATAATAACTTGTCTTATCGGGGATATCCTTTGTATATTCCGTTTTGATCTCATTGCGATAGGAGCGCTCAATTTTTCGCACATAGGAAAGTCTGCGAATATTTTTGGCAACCTCTTCAGCACGATCCGCATTGACGTACATCACCACATAATGCATACGTCTCGAAATATAATGAACAGTCCCGTACTTTTCAAGATTTCTGGCCGCTTTCACATCTGTTACCCAAATAATGTAACCTGTCCGTTCTGCAAACATCTTTTCCCACCTCACTTTATGTTCCCTGTCTCTTTGTAATTAACCGCCGCAGCCGCATTTGCCGCCCCCGCCGCAGCCCTTTTTGGGATTCGGATCATTGCTTGGCACCTTGATCGTGTCCGATACGGAAAAAGCAATCATCTCGGACATCTGGTGCAGCATGTCATCCAAATTTCTTTCTGCCAGCTTAAAGCGGGCAACCTCTTCAAATTGTTCCAGCTGTTCTTCCACTGCCTTAACCTCATCCTTGGCACTGTGATAGTTTGGATGAAAGTGTCCAAACCGCTGAGTTTCATCAAAGAGTTCTTTCTTTTTGGCAAGCATACGGACAAGCTCCTGAATACCAGGATTGCTGTCGACGCGCTGCTTCCAATATAAATAATCAGATACCTCGACGGACTGATTGATCATATCGCCTAATTCATAGGCGTTCATCAGTACGGCAGCCATGTCCATCGTCTGCACTTCAGATACGCTCATGAAATTCATCTCAATTCTATAAAAGTTCAACTCTCTAGGAGTGGACTCTTCTATCATATCATAACCCGTGTTTCTTAAGAAGAGGATTTCTGTACTTCCTTGCCAAGAATATTTCAGTCAAAGGAAGGGAGAATCAGCTTCAGTTCCCCCAAATCATCTGAAAAGAGCTCCAACTGCTCGAACCTGTCGTTTTCCACATCATACAAAATACCTTCAGCGCGCCATGGACTCAGGTTAATCGTCAGCGGGGCAAATTCCACCCTCTTCCCTGCATGCTGTAAAAGCACTCGCGTTTGCCAGCTTTGGGCTTGTTCTATAATATTTTGCGCTGTTGAACTGTGATAGCTCCTGTAATCATGAAGCCATCTGGGAGGAATCTGATCATGTCCAGGAAATAAGGAGGCGGGCTCAGGAATTTCATGATCAGCTTCAAAAAAATGGACATTCCGCCCGCTGTATACCACTCCCTGATTCTCATACATTCTTTCGCTAAGCAAGCTCCCACGCGGTGTATCTGAAATCTCGCCTTTATGATGAATCAGCGGATACTCTGGGTCATCCCGGTCTCTGCTTCCCGTCAATTTGAGTGGAGCAAGTCCCATGGACTCCAGTATTTTGCGCAGTTCTGCTACTTGAGATGCCGTTATGATAAAATGTTTAGGTCCAATCCGATCCAACTTACCATCCATTCGAGGATTGGCAGCAATCGCATCCCCTTCATCTTCGCTCACACAGGACAACAATAGCACCTCGTCAAAACGGGTCCGGCCGATCTCTTTCCCCCACTGTTCAAGCGCAGCTTCTACATGGCCCGGTATTTCGTGAGCGGAGCTTGCTGTTAAAAAGCTTAGGATCTCGACTATTCGCATCCCATTCTCTACCGCCTTGGCCACACTTGACCTCGTCAGCTTGTATACGGACATCCGGTCCGATTGAACCAGATCGGCACAAGCAAGCAGCTTCCACCGCTGAATGTACGGCACACCGGGAGGACAGATGATATCAAAATCAGGCTGGACGTACAAACGGTCGATCTTCGGTTCATGAACCTCATCCGTTCCAAACAGCAACGGCTCAGGATCCATATTCCAGCGAAAAGCATACTTTCCGTCATTCACTTCAGCTACATCTCCCCAACCAAAGCCAGCTAAGGCATACAGCCAGGCAGCAACCCTCTCCATACTGTTATCTGCTTCCAGCATTCCCTCGGTATCCATCCACTGCACGACGGAAGACACGTCAAACCACATCCCTTCCTGAAAGGCGGGCAGACAGATCAAATAACGAAACAGCTGCATGTCAGCCTCGTTCTGGCTGTAACGCTCGCTGACCGTACGAAGCAGAACCCGATTCATCTCCTGTTCCGTCAGACTCAGCCAATCGCGAAGGCGTTCCTCCACAATGATCAGAGAGCCTGCAGTTTTAGAGAGCAATCCTATACATAACAGCAGGTCAAGAACCACCGCAGTTACCGGACCATATATCTCTTGGTGGGCATATTGAAGTCCTAACCGCTCCAAATGCACTTCCTTTAAGGTGATGAGCTCCTGCAGCTTTTGCAGACTCTTTTTATGAATCGTTCCTTTGGCCGTCAAGGGAAGTCCTTGTTCAGCCGTATAGGCAAGTGTGTGAAGCAGGTCGAGGGCAAGTCCCGGCCCTGACTCACACCGGATGTCCAGCATCGATTCATTCACAGGTCTTGCAACCGGCGTAAAAAAGCCCGGCAAGAGCTGAATCAGTTTATCCACCGGAATAAAATAAAGCCTCTCTCCCCAGGATTTCTTCACTGCCTGTACCCAGCCATGTTTTCTTAAGTGTATGAACGAGAGCTTTAGCTCCGCTCCACTGCGGTTCATGCTGCTCATCTCTTTCCAGGCTTGCTCACTGAAGGATATTCCGCCAAAACGGCCGACCAGCATGCGCAGCAGTTCAAGATCCGTTGCAGCAAGCAGGCTTAAGCTTACTTGTTGTGTTGGTGTTTCGTTGTTCATGTCCCGGATCGTACCTCCTTGGCGGAATGGACTGTATATTCATAACCCTGTTCAATGAGAAACATCTGCCGGCGGACGGCAAATTCTTCTTCCTTGCTATTTTCAGAAACAAGCGTATAGAAATAGGCCCGGTTGTCTCCGGCTTTCGGACGCAAAAGCCTGCCCAGCCGCTGAGCCTCCTCCTGCCTTGACCCGAAGCTTCCTGATATTTCGATCGCCACCGATGCATCCGGGAGATCTACGGCAAAATTCGCCACCTTGGAAACAACCAGCACAGGAATTTCCCCTTTTTTAAAGGAAGCATATAAAGCTGTACGCTGCTGCTGTGGCATTCTTCCGCTGATGAGTGGGGCTTCAACCGCATCTGCGATTGCGTGCAGCTGATCCAGATATTGACCAATAATGAGAACACCTGCAGTTGCATGTCTATTCAGCAGCTCTTTCACGGTATGCGTTTTGGCCGGATTTTCCGCAGCAAGACGGAATTTCTCCTTGCCTTCCGCATATAGGTATTGCTCGCGCAAAGCCGCATCCATGGGTACACGAATTTCACAGCAATCCACCTTTGCGATCCAGCCCTTGGCCTCAAGCTCCTTCCAGGGCATTTCATATCGCTTCGGGCCAATCAATGAAAATACATCCTGCTCGCATCCGTCCTCACGGACAAGAGTTGCAGTCAGTCCAAGCCTGCGCGTAGCCTGAATATCGGCTGTTGCCCGGAATACCGGTGCAGGCAGGAGATGCACCTCATCATAGATGATCAATCCCCAGTTCCGTTCATTAAATAGCTTCATATGTTCAAACTCATCGCCTTTGGAACGCCGATGTGTCAGGATTTGATATGTGGCGACCGTTACCGGCTTCACTTCTTTTTTCTGGCCTGTATATTGACCCACCTCGGATGATTGTAGAGTTGTCTTCCCCGTGAGCTCCTGGATCCACTGCTCCACGGAAGTCGTATTGGATGTAAGAATCAAACACTCACACTGCTGGCGTTCCAGCGCTGCAATGCCTATTACGGTTTTGCCCGCGCCGCAAGGCAGGACGAGCACACCGCTTCCTCCAATGCCCGCCACTCCTTCGAAGGCCGCTACAGCTTCCTCCTGGTAGCTTCGCAGTGCAAATTCATTTACCTCGCTTCCATGTTTCCACTCAAGCTGCAGGGCCTGTCCCTCATGATAGCCAGCCAGATCCAGCACGGGAAACCCATTCCGCATGAGCTCCTGCTTGAGACAACCTCTTTTATCCGCTTCAAGCCGGACCTCCAACGGGGAAATCCGGGACAGCCCTAGCGCTGCCAATGCCGGCACGTCCAATATTCCGTCAAGAAAAAGGCTGTCTGAAGCCGACAGTAGCAGCATATTTGCGTTTCCCTCTTCCTTTTGCAGCTTTAGTTTGCCATATCTCGAAACGAGCTCGCGGATCTCCTGCAGTAATCCTGCCGGCACGCCCCATCTGGACAGGGATGTGAGATCAGCCGCAATTTCATCCGTAGTACAGCCTAATGCCGCTGCATTCCATAGGGAAAGCGGTGTAATCCTATAAGTATGAAATGCGGATGGACTCTTCACAAGCTCCGCAAACCGGGATAATTTCTCCCTTGCCGCCTCGAATCCGGGATGACCGCATTCCAGCAGAACTGTCCGGTCGCGCTGGACGATACAGGCTTTTAGATCGTTCATACTCGTCTCCTTTCTTATATCGAGAAAAAAGTTCATTCCCTGATGAAGGAAATGAACTTTCGGTCTTGTTCCGTGTCATTATATTTTCCCAATGTTCGCCAAATCATTCTCTCAGAGACTCCATTTCATTCTCTGTAACGATACTACTCCCAGCCCTGATAAGACTGAGTCATTGTCACCATAAGCTTGGCTGCGCTCAGCATCGCCGTTTCATCAAAATCGAAACGGGGATGATGATGCGGGTAGATCGCTTGGATGCTTGCGTTGCCTGCACCGACGAACATAAAGCAGCCTGGTATTTGCTGCAGGTAGTAGGAGAAATCCTCCGCAGGCATAATTTTTTCACACTGAGCTACATTTTCCGCTCCAAATATGCTTGGTGCTTCCCGAAAAAAACGCCCGGTCTCGTCCTCGTCATTCACAAGCGGAGGATAACCCATCAGATAATCGACTTTTGCCTCTGCACCATAGGTTTTGGCCGTCAAATGGCTGATTTCTTCGATCCGGGTGCGGATCAGCTCCCGCGTCTCTTCATCAAAGGTGCGTACCGTTCCTGTAATGCGGCAGGATTCGGCAATGACGTTTTGCGCGCTTCCTCCCTTAATGGTGCCAATCGTCACAACAGCCGGCTTTAATGGGTCTACCGTACGGCTGACGATGCTCTGCAGCTGCATGACAAGCGCCGCTCCCGCAACTACGCTGTCAACGGTTACATGCGGCATTCCGCCATGGCCGCCCTTACCCAGTATATCTATAAAAAACTCATCCGCCGCCGCCATAAGCGGTCCCGGTGCGCTTGCCGCCGTACCTGCCGCAAATGGCGTCCACAAATGAACCCCATAAATGACATCGACTCCCTGCAGGACCCCGGCTTCAATCATGCCTTGAGCGCCACCGGGACATACTTCTTCTGCCGGCTGGAAGATGAAACGAACTTCTCCTTGCACATCCTTTTGACGCTGACAAAAATATGCAGCCACCGCAAGCAGCGTCGAGGTATGACCATCGTGACCGCAAGCATGCATGACGCCTTCCACTTCGGAAGAATATTCACAGGATTTCTCATCCTGGATCGGCAGTGCATCCATATCGGCACGAAGCGCCACGGTCTTACCCGGCTTGCCGCCCTTTAAAATGGCCAGAACGCCATGGCCGCCGTCAACGCGTGTAGAGACCTCAAGTCCAAGCTCCCGCAGTGTCCCGGAAATAAATTGCGATGTTTTCTCTTCATGGTACGAAAGCTCCGGATGGCGGTGCAGATAGCGTCTCCACTCCACCATTTGCGGCTGCAGTGCATTTAACAATGCCTCTTCTCTCATGTAAACACGTCCTCTCGCCCAAGAATGTCCTGTCACATTGTTTTCCACAACCTGGTCACAATGCCTTTTTTCTATTGTAGCAGAAACGATTGAAATGGGGTATGTCCCCCTGTAGTGGCAAGGCTTGCACAAGTGCCTGAAACATAATATCATGAGTAAAGAACTCTACAGGCATTTAAATAAGGAGGATTTTATAGGATGATTTTTGAAAATACAGGACTTGTCGGACTGAAAAGCGACTTGGTATTTATGGATGAAGTTGCCGAAAAAACAGGATTTGTACGTTGGCAGTGGGAGTACTTCCGTGCTACATACGAATATAAAATCGAAGACACAGATACCAATTCCGAATACTTTGTGCGCATGAACACACGCGCTGTTGAAGGTAAGCTGGAAAAGCCGGATACCGTGCTCGAAATCGAAGCCGTTTACATGGGAAAAGCCACCTTCCCTCATGGCTTGGAATACGAATCCCCGATTCCTTCCAAGATTCTTAACACGGCCAATAAAAAAATTCAGCAATTCAAAGCCGCTCTGGAAGCCTAAGCAGGTCTCTTATGAATCAGAAAAAACCCCAACCCAAGAAGAGAGGGACGCCGGATTTCCAACTGCTTATCCTTACTTTTTTGTTGGTCGGTTTTGGGCTGGTGATGGTGTTCAGTGCCAGTTCAAGTCTCACCATTTCCAGCAGTAAATTCAATAATGATCCGCTTTATTTCACGAAAAAACAGTTCGTTTGGGCTATGCTTGGCACATTTGTGATGTTTGTCTCGATGAACATCCATTACAGCAAGTATAAGAAGCTCTTTGTCCCACTGTTTATCGTTACGGTGATCATGCTTGCGATCGTGCCTTTTACAAAAAGCGTCAATGGAGCTCGAAGCTGGTTGGGCATTGCAGGTCTGGGAATCCAGCCGACAGAGCTAGCCAAAATCGCGATCATTCTCTACCTCTCCGCCTTGATCGTCAAGAAGGGAGAACGTTTCAGGGATTTGAGGACAGGCTATATTCCCGTTATGGTGATTGTCGGTTTTGTGGCAGGACTAATCATGATGCAGCCGGATCTGGGTTCAACCCTGATTCTCGTAGCGACCAGCGCGATCATTATCTATGCAGGTGGCGCCAGCTTGAAGCATATGCTCGCCTCGGCCGCCCTGCTGATCCTTGGAGCCAGCCTGGTGCTCGGTGCCAATTATTTGATCAAATCGATTGCGCACAGTGATGAGCCCCAGACGCAGTCCAGCAATTACAAAATGGGAAGAATCTCGGCATGGATTGATCCGTACCAGGATGAGAAGGGCGACGGCTACAATCTCATTCAGTCTTTGACCGCCATCGGAAACGGACAGCTTACGGGCACCGGCTTCGGGAAAAGCATTCAAAAGCTGAATTATATTAAAAACCCGTACAATGACTTTATCTTCCCTGTCATGGCAGAGGAATTCGGGTTCATTGGAACGAGCCTCTTCCTGCTTGTATACATTTATTTCATATGGCGAGGAATCATCATCGCGCTCAGGTGTACCGATCCCTTTGGAACGCTCGTCGGCATCGGCATCATGGGACTTTTCGCGATTCAGGCCTTCGTCAATATTGGTGGTGTGTCGCAGACGATTCCGCTGACCGGGGTTACGCTTCCTTTTATCAGTTACGGAGGAACCTCCCTGCTCATCATGATGTTTGCCATGGGAATCATGCTCAGTATCTCAAGACAAAGCAACCAGCCTGTTCAGCAGGAGGTTGTGAAGTCCGTAAATATTAAAAGAGACTACCGGAGGTCCGTGTAGTCTCTTTTTTTTGCCTGTTGTGTAATAACATCCATGGATGTTCTTTGTGCGTATGTGTTTTTATTTTGCTCGGGATGGAATGTCTTCAATTTCATCATCCTTGAAAGCGACGCCTTCAACCTTGACGTTGACTTCCACGACTCGAAGACCTGTCATGCTTTCGACTGCTTCCCGCACGTTTTGTTGCAGCATGCGGCAAACCTCATGAATTGGTGTTTCATACAAAACGATGATCCGCAGATCGATTGCAGCTTCAAGCTGCCCCACTTCCACGGTGACGCCCTTCTGTACATTTTTTCCGCTCAGGCGTTTGGCCCATCCTTCGGATAATCCGCCGGACATTGCAGCAATGCCGGGGGTTTCCAGAGCCGCCAAACCGGCGATTTTCGATACGACATCATCCGATATCCGGATCGTTCCCGTCTCCAGTTGAAGCTGTTCAGTCATACCCCTTCCTCCTTCACCTCATTATCAGTTATTGTAAATCCTAAAGGGACCAAAAAGCAAATATTGAACCCAAGATTTGTTTACAACCCCATACGTTTTGGGTATATTGAAAAAGAATCTTTATCCTACATATCACCGAGGTGTCGAAAATTGAAAAAATGGTTGAGCCCTTTTTTACTGATTGCATTTTTTATTCTTAGTGCAATAGCACACTATGCGGGCTGGGATCCTATAGTCCAATTCATCCTGGCAGCCATTTCTGTAATCTTCGTGGCGGGGTTCCTGGGTAAAGCGACCGAGAATGTAGCTCATTACGCAGGTCAACGTCTGGGCGGTTTCTTGAACGCAACCTTCGGTAACGCTGCCGAGTTGATTATCGCCATCTTCCTCGTCAAAGAGGGTCTGTTCGATATGGTGAAGGCCAGTTTGACCGGTTCCATTATCGGCAATTTGCTTCTCGTGCTTGGTTTGAGCATTTTTGCGGGCGGAGCTAAATTCAAGATACAAAGCTTTAACGTTTCCCTTGCCGGTATGAACGGCTCGCTGATGATTGTGGCGGTCATTGCCCTGTTTGTTCCTGCGGTATTCCTGAACACGCATTCGATTACCACAAGTGATACCAAAACGCTCAGTTTGATTGTAGCCGGTATATTAATCGTAGCTTATATTGCCTGGCTTATCTTCTCCATGATCACACATAAAAATTACCTATCCGATGTGTCAGAAGATTCCGATGAAGAACTGCCGCATGAGCACGCTCCGGAATGGACCAAGGGCAAGGCCATCCTGTATCTGATCATTGCTACCGTGATGGTAGCTTTTGTGAGTGAATGGCTGGTCGGCACACTTGAAACATTCACAACCCGTTTCGGTCTCAGCGAACTGTTTGTCGGTGCCTTCCTGGTAGCTATCATTGGGAATGCAGCCGAGCATAGCGCGGCAATTATGCTCGCGATGAAGAACAAAATTGGAGCAGCTGTGGAAATCGCCGTAGGCAGCAGCTTGCAGATCGCCTTATTTGTGGCTCCGGTGCTTGTGTTCGCCAGTTATTTCTTCGGCAATACCATGAATCTAGTATTTACCACCATCGAGCTTCTAGCTATCGGAGTCGCCGTCTTTATTGCCAAGTCGATCATCCAGGACGGGAAAACCAACTGGTATGAAGGGCTGCTGCTGCTGGTCGTGTATCTGATTCTCGGTGTTTCCTTCTTCATGGTGTAACAATAGTTATTGCAGCTTTACCCTACAAAAAAAGCATGGACTCCATATGGAGTTCATGCTTTTACCATGTAAACCCGTAAAACAGGCTTATTATGCTTCCTTGTTATTCAAGGCCTCGTAAAGGATGGCCAGATTACGTTCAAGCTGGCTGACAAGCTGTTTGCCAGTAAGTTCAGGCAAAAGTCCAGCTCTTACCGCAAAGTCAACTTGTCTTGAAAATCCGTACATCTGGGTGTCCAGCACTTCCTCATAGAGAGGGCAATAGCGGGTTGCCAGATTCTCCATTTGTACTTCGATCAGCTTCTGTATTTTATCTGCATCTTCTTGCAGAAGACTAATTGCTTTCATGTTCAACTGTTCCTGCAGCTCAGAAGAAGTCATGCATCTTCCCCCCTATGTCCAAAAGTCACACCCTCGTTCTCTTCTCTAATATTAGACGAAATCAGTGCCCAATACAAGAACCTGCAAAAAAAAGCGTCCCACCGTATTACGGTAGGACGCTTTTCCAAGTTTATTCTTCTACAAGCTCAACTTTGAGGCTGTGTTTAGCAAACACTTCCTGCATAGCCGCTTTAGCCTCATCCGCATCCGGTCCATGAACGTGAAGCTCATAGCCTTTATTGCTAACAAGGGTCGTAAACAAACCCAGAATGCTCTTTACATCAATGTACTTGTTGTCAGCCTGAAGCACGATTGACGAAGTAAACTGGCCCGCCGTTTGGGCGATTTCCACAACAGCTGCATTATTACTGGACATAGTGATCCCTCCGTAGCTTTGATATCAGGTATAATATCATTTTACCACTATCATGATACATTGAATCCGCTTTCCGGCGCAAGGGATTTCTATGTTATTTTTGTAGATTAAACCAATTGGTCCGGGTTCAGGCCTTTCAGCTCATCAATTACGAAAATACCGTCTTTGCGGATCAACACATCGTCAAAATAGATTTCGCCGCCGCCGTAATCCGGACGCTGGATCAAAACGATATCCCAGTGAATGGACGAACGGTTGCCATTGTCGCAATCCTCATAGGCCTGTCCTGGTGTGAAGTGAATGCTGCCCGCGATTTTCTCATCGAACAGAATATCCTTCATCGGATGCAAAATATACGGGTTAAAGCCGATGGCAAACTCTCCGATATAACGCGCACCTTCATCGGAATCGAGAATTTGGTTCAGACGCTCGGTTTCGTTACTTGTAGCTTCGACAATTTTGCCGTCTTTGAACGTGAATTTAATATTTTCAAAGGTAATGCCCTGGTAAACCGTACTTGAATTGTAGCTGATCGTACCATTAACGGAGTCACGAACAGGAGCGCTGTACACTTCACCGTCAGGAATATTTTTCTCGCCGGCGCATTTAGTCGCACCGATGTTTTTGATTGAGAAGCTGAGATCTGTTCCAGGTCCCACAATGCGGACTTTATCCGTTTTTCTCATCAGCTCGGCAAGAGGATCCTGTGCCTTGTCCATTTTGGCATAATCCAGATTGCACACGTCAAAATAGAAGTCCTCAAAAGCTTCTGTGCTCTTATTGGACAATTGTGCCATACTTGCATTCGGATAGCGGAGAACGACCCATTTGGTATGGTTTACGCGTTGCCCACTGTGAACAGGGTGGTTGTACAGCGTGTTGTACAAACGCATTTTCTCATCCGGCACATCAGACAGATCATTCACGTTTTCACCGGCACGGATACCGATGTAGCAGTCCATTTTTTTCATACGTTCCAGATCAAGCTCTCCCCATGTCTTTACCATTTCTTCTGTGGCATTCATGAGCATGGCGCGCTGAACCGAACGGTCCGTCAACTCGACAAACGGATTACCTCCGCGTTTATGTACCTCTTCGATTACCGCTTTTAGCAAATCACGCTCATTACCGATCATTTCGACCAGAACATTTTCACCCGGCTGAACGTTTACTGAATAGCCCACCAGATTTTCCGCAAGCTTCTTAATTCTTGGATCACGCATATGTCTATTCCTCCCAAACCCCGCACAAAAACTTTTTTGAACAAAGGTTAATTTAGTCGTCTTCTATTGTAGCACTTTCTACCCGCTCCAGTCAGCCGAAAACCAAGAAAACCTTACGGATTAAAAGAGACGTCATTCACCAGTGTTTCCTCCTCCTCCTGGTTGTGAAGATTAAGATAGCGGATCACATTTTCAGAGGAAAGCTTAACAGGAAAACCGGTCTTTTTATCAATCGTTAAATAGTAGACCATTCCTACCTCTGAATGATCCAGCATCTGTTTGAGCTGTGCGTCCCCTTTATTCCACACATCGGCCAACTGCCGCTTTTCTTGCGCGGAGCCCGCCTGCTCCCCTGTATCAGCCTGCTGCCGGATCATTCCCATTTCCGCTTCCAGCTGCTCTGACAGCCACTGTCTGGCCGCTGCAGGCTCAAGTTCGATACGCAGCACTTTCGTACCTCGGGCAGCCCCTGAGGCCTCTTTCATTGACTTAGGCAAGCGGCTGACCGCATCCAGCTGTGCCAAAGGGTTAAACCGGGCCAAGGATGAATTAAGCGTGGTGCTGCCTTCACTGAACAAATGCACCCACTGCCCATCCTGACGACGGAATCCGGACTCGGCCGCATGGACATCCTTGATATTCACCGGTTTAGATGTCTTTACTTCAGTCGGCTGGGAAGGAAGCATGCTTCGGATCGTCAGCTTGTCGTGTTCAGTTAATCTTCCTTCATAAGACAGGCTTTCCCGGAATCCCTTCTGCGACTGCGTGCGTACCGCAGCTTCCCCGTTGAATGTAAAAGAGTCTTTTCCAGCCAGTCCACCGAGCGTCTGCTTGAACCATTCCTCCGGATTTCTATCGTTTTGCAGTAGGCTGCAGCCTGTTAAATAAATGCTCATCCACAACAAGGCAGCCATCCCGCGGTAAATTTTACTTTTTTTCATCATGTCATACCTCTTTAGTAACATTTTGCCTTAGGCTTGCCTGCGGTCTGCGCAATTATGCACTTATAACCAGAAAAAAAGAGTGTCTGCATCAAGTACAGATCACTCTCATTATTCATTCATATTTTCGATTTGAATCTGATTGCGGCCGCTGTTTTTAGCGCGGTATAAAGCCATGTCAGCCCGATAAAAGAGACTGTCCACGCTGACCAGTTCATCAATGATGCACCATTCAGCGATCCCGCTCGAAACGGTCACACCCGGGTCAGTTTCCTGAGCTACCCGCGACCGGATGACCTCGGCCACCTTCATCGCCTGGTGAACGCCCATCTGCGGCAGATATACGGCTAGCTCCTCTCCGCCCCAGCGCGCGGGAATATCCTCAGGCCTAATGGAGGTTTTCACAATCTCGCTGACCTGTTTCAGGATTTTATCGCCCTTCTGATGTCCATAGGTATCATTCACCTGCTTGAACTGGTCAATATCTACGACGATCAGAGAACCGCAAAAATCGTTCGCCTGGTATTCCTGAATCGCTTCATCCAGGTAATGGCGGGCATACATATCCGTCAGCATGTCCCGGTTAGCCATCCGTCTCAGCTCCGCATGCAGCAGCGCGTTGCTTACTGACAGACCGATATGACTCGCGAGCGTTTGCAGGAGCCGGTAGTTATCGTAGGAAAAGAAATGCGGGCTGCGGTGTGTCAGCAAAATCGCTCCCATAACCTTTCCGTTTACCGTCAGCGGCGTTGCAATTAACGATTGGGATCCAGTAACTTCCATCAGCTTGGAGGATACCTTGGTGTTCAAATGGTAGTCCGACAAAATGACCGGCTCTTTTTTCTCGAACACAAGACCACCAAAACCATAATCCCTGTTGAAAATATCTTTTGAAAGCGACGGCACGTTACAGGACATCACCTCAAGCATATTGCGCTCTTCATTGTACTGGAGAAAGCAGCTGTAGTCCGCATTAAAAATATTCAGAAGCTCTTCATTGGCGAACTGATAAATATCAGAAAGCTGAAGGCTCTGGTTCAGCCGTTGCGTCAGTTCATTGATCAGCCGAAGCTCATGGATCAATAAATTGGATTGCTCATACAGCTTCGCATTTTCAAAAGCATTTCCGGCCGTGTCAATCATCATCGTAATCAGCTGCAGATCAAGATCTTCCTTAAGCTCCCGCGTCATTTTCAAATGAAATACACCGTAAATCCCCTGCTTGCCTCCAAGCGGTATGCTCATTTCCACGTAATTCTCTTTACCGGGTTCCTTGCAGTCCTGAATCATAAGGCGTCCGTCCATAAAAGCACGTACACATATATCCTCGCCCCAGGGATGAAACACCAATGGTTTGACTTTCGGATTGCTGTGCTGATGATCCTGAGACATCAATAGACTGAGCTGGATGGACGGATACAGCATGGCAATACTGTCGATCACCTCTGTAAGTACGGTATCCACGTCAATCTGATCATGCATGCGCTGCATAATTTGAAAAAGAATCGACCTTCTGCTTGCTTCTCGTTCGGTATTCTTTTGAATCTTCATGACATCGGAGACAAATATGTATTCATAACGCCTGAAAAAACAGGAATGATAATGCAGCGCTGTCGCTTCGATCGCATCCAGCCCGGAACTGTCGGAAATATGCTTCGGCAGCACACATGCCAGTACAGAGATCACCAGCTGCCCGCTGCGTGACAAAATTGGAACCATGCAAAGAACCTGTCCCGTAAGCATCGGATAGTCCGCATGCTCTATCACGTCGTAAACCAGTTCATGGGACAGCAAACAGTGCTGGAGAAGCCCCGCATGCGGTCCTTCCAGCAGCGAATATACCATTTCCTCTCCAGAGATGTAAGCTCCCTCATGATCAATCATTGCCCACTTCGAATGCTTCGATAGAGGCAGAGAGCCGGTTTCCTTTCGCCAATCCACAAAGGACTGCTGAAGAACCTCACGGACGTAAGGTAGGTCATACTGGGAAATGTCCATCTCCTTCAGCCATAAATCAGAAGACTCGCTAGGAGACGCCACCTCAATATTTGTCTGAAATAAACTTTGATGTCTGGAAAAATCCTGTTGATGTTCTGACATAAGCAGGCGCTCCTTTACACCGTGTTAAAAGGTGTCTTGCACGGCACCATTCGATCGGAATAAAATATGAACTCATTGAATCACGAGCAGACTTTAGACTCATATATCTTAATCTTTATTTTCGCATTCAAAAAAGCTTAATTTCGTTGATGTTTTAATAACCTTATTCTACTCTCTTCAAACTAATTTTGCATCAATATTTCAGAGATTCGTCCTACTTTTTTGGGTCCAAAGCCCTATCGACAAAATTAGACGTTTCTCGATATTTATCAGGACTTGACTTCGCCCTTGCTTTTCGTATAAAATCTATTGTTGAACAAGACTGTTAGACAGTCTGAAATTTGGGCGTAACGTTGTGTCACCCTCACGTGGTTTGTTACTGATTGAACAGCGGCTGAACTTTTCTCTCAGGTGCCTTGCCGATAAGGCTAGCACAATCAACCAACCCGGCGCAAATAGAGCCCTACTTTACATTATTTGAAAATAAAGGAGTCTACTATAACATGGCACGTTACACTGGTCCTAAATTTAAATTGAGTCGCCGTCTGGGCATCTCCCTGAGCGGTACTGGCAAAGAATTGAAGCGTCCTTTTCCTCCAGGACAACATGGTCCTAACCAACGGAGAAAAGTAAGCAACTACGGTATGCAGCTCGCTGAAAAACAAAAACTGCGTCATATGTACGGTTTGGGTGAAAAGCAGTTCAGCACCCTCTTCCACAGAGCACAAAAAATGCAAGGTATCGCTGGTGAGAACTTCATGTTCCTGCTGGAAAGCCGCCTGGACAACCTCGTTTACCGTCTTGGTTTTGCTAACTCCCGTGCAGGCTCACGTCAGCTGGTATCCCACGGTCACGTTACTGTAAACGGCAAAAAGGTTGACATTGCTTCTTACATGGTGAACACTGGGGACGTAATCGGCCTTCGTGAAAGAAGCCGCAGCCTTTCTTCTATTAAAGAAGCTTTGGAAAACCGCAGCCATCTTCCAGGCTACCTGGAATACAATGATACAGCTTTGGAAGGCAAATTTATCCGTTTGCCTGAGCGTTCTGAGCTTTCCCAAGATATCGACGAAAAACAAATCGTCGAATTCTACAACCGTTAATCGTTGCTTTGAACAAATCCCGGAACCTTTGGTTCCGGGATTTTTGCCGTCTTTGCTCGATTTAATGCATTATGAGCAATTAACCCAATTTAATTTTCGCAAATTTCCGTTTACCGGATTGAATGACATCGCCATCCTGCAGCGCTACTTCCGCGTTTGGATCTTCCAGCTTCACTTCGTTCAGCCTGACTGCTCCCTGCTGGATACTGCGTCTCGCATCCGCATTAGATACAGCAAAACCTAACAAAGTCAACAGCCTGATCAAGCGTATTTTTCCATTTTCGAACTCTCCGGCGGAAATGACATGCTCTTCAATATCTTCCGGAAGGGCTCGCTGCTGGAATACCGTCACAAAATGCTGCTGGGCTGCCCCTGCCGCTTCCGTTCCATGATACATACGAACAAATGTGGCTGCCAGACGCATTTTTGCATCACGCGGATGTATGTTTCCATCATTTAATCCCTGCTTCAGCTCAGACAGTTCTTCGTTGGTTAGATCTGTCGCAAGCTCGTAGTATTTCAGCATCAGCTCATCCGGAACGGACATCGCTTTACCATAGATTTCATTCGGCTCCTCATCGATCCCGATATAATTGCCAAGGCTCTTACTCATCTTCTGAACGCCGTCTAAGCCTTCAAGCAGCGGAAGCGTAACTGCGATTTGCGCTTCGGCACTGTATTCCTTCTGAAGCGTACGTCCCATCAGCAGATTGAAGGTCTGGTCTGTGCCGCCAAGCTCGATATCCGTTTTAAGCGCCACAGAGTCCATCCCTTGCATTAACGGGTAGAAGAACTCGTGAATGCTGATCGGCAGCCCGTTGCTGTACCGTTTTTGAAAATCATCCCGCTCCAGCATTCGGGCAACCGTCACCTTTGCCCCCAAATTAATGACATCCGCAAACGTCATCGGGCTAAGCCACTCGGAGTTGTAGTATACGCGCGTCTTGTCAGCATCCAGGATTTTGAATATTTGCTTCTGGTATGTTTCGGCATTAAGCTTAACGTCTTCTTCTGTCAGCTGCTTCCGGGTTTCCGACTTTCCGGTCGGGTCACCGATTCGTCCTGTGAAATCTCCGATGATAAGCTGAACCTCATGACCCAATTCCTGGAACTGGCGTAGTTTATGCAGCACGACCGTGTGACCCACATGTATATCAGGCGCAGACGGGTCAAGGCCAAGCTTAACACGCAGCGGTTCACCCGTTACCACAGATTTCATCAGCTTTTTCTTAAGCTCCTCTTCAGGAATAGTATCTACGGTTCCCCTTGAAATTACCGCTAGCTGTTTTTCAACCAATTGCTGCTGCAGTGGTGATAAATCTTCCCACTTCATCTTTCATTCCTCCAGTACTATTCCTGTATTTAAACGCAAAAAGCTCCTTCTCATCCCAAGGGACGAGAAGGAGCACTCGCGTTACCACCCTAATTAAAGCCGTCTCAAGACAGCCTTCACTTCATTCCTATAACGGATTCTTACATCCGGTACCGGACTACTAACGTTCAACCCGCGTTCCTCCGGACGGCTCAAGACGGTAATTCAACAGGAATAGCTGCCGGTTTACACCACCCACCGGCTCTCTGACAAAGCTAATAACCTGTCTACTGAGTCTTTCTACGCCTTTAACGATATGTACTTTAGCATTATCTATAACATATGCGCTAAAAATATGTCAAATATTCTAAAAAAAAGCCCTCATTCGTTCCCTGCATTCAAAAGCCGCAAATTATGCTATAATAGTTCCGTTAAAAGGAGGAACGCACGCGAATGGTTGAAAATAACAATAAAAAACCTGATAAACAGCCTGCCCCGAGGCGCCAACGATCCTATGCCCGGATAACCGGTCTCGTTATTCTCTGGCTGCTTGTCGTTGGTCTAATGGGGGCCCTGTTTGCTGGCGGCGCCGCCATGGGTTATGTCACTTCCATCGTGAAGGATGACCCCGTCCGCTCAAGAGCTCTGATTGACCAAAAAATGAGTGAAAACTCCATTACAAGCTTTGCGTATTTTCGCGATCAGACAACACCTATCGGTCAGATTCGTACGGACGAAGACAGACGTCCTGTGGAATACAAGCAGATTCCAACTACAGTCATCAATGCGGTTGTTTCTATAGAAGACAACAACTTTTTCAATCATAATGGTGTGGATTTGAAGGGCACGCTGCGTGCCGTCAAGCAAAAGGTACTTAAGGAATCCGTACAAACAGGCGGCAGTACATTGACACAACAGCTGGCCAGGCGGGTCTTTCTGAATCTAGACAAGACCGATGACCGCAAGTTCAAAGAGATTTTACTCGCACTGCGGCTCGAGAGATTTATGACGAAAGATGAAATTTTAACTGCTTATCTTAATAAGGTTCCTTTCGGAAAGGGCTCCAGCGGATACAATCTGTACGGAATAAAAGCAGCTGCAAAAGGTATTTTCAATGTAAATGATTTAAGCAAGCTTAACATTGCAGAGGCTGCTTATCTCGCTGGTCTCCCTCAGCTTCCAACCAAATACTCCGCCTACAATTCCAAAGGCGAATTCAACCCGGACGCCTTCAAGCGGGCCCTGGATCGCCAGCATCTCGTGCTGCGGCGTATGAAGGAGGAAAACAAAATTACGGAAGCTCAGTACGCGGAAGCCTTGGCTTTTGATATCCGCAAAGCTCTGGCTCCGCGAATGGAAAAGGCATATGCCACCTTCCCGTACCTGATGATGGAAACAGAACGTGAAGCTTCGGAGATTCTCATGGAGCTGAATAACAAAGAAGCCAGCAAGAATCAGATCGATCAGACCGGGAAGGAAGACACGAGTGATCAACTCGAAGCCGCCAATCAGCAGTTGAAGACCGGTGGATATCGTGTTTATACCACGATCGACAAGCGTGTTTACAGTTCCATGCATAAGATCGGCGAAAACAAGGATAACTTTGGTCCCGACAGCAAAACCAAAGGACCGGAGCAAACCGCTGCCATGATGATCGACAATAAAACCGGCGCGATCCTGGGGATGCTGGAGGGCCGGGATTTCAACAAAGAACAGATGAACTATGCAACGCAGATGATCCGGCAGCCGGGTTCAACCATGAAACCGATTGCGGCCTACCTGCCTGCCATTGAATCCGGGGCTATCCAGCCTGCAAGTATTTTGGATGATGCACCGATCATTCTGAAGGACTACCAGAAAGGCTTCCATATCCCGAAAAACTCGACCGCGGGCTACAGCGGCTTGATGACAGCACGGACTGCCCTCAACAAATCGGTGAATACCGTTGCATTGAAGCTGTTCAATAACGTCGTCGGGATCGACAATGCCTGGGCCTTTGCCAAGAAGGTCGGTATCAACACCATTCAAAAAGAAGACTACTCGGCATCAACGGGGGTTCTGGGCGGTTTGAAATATGGTGTAACCGTCGAGGATCTAACCAATGCATATAGTTCCATCGCCAATCAAGGGACGTTCAACGATGCCTATATGATCGAGAAAATCGTCGATTCAAACGGCAACATCATATATCAGCATGAAACCAAACCCGTGCAGGCATTTTCCAAGCAAACCGCTTACCTGATGACCGATATGCTGCGCACGGTTATTACGGACGGTACGGGCAGTACAGTCCGGGACACATACAAACACTTCAAAACGATACCGATCGTCGGGAAAACAGGCTCTACCCAAAACTACGCGGACGTGTGGTTTATGGGCTTCTCGCCTGACGTTACGCTTGGCGTATGGGTAGGCTACAAGGAACCGGTCAATACGCTGACAAGCAAGCCGGCCAAGAAACGCGCACAATCCATATGGGCGCTCATTATGAATGAAGTCGCGGATAAAGAACCCGATCTATTCAAAACAGCGAAGTTCGAAAAGCCCGATGGCATCGTATCCAAAACGGTTTCCGCCTATAGCGGCAAGCTTCCAACATCCTTAACAGATAAATTTGTTACAGATCTCTTTAATATTAAATATGTTCCTAAAGATAGTGATGATGGAATCGCGAAGGCCAAGTACATCACGTATAACGGAGTCAACTATATTCCGAAGGATGAAACGCCAGATGATATGCTGAAGGAAAAAGTTGTCGTCAAACGTGAAAAACCGATTCAGGAACTCATCAAAGAGCTTGAAGCGGCATTCGCCAAAATGCGCGGAGGACATGAGCCTTTATCAACCTACATTCCGCGAGATGCAGGTGAAGATATGCCGACGGAAATTGATCCTCGAGTAGACGACGGAAGCGCCCCTACGGCTCCTTCTAGCGTCAGAATGACTCTGAATGGAAGCAAGGCAAGCATTACCTTCAGTCCGTCTGGTCAGGCTGATGTTGTCGGCTACAGGTTGTACCGCTCCCAGAACGGCGGCCCCTTCCAAAATACAGGAAGTGTCGTGCTTACAGGCAATGCGTACAACTTTAGTAATTCTGCTGATTCGGGTTCAAGCTTCTATGTCACTGCTGTGGATGTCGCAGGCAAAGAGTCAGTACCAAGTGCAACCGTCAACAGTCAGGGCAGCGGAAATATTGATCAACCTGGAGAAATTGGCGACCCTTCCGATCCAGGTGATCTCGATCCAGGTACAGATATTCCGGATATTCCGGATGGGAGCGATCCAGGGCAAGGGCCCGTAGCCGCGCCCTCCTCTCCAACAGCGCTGCAAATAGCACCGCTAGATAATGGAATCCTGTTCCAGTGGAATCCATCACGTCCTGAGGACATGGTTACGGCATATAACGTTTCATACAGTGAAAAACCTGGGGGCCCATATAACATTATTGGCTCCAGCCATGAAGCGGGCTTCCAGTTCGTCACAACCGCTCCAATGAAAGGTTACTTCCGGGTGACAGCCGTTAACGCGCTAGGTGAATCGCAGCCATCTGCTGCTTCCTTCTACGAGAAAAAGTAATTTGCATACCTGGTTTCGAGGTAGAGATCCTGCATTTGCAGGGTCTCTACTTTTTTTTATACATGAAATTCTTTCAGAATCTCAGCATCAGACGCTCAACTTAAACGCTTGTTTAGATAAAAAAGGAAGCCCCGAACATATCATCCGGTGCTTCCTTTTATTAATACATATTTATAAATTCCCTATTAATCTTCAATTGTAGAAAGATCACCCGTAGGCAATTTGAGCTCCCATGCTTTGAGTACCCGGCGCATTATCTTACCGGATCTCGTCTTCGGCAGCTTATCGCGGAATTCAATTTCGCGTGGCGCCGCGTGAGCGGAAAGTCCTTCTTTCACAAATTTATAAATTTCGTTCTTCAGCTCTTCGGATTCCTCGTAACCTTCACGGAGCGAGATGAATGCCTTAATGATCTCACCTCGGGTAGCATCAGGTTTGCCAATGACGCCAGCCTCAGCCACCGCAGGATGCTCAACCAGCTTACTCTCAACTTCAAAAGGTCCAATTCGTTCGCCGGAAGAGTTAATAACATCGTCGACACGGCCTTGGAACCAGAAATACCCCTCTTCGTCCATGTAAGCCGAGTCTCCGGAAATATACCAACCCGGAATCCGGAAGTACTCCTGATATTTGGTAGGATTGTTCCAAATTTGATTCATCATGGAAGGCCATGGTGTTTTAATGGCAAGATTCCCCATCGTGTAAGGTGGAACTTCGTTGCCTTTATCATCAAGAATCGCAGCCTGTACGCCCGGAATCGGACGGCCCATGGATCCAGGTTTAATATCCATAGAAGGATAGTTACAGATTAGATGTCCGCCGGTTTCCGTCATCCACCACGTGTCATGAATGCGCTGACCATATACCTTTTGACCCCAACGTACCACTTCTGGGTTCAGAGGCTCGCCTACGGAGAGGACATGGCGCAAGCTGCTCAGATTAAACTGGGAAATGACATCCGATCCCGCTCCCATCAGCATCCGGAATGCTGTCGGAGCACTGTACCATACTGAAACATTGTATTTATCAATGGTTCCGTACCAGTCCTGCGGACTAAATCGGCCACCGCGGATAACATTCGTTACACCGTTCAGCCAAGGAGCGAAGATTCCGTAAGAAGTACCCGTTACCCATCCTGGGTCGGCTGTACACCAGTAAATATCATCTTCACGTAAATCAAGTACCATTTTACCGGTATAATAATGCTGAACCATCGCATTCTGAACATGGAATACGCCTTTCGGTTTACCCGTCGATCCAGATGTATAATGTATAATCAATCCGTCATTGCGATCAAGCCATTCGATTTGAAGATCCGAAGAAGCTTCCTTCATTTCCTTCGCGTAGTCAGCAATTTGCTCGTCCTCGTCCACGTTGTCGCCTATGACGATAATATGTTTCAAATCAGGCAGCTCGTCACGCTTGACACGTCCCAGGAGCTGGCTTGTCGTTACGAGAGCAACGGCACCACTGTCTTCCAGACGGTCCTTGACGGCTGTTTCCATAAACGCTTCAAATAGCGGCCCTACAATGGCTCCCACTTTCAAAATGCCCATGAGAGAGAAATAGAGTTCTGGACTGCGTGGCATAAAGATAAATACCCGGTCCCCTTTGCCGATTCCGTGTTTACGAAGAACGTTGCCGAATTTATCCGACTGTTCCTTCAGATCCGCGAAGGTGTAGCTTTCATCACGCGAAGCATCACTGTATAGCAAAGCATTTCTATCTCCTCGGCCTTCCTCAACATGACGGTCAACAGCCTCATATGCCATATTGACTTTGCCTGTCGTGTACCAGCTAAAATGCTTTTCTACCTCTTCCCATTGAAACTGTGAACGTGCTTCCTCGTAATCACCCAAATTGGACGCTTGGACAACGCTTTTTAAAATTTCATTTTGATTTTGATCCATACTTTCATCCTCCCTCTGTTCTCCCAATTGATAGGGCAGCGCTTACAATCTTGTATGAGTTCATGCCATAATGACAACATACACACGTAATCAGTCTTCAAAACAAAAGCTTTTGATGATTGCTATATAAATTGAACAAAAGTTTAATCCTTCATTTTTGATTCATGTTGCTGATAAAAAAGATGGTTATCCTTCTTTAGTTTCAATTTATCTAGGTAAGCGTAAATCACATGTTACAGCAGGTCTGGCAGATGGTTAAAAAGATCAAAAGATGTGGCTATTTTATGTCAGAAATCATTATAGCATAGGATGAAAGTTCCTGCCATCGCTTTTCATTTATTTGTTTTTTTGCTATAAGTAGGATTAGAAGCAGAAAGGAGCGTCCAGATGGAACACCTTAAACTGTACCATGTACAAACCATACCTCTTGAAGAGCGCTGCCTGGTCATTGAGGGGCCGGTGCCGCCCGGAAGATTAGCAGAACTGACCATGCACCCCGATCTTGATGCTTTCCGCCGCCCGGCAGAGCAGCATAAAGCGCTCGTTGAGATTGCGGGTCTGGAAGAAGGTCGAATCATATTAACCCGGGAAGAAAATATGATTGTCGGATATGTTACCTTCCATTATCCGGACGAGCAGGAGCGTTGGTCCCAGGGCAGCATGAAGGATCTGATTGAGCTCGGAGCAATCGAGGTCGCCAATGACTACCGCTCGCTTGGCCTAGGGCAGAAAATGATCAAAACCGCCTTCGAGGATGGCCAGATGGAACAATATATCGTGTTCACGACGGAATACTACTGGCACTGGGATTTAAAGACCAGCGGTCTTAGTGTGTGGGATTACCGTAAAATGATGGAACGGCTCATGAAGGTTGTCGATATGGTCTGGTACGCAACAGATGATCCGGAAATATGCTCACATCCGGCTAACTGCTTGATGGTCAGAATAGGACGGGACGTCCCGATCT
Source organism: Paenibacillus sp. J23TS9 (assembly GCF_018403225.1). Taxonomy (NCBI): domain Bacteria; kingdom Bacillati; phylum Bacillota; class Bacilli; order Caryophanales; family Paenibacillaceae; genus Paenibacillus; species Paenibacillus sp. J23TS9. The sequence continues at coordinate 407,177 of NZ_BOSG01000001.1, read as the reverse complement.
CCTCAAAGGAGCAGTTTGACCGAATTCGTTTTCAGCAGCGTTTTATGTATTAAGTCCTACTAGATAATCACAATATAAAAACAACTCCGGAAATGATTCTTCCGGAGTTGTTTCGTTACGGATAGATAGCACAGCCATCAACTTAAATATGCGAAAGCATATAATCCAAAATGGCATGGGAGCGGCGTGAGGAAGCAACGGTAAATTCAGCGAAGTTCGCGTGCGCCGAGCCGTCAGCTTTATCCGACATAGAGCGGATGATGACAAAAGGCACTCTGTTCATATAACAGACCTGAGCGACAGATGCCCCTTCCATTTCCACACATGCACCTTGCAGATGCTCATAGAACCAGGTAACCTGCTCTACACTGGCGATGAACTGATCACCTGACAGTACGCGGCCGACTATGCAGTTCACCTCACCCAGTTCACCGCAAGCCTTCTCAGCCAGAGCGACGAGCGCTGGGTCAGCTTGAAATGCCGATACCTCCTGATAAGGAATAACCCCACGCTCAAACCCAAGCGCAGTCACGTCCATATCATGCTGCAGGCATTCGGAGGAAATAACGATGTCTCCAATATTCAGTTGCGGGTGAACCGCGCCTGCCACGCCTGTGAACAGCACTTTGGATACTCCGAGGGAATCAATCAGAATCTGCGTGGTTACCGCTGCATTTACTTTGCCAACACCGGATTTGCATACGACAATATCCTGATGCTGATATGTACCTTTGTAATAACGGATTCCCGCTTTATCGACAGTCTCTGCGTTTTGCATTCCAGCCAGAAGAAGCTCAACTTCTTCGTCCATTGCCCCGATAATTCCGATCGTTTCCGGCATGTTTTCTCTTCTCCCTTATTATGATAGATTTCAGACTTAAAAAAAGCTCCCGTAAGGAGCTTTTTTCAGTATATCTTAACCTTCTCATCTCGTGTTCAAGAGACTTTGTTCCTTATTCGTTCACATGGCTTACAGATAAGCGCAGAATCGTTTCATGCGGCAAAATAACCCGAGGGTTGTCCACATTTTCCTTCTTCATCAGCTTGGTCAATAAACGCATTGCAACTGCGCCAAGATCGTACATCGGCTGTGCTACCGTAGTAAGCAAAGGACGTACCATGGAAGCCATACGTGTATTATCGACACTGATGACAGAGAAGTCGTCAGGCACTTTCAAGCCTTCGTCCTGAATGCTGTGAATGGCACCGATGCCCATTTCATCCGTCGCTGCGAAGACAGCCGTTGGCTTCTTCTTCAGACCAAGGAAATATTTCATCGCTTCTACGCCGGATTCATAGCGGTAGTTGCCAATGCGAACCAAGTCCTCTTGGTATTCAATACCTGCATTCTCCAGTGCTTTCTTGTAACCCTGAAAACGCGAATAGCCATTCGCAGGATCCTGAAGCGTGCCGCTGATCATCGCAATTTCACGATGGCCATGACGAATCAGCGTATTAACAGCATCGTATGCCGCGGCTTCATGATCGATATCGACGGACGGATAATTCCCGTTCTCATCCCGCGTCGCGCAGAGCACGATTGGAACTGCAGAGGTCTGGAAAGCCTGAATATGTTCCTCTGTTACCGTACCGCCCATAAAGAGCAGTCCGTCCACCTGCTTCTCGAGCAGTGTGTTGATGACACGGATTTCCTTTTCCTTCTTCTTGTCAGCGTTACACAAAATAATATTATAGTGGTACATGTTGGCAATATCTTCAATACCCCGGGCAATTTCAGCGAAAATAGAGTTCGAGATATCGGGAATAACGACCCCGACTGTTGTCGTCTTTTTGCTCGCAAGACCTCTTGCCACTGCATTCGGACGATATCCCAAACGTTCAATTGCTTCATATACTTTTTTCCGGGTCTGAGGCTTCACGTTGGGGTTGTTGTTTACAACCCGCGATACCGTCGCCATCGATACGCCTGCTTCACGCGCCACATCGTAAATGGTTACCGTCAAATTCCTTCTCTCCATTGCCAATAAATTTTCATTCGTCAACCCATTAAAATAATGATACGACAAATTGTCGCATTCTGCAATGATAACGCTTTACTAGCTTTCTAAATGCTGCTTCAAAGCATCCACAGTAATGTGGGAATGAGATGTATGCCAGACAGGCGCCTGATTTTTGACCAGAATCACCTGAGGGGATTCATGCTGAACACCGAGAACATCCGCCGCTTCAAGCGAAACCGGACGATCCTCCACTACATGGATTAAAGCGTATTCTACCGCTTCGTTTGGCTCTTTTTGTAAGTATGACATTACCTGCTGATGGGCCCCGGCACTGATCGGACAGCGCGTGCTGTGTTTAAAAAGAAGCAGAGGTTTATCTTTTGAGGCTTCCAATGCAGTCTGCAGCTGGTCGCTAGTAGTCAGTTTGGTCATCGTCGCCATTTGATATACATCCCCTTTTTTCGATTAAAATCCTTACTCTATCGTATCAAAAAGCTCGTGAAAAATCCAACTTACTATGAAAATAATTCTGAAAACCGTTTATGTTTCAAACATCTGCATGAAATACATTCATTTCCGGCAAAATTACAGACAGCTGCGAAAGCCTGAGCCGTATTTCCTCAAACCATGCCTCATCCTGCAGGCTTTCTGCCATTCTGTATAAATCCAGAAGCAGGTTGATGCGTTCCTGAATCTCATAATCCAACCTGCGGTTTACATTATCTTCGGAATATTCCCCATCTGCCAGTACTTCATATACCAAATTGGCCAATTCATGATAGTCGGTCAGCGAAAAGCTGGTTTTCGAAGGATCCGGACCAAGCAGATCCACGCACTTCTTCAGGTCGGGTCTCATGGAAGGAATAAGTTCATAAGTTAAACAGTGGTCGCAAACAAGCACCGGAACATGACGGATCATGACACTCCGTGTATACATCACTGTGCGAAGCTCGAGCTTCAAATTTTGCTCGCAGTTACATTTCATGGACATGTTACCACCTCAACGATTTCTATCTATCTACTCAGATGAGCGCAATATTTCAGTTGCTGTTGATATTCGCCTCATCCTCCCCCGATTCCTTCCTCCCGAGGCTAGCTGTTTTATTTACCAAAAAGACCATCTCCTTCATGCCTTTATGCATGAAAATAAAAACAAAAAAAGCCCACGGCATGCAATGGCATGCCGTGGACCTCATTATGCAAAAACGTTAGTTTCATGAAACGTGACTGTCTTTCCCCTTATCCATCTTACGCGCTTGGTTCTCCACCCGGCTGGATTCATTAAAGTCTGTCAGCAGCTTTTCAATTTCCGTGCTGGTCGCAAGCTTGTAGCATTGCTGTGCGGTACTGCACGCTTCCAAAGCCGATGTATTCAATATACGGTGCTTCACCCGAAGCAGCGACTGGATCGACATGCTCAGATCATGAACACCAAGTTCAAGCCACAGCGGAATGGATCGCTCGTCTCCAGCCATTTCACCACATACGCTCACGGGAATACCCGCATTACGAGCAGCATCTACAATCGTACGGAGCATGCGAAGTATCGCTGGATGATACGGATGGTACATATGGGCAATCTGCTCGTTCATCCGATCTACGGCAAGTACATACTGCACCAGATCATTGGTGCCTATGCTGAAGAAGTCGCTCTCCTCCGCCAACAGATCGGCAATCATCGCGGCAGCCGGGATCTCAATCATGACTCCGACTGGAATGTCAGCATCATAAGCGATGCCCCGAGCGTCCAGATCAGCCATGGCTCTGTGGAGAATCTGATTGGCTTGTCTGACTTCCTCCACCGATGAAATCATCGGATACATAATTTTGACTTTGCCGTACGCGCTCGCCCGTAAAATAGCCGTAAGCTGCGTCTGGAATAGCTCCTGCCGTTCCAGGCTGATCCGGATGGCACGATACCCCAGGAAAGGATTATCTTCCTGCGGAAGCGGGAAATAATCCAGCTGTTTATCCCCGCCGATATCCAGCGTCCGAATCACCGTCGAACACCGATCCATCTTCTGAACGACCTGCCGGTATACCTCAAACTGTTCCTCTTCCGACGGGAAGGTGCTACGATCCATGTATAGAAACTCCGTACGGAACAGTCCGACGCCAAGTGCACCATATTTCACAGCCACATCCAGCTCCTTAACCGAGCTAATGTTTGCTGACAAGCGCATTTGTGTACCATCTTTCGTGACGGATTCGACCGCGGAGAGTAGTTCAAGCTGCTCCTTCTTCATCTGCTGCTCGGTACGCATGCATTCAAATTGTTCGACAACACTTTTATCAGGGTTCACGAACATATGCCCTGATTCACCATCCAGCACGATCAGATCACCCGTTTGAATCGGTGTCGGCAGCTTGCTTTCAAGTCCTGCGACAAGCGGAATACCGAGAGCCCGCGCCATAATGGAAGAATGCGATGTTTTTCCTCCCAGCATCGTAACCACGCCCAGAACATGGGATGGATTCAAGTGCGCAAGCTGTGAAGGCGTCAGCTCTTTGACGACAAGAACATAGGGCTGTGTATCCGACGGCAGCGTAATCTCCGGAGCTCCCAGCAGATGCTTGAGCAGTCGGTTGCCGACATCCTTGATGTCCATGGCTCGTTCTTTCATATATTCGTCATCCAGAAGGTCAAACATGGTGACAAAGTGATCGATAGCTTCCTTTACTGCGACTTCAGCAGCCTTATACTGCCGCTCAATGACCCCTTGAATTTCATTCATGAACACGGGATCGTCCAGAATAGCCAGATGAGCATCAAAAATACTGGACTCCTCTTCTCCGACAATATCCCGGAATTCATTCTTGATATATTCGATCTCGTTTTTGGAGGTGCGTATCCCTTCATACAGCCGCTCAAACTCACTGGCCAGATCGACTGCGTCTATACCGGTTTCAGGCAGATCCCATTCCCAGTTTGGCAGAACGAATGCTTTTCCAATTGCGATGCCGGCAGATGCTCCGATGCCTTGTATCATGATTCCAAACCCCCAACATTTCTGTCGTGTAATACTACGGACATGACTGATGTTTGCCCCTTCTTAACCGCTTTAAATGGAGCAAAGCTCCAGGATTTGACACGATCCGGATTCGTAATAACCATCGGTGTCGCTATAGATGTAGCATGTTCCCGGATATACGCCAAATCAAATTTGACAAGCAGCTGACCCGGTTCGACCGGATCACCCTCCTGAACGACTGCTGAAAAATGTCCTCCCTTTAGCTGAGAGGTGTCAATACCGATATGAAGCAGTACTTCCAGCCCTTCCGGTGTGGAAATGCCGACAGCATGCATCGTTGGATAAATATGCATAACCGTTCCAAAAACAGGCGAGACAAGTTCTCCGCGATCCGGCATGAAAGCCACGCCATCGCCAACCAATTTGGCAGCAAATATTTGATCCGGAACCTCCTCGATTGGAAGCATTTTGCCCTGCACGGGAGCGCTGAACAGTACCTGCGGCAGATCCCGCTGCATAAGCTTGTTCACTTCCTCACGGATCAGCTCGGAATAAGTACCGAATACAACCTGCACGTTCCCTCCGCCAAGCTTGATAAGGCCTGCAGAACCAAGGAGTTTTAAGGCATTGCCGTCCACGATCCTGTCGTTTTTTACGGTAAGTCTGAGCCGGGTGATACAGGATTCCACCTGAACGATGTTTTCCTTTCCGCCCAGAGCTTCAAGGATCAGCGGTGCCTGATATGGAATGCTGCCTGCCCAATCTTCAAGCGTAGATCCTTCCTCGCGTCCCGGCGTCGGGATTTGGAACCTTCGAATCGCCCACCTGAATAAGAAATAATACACAAGGCCGTAGCCAATGCCGATTGGAATCAGCAGCCAGGCGTGATGGGACAAATGCAGGTTCAGGAAATAGTCAATGGCCCCCGCTGAATAGGAAAATCCGTGATGGATATCCAGCTCATAGGTCAGCCACATGGCTGCTCCTGAGAGTACCGCATGCAATATGAACAGATACGGCGCTGCGAACAAAAAAGCAAATTCAATCTGCTCGGACACCCCTGTTAAAAAGCATACGAGCGCTGCCGTCAAAAAAGTCTTCTTAATCTTCGGCTTCAGATCCTCGCGCGCTTCCTGTATGATGGCGAGGGCAATGGCCGGCAGCGCGAACATCATAATCGGAAACAGACCGGCCATGAAATTCCCGGCTGTCGGGTCTCCCGCAAAAAAGCGCGGCAGATCCCCCTGCACAATATTCCCGGAAGGTGTTTGATAAGTCCCCACCTGGAACCAGAAAATATTGTTGAGAAGATGATGCAGACCAAATGCAGTCAGAATCCGGTACAAAATACCGTATAAAAACAGTCCGAAGCCGCCCAGATGGCTCATCATTAGTGTCAGTTCATTCAGTCCCTTTTGCAGAAACGGAGAAATGAACAACAGTAACCATGAAAATCCGGCCGAGAAAAGCCCCATAAACAGCAGGACAAACCTTGATCCTCCAAAAAACTGCACGATTTCGGGCAGCTTGATATGTTTGAAGCGGTTATATGCGACACCTGATAAGATACCGAATATAATGCCGATCAGGGTGGTAGGCTGAATATCGCCATTTCCCATATGCCTTGTAATTTGGTCGTAAATGAACATGCCTGCTAGCGCAGCAAGTCCTGCGGGTCCGGCCTGGTTGGCCAGTCCCCAGGCTACGCCAACCGCAAACAGATACGGGAGAAAATAAAAGATGCCCTGTCCTGCCCACGTACACACTTCAGCGACGTGAGGAAGGCCCCATGCGGTCCAGGGAAGACTGCCTACGCTCAGCAGTATGGCGGCCGATGGAAGCACCATCGTGGGCAGTATTACCGCTCTTCCGAGCTGCTGCAGTGATCCGAGCCAATTCAAGAAAGGCACTCTCCTTTCTAAAAACACATCAGAGTTTGCAAAATTCACGCTCGCCGATTCCTGCAAAATCCGCACATAATTCAAATGGTAAGCTTTCATCAAGATTTTGTCAAAAAGAAAAAACACCCCCACGTGCAAAAAAAAGCATCCCCGGTTTGATGCACGATCCGGGGATACCTTTTTGGAAACGGATGCTTACTATTTTCCTGATCGATCAGGCTGGGTCACAGCCTCTTCAACTTTGATGCAGCGGTCCATGATCGCTCTCATGCCGTTTTGCTCCGCGATCGCTGCTGCTTCGTCATTCACGATGCCTAGCTGCAGCCACAGCACATTGGCGTTAATGTCAGCAGCTTCCCGTGCCACGTCCGCACAATATTCACTTCTGCGGAAAACATTGACGATGTCCACCGGTTCGGGAATATCCTTCAGCGATCCATAGCAGGTTTCACCCAGAATTTGTTTTCCTTCCGCAGCAGGATTCACCGGTATAATTCGATAACCGCGGCTTTGCATGGCCTGGGCGACCATATATGAAGTACGGTCCGTTTTGTCAGATAAGCCGACAACGGCTATATTCCCTGCATTTTCCAAAATCTTTCTAATTTCATCGCGAGTCGGATTTTCAAAAGACATGCTTCATCCCGCCTTTCCATATATACGTATGCAATTACACTACGAAATTATTTTACCCATTCTACCTGGGCGCCAAGCGCCTGCATATGATCAAAGAACTGTGGATAGGATTTGGCCACATGATGCGCGTCTTTAATTTTCAGCGGTTCCTTGGCGCGAAGACCTACAACCGTCAACGCCATAATCACGCGGTGATCATAATGCGCATTGATTTCGACACCGCCTTCCACACCTTCGGGACGACCATGAACGATAATCTCAGCCTGACGCTCCTCCACATTCGCTCCGGCTTTGCGCAGCTCAGCCAAATAATCGGTAATACGGTCGCATTCCTTAAAGCGCAGATTCTCCACATTATAGAAACGCGAGGTTCCCTCTGCGAAAACTGCGGCAGCCACCATCGCAAGCACGGCATCCGTTGCTGCGTCACCGTCAAACTCCACCGCCTTCAATTTCCCGTTACCTCTGACATGCACCTCATCATTGTCATGCGTTAGTGGTACCTCCATCATCCGCAGAACATCCACGACAGCCCGTTCGCCCTGCTTGCTCTCCGCAGGCAGACGTTTTATCAGCACATCAGACTGTGTAACAGCTGCAGCTGCAAGCACGGCAGCTGAACCCGGATAATCGCCTTGTACGGTGTAGGATTTGGCTTGGTATGACTGGTTGCCCGGAACCCGGAATCGCATGTAGTCCTCACTTGCATGAATAACGATCCCTGCCTGCTCCAATACTTCCAGCGTCTGTCCAACCACAACCTTGGATTTCAGGTCACCCTGCACTTCAATTTCACTATCCTCTGCAAGCAGTGGCGTCACAAACAGCAGAGCGCTCAAATACTGCGAGCTGACAGATCCGGATACTTTAATCTGGCCACCCTTTGGCTGCCCGCCTTGAATGCGGATCGGCAGACGGCCGTTGTTGTGCTCTACCTGAACATCCATTTGTCCCAAAGCCGTGATCAGATCGTCATGAGGACGTTTGCCCAGCGAGTCGGGATATGTATTCACAAATGTAACGTCAGGGCAAAGTGAGGCCACACCCATCAAAAAGCGGAGAACAGCGCCAGCATTTCCAACATTCAGCTCTTTGACATCACGTGGATGGCGGCCAAACCCGGTAATTACCGCTTTCTCCTCATCCTCCACGAGTACGGCCCCCAAATCTTGAATACAGCGGCGCATCGCGTCACTGTCTTCGCTGTGGGCCGGAAAATACACTGTACTTGTCCCTTCTGCAAGTGCTGCAACGAGCAGGTAACGTGTCGTATAGTTTTTGGAAGAAAGCGCTCCAATTTCCCCTTCTAAGTGTGGAGTCGGTTTTACTATCAAATCCATATGCCCCTTGTCTCCTTCTCTAATATATTTATGCTCTAACCGGCATGCACTTCATTTGACAGCCCATTTAGAGCTTGGTTATCATATACATAATTGCATATTAAAACATCTGAAAAGAGGTTATCTTAATGACACCTATCCATACAATCGAACCATCCGAACTTAGACGGCGCCTTCTTGCAGGTGAATCCCTGCAAATGATTGATGTCCGTGAAGACGATGAAGTTGCACAGGGCAAGATCAGCGGTGCCAAGCATATTCCTCTCGGAGAAATCCCGGACCGTCTGGATGAAATCCCTAAGGAAGGCGAAGTCATCATGATTTGCCGCAGCGGCGGCCGCAGCATGAGAGCCTGCCAATTCCTGCAGCAGCATGGCATTGAATGCACCAATATGACTGGCGGCATGCTTCAGTGGAACGACGAAGAAGCTTAAGCAGTGACTCATCGGCAGGCCTTTTAGGGGCTTGCCGATTTTTTTATGGGATGGTTATCAAAAAAAGTATAACTATTTGATATCTTATCACAAAAAGGCTTAGACGCGGTAATGCGTTAAAATTTTCTGCGCGACTTCATCCGCACCCATATTTCCGGTCTCCACCGTGAAATGGGCAAATTGATAAGCATGCTTCCGTTCCTCAAGTATGGTCCGGATCCGTTCCTCCGCATTCCCAGCCAGCAGCGGCCGGTTGCTGTCACCCTTAACCCGTTCAATGATCTCTTCCGCCTGCGCTGTCAGTGCAACGACCAGCCCCCCATTTACCATCAGCTCGCAATTGAGCGGCTGCAGCACGGCCCCACCGCCTGTGGCTAAGATCTGCTGTCCACCTGAAGACAGCACCTTCTGGAGCATGGCCGTTTCTGCTTCGCGGAAGTAAGCCTCCCCATGAAGGTCAAACATCTCCGGAATCGTCAACCCCGCGTTGGCAACGACTGCCGCATCAAGATCGACAAGAGTATAACCCAGCTTCTGAGCTAATATTTCGCCTACCGTGGATTTGCCGGTCCCCATCATTCCGATCAATATGATATTTTCTTTCCTAGGATTCAACGCTACACCCCTTTTGTTTCCTCGTAATCCTCAAGCTTTTTCATATCATAACACAGGCCAAAATCTTTCGACAATCTCGCAAACTCTCTAACGGGATACCGAAGTCTATTTTCCGCAAGTCTATCATATACATCTAGTAATATGGATTGAAAAAATGAAAATCAGGAGTTCGTAAGGAGTGGAATGTATCCGCCATGCCAGAATCCCGTACCCATTCACCCGAAACGGCCGCCAGGATCAAGCAAATAACGGATCCGCGGCATATTCTTTGCCGGGAAGACATGCTTTGGGTTTTGCATTATGTACAACAAAAAGTGGCTCAGGGAGAACCAGCTTTACTGGAACTCTCTAAGCCACGGATATTACAAAACTTTCAATACTTCGGTGATGCGGCACTGCTTCTGCTGAGCCGCATCACGAGCGGCCAAGCGCAGGACGAACAAATCCGCGCTTGCCTGCAGGAGGCCATGCATGGGCTTATCCCACCAGATGATGAGGATGAGCCTTAACCGATCTGCCTGCTATTCCTGAATCCAGTTGTGGTGGAATACGCCTTCTTTGTCCACACGCTTGAACGTATGGGCACCGAAGTAATCACGCTGAGCCTGAAGCAGGTTCGCAGGGAGTCTCTCTGTACGGTAGCTATCGAAATAGGCCAGTGCACTGGAGAAGCCCGGAACCGGAATGCCGCGGCTAACAGCAGCAGATACGGTGGCACGCCAAGCACCTTGGTAATTTTCAATAATTTCTTTGAAGAATGGATCAAGCAGCAGGTTTTTGAGGCCGGCATCCTTCTCGTAAGCATCGGTGATGTTTTGCAGGAAACGGGAGCGGATAATGCAGCCGCCGCGCCAAATTTTAGCTAGTTCACCGTATTTCAGATCCCATTCATACTCATCGGAAGCCACACGCAACTGCGCGAAGCCTTGAGCATAGGATACGATTTTGCTCGCAAACAATGCTTTGCGGACATTTTCGATAAATTCGGCTTTATCACCTTGGAAAGCTTCTGCATTAGGACCATTCAGGATTTTGCTTGCTTCCACGCGCTCTTCCTTCATGGCAGACAGGAAACGGGAAAATACCGATTCGGTAATCATGGAAAGAGGCACCCCGAGATCGAGGGAGCTTTGGCTTGTCCATTTTCCTGTTCCTTTTTGTCCGGCAGCGTCTAGAATCACGTCAACCATCGGTTTGCCAGTATCTTCATCTTTTTGTGCAAAGATATCGGCAGTGATTTCGATCAGGTAGCTATCCAGCTCACCTTTGTTCCAGTCTTTGAAAATCTCATGCAATTCGTCCGCGCCGAGGTTCAGCACGTCTTTCAGCAGATGGTAAGCTTCACCGATCAGCTGCATGTCACCGTACTCGATACCGTTATGCACCATTTTAACATAGTGACCGGCACCGCCCGGCCCGATATATGTACAGCAAGGCTCGCCATTTATTTTGGCGGAAATGGAGGTCAGGATCGGTTCTACCAGCTCATAAGCGCTTTTTGGTCCGCCCGGCATGATGGAAGGTCCTTTGAGAGCTCCTTCTTCGCCACCGGAAACCCCAGCGCCGATAAAGCGGAAGCCTTTTTCCTCAAGCATTTTACTGCGGCGTTGTGTATCCGGGAAGTAAGCATTACCTCCGTCGATAATGATATCGCCTTGATCCAAATGCGGAATCAATTGATCGATCGTAGCATCCGTCGCTTTGCCGGCTTGTACCATGATCAAAATTCTGCGCGGCTTTTCCAGAGACTCGACAAATTCTTCAATGGAGAATGTGCCAGTCAGTTTCTTGCCTTTCGCTTCTTCGAGAAGGGCTTCTGTTTTCTCCGGGGAACGGTTGAATACGGAAACAGTAAAGCCTCTGCTTTCAATATTGAGAGCCAAGTTTTTGCCCATGACCGCAAGGCCGATGACACCGATTTGTTGCTTCGACATATGGTCCTCCATCCTTTACCTCTTTATTTTTAATAAATAAAAGAATACACCTATTTTAGCGTGTTTACGCGTGAAAGTGAACCCCTCTGTCTTCAAATGATACCGTGACAAAACACCCCGCCTAAGCTGAGGTGCTTCCATCACTTTGTTATATTGTAGTACAAACAGGACATTACCATTCAAGCATGAGCAGCTGTTTGGATAGATCAGAGAGCTTCTGCCGACATACATCCGCCTTCTCGGTATCTCCATTTTGAAGCGCTTCATGCAACCGTTCAAGCTCATCATCGACCTCAAGCCGCAGCAGCATCATCCGCATTTCACCCTCTGTGGAAAAATACAGCTTGGAAATCTCCTGCTCCGTCATGAATGGCCCCTTTTGATACAGCACTCTTTGCTGGTATCCGGATATTTCAACCAAACGGATTACTTCGCCGAATAAAATGCTTTCCACCAGGATTTGACGGTCTTTAAACCGTTTTACAATGGCATGACCGCGGGTATCCTCGATTAACTTTTCCATCCACTCCGCTAATTTGGCATCCCGTATGATATAATCCCCAACCATTTTGTAACCGTTTTTGGTACGATTAAACCGCAGCTTGACAAGTTTGCGCCCCGTTCTGACGGAAACGATGAATAATGATTCGTTCTCGCTCCAGTACAGGGAATATCCTTCCTGAATTAAATCCTTAATCAGGTCCTGAATATGCCGCCGGTTAAACCGAAGCTCCAGATTGCAGTATTCCACTTCATAGCTCTTGTTCACGGCACTCCCTCCTTCAGTTTTGGACCGCTCATTCGAATACATCTGCGATTGGAAATTGATTAAATGCTTTATTCTATTTTATACTTTATCTTATGTAACGGTAACTTGGTTTATTGACTATTTTTACCCTTTCCATATCGTCGCCAAACAGGCAGCAGGGTATGCTATAATAGGACAAACTTTACACAGCACTTGAACATAGGAGGCCGCAGCATGCCGTTTGAAGGTTTTAATTCGCAGGATTTTGAAGTATTCACAGTACCCGGACTTGAGCCTCGGATGGAGGCTTTGATAGCCAACGTAAGACCGAAGCTTGAAACGCTGGGAGGCGAGATCGCCCCATACCTTTCCGCCCTTTGCGGAGAAGAAATGTTTCCCCATGTAGCCAAGCATGCCCGCCGAACCATTAATCCGCCCAATGATACCTGGGTAGCCTGGGCCGCGAGCAAAAGAGGGTATAAAGCACTGCCACATTTCCAGGTTGGAATGTTCGAGTCCCACCTGTTTATCATTTTTGCGGTTATCTACGAAAGCTCAAATAAGGCGATCTTTGCCAAGCATTTGGTGAAAAACCACAGCAAGGTGAAAAAAAGCCTGCCGAAGGAGTTTTATTGGTCCATGGACCATATGGATCCGGGCTTTACCCCGCATGCTGACATGAGCATCAAGGATTTCTCGCAGATGGCTGAAAAGCTGGAGAAAGTTAAAAAATCCGAAGTGCTGTGCGGACTCCGTATTCCTAAAGGTGAAGCGGTTCTCGAAAACGGACCGGAGCTCATCTCCGTTATCCAATCCACATTTGAGAAGCTGCTGCCGCTTTATAAAATGGCATTTTAATATCCGAAAATAAAAAGCTGCACCCGGCCGGTTCATTCCGGAACCTGGTACAGCTTTTTTTGATGCGGCCACTTTTCCAGGCTTCTCATAAAGCTGGCTTCATTCTGCGTGAGAGAATAAAGTGGATGACGAACAGCATGGCCATAACGATCGCGCTTGCCAGAAACGGTGAAGAATGGCCAAGGCGGTCCCACAGCTGACCCGATACAATCGGCCCCACGACCATGCCCGACCCCTGTAATGTGAGGAAAAATCCCCATATGGCACCGCGCTCGCCTTCCGGAATCAGATGAGACACAAAGGTATTCCATCCAGGCAAAATCATCGCGTAGCTGACACCGATAATACATACAAATACAAACACCAAGACAAGGGAATGCACCATTGAGAATATGCTTAGCGAGATCGCAGCCAGCAGAAAACCGCTATTCAAGAACGGTCTCGTACCGAATCGGTCGATCAATTTTCCGCATGGAATCAGAGCAAGTACCGTAATCCCTCCACCTGCGACCAGCAGCAGACTGTACATATTAGGTGAAATATGAAGCTCATTTTGCACATATAACGTGATTACAGGGCTGAGAAGCCCGATCACAAAGGACTGGAGGAAAAGCGCAGGATAAACCATCCAGCTCACCTTCAGTGTATTCTTAACCTCATACAGCGTTTTTTTTACGCTGCCAATCAGATGACCGAGCTTATGTCCCATAACCGAAAAAAAACCTTTGCCCGCTTCCGACGCAGACGCAGCCGCCGATTGAATCGGAATCCTGACTTTAGAAGGCAGCATTAGAGCCACCAGCACCAGGATAATTCCTACCCCGATTAAAATCAGAAAAGCGGTGTGATAATTTTTATCGGTTCGATCCATAAGAAAGTTCATGACGATCGGTCCGGATCCCGTACCTGCCAGTGAAGCCATTTCAAGTGTACCCATCGCCTGCCCGTTGCTGTTATTTGGCCCCGATATTTCCGTAGTCCCCGTCATCGCGGTAGGCCACAGCGGAGACGTGCCGAGCCCAAGAATAAAGCATGCAATCGCCAGCCAAAAGGCACCGGAGGAGAACGCAATAATGCTTACAGCAATAACTGTCATCAGCAATGCACCCGCCATCGTTTTGCGGTACCCTAGCCTCTCTCCGATCCAGCCAAAGGGACTCCGAAAGAGGTTATCACCTATGTACTGCAGCGAAAATGCAATTCCGATCGTGTGTGCCGACAACCCGAGCGAGTTCTTCATATATACGGGCAGCACAGCCACGAGCAGCGAGCCTTTCATAAACTCAACTAGAAATAGGATAATGAGCAGTCCGACAAAAAATGGGGATCTGAGCCGTCTAACGGCAGCTGCTCCTGTTGCTTGTGGCATCTTTTTCACATCCTCTACTCGTGTTTACAAAGCATCTCTTGGAACGACACTTATTTATAATGTACCCCGAATTCCTTCCATATTTTCACCCTTGACGAAATGCACGCTTGCAATCGCCCCCCATTTTGCTATACTCATCCTTGTAATTTTAACAGACGAAAGGTTGTGACAGCATAAAATGGACCACCGCCGTACGCCGCTATTTACTGCTCTGAAGGAACACGCGGCCAGCAATCCCGTACAATTTCACATTCCCGGACACAAGAAGGGCATGGGAACCGACACCGAATTCAGAGAGTTTATAGGTGATAACGCCCTATCCATAGATTTGATTAATATTGCGCCGCTGGATGATCTGCATCAGCCGACAGGTGTCATTGAAGAAGCCCAAAAGCTTGCCGCCGACGCATTTGGCGCAGACTATACTTATTTCAGCGTACAGGGGACAAGCGGTGCCATTATGACCATGATCTTGTCCATTTGCTCGCCCGGGGACAAAATCATCGTGCCACGCAACGTGCACAAGTCGATTATGTCCGCCATTATATTCTCCGGTGCCAAGCCGGTATTCGTATCTCCAGCACGGGATGAGAACCTGGGTATCGATCATGGCATTACGACAAAATCCGTTCAACGCGCCTTGGATCGCCATCCGGATGCCAAAGCAGTATTGGTGATTAACCCGACCTATTTTGGCGTATGCGCGAATTTGAAAGAAATTGTGGATCTTGCCCATAGTCGGCATGTGCCTGTCCTCGTAGACGAGGCTCATGGCGTGCTCATTCATTTCCACCAGGATCTTCCGATGTCCGCTATGGAAGCCGGGGCTGATATGGCTGCGACCAGTGTGCACAAGCTTGGAGGCTCCATGACGCAGAGCTCCGTGCTCAATCTCAATATAAAAAACGGGTTTGTTAACCCGCAGCGCGTTCAGACGATTATCAGTATGCTGACGACAACATCGACTTCCTATATTTTGCTCGCATCTCTGGATACGTCGAGACGGAATCTGGCAATTCATGGACATGATATGGCACAAAAGGCGATTAATCTCGCCCAAAATGCACGCCGTACCATTAATGAAATCGAAGGACTTTATTGTTTCGGAGAAGAAATTCTCGGAGGCGAAGCCACATTTGACTATGATCCGACCAAGCTGACAATCCATGTCCGCCATTTGGGCATTACCGGATATGAAACGGAAAACTGGCTGCGCGAAAAGTACAATATCGAGGTCGAGC
The DNA here is from genome assembly GCF_018403225.1 of Paenibacillus sp. J23TS9. Classification (NCBI taxonomy): domain Bacteria; kingdom Bacillati; phylum Bacillota; class Bacilli; order Caryophanales; family Paenibacillaceae; genus Paenibacillus; species Paenibacillus sp. J23TS9. The sequence continues at coordinate 391,168 of NZ_BOSG01000001.1, read as the reverse complement.
TGAGTGATATGTACAATATCCTCTGCCTGGTAACCCCAGGTGACAACGAAGAAACGCTATCGATATTGCTGACCGCTCTGCGGGAGCTTGCGGAAACGTTCTATAATGTAAATACAGCTAATGAGCTTATTGTTAAGATCCCTGAGATTCCTCAGCTCTCCCTTATTCCAAGAGATGCATTTTACGGAGACACCGAGGTGATTCCTTTCAAGGAATCCGCGGGACGGATCATTGCCGAGTTCATTTATGTCTATCCGCCGGGTATTCCAATCCTGCTGCCGGGTGAAGTCATTTCCCAAGACAATATCGACTACATCGTAGACCATGTTGATGTTGGACTTCCGGTTAAAGGTCCCGAGGATCGTTACATCAAAAATGTGAAGGTTATCGTTGAAACCGATGCGATTTTCTAATCTGGGCGCCTAAGGCTTCAGCAATAAGAAAAAACATACAAATTGTTTAAACATAACAAAAAACCCGGAACCACATATGTGGTTCCGGGTTTTAGTTATGGAAAATATTTTAGCCTTCGGAATCCTGCTGAGCTACAAGCTCATTGTAAGCCGCTTCAACTTCATTCCACTCTTGCTCGTCTTCAATATTGTAAAGCATCATTTCGTCGTTTTCTTCCTCAACGCGCAGAATAATGCCGTCCGCTTCTGGATTTTCACGCTCAAGCAGCAATGCGTACATTCTCTCGCCAACATCAAATGTTTCGACAAGAACCATTTCCACATCGTTTCCTTGCTCGTCAGTCAAAGTCAGAACAAATTCCTCATGCTCATGGTCGTGATCATGATTGCAATTTTCGTCATGCACGTGGTTGTGATCGCTCATTACAAAAACCTCGCTTTAGGTTATATAGTCATACCTTCGTATCGTATCACGTAGCCAAGCCCTGGTCAATTTATCCTTTTGCAGCAAGCTTAGACCCATTAATTCAAGGCTGTAATGACCTTCTCGGATACCAATTCATAGTCAACATTTTTCGAAGCTTTCACGTAAAACCCAACCTTATATTTTCCTGCGATTTTAAAATCATACGTGAAATCATACGTCCGGAACCAAAAATTATCCTGTTGGTCGCTACCGAGGTTCTGTGACTGGATATCCTTAACATTGCCTGACGGATCCGTAATTGCCACTTTAACGGCGGTAACATGCTCAGAAAGGCTGTCCACCTGAGAAAATACATTGAATTTCAGCTTGCCCTTATTGACATTGCCAAAGACGGTATCGCCTTTAAATAAGAAAATATGTACGTTCGGCTTGATGAACTTCACTTTATTGGCATCTCCATCCCAATCGACCACACCATTAAATTCCCGGATAGGAACATAAGTTTTGCCGTCAATTACAAAGCCGCCATCCTGTACTTCCTGACCATTCATCCAAACTCTGATTTTCTGGGATACGGAGTCCGCGAACATGACGGAGCCGCCCATCAGAGAAAAGGCAAAAACACATATCAAAATCTTTTTCCAATTTCTCACCCGTAAATCCCCTCCATTTCCTTCATGCTGTTGTATGTATATACGAAATGTGAGTTTGCAAGTTGCGGTCAATCCTTACATTCATTGTGGATTTTTTTTCATTTCTTAAAAGTAAAAAACCTGCTCAAATTCGCGCAGGTTTTTTAAAGAGAGCGAAGGTTATTTCACTTTAGTTAAAATACAAGGTACACCTTTGCCAATGGCCCCCGGCTCTCTCATACGGGCTGCATAAGCCATTCCTCGTGCACAAGGCGTTTTGCAAACCTCGCATACCTGTGAAGTGACCAATCTCATGCCTTTATGCACTTTTTCGCTTTTGGCCTGCGACGGTTTCTTACCCTTAGACTTGACCATGTCTCCATCCCCATTTCCTAAAAGCCTATGGTGCATTGTATGGGGATTTATAACAATGTGGAACCGTGGTATATAATGAATAACACATCACATCAGGAGGTGCTTCTAATGAATTTAGAACTACAGATGATTGGAACCGGCAGTGCCTTTGCCAAAAAGTATTTTAACAACAACGCCCTGCTGAAGGACGGTGATTTCACACTGTTGATTGACTGCGGGGTAACAGCTCCGCTTGCGCTTCACCAGCTGAACAAATCCTTTGCCGACGTGGACGCGGTGCTCATCACCCATATCCATGCGGATCATGTGGGTGGTTTGGAGGAGCTTGCCTTTAAAATGAAATTTACCTTCCAACGGAAAATCAAGCTCTATATCGCCGAATCCCTGACTTCGATCCTCTGGGAGCACTCCCTGAAGGGCGGATTGTATCAGGCGGGTGAAATCGCCTCTTTAGAGGATTTATTTGAGGTATGCCCGCTGACACCCAATGAGCCGTACTCCATATCGGAGCATATCCGTCTTGAACTGATTCCTACCGAGCATATCCCCGAAAAAAAGAGCTATTCGATGTATTTAAATAATCACATTTTCTACAGCTCTGATATGATATACAATCCGGAGCTGCTGAAATATCTCGTGGAGAAACGGAGCTGCAGCATGATTTTCCATGACTGCCAGCTTGAAGGCCGCGGTGAGGTTCATACCACGCTGGATGAGCTGATGAAATTGCCCGAGGATATCCGAAGGATTACATATTTAATGCATTATGGAGATAACAAGGATGAATATCATGGCAAAACAGCGGAAATGAACTTTATCGAGCAGGGCCGCTCCTATTCCCTGTAAAGACTAAGCGCTGAGCCTGGATGTTCAAAAAAGCCGGCAACAAGCAGAATATGCTTGTTGCCGGCTTTTGGATGTGATGCTATTCAAAACGAGGCAGCTGATCCAAATTATTCGAAGGATCTCCGTCCGCGTCACCACGGATATACATGCCTCCGTCTCTTCCCTTGAACACATTGACACCGGCAATCGCACCAGCTTTTACTTCCTGCAGCGCCTCATCGTAACCAAGTACGCGTCCCGAAGAAGTTTTGAAGGCGGTCAAGTCCCCGTCACCGTTCTTTTGCACAGCGATAAATTGCTCACGGCCTGCAGTTCCCATTGTAATCCGCTCCTTTGTCAGGTGAGATACCCATCATATGGGCTTTTAATAGCATCCCCTGACATCCATGCCGCTATTCGGCTTACAAGGTTTTTTTCATGCGGACATGTGGAATTCCGGCGTCATCGAACGGCTCTTTTGAAATGGTCTCATAGCCCTGTTTCGCATAAAAGTTCTCTGCCTGGCACTGAGCATCCAGAATGGAGTAAGCCAGTCCGAGCTCTCTTGCACGTTTTTCCATCGCCATCAGCAGAATGCGTCCATATCCGCCTTTACGGTAGTCCTGAAGCACGGCGATCCGCTGCATTTTGGCTGTTTCATTGTTGTAATAAATCAAACGCCCTGTAGCGACATATTCACCATCTTCATTCTGTACAAGGATATGATGCACATCTTCACTAATCACATCATACTCGTCGATTTCGAGGTCAACGGGAACTTTCTGTTCCTCGACAAACACTTTTTTGCGGATATTCAGACCAAACTGCAGCTGATCTTTGGTCGTTACATTAATGATTTCGGCAGCCATGATGAGCCCTCACTTTCGTCGTTCAGTATACATAAGACTGATTTTTCCGTAAACACACGGTTGAATTATTATACAAAAAAAAGATTTTCATGTATAGTTTAGGCAGTATGTTATTCAATACGGAGAGGAGTCAATGTACAAAAATGGGTATGGGAGCCACTATTGTGATTTGTGCAGTCATGGCTGCTGCATTGATCTATTCCTTTGTTTATGTAACGAAAAAAGGGTATTCCCGCAAGTGGGATGAAGAATAAAAGAGAGAGTCAGCAAAAACGCTGACTCTCTTTCTTTTATGAAAGATGTTTTGAAATTAAGGGGGTGAGATTTGTCCTTTGGAGTAAACGTCACCCGAGACCGACTGGTCGTAGACATCTTTCATGACCGGGGAACTTGAACCACTGTTTGCTTTGGACTGATTTCCTGAACAGCCTGCCAGCATGGCGAACAGACAGCAGCCCAGGACTCCAAACCACAATTTTTTGGGCATATCATGCCACTCCTTTAAGTCGGTATATCTGATATTTTTAACGCTTTTACCTGTTTTTAACACTCTATTAACTGAAAACAGGTCTATTCCTTGCCATTTTCTCTAGTCATGCTGTTATGTATTCGTCCTAAAGTAAAAAAACAATTGACACCCATTCTGCTCGCTGATAAGATATTAAATATCCTTAATTGCCCTATTTGATCTGCTAGCTCAGCTGGGAGAGCACTATCTTGACAGGGTAGGGGTCAGTGGTTCGAGCCCACTGCAGATCATACAGAAAAAGTCCTTGATTATCAAGGGCTTTTTTCTTTGTTCAAATTATGTTTTTTCAATGTTTTATGACCGCCCATCCATTAATCGGATGAGCGGTTTTTTACGTTCTACTTCTCCTGCTCCTTTATCACCTGCTCAATCCCTAACAGAATCAGCTTCAAGCCGAACTCGAACGCCTCGTCGGTCCCCATCAGTACGAACAGCCCGTTCGTGAACATTCTCCGGAATAGTCCCGCATCCGTCTCGCTCATGGAATCCAAAAGGCGAATCATCCCCTCACCCGGAAGCGCTTCCGATCCCTGGTCCTTAAGAATCGCAGAAACATTGCGCTGGTGCTCATAATCATCCAGAACGAAGTTGAAGACATAATTCATAAGCGTAAGAACCACTTGCATTTTCTGCTCTTGCTCGAGCGGCGTCGATTCCACGCAAAGCAGCATACGGTTGGTGAACCGGATGATGTCCGGTTCGTGGGGCAGCGTCGACATCATGAGCTGCGTGGAGCAAGGATACCGGCCGAGCACGCTTCGCACCGTTACCGCAAGCCCCTTCAATTGCTCCTTCCAGTCCCCCCCGGAGTGGTACTCCTCCAGAATGATTTTCGATATCTGGTTGGCCAGACGCTGGTAGAGATTCTGCTTGCTCTTAAAGTACCAGTATAGAGAGGGAGCCTGAATCCCTAGCCTGACGGCCAATCGTCTCATGCTGAATTTCTCGATACCCTCCTCCGCAAGAAGCTCCCACGAGGCTTCCAAAATCTTATCCTCCGAAATCTGAGGCTGCTGTTTTTTCATCGGTATCCGCCCTTTTATCTAACAGTGTAAGTTTATGCTTTACAGGTTCATAGGTTCATGATATCATCTAACACTGTAAGGCACAACCTAACACCGTTAGATTAACGCCAAAATAAATAAAGAAAGTAGTGACCCACATGGATGCAGAAAACCTCCATTACTTTGAAAAGGCACCGGTCGCAAAAGCCGTAGCTCACTTTGCTGTACCGATGATGCTAGGCACGTCATTGAGTGTCATCTATTCCATCTTGAATGCCTATTTCCTTGGTACGCTCCACAATACGGCCATGTTAACCGCATTGGCGCTAACCTTGCCGTTATTCGCGATCATTATGGCGCTGGGCAATTTGATTGGCATGGGTAGCGGTACTTTCATCTCCCGTTTGCTGGGAGAGAAAAAATATGATGACGTAAAGCATGTGTCTTCATTCGCCTTTTACAGCAGCTTAGTTCTCGGTCTTATCGTGCTGGCCGTCGGCCTCCCGTTGATCGATCCAATCGTTCATGGCCTGGGGGCCACGCCTGAGTCCTTCGGATTTACGAAGGATTATGTCACGGTTATGCTTATGGGTTCACCAGTCGTTGTATTATTCTTCACGCTGGAGAATATCGTGCGCTCTGAGGGGGCAGCCATCACGTCAATGATCGGTATGATTCTCAGTGTTATCGTCAATATTATTCTCGATGCGTTAGTCATTTTCGTGTTCCATTGGGACGTGATCGGCGTCGCGTCTGCTACAGTCATTTCGAACTTGGTTGCGAGTGTATTCTACGCCTTCCATATGGGAACTAAGAGCCAATTCTTAACTGTATCCGTAAAATGGTTCAAGGCTACCAAGGACATTCTGAGCAATGTATTCAAAATCGGTGTTCCCGTTTTTATTATGAGTATCTTTTTGGGTGCCATGTCGCTTATCTTTAACCATTTTCTTGTTGAATATGGGGACCCGGCCGTAGCGGCTTACGGAATTTCATCACGTTTATTGCAATTTCCTGAGTTTATTCTGATGGGGTTATGCGAGGGAGTCGTGCCGCTTATTGCCTTCTCTTTTACAGCGAATAAATTGCGCATGAAGCATACCATTGGATTTACGATCAAAACGATTGTGGCATTAGCCGTCGTGTTCGGCGTCATCGTCTACCTGATTTCAGACCACTTGATTGGTTTATTTACGAATGACCCGCATTTAATCGAAATGGGCAGCTACATTCTGCATGTGACGTTCTTATCCTTGTTCATTACCGGAATGACCACTTTGTTTACGGGGATCTTCCAGGCAACAGCGCAAGGAACGGCCGCATTTATTATGTCAATCATTCAAGGAGTTACTCTGATTCCTGTATTGTTTATCGCCAATCATATGAACGGCTTCCACGGGGTTGTCTGGTCGCTCGTCATTGCAGATGCCGTCTCATTCCTTGTCGGTGCCATCATGCTGTATGTTCTGCGAACCAGATTACAGCCGGATTTGGCTAGTTTAGTGCAGTAAGAAAATATATGACACATAAGAAGGCAGGATAAGGGCACTCCCCGATCTTGCCTTTTTTTAGGTACATGGACGGAATAGGGTATTGTCATTAAATATAAAAAGAAACTGCTCCCTCCAATTCGCTCTCAAGGGGGCAGTTTATGGGACTACAGACGAATATCCATCCCGATGCATTTGTATCGACAAATTACCGTATTAGTGATCCAATCTCCATACGCATTTCATGACAATTTGATTCTCGGATAAATCTGCGGTCAGCTCTCCGTTCATTTTGACCATGAGACTTTTGGCAATGGCTAATCCGAGGCCTGTTCCTTTGCCCGACCGGGATTGGTCGGCTGTATAAAATCGATCGAACAAATTGTTCATATCACTTCGTTGCAAGTGATTAGCAGCGTTTCGGATAGACAATATAACCGTCGATTCGTGCCTTTCCATATTGATCCAGATGGGCCCATCGGAATGATGGATCGCATTGGTTATCAAATTCTCGATTACGCGCTTGATGGCAGACTCATCTGCAGTCAAGAGAATGCTTTCTTCGGTAAGTTGAATATCGGCTTCCCCTTTGCGTTCGTTAAACCTGTCGTAGAATCCCAGTAATATTTCAGGAACCAGGACGTTCATGTTTACTTTCACCGTTTTTAACTCGTAATCCATCGATTCTATGACGGATAATTCAAAAAAATCGTTCAGCAATACCTGCAGCCGTTTCGTACGACTTTTAGCGATCGATATATATTCCCGCCTCTCTTCATCAGTCACCTGATCCGATTCCAAGAGCTGAATATAGCCGAGAATGGATGTTAATGGCGTGCGCAGATCGTGAGAAATATGAGAAATACTCTGTTTCAGTTCATGCTCCGTCCGTCTTCTAAGCGCTTTCGCCTCCGCTACCAAATCCATAAGGTTGTTGATTTCGATGGCCAGTTGCTCAAGATCTCGTTCAAAAAAACGAAGATCGACTTTCTTTTCAGTTAATCCTTGATTGTAATCATACAGCTGACGATGAATTTGTTTCATTTCTTTCTTCAACATATACAAGCGGATGAGAGCAGTAATAGCTATAAGACTTACAGCCGCAACGATATAGATCAAGCCGCCTTCACCCGCTTCTCAAGTTTACTTTATTTCTTTTCGCCGATATACCCATGCACTCAACAATCCGAAACAGACAAATGTAATAACCGGAATTACAACCATGCGAACCAACAAGCTGCCATCAAGGGAAACATTTCCTATATCATACAGCAGCTTAAACACCGTATAACTATATATCGTCTCAACAAATGAAATATATTGGCCCACTACAGCAAAGAACATGTCGATGAACAGGAAGAACACCATCGTAAAAGCAATCGTTTTACCACTTTCCGCCATGAGCGTTGCAATCAATGTGGCGATCGATGCGAAGGCTGCCGCGTAAAGAACAAGCAGTCCAAGCGTTCTTATGAAATATAGTGATGTCGATTCACCGGGCAGCTCTCCGAAACCGGACAGCAACGTTGCAACGACACAATTGATTACGGGAAACAGCAAGCCAAGAATGACGGAACCCAGTGCGAACACGAGTTGTTTAGCAGCGATAATCCTTCTTCTACTATTGCCGCTGGAGGCGATACTTTTCATCACACCAGTCGTATATTCGCTAGAAATAAAGAAGCCGGCGAGCACGCACATCCCAATGATCATCATATAATTACCCAAAAGCGCACTTTTCCACATTTCTATCCCCGTAACCGGAGATTCCCCATCCATTCTGTGGTCGATATATTGAAAGATGGACCAAAACAAACCAGATGCCGAGATGATCAAGATGATCGCCCGGAACGACCGATCCCTGCACAGTTTATACCATTCCGATTGGATGAGATTATTCATTCCGCTCACCGCCAATCCGGCTCGTAAAGTAAGCTTCTAAATCTTCACCCATGGGCATAAATTGTTCGATAACCAGTTCAGCCTTCGTTAGCGTCGCGGAAACCTTACCGGGTGTATCTACGTATCTAAACAGTTTGATCGTTCCGTCCGGCATGACTTCAAATTCGGAGGTAGCCAACTCCCCTTCAATAACAGCCGCCGCCTTCCCGGCATCATCTACCTTAATATGCAGATAGTGCTGGCATTTCTTATGAAGATCACTCGCAGACAGCTGCTCCAGTAATTCCCCTTTATGAATAATGCCAAAATGGGTGGCGAGCAGGTGAAGCTCACTTAAGATATGACTTGATATTAAAATGGTAATTCCGTTTTCCTGATTGAGTTTCTTGAGGAGCTCCCTCATTTCGACGACTCCCATCGGGTCCAGGCCATTCGTCGGTTCATCCAGAATCAGAAACTCTGGATCTCCAAGAAGGGCGATGGCAAGTCCTAGTCGCTGTTTCATCCCTAAAGAGAAGTTTTTCGCTTTCTTCCTGCCCGTATTTTGCAGGCCAACCAAAGTCAGTGTCTTCTCGATGCAGGCTTTGCCCGGGATTCCCCGTAGAAGCCTGTGGGTCTCCAAATTTTCTTTTGCGGTCATATTCGGATATAATGCCGGACTTTCAATGATCGAGCCCATTCGTTTTCTCGCCTCGCTCAGATCCTGTGCATCCCTCTTACCGAACAATTCGATGGAACCGTCTGTCGGGGAAGCCAACCCACTGACAATACGAATCAACGTTGATTTACCCGCGCCGTTCTGTCCAATAAAACCATATATGGAACCTTTTTTGATGGACATATTCACTCGGTTAAGTGCATAGTCCGTTTTGTAGACCTTAGTTAAATGATTGGACTTCAGTACATATTCACTCATCATCTCACTACCTCTCTCTGGGATAGCTTCATTATCGGAGGCAAGACATAAGCGATCATAAAGGGATTATTAAGAAAACCTTAAGTTGTTATTTGAGCCGGTATCCCATACCCCATAGAGTTTCGATGTAATCTTCGTCCGGGTTTGCCTTGGATAGTTTATTCCGTAAATTGCTCATATGGACGTTAATCGTATTGTCATCCCCCACAAAGGTTTCCTCCCATACACTCTCAAATAAATTCGCCTTAGAGAACACTTTCCTCGGATAGGACATGAAAAGCTCGAGAATAGCGAATTCTCTAGCCGTCAGCATCACTTCCGATTGGTTGATCGTTACGATCTTTGTATCCTTGTCTAAATGGATGTCTTTATACTCCATTCGATTGCTGGGAGCCATGCAGATCATACGGCTGTACCTTCTTAAATGAGAGTCGATTCTAGCCGACACTTCTTCGATATCGAATGGCTTCGTTATGTAATCATCCGCACCGATACGTAGAGTTGAAACTTTCGTCTGCTGTTCTTCTTTTGCTGAAATAACGATAACAGGAGTCGAATTCTTCTCGTTTATTTTCATGAGAAGCTCCTCTCCAGGCAGACCGGGAAGCATCAAATCCAGCAGCACCATATCCCACTCCTGTCTTTCCAGGTAGATCATAGCTTCTGTTCCGGAATAGGCCGGCTGAGGGGAATAACCGCTTTTCATTAAAATTTTGCACAGCAATTGGTTGATGTCACTATCGTCTTCAACCACTAATATGTGTGTGGTTCTATTCAACATCTCACCTACTTATCTTTCATTTAGAGCAGCTTTTGAAAAGAAGCGCTGAAGCTGCCAGGTTATAATAGAGAGCCTTCGAAACGGAGGCCCGGCTTTCATTCATATAAATTATAGCCAGCTGCCTCATGCCAAGCAAACCTGGGCAGCACTTTAGCAAGTGATTATGCCATGCTCACGTATACCACCGGTTAAGCAGCCTCTGATGGCTGTGTCACTGAATATATCTGCGTAGTGTCTGATTTTTGACGAGCAGCTGATTGTTTCCAATATCTCTTGCGCCAAATTCTCGGTATGTTAGTAGAAGCCACTTGCAAATAGATTTTCCTTGTTATAAAATCCATGATATTCGATGATCTCAACACTTATCTTTCGAAGTCTAACATTCCAAAGTTCTGATGCTATGGACACATAATCCTTTTTTTGTTCCAATCATTTCTATTGTAATTAATCATCCCTATGTAAGTTGTCCGGCCTCCTCATCCCCTCATTTATTAACACATATCCTTAACACTTCCAAGAATGTTCCTTTGTTTTCGGTATAACGCATGTCTTTTTCTTAAATAGTATGAAAAATTCATACCGTATCTAGTTCTATATTCTCAGGATTGTAACAAATAAGTGCTTTATATCCGGCCTCATTTCCCGTATGATAGGAATAGAAAATGATTCCAAAGTCTTGAACACAGGAGAATAGTCGCATGGAAAAGGAAATCGAACTCGCCATCAAACGTGGGCATTATGTCTTTGTCAAAAGCGTCGACGGCAGCACTCTGACTGGAATACCGGAGGAATCCACTGATCCCGGAAAATTAAAAATGCGCACCACTCTTGGCTCATTCTGGATACCCATGGATGAAGTGAGCCATGTATCGCGCCTGATTGCATTCAAATAACTTCTAAACTGCTGCATTCCGCAGCAGTTTTTTTCTTACCCCGTGCCTATCTGTTCAATTGATTCAAGCCTGTCCGTTCCGGTTTATCGTTAGATATAGAACACAGATGTTCGAATAGGGATATGGTCTTTGGATCAACCTATACCGAATTGACGCAGAAAGGGATGGATTATGATGGATAAGCATGATGACCATGAAAACGAAGCAAGATTCCCTGGTGTGGATCCCATTCCCGATCCGGGAACTGAAAATCCTTCCTCCACCAGCATGATCGAGGATATATTGGAGGAAGGCTCCGAAGAGGCCAAGAAGCATAAGGAAAGTGATCAGTCCGATCATTCCTAGTACTGAATACAGATGTTCTTCTTCATTACTGCTTGCAAAGCACTTCAAGCGATACACAAATAAACCAGGCCTGAATGCAGGCCCGGTTTATTTTTTATAAATTATTCTTTTATACTTTCGCTGTCAGCAGCGCCGCGAGCTGATCGGGATAATCGGTAATGATGCCATCCACACCAGCCTGGAGCAACCGCTGCATCTCTTTTACATCATTAACGGTAAACGGATGATAGGCTTTCCCGGCGGCCTTAGCGCCCGCCACAAACTCTGGCAGTACCGCATAATGATATGCATGCAAAGCGTCTGCCTGTAGCGTCTTAGCGTATTCCCATGGCTCGTAGAGGCCTTCCATGTATAATATGCCGGTACGAATCTCAGGAGCAAGCTTTTTACAAAGAAAGAGGGAGTAGTGATTAAAGCTGGAAATAATGACACGGTCACTCATTTTAAAATCTCTCACACGTTCAATGACCTTTTGTTCTAAGCCTTCATACAGAATGACTCCATTTTTCAGCTCGATGTTGATTATGGTCCCACTGTCTTTGACAAGCTCCAAAAGCTCATCCAAAAGTGGAATCTGTTCATCTTGAAAAGCCGGATCGAACTTGCTGCCTGCATCCAGGTCCTTCAGCTCATGCAGGGCATGATCCTTCACCCAGCCCGTACCGCTGGTCGTTCTCTCGAGTGTTTCATCATGTATCAGCACCATTTGGCCGTCTTTTGTGAGCTGCACATCCGTCTCAATGCCGGTTGCACCTTGCTCCAATGCTTTTTTAAAAGCCGCCATCGTGTTTTCGGGACATATCTTGGATGAGCCCCTGTGCGCAAAATTAATGACGTTTCCCAAACCTCTCAGCCTCCCTTATGTACCTTCTCAAAAGCTATTATATTCCTCATTTGTCAAAGCCGTGTTAACTATAAAATTAACATAAATCTAAGCTTCATTTCATCTCCTGTTAACAACCCTATTTTATCATGAATGTAGTCATTACAATAAATAGAACTGAGGAGTGAAGACATGATTGTTTTTGATGTTATCGTACACGGAGAAGTGAAAGAAACGATTCGTCCCATCAGCCAGCGTCTGCATGCCATGCTTGCACAAGTAACCGAAGAAGCACGACGGCTCAGCTTGTTATATGGAACACCCGTACAGGTAAACCGCCGCATTATTTATTAATCGCAACCGCATGATGCTCCTCCAAAATTGCCCGGATCCCCCTGCCGTCCCTCCGTTCACACACCATCATAACGATGATATGATCCTCCATTAGGAAGTCCTCGTATTTTTGCGCATCCTCCTTGGGTATGCCAAGTCCAATCAGGCCAACAACCAAACCATCCGTTACTGTTCCAATCTCCGCCCCGGCTAGCTTAGCAGCAGCAGGTCCAGTCACCCATATAATCTCGGAACGGAGCTCGATGCTGGTAATCATATCTTTGATTTCTCCAAACAACCCCGTATTCCCATTGCCCGACTCGGGTTTTTTCAGCCCCGTGTCATGACTGATCATCGATAGCTCCTTCTTATTTTTTCCCAGAACAGAAATATCCTTTTTGTTATACCCCTTGTCCAGCAGCTGGATAATAGCAAGCGCCGCATCCTGTCGGGATCTATACACACACATAATGATTTGTTTCATCGTGCAGCCTCCTTTTCGAATTCGCCTTATGTAATAGGTTAAACCTTTCAGGTGCCATAAAAAACATCCTGACATGAATCCGCCAGGATGTTTTATGCTGCGAGTCATTAATATATGATTGCGCGAGTGATGATGACCAAGAGAATGAAGAGCACCAGAATCGCTCCCGTGGAACCGAATGCTCCACCAGGAAATCCGTAACCAGCGCCGCCTACCACTTCACTCATTGATATTCCCTCCTTCGCCCTAAACTCATCCATATTTTATGAAGCACGTTCTCCATATGTTTGGACGTAAATCCATTTTTGTGGCCATGATGTAAATATGCCTTTATTTCACAGCCGGCATGGTGAATCAGTGGCCTGCATATTGGTTAAAGGGGTATATAGAAAAAATTTAGATTGTTGTACATAGAAAAGCTGGGGGGATCCGTTTGCTGCAGAACAAATATTTTCGAACATGCCTGGGGATAATCTTCGCACTGTTGATTATTTATCTGGGTTCTAAGGTGAGTTTTATTTTTAATCCGGTGGTTTTACTGTTTAATATCATGATCGTTCCGGTGATGCTCGCTGGGTTTATGTATTATCTGCTTCGTCCGGTCGTGAATTTTTTGGAAAAGCACCGCTGGCCGCGACCGATCTCCATTCTGTTGATTTATCTGGTTTTTGCAGGACTGATTGTCCTGTTCTCGATTCTCGTATGGCCAACGCTGCGTGAGCAGCTCATTAATTTTGCCGAGAATGCCCCATATTTTGTAGAGGGTCTGCAAAAGCAATTCGAGAAGCTACAGCAAAACCACTTCATCTCCAAAATGATTCCGAGTGAATCCGATCTGACCGCCCGGGTCAGCGAATATCTCAACAAATTAATTACCACCGTGACCAATTCCGTATCGAACTTCATTTCGGTGGTATCCAATGTCGTTGTCATCATCGCAACCGTGCCCATCGTGCTGTATTACATGCTGAAGGAAAGCAGCAAGCTGATGCCCATCCTACTTCATCTACTGCCGCGCAAATACCGTAAGGAAGGCCATGAAGCCCTGGGAGAAATTGACTCGGCGCTGAGCAATTTTATTGTTGGCCGCGTCCTATTGAATATTATTCTTGGCGTGCTGATGTATATTGGCTTTTTAATTATCGGTCTGCCTTATTCGCTGCTTCTTGCGCTTATCTCCATCGTACTTAACCTGATCCCGTATGTTGGAGCCATTATCGCTGCGGTGCCGGTCGTTATCGTCGGCTTCATTGATTCTCCCTCGGTCGCCATATGGTCGCTTGTGGTCATCGTTGTAGCCCAGCAAATTCAGGATAACCTGCTTACCCCGATCATTTACGGAAAACAGCTGGACATTCATCCGCTGACAACAATTGTGCTGCTCCTGATCGGCGGCGACATATCCGGTATTCTCGGCGTCATTCTGGCCATTCCAGTCTATATGGTCGCCAAAATCATCATAGTACGAATCTACAACCTTTTTCTGTCGGAGAAAATAGATGACATGATGGAATAAAAAAGGCGGGCCGCGGCCCGCCTTTTCGTATGTTATGAAATATTAGGAATCGACCAGTCGATGGGCTTCATCCCATGTGACTCCAGAAACGCATTCGTTTTGGAAAAAGGTTTGCTGCCGTAAAAACCGCGGTGCACCGATAATGGGCTCGGATGCACAGACTCCAGCACCAGATGCTTGCTACGATTGATGAAGGCACCTTTTTTCTGGGCATGGCTTCCCCATAAAATGAAAACAACAGGCTGATCACGTTCGTTCAGCTTTTCGATCACTGCATCCGTAAAACGCTCCCAGCCCAAACCCTTATGAGAGTTGGCTTGTCCGTCGCGGACGGTTAATACGGTATTGAGCAGCAAAACTCCCTGCTCAGCCCAAGGAACCAAATAACCGTTGTTCGGAATAGGCACTCCCAGATCGCTGTGCAGCTCTTTATAGATATTACTTAATGAAGGTGGTATCCTTACGCCCGGCAGCACGGAAAAGCTCAGCCCATGCGCCTGTCCCGGTCCGTGATAGGGATCCTGCCCTAATATAACGACTTTGGTATGTTCATAGGAAGTAAGTTTAAGTGCCTGAAATAAATTCTCCTTGGAGGGATAAACCGTATGTAATTTATATTCCTTGGCCAGCGCATAGCGCAGCTCATTAAAATACGGCTTTTCCACTTCCTCCTGTAGCTGCTCATCCCAATCATTATCAAACATCTTTTCCAATCTCCTCTCCGGTGTCTTCTCTATTATATTAACCTATAGCCAGGTTCCAACCCAGCCGGGAATGCTGCTGCTTCATCTCGGAATGGACCGGCAAAAATAAAAAGCCCGGCACATGAGTGATCCGGACTTTTTATATGTATTGCTTGATATGCCGAGGACCGGGATCGAACCGGTACGATAGTCACCTACCGCAGGATTTTAAGTCCTGTGCGTCTGCCAATTCCGCCACCCCGGCTCGCAGACTGTGGAAACCTCATAGATTCCGCATAAATGAATATTAAATGCAATGAAATCATATCTTCAAATCTATGAATCCTGAGCGATAAACACAAAGAGTAATTTACCATGTTTGTCCTCTGCCTGCAAGCACTTTTTCCTTCTCTACGTTCAAAGGCTTATAAACAAGGAAAAGCCCCCAGCTTCGGAGGCTCCTTCCTTCTATTATTTAGCCGTGAGTTCATCTTCCGTCACCCATTTATGATTTTTAACCGGTTCTCCACCTGTTGATGGCGTATAATCCACCATATAGACCGTCGTATGTTTAGCGGATTCGATGGTAGCATCTGCGCCCTTCATCCCCTTCATATGGTCTGCTTCCAGGACAACCTTCGCTCCTACTTCATATGGCTGCTCGCCCGCATCTTTCAGTTCTTCATGAATTACCCATTTATGGTTTTTGACCGGATCTCCGCCTGTCGTTGGCGTATAGGTAACGGCATAAGCTGTCGTGTCATAGGCTCCAGCAATCGTTGCGGTAGCGCCTTTCATGCCTGGCATATGATCTGCCTGAATTACAGCCTGTGACCCAACTTTAAAAGCGGGATTCGATGCATTCTTTAATCCTTGAGGAACTTCACCCGAACCCGAATGGTTCATATCTGAATGATTCATGTCCGAATTACTCATGGTTGCGCTGTCCTCCTGTGCCGTATTATTCTTATCTGCTTGGTCTCCGCATCCACCTAAAGCAATCATGGCAGCGGCACCGAGCATTACAAGCTGTTTTTTCATCCTAAAACACTCCTCACAAATAAATTAATGTCTGTATATATAGTGTACCCCCTTTGGGTATATTACAAACAATAATCGAATCAGAGCATCTCTGCCTTGAATGAATATCTACCACATCTTCTTCGTTATATATGAAAAAAGCCCTGCATGGCTTTTAACCATGCAGGACTTCTTCTTATGTACTGATGTTACCTCTACGATATACGCAGAAGCTTAAGTATGCCGAGGACCGGGATCGAACCGGTACGGTAGTCACCTACCGCAGGATTTTAAGTCCTGTGCGTCTGCCAATTCCGCCACCCCGGCAAATACGCATGAATTCTTATATGGTGGGCCCTGAGGGACTCGAACCCCCGACCAATCGGTTATGAGCCGACCGCTCTAACCAACTGAGCTAAGGGCCCTGATCAAATATGTTATCGATCAAAATAATGGCAGTTAAATTGGTTGCGGGGGCAGGATTTGAACCTGCGACCTTCGGGTTATGAGCCCGACGAGCTACCGAACTGCTCCACCCCGCGTCATTAGTCAGTAACAAATTAGCGACAAGAATTAATATACAGCATAAATGCACTTTACGTCAAGTCTTTTTTTATGGAATAAAGCGAACTCCGTATCTTCCCTTGCGCGAACGGAAAATTTCAACCAAATGAGGGTCATCATATCCGTAAATCCAACCATTCTGCTCCAGCCTTTTTGCCAAGCACCCCGCCTGAAATTTTGTCTTATACAGCTTGCTGAAATAGATCCATTGCATGATTACTTCTCCTTCCCGGCATGATATAGGATGTCTTGGATATTGTTGCCTGAAGGTGCAGTCATCATGCATTTTCCCATAAACTTTGAGATTATTTCTAAATTATTTTATAATATTAACTAAGTTGTTTAACATCAAACTCTGGAAGCGAGGAATCTGCATGGCAAAAACACACAGGAAACTCTCCCCCGTCGAATTACTGAAGAAGTTTATTTTTATTACGGCCGGGGCGATATTAATGGCAGTTGCGCTCGAGGTTTTTCTCGTACCGAATGACATCATTGATGGAGGCATCACGGGTATATCTATTGTATTATCCAAAATCACCGCACTCCCTCTCGGGATCTTCCTCTTTGTCATCAACCTCCCCTTTCTATTCTTGGGCTACAAGCAAATCGGTAAAACCTTTGCATTTTCCACATTGTACGGAATCATTGTCATGTCAGTCACGACACAGCTCCTGCATCATGTCAGTCCCTTTACCAATGAAAAAATACTTGCCGTATTGTTCGGCGGTCTGATTCTGGGTCTTGGCGTCGGCCTGGTGATACGTTTTGGCGGCTCGCTGGACGGAACTGAAATTGTCGCGATTTTGCTCTCCAAAAAAACCCGTATGCCGGTAGGCCAGATCATTATGGTCATGAACGTATTCATTTTTATCATCGCAGGGTTTGTGTTTGGATGGGATTCTGCAATGTACTCGATCTTCACATACTACATGGCCTCGAAGGTTATGGATATCGTCGTAGAGGGTCTCAATGAGTCCAAATCCGTCACGATCATTTCCGGCGAGTATGAAGAGATCTCTCAAACGATCCAGGACCGCCTCGGACGCAGCACGACCTTCATTTACGCACGGGGTGGCTATTCCGGAGAAGATACACAGATGATCTTTTGCGTCGTTACAAGGCTTGAACTGGCCAAGCTGAAGTCCGTCGTGCATGAAATTGATCCGAAAGCCTTTATTGCGATTGAGCATGTGTCAGACGTACTTGGCGGTAATTTCGAGAAAAGCGCGATTCACTAAAAGCAGGCATTTCCTAGTTCCATAGGAAAAGTAAAAAAGCAGCCCGAGGGCTGCTTTTTGATTTACTGATATTATACGCCGTATGAAGAAGGATCTTCTCTCCACGCTTTGAGCGTCTGTACATCATCTTTTTCGATAGTGCCCTGTTCCAAAGCCACATCCATCAGTGCTGTGTAGTTAGACAAGCTCTGGAGCGGGATTCCCGCTTCATTGAAAGCTTGTATAGCCTTGTCCAGCTGATAACTGAAAATCGCGAGTACAGCCTGCGGCTCGGCTCCCACGTCTTTGACCGCAAGAGCGGCTTTGATCGAGCTGCCACCCGTTGAGATTAAATCTTCGATAACGATCACTTTTTGTCCCGGTTTAATGATGCCCTCGATCTGATTTTCTTTGCCATGGCCTTTCGCTTTGTCGCGAATGTACGCCATCGGCAGGTTCAGCTTCTGCGCTACCCATGCGGCATGGGGGATACCTGCAGTTGCCGTTCCGGCAATCACTTCGGTATCAGGATACTGCTCACGGATGACCGCAGCAAACGATTCTGCGATATATTCCCGGATTTCCGGATAAGACATCGTAAGCCGGTTATCACAATAGATCGGGGATTTTATTCCGGATGTCCATGTAAAAGGCTGCTTCGGACGCAGCGCCACCGCTTCGATCTGCAGCAAATATGCTGCGATTTGCCCAGGGATTTCTGCTAGTTTCGTCATGCTTCCATCATCTCCTTAATGATTTGTTCTGCAGCGGCTCTCGGCTTCTCAGCGGCCGTAATTGGCCTTCCAACAACAATGTAGCTGCTGCCGTTACGGATGGCTTCTCCAGGCGTTAGAACACGCTTCTGATCGCCCTGGTCGCTTCCTGCCGGCCGGATACCCGGTGTCACGGTAACAAAATCCGCACCGCAGACGCTGGCGATGTCGCTGGATTCCATTGCAGAAGCCACCACACCGTCCAAACCTGCGGCTTTTGTCAGTTCCGCATAACGTATGACTGCATCCTTCACGGTTCCTGGGATGCCAATCTCCTGATTAAGCACATCCTGTCCTGTACTGGTTAATTGGGTTACAGCGATGACAAGCGGTTTTTGCAGGGTACGATCCGATTGAATCGCCTTCGCTACCCCATCCAAAGCAGCGTTCATCATGTCCTTGCCACCTGCTGCATGAACATTAAACATATCCACACCAAGACGGGTGATGCTTTCCGCTCCACCCTTGACCGTATTGGGTATGTCGTGCATTTTTAAATCCAGGAATACTTTATAGCCACGGGTTTTCAATTCCCGTACAAAATCCGGGCCTGCAGCATAATACAGCTGCATGCCCACTTTCATATAACATGGAATGCCTTCAAGCTCCTGAAGCAGAGCTGTAGCTTGAGCCGCATCCGGATAATCGAGGGCCACAATCAAGCGGCCCGCCATTTCCTTGTATTGTTCATTCATACCCTTCATACCCTTCATCCCCCTAGCGCTCGGAAAAAGCCGGCATTGCTTGGGATGAGAAGTTAATCGTATCCAGCATGATAAGCAGTGCTTTGACCGTATCCAGGGAAGTCATACATACCACCCCGTTCTCGACCGCTTCACGGCGGATCCGGAATCCGTCACGCTCTGGTGTTTTGCCTTTAGTCAGTGTGTTGAAGACAAATTGTGCTTCTCCGTTGCGGATCAGATCAAGTATGTTTGGTGTACCGTCGCTAAGCTTTTGTACCGTCGTAACAAGGATTCCAGCCTCTTCGAGCGCCTTCGCTGTACCGCCTGTAGCATAGATTTTGTATCCGAGGCGTCTGAAGCCTTTCATTAGATCCACCGCTTCATCTTTATCCTTGTCGGCCACAGTCACGATGATCGCGCCGGTGGAAGGAATCTTCATACCTGCTCCGATCAATCCTTTGAACAATGCTTTTGCATACTGCAGATCACGGCCCATAACTTCACCCGTCGATTTCATCTCAGGTCCCAGTGTAGGCTCCACTCTGCGCAGCTTCGCGAAGGAGAATACCGGTACTTTAACCGATACATACTCGCTTTCCGGCCACATGCCTTCCTCGTAGCCCAGATCCTTCAGCTTTTTGCCGAGTATCGCCTGTGTTGCCAGATTAGCCATCGGTATGGTCGTCACTTTGCTCAGGAACGGAACCGTCCGGGACGAGCGCGGGTTGACTTCAATGACGTATACTTCATCTTTATAAATGACGAACTGGATGTTTACCAGACCGATCGTTTTCAGTTCTTTGGCAATGCGGGTCGTGATGCTCACAACTTTATCTTTCAGGTGCTGCTCCAGATGCTGCGGCGGATATACTGCGATCGAGTCGCCGGAGTGCACGCCTGCGCGTTCAATATGCTCCATGATTCCCGGAATGATGACCGTTTCTCCATCGCAGATGGCGTCGACTTCAACTTCCTTGCCGAGCATATAGCGGTCGATCAGCACCGGGTGATCCGGATTGATATTTACGGCTTCTTCCATGTAGCTAAGCAGCTCCGTGTCGGAGTATACGATTTCCATGGCCCGTCCGCCGAGTACATAAGATGGTCTTACGAGAACCGGATATCCAAGCGATTGTGCAGTACCCACTGCTTCATCCACCGATGTGACCGTGCTGCCTTTAGGCTGTGCAATCTCGAGACGGGACAGCAGCGCTTCGAATTTCTTGCGGTTCTCTGCTTCGTCGATGCTTTCAAGGCTGGTTCCCAGAATCGATACACCTGCTGCACTCAGTGGTGCCGCCAGATTGATCGCTGTCTGTCCACCAAACTGTACGATAACACCGATTGGCTTCTCCTGCTCAATGACATTCATTACATCCTCAAAGAACAGCGGTTCAAAGTACAGACGATCGGATGTGCTAAAGTCGGTTGATACCGTTTCAGGATTGTTGTTGATAATAACTGCCTCATAGCCTGCTTTTTGAATCGCCCATACGGCATGCACCGTCGAGTAGTCGAACTCAATTCCTTGGCCGATCCGGATCGGTCCGGAGCCCAGCACAACCACTTTTTCCTTATTGGATCTTGTAACCTCATTCTCTGTTTCATAGGTTGAGTAGTAGTAAGGCGTGGAAGCCTCGAACTCGGCTGCGCAGGTGTCTACCATTTTGTATACCGGACGCAGGTCGTTCTGGAGGCGGTAGTCACGTACTTCCGCTTCCGTCGCGTAGCTGTCCGCATTTGCTTGCGCGCGAATTTCGGCAATCGCTCTGTCGGTAAAACCAAGTCGCTTGGCTTCATACAGGGTATCGTATGTCAGCTCTTTTTGCTGGATTTGGGCCTCGAAAGCAATGAGACCATGCAGCTTGTCGAGGAACCACCAGTCGATTTTGGTCAGGTCCTGGATCGACTGAAGATCGAAGCCGCGGCGGAAGGCTTCCGCAATCAGGAAGATGCGCTCGTCGTCCACCTTGACTAGACGCTCTTTCAACACCTCTTCGCTCAGTTCCTCGGTTCCCTTCAAATACAAGCGGTGCACGCCGATTTCCAGCGAGCGGATCGCTTTATGGATGGATTCCTCAAAGGTCCGTCCGATGGCCATGACTTCGCCGGTTGCTTTCATTTGCGTACCCAGCTTGCGGTTGGCGTGAATGAATTTATCGAATGGCCAGCGCGGGATTTTGCTAACAATGTAATCCAGCGTCGGCTCAAAGCATGCGTAGGTTTGCCCCGTCACCGGGTTGGTCAGTTCATCCAGGGTGTATCCCAAAGCGATTTTGGCAGCCATTTTGGCGATCGGATAACCGGTTGCCTTCGAAGCCAGGGCCGACGAGCGGCTTACCCGCGGGTTCACTTCGATGACATAGTATTGGTAGCTGTGCGGATCGAGCGCTAGCTGCACGTTGCAGCCGCCTTCGATGTTCAAGGCACGGATGATCTTCAAGGATGCCGATCTCAGCATTTGGTACTCGCGGTCGGACAGCGTCTGGCTCGGCGCCACGACGATGCTGTCACCGGTGTGCACGCCGACAGGATCGAAGTTCTCCATGTTGCAGACAACGATACAATTATCGTTCGCGTCGCGCATGACTTCATATTCAATTTCTTTCATTCCGGCAATGCTCTTCTCGATCAGACACTGGCCGATCGGGCTGTAACGGATACCTGAGGAAACCGTTTCGCGGAGCTCTTCTTCGGTAGCGCAGATGCCGCCGCCGGTACCGCCCAGGGTGTAAGCCGGGCGAACGATAACCGGATATCCGACTTCTTCCGCAAAGATAAGTGATTCTTCCAATGTAGTGACGATGCTGCTTTCAGGTACCGGCTGTTCCAGTTCACGCATTAAATCACGGAACAAATCGCGATCTTCAGCTTTTTCGATGGATGTCAGCTGCGTTCCTAGCAGCTTGACATTTTCCTGCTCGAGGATGCCTGCCTTTGCCAGCTCTACAGCCATGTTAAGTCCTGTTTGGCCGCCAAGCGTTGGCAGAAGTCCGTCCGGCCGCTCCTGGCGGATAATTTGTGTCACAAATTCAAGGGTAATCGGTTCAATATAGACTTTATCAGCCATATTGGTATCTGTCATAATCGTTGCCGGGTTGCTGTTGATCAGTACAACCTCAACGCCTTCTTCTTTTAGAGCCTCGCAAGCTTGTGTACCTGCATAGTCAAATTCCGCCGCCTGACCGATAACGATCGGGCCCGAGCCGATAACAAGGATTTTCTTGAGTTGTTTATTGAGTGGCATGATTAACGTTCTCCTTTCGCGGCTGCAGCAAGCTCAGCCTGGCGCGGGTTCGCCGGATTCTGCTGTTTATGTTCACTGATCATGTCCAGGAACTGATCGAAGAGATAGCTGTTATCATATGGACCTGGTGCTGCTTCCGGATGATATTGTACGGTGAAGGCTGGATATTTTTTATGTTTCAGCCCTTCAATCGTTTTGTCGTTGTTGTTGATATGTGTTACTTCAAGCTCCGTGCCTGCAACTGAATCCTCTTTAACTGTGAAGCCATGGTTCTGAGAAGTGATATAGCAGCGGTTCGTTCTCAAATCTTTGACCGGATGGTTCCCACCGCGATGTCCGAATTTAAGCTTCTCTGTATCCGCGCCGCAAGCCAGTGCAAACAGCTGATGTCCGAGGCAGATACCGAAGATTGGGTATTCTCCAAGAAGCTCTTGGATTGTACGGATGGCATGCGGTACATCCTTTGGATCCCCAGGTCCGTTGGACAGCTGAATTCCGTCTGGATTAAGGCGGCGGATTTCATCGGCTGTCGTGTCCTGCGGCACAACCACCACATCACAGCCACGGGCAGTCAGTTCGCGCAAAATACCTGTTTTAGCACCGTAATCCACCAGTACGATCCGCTCTTTGGGTCCAGGGCTGCTGTACGTATGTTTGGTGGATACCGTTGCAACCTGATTTGTCAGGATTGGGCTGGCCGTCAGGCGCTCTCTCAGTTCTTCGACCGATTGGGCTGAAGTTGTGAGGATACCCTTCATCGTTCCGTGCTGACGGATCATCCGAGTCAGCATGCGAGTATCGATGCCGCTGATGCCGACGATGCCGTATTCTTTCAGCAAGCTGTCCACGCTGTATTCCGCACGCCAGTTGCTAGGAACCGTCTCATGGCGGCGCACAACGAAGCCATGCACATATGGCGCTACAGATTCAAAATCATCACGTGTAATTCCGTAGTTACCGATCAGGGGATACGTCATCGTTACGATCTGTCCGCAGTAGGAAGGATCCGACAGTACCTCCTGATATCCAGTAATCCCCGTATTGAATACAACCTCACCCGTTTTTTCACCTTCGGCTCCGAACGCACTGCCTGTAAACAGTGTTCCGTCCTCCAGAAGCAATCTTGCCTGCATTCCACTCACTCCTCTGTCAAATACGTATGTTTGAGAATGTCGCATAAGCGAATCCGTTCTTCTTTGCAGCATTCTGCTTTTTTTCTATATCATTGTGTTTCTTTAATCTTGTTTACGGCAGGTCCGGCTTAATCAGCCCATACAACCTTGCCGTTCACCCATGTTTTTACCGGCCAGCCTTTCAGCTTCCATCCGGTAAATGGAGTGTTGCGACCTTTTGTCGCGAATTCTTCCGGATTCACTTCTTTTTCTGTATCCAGGTCGATCATGGTCAGGTCAGCAGGTGCCCCCTCTTCCAGTCTTCCTGTATCCAATCTGAACACCTTCGCAGGATCTGCGGTCATGCGGCGCACCAGAAGGGAGAGATCCCAAAGCCCTGTTTGTACGAATTTTGTGTACAGGAGCGGGAAAGCTGTCTCGAAACCAACGATTCCGAAAGGCGCCATCTCCATTCCCTTTGCTTTCTCTTCTTCTGTATGTGGGGCATGATCCGTTACGATGATGTCGAGCGTCCCGTCCTGCAGAGCTTCGATACAAGCCTCTACATCACGTGGAGAGCGGAGTGGCGGATTCATTTTCCAGTTGGCATCCAAACCCGGAATATCTTCATCGGACAGCAGCAGATGATGCGGGCATACCTCTGCGGTCACGTTGATCCCGATCGATTTGGCCTGACGGATGAGCCGGATGGATTGCTCCGTGCTGACATGGCATACATGGTAATGGACTCCTGTCGCTTCAGCGAGAAGGATATCACGTCCGACATGGATAGCTTCCGATTCATTCGGAATTCCCACAAGTCCATGCTTCTCGGCAAATTTGCCTTCCGCGACGCTTCCTCTTTCAACCAGGGAGTTATCTTCACAGTGTGCGATAACCGGCATATCCAGCTCAGCAGCCATCCGCATGGCGTTTTTCATCATTTGCGCATTTTGTACGCCGACACCGTCATCGGTAAACCCGATCGCTCCGGCTTCCTTAAGCGCTGTAAAATCCGTCAGTTCCCGTCCCAGCTCTCTAACGGTGATCGCAGCATAAGGAAGGACCTTGACGAGTCCCGCCTCTCGCGCCTTGTCCAGCACCAGCTGAACCGTATCCGGATTGTCTGTCACCGGCTTCGTATTCGGCATGCAGGCGATCGTTGTAAATCCTCCTTTAGCAGCCGAACGGCTTCCGGTTTCAATGGTTTCTTTATGTTCAAAGCCAGGCTCGCGCAAATGAACATGCATATCGATCAGGCCTGGCGTTACCAGTTTATCGGCGGCGTCAGTCACTTCAGCATCTTCCCGAGGCTTCCACTCGGAGTCTCCATCGATCAGTGTCCGGATCACTCCGTTTTCCAGAATGATATGTTTTTTCACCAATTCACCTTGTTCGTTCAACACGCTTGCATTCGTAATAATGTGCACGCTGTTTACCTCCGCTCGTTGATTGGCGCTGTGGCTTCCAATCTATTGTATAATATTAATTCATATTTGTGTATATTTATTAGTGCAATTACATGTAAATTCTTTGTGGCAGTTTATTTCAACGCTCTTTCCATGACTGCCATCCGTACCGGAACCCCGTTACTCATCTGCTTGAATATGGCTGATTGCTCACATTCGACGAGTTCGTCATCAATTTCAACATTTCTGTTCACCGGTGCCGGATGCATAATCAATGTGTGTTTGGAAAGCTTGGATGCTCTTTCCACCGTTAATCCGTACTGTGCCCGGTATTCTTCAGCTGAATTCTGCAGTCCTTTTTCATGGCGTTCAAGTTGAACCCGAAGCATCATGACCACATCTGATTTCAGTGCTTCTTCCATCGAGACGTACTTGGCGTATGGCTCAAGCTCTGGCGCAGCCATATTGCGCGGCGCGCAGAATTTGACTTCGGCGCCGAATTTTTGCAGGGCCCAGAGATCCGATCTTGCCACCCGGCTGTGTGATATGTCGCCGATGATGGAAACGCTCAGTCCTTGTAGGGTTCCGAACTTCTTTTTCATTGTGAAAAGATCCAGCAGCGCTTGAGTCGGGTGTTCATTGTTGCCATCCCCGGCATTGATCAGCGGCACCGAAATCTTGCCCGCCAATTCTTCAAGTACGCCTGCAGGCTTCAGCCGGATGACGCCAGCGTCGATTCCCATGGATTCCAGGGTTTTTACCGTGTCGTAGATCGACTCGCCTTTTTCCACACTGGAAGCTGCCGCTGCAAAATTCAGGACCTGAGCACCAAGCCGCTTCTCTGCCATTTCGAAGGAAAACCGTGTTCTCGTGCTGTTTTCAAAAAACATGTTCGCTACAAAGCGGGAGCTCAGCACCGGAGTAACCTTTTCCTGCTGCGCTTCCCAGTAAGCAGCCCGATCCAGTATCGATTCGATTTCACTGCGGCTGAGATCCTTCAGTCCGAGCAAGCTGCGTTCCTTAAGCTTCGTCATCGTCATCATGTTTATTTCTCCTCCCGGTTTTGGAAAATCATAACCTCGTCCTTACCGTCCGTTTCCGTCAGCGCGACTTCGATTTGTTCCTGCCTGGAGGTCGGAACGTTCTTTCCGATGTAATCCGGCCGGATCGGCAGCTCCCGATGGCCCCGGTCTGCCAGTACAGCCAGTTGGATCATTTGCGGCCTTCCGCAATCCATAAGCGCATCCATGGCCGCCCGGATCGTCCGTCCGGTGTACAATACATCGTCGAACAAAATTACCTTTTTATCTTCTATTTTCAGAGCTTTAAGCTCCTTGTTCACATCCATGGCCGCTTTCGGGTCGGTTTCCTTTTGGTCATCCCGGTAAGGCGTTACATCAATCGCTCCCCAAGTCACCGGTGTTCCTTCAATTTCGAGTATTTTATCGGCAAGTCTTTCTGCCAAAAACTCTCCCCGTGTTTTGATGCCGATCAGAACGCAGTTTTCAATCCCCTTGTTCCTCTCCAGTATTTCGTGTGCAATTCGTGTCAGTGCGCGGCGGATCGCCGTTTCATCCATAATGACATGCGCTTCAGTACTCATGCTCCACACTCCTTTTCGTAATAGGGATTTTGACTACATTATCACCCGTGAACAAGCAAAAAACTCCTTGCCGTATTTGGCAAGGAGTTAACGTCGCTAGACATCATGTTACACAGAGATATCCTTTCGGGATCGCACAAAAGAAGACATGCGCATGCCGCGAAAGTGAACCTCGGTTCACGTTACCTTGCCAGTCTCACGGGACTGAATTAAAGGTGCATATTTAACTACAGAGAATTATGACAGACGGGCCTCACAATGTCAACAGGCGCTGATCATTTCAAGGCATGGAAACTTATTCCGGCAAATTTCGAGACGGCTGCGCCTCTGTTTGTGCGGCAGCGGCTGCAGGCTGTTCCGTTTTCTGAACGGATTGCTGGCTGCTTGAGGATTTTGGGGAATCACCAAATATCTCATTCATTTCCCTCTTCACCTCACGCAGCGTCTTTCCTGCGGCGCGGCCCAGTCCAGGCAGCTTATTCGGTCCAAACAGCAACAGAGCCAACAGCGCCAGAAGAATGAACCCCGGTGCTCCAATATCGCTTAACATGTTGTTCAATAAACCTCCTTCATCAAAGCAGATCCTGCATCTAAAAGGCTTGTCTGTTGCTTATACCGCCCCATAGTTCATCCCGTCATCATATTTCGTATCCAGCCGCTGCTGCTTGCGGTAAACGACACGGGACATCAGCACACTGACTTCATACAAAATGATAAACGGTACGGAAACGGAAATATGAGAGAAGAACTCCGGCGGAGATATCATACAAGCGATGAGTACCAGCACCATATAAGCAACTTTCCGCATTTTTCCAAGCTTGACCGGATTCAAAATACGCAGTCTTGTCAGAAACATCGCAATAACCGGCAGCTCGAAGGCAAGAGAAACCGGCACCACAATATTGGTCAGGAAAGAAAAATACTGTGCAATGCCATATGTTTCAACCAGGCCCAAATTTTTCGTTGTATCCGTCGTAAATCGGAACGCCATCGGAAACACCACGAAATAAGCGAATACGAATCCGATGATCACCAGAACAAATGCAACAGGAATATACTTGAGCGCAGCCAGCCGCTCATCCTTACGCAATCCCTTTTTTACAAATCCCCATACCTGGAACAACGTGAATGGAACAGCCACAATCATCGACAGCGCCGCTGAGAGATACATATAGATTTTTATACCGTCAAAGGGGCTAAAAGCATTCCAGGCTATAAGTGAAGCAGGAGGCCGACTTTTCAGAAAATGCAGCACATCCCCTGTAAAAAACATGGCAGTAATCATTGAAACCAGAAAAACAGCGAGAATCCAGAACAACCTTTTCCGAAGCTCGGATAGATGTTCCACATATAAAGACCAGTTCAAACGGTTAAGCAGGTTCATCAGCTCCTGTAATTATAAGCATATGTCATTTCTATACATACCACTTTACCATTTCCGTCTCTAAAAATCACGAATTCCTTCTCATTCTTGCAAGCCGCTCCATCACCATACGGATTGCGATCGCGTCATCGATATATCCAAAAGGAAAACTGAAATCAGGAATAATATCCGCCGACAGTACGAAATACAAAAGCGCACTACCAATGACATGCTGCTCTGCCGCAGGCAAATCCTCTGAAGCGTACTCATCGTACAAATCCCTCAATTGGTCAATGTAATATCCCGCACTCCGTAAATAATCCAGCTTTGGCAGAAACGACTTTTCTATCATGTCCCTGCCTTCCTCTGTCTGTGCGTACGCCTCATATTTATCCAGTTCCTTGCGAATCTGACCAGCCATATCCTCTACGTTAACACCAATCCCCTGCAGGGCGTCTCTCAGCTCGCTGATACCGTCCTTTTCTTCCAAAGATTCCAGCCCGGCAGCGGACAGCAGCTCAATTAGTGGTATCCCCAGATGCTGTGAGAACAAGTTGAGATGCTCGAGCCTTGGCTGCTGCTTGCCGTTTACAATTCTTGAGATGGATGCTGTATCCATTCCTATTATTCCGCTCAATTTTCGCATCGACATCGCTTTGGCCGTTAATGCTGATTTAATTAGCAGGCCAAGCCTGTTTTGCTCTTTTAACTGCTCTCCATCAGAAGCCACAATCCCACCGCCTCTTTTCTTCATCTCAAAACCATGTTGCATATATATCAACAGTATATGATTCAAAGCGTCACTTTTTCTCAACATCCTCAATAAGATATATGAGGAATTTGCAAATACCTGAATTTATTTTCTACAAGGAGAGTGCTCAACAATGATTGCACCATGGTTATCATCCATTTCTATTGCCCTTGCTTCCAATCTGGATAATGCAGGTGTTGGTGCTGCTTATGGCATGAGAAAAATAAAGATCCCTTTTCTGGCAAGCACGGTGATTGCTTTTATGGGGTTTCTGCTCACATTGATCGGCGGTCTGTTTGGGCAAGTCATTGCCCTTTGGATTCCTTCTATGGTTTGTAACATCATCGGTATGGTCATTCTCGTCGTCATTGGCCTTTGGGTGATGCTGCAGCCCTTCCTGTCGCTGAAACAGAGGAAGAAGAAGAAGGAAGCTTCCCCTGGATTGATTAAGGAAATTCTGAAGAACCCGGAAGCTGCTGATATTAACCAGTCCCAGTCCGTTGATTTCAAGGAATCCATCATTCTCGGCATTGCCCTCTCCATTAACAACCTCGCCGGGGGATTCGATGCGGGCATCACTCATATCAATATATGGGAAACCTCATTGTTCTCGGGAGCATTCAGCTTCATCTGTATCGGTATCTGTTCGCTGCTCGGGCGCAAAATAGCCGGTGATCGCTTGGGACGAAACGCCAGCTGGATCGCCGGACTCATCCTCATCATTATCGGACTCCATCAGGTGATTTAGCGATCCTTCCTCTCAGGCACGGTATCAAATGACCAGACAAATAAACGGGCAGCCTAAGAATATACTTGGGCTGCCCGTTAAATCCGTTTTAAAATTCAAATTCCACATCACTCAAACGGTTCTTGATTTCATTGATAACACGCTTCTCGTCTTCTTCCCCATTTGCAATAAAGGTTACGGAGAAGCGTACAAAGTGGCCTGCATCATCCCATGGCACGCTGGAAATCAGCTTTTCGCGGATCAGGAACTGGGAGAAATCCTCGCCTGATTCAAAACGGCTGCCGCCTTTGATCCCTTTTGGAGCTTCCACATACAGGAAGAAGGATCCTTTCGGTTTCTCAGCCTTGAAGCCCAGCTCGTTCAGAACCGCTACCAGCATTTCATGACGGCGGGAGTATTTGGCCGCAATCTTCTCTGTAATTTGCGGATTGTACAAACCGAAAGCTGCTGCTTTTTGAATCGCGATGAATTGTCCGGAATCATTGTTATCCTTCACATCGCCAAATGCTTTTACCACTAGCGGGTTACCCGCGATAAAACCAATTCGCCAGCCAGTCATATTGTAGGATTTGGACAGGGAATGAAGCTCCACACCCACATCTTTAGCACCCGGAACAGACAGGAAGCTGAGCGGCTTCAGGCCGTCATATGTCAATGCTGCGTACGGGGCGTCATGGACGATCACGACATCATGCTTTTTAGCCCATGCAACAACCTCAGTGAAGAATTCCGCTGTTGCACTTGCTCCGGTCGGATTATTCGGGTAATTCAGGTAAAAAAGCTTGGCGCGTTTAGCAATCTCTTCGGGAATCGTGTTCAAGTCAGGCAGGAAATTATTCTCCTTCTTAAGCTCAACGTTGTATACTTCACCGCCCAAGTACTTGGTGTGAGTTCCCATCACCGGATAGCCCGGAACGGTCATAATCGTAACATCCCCCGGATTGATAAAGCATGAAGGAAGCATGGCAAGTGCCGGTTTGGATCCGATGGAATGCAGCACTTCATTCTCAGGGTCAATTCCCTCGACGCCAAACACTTCTTTTAAATAATAAGCTGCCGCCTCCTTGAATTCGGCGATGCCATTATCCGCATATCCGCGGTTTTCAGGCTTGGCCGCTTCTTCCGCAAGCTTAGCGACGATTCCGGCATCCGCCATCTCATCAGGTTCACCTACCCCAAGATCGATCAGTTCGACCTCCGGAAAGTCCTTTTTGGCTTGTGCCTTAGCGCGTTTGATTTTTTCAAACTTGTAGATCGCCGTATCTTTACCGTAATTGGAACCGCCAATCCGGTCCGCAAAATTGTTCTGGATATACGTATTTTGATATAGTTCGATACTCATGTATTGGTTCATCTCCCATTTAGGCAAAATTCTACCCTAAATATGAAGGAATCCATGGCTGAAAGCCATGGATTAATTATCGTATCATTTGTACTTTCATCGACTGCGCAGATTTACAAGCAGTTCTTCTATATCAGGGGGCACCGGAGCCGTAAATTCCATATACTCACCGCTGGACGGATGTACGAAACCGAGCGTCTTGGCATGCAGGGCTTGTCCATTCATTTTGATGCCTTTACTGCGTCCATAGACCGGATCGCCAACAAGCGGATGACCAATAAATTTCATATGGACACGAATCTGATGAGTCCGTCCCGTCTCAAGCTGCAGCTCGAGCAGAGTGTATTCACCGAAGCGCTCCAGCACTGCAAAATGCGTAACCGCATGCTTGCTGTTTCTTTCCGAAACGGTAAACATTTTGCGGTCCTGAGGATCACGGCCAATCGGCGCATCAACAGTCCCTTGATCATGGCTCACATTCCCGTGTACAAGAGCGACATATCGGCGTGTAACAGTGTGCTCCTTCAGCTGGGCGGCAAGTGAAGCATGCGCCTTGTCATTTTTGGCAGCCATCATCAGACCCGATGTATCCTTGTCAATCCGGTGAACGATACCGGGACGCAGCTCCCCGTTGATACCCGATAAATCCTTGCAATGATACATCAACGCGTTAACAAGCGTTCCCGATGAATGTCCGGGAGCCGGATGTACAACCATACCTCTTGGCTTGTTTACCACGATAACATCACTGTCTTCATAAGCGACATCAAGCTTAATATCTTCCGGTACAATTTCCACAACGGATGGTTCAGGCACCGTCACTTCGAGATGATCCCCTTCTGCCAGCTTGTAATTGGATTTAACAGAATGTCCATTTACCTTGACATGGCCAGAGGTGATCCACAGCTGTACCTGAGATCTGGAGATCTCATCTTCCCAGGATTCCGTGATATATTTATCTATCCGATCCCTGGCATAAGCCTGGTCGATCACCCACTCCCTGATTTCGGTTTCACTCACACGATTTCATTCCCTTCCTCGCTCTTGCTCTCTGGTGTTGTTTTGTTCAAATCAATCAATGAATCCAAAATAATTAGCGCGACGCCGATCACAATACAGGAGTCCGCAATGTTGAAGATTGGAAACGTATAGCTCCCGAAATTCAACATCAAAAAGTCCACCACTTCCCCGTTCAAAGCCCGGTCGAGGAAATTGCCAACGGCTCCTCCCAATACGAGACTCAGGGCAATTGGAAGCAGTTTGCGCGAGGAGGATTTTCTCACCCTTTGCATGTACCAGATAATAGCAACGACCACACACACGGTAACGATAATAAAAAACCATCTTTGGTTCGGAAGAATACCGAATGCAGCACCATTGTTACGGCTGGAGGTAATCAGGAAAAAGTTACCTATAACAGGTATTTCTTCACCGATCACCAGTTGTTTGGCAATCATAAATTTCGTTCCTTGATCCACTAAAAATGCAATTAAAGCGAGTATGTAGTACCACACAGCACCAAGTCACTCCGTTCTTATCATTTAGACCATCTGGATTGACGGTTCATTTCATGTAAAGACCTGTATATTGTAGCACAGCACGTCAGAAATCGTCCATTAACGTCCAGCCCCGAGAAGATTTTCCTCATCTAAAACCCTTGCGTTCCGCACATTCTAAGATTGAAGGAATTGTCTTAAGCGGCATTGTGCGCCGCAAAAGGAAAGGGGCTAATATCCATGCAGCATCTTACCGCATCACAGCTAACACATCTGCGTTCCATGCTGGAAGAGCAGCAGCAATCGATACAGCGCAAAGATCAGGACAATGACCATTACGGTCTCGATGAATCCATGCGTGATGAAACTGGCGAATTGTCGCATATTGATAACCATCCCGCAGACTTGGCCACAGAGCTATATAACCGTGAGGTGGACCTTTCCCTGCAGGATCATGATGATCATCATTTGGATTCAATCAGCGACGCCCTGCAACGAATGGACCAGGGTACGTATGGTGTATGTCCAATCTGTGGTAAACCGATTCCTTATGCCCGTCTCGAAGCTGTCCCGACAACAGAATATTGCGTCGAGGACACGCCAAAGCAGCATGTGTCGGATTATCGCCCGGTGGAGGAAGAATTTCTTATGCCTCCTTTTGGCCGTACGAGCTTGGACGAGCGTGAAGATCAAAATGGCTTCGACGGCGAGGATGCATGGCAGGTGCTCGAAAATTTCGGAACATCCAATTCTCCTGCCATGGCCGAAGGGAATGAAATCCACAGCTATAACGAGATGGAAATCGAAGCTTCAGAAGAGCTTGAAGGATGTGTTGAACCTTTGGAAGCCTTTGTGGCTACTGATATATACGGCAACCTCATTGATATTGTCCGCAATCAGGAATACCGCAGATATATCGATAAAGGCGAAGGCATCGACATGCAGCAGCTCGCTGAAGAAGAAGAGGACGAAGAGGAGTTTTAATTTCAGTATGTATTCAGCTCCAGCTGGCGCTGTACAATACGTACAATATCAGCAATATAGTCTCCGATGATCGGCAGGTTAAGCGCACCTAGCACCTGTAAAACGTAAATAATGGTGGCAGCGAAAAAAGTGAATCCGATCGCAATCCCGACACCTCGAGCGGTTCCGGACAGCAGATTCAACCATATTAACCGCCAGGGCTTATGAAGAAGCTGGGTATAGTCAGCAATACGGGATTTTTCCATTTGGTCAGCTATGCTGGCCGTTAGCTTATATATTCGGCTCAGCTTTTCTTCATCTGTCGCAGGTTCACCTTTTTTAGGTTCATGTACCATATCTTTTCCCCTTTTGAATTCGTAACCGCATTTCAAAAGAAAAACAAACGAGCCGAGTGACGCATGATTGTTCATATGCGTTTCAAGGCTCGTTTATTCCTTTTTACTGCTATTATTCGCCCAAAATGCGGCACTCATTCAAATAAGGTATTTCAAATTCCTGATTACGGAAAACAAGCTTTATTCCGCAATGTGTACGCCGAGCGTTTTACCCGCTAAATCAACGGTTTCCATTGCAGCTTCCTTACCGAAAATAACATCCTTGACCAGTACATTTTCACGAAGGACGTGGTCATAAGCCTGAATAGCCTGAGTCAGGTCCTCGTCTGCATCCAGAACCAATGTAATACGCTTTTCGATCGGCAGATCCAGCTTTTTACGGTAATCCTGAACGGCACGAACCACTTCCCTGACCCAGCCTTCCTGTTCGAGTTCAGCTGTGATCTCTGTATTCAGCGCTACCGTGATACCGTAACCTGAAGCTGAAGCAAATCCGCTCTTCGCATGCTTCTCTACGAGCAGCTCCTCTGCAGTCACTTGAAGCTCTTCCCCTTCTGGAGAAGTGATGTTAATGGTTCCGGATTGTACAGCCGCTCTCGTTTCATCCGGAGACAGGCCCTTGAGGAATCCTTGGAGGAAGCCAATATTTTTACCGTATTTCTTACCGGCTACTTTCAAGTTCATCTTCAAGGTGAAATCTACAAAGCCGCTATCACTGGTTTCCACCACGATATCCTTCACGTTGATCTCTTCCTTGATGATCTCCTGGTAACCCACCACATCAAATTCACGATCCATCGAGATGATCAGCTCTGATAATGGCTGACGCGTTTTGATGCCAGTTTCATTACGAACATTTCTTGCAAGCTCTACGATTTGACGGGCTGCTTCCATATCTGCTTCAAGCGACTTGTTGATCAGAGCCTCATCCGCCTGCGGGAAATCTGCCAAATGCACACTGCCTTTTCCGCCGAGGTTGGTGTAAATATCTTCAGACAAGAACGGTGTATATGGCGCCATCATTTTCGCAAGTGTGAGCAGCACATGGGTAAGTGTTCCATAAGCTGCGAGTTTATCTTCGGTAAGGCCGCTGCCCCAGAAACGGTCACGGGAACGACGGATATACCAGTTGCTTAGCTCATCAATAAAGCCTTCGATGGCTTTTGCGGAATTCAGGAAATCATTAACCGCAAGTCCTTTGTCGACCAATTGGATCAGGCTGTTGAGACGGGACATAATCCAGCGATCCAATTTATTTTCAGACGGTTTGTATGGATGCTCGGAAGGATCGTATCCATCGATGTTCGCATACAACGTCAGGAAAGAATGTGTGTTTACCAGCGTATCCACTACTTTGGATTTCGCCTCGGCTACAATGCCTTTAGAGAAGCGTTTGCTGTTCCATGGCGCACTATCAGCAAGCAGAGCCCAGCGGAATGCATCCGTTCCGAATTCGTTGATGATCTCCCACGGATCGATAACATTGCCTTTGGATTTGGACATTTTTTGACCGTTCTCATCCAGGATATGCCCGGTAGCGATAACGGCTTTGTATGGTGCAACGCCTTTGAAAAGCGTGGAAACCGCCAGCAAGCTGTAGAACCAGCCGCGGGTTTGGTCGATACCTTCGCAGATCATATCCGCTGGGAATTGATCCTCGAAATTCTCCACATTTTCAAACGGATAGTGATGCTGTGCAAATGGCATCGAGCCGCTGTCGAACCAAACGTCGATTACTTCAGAGGTACGTTCCATCACCCCGCCTTCACAGTGCGGACAGTGAACCTTAACCTCATCAACATATGGTTTATGCAGTTCAAAATCATCCGAAAGCGGAGATGTTGCACGTTCTCTCAAATCCGCGAAGCTGTGCGGAGCGTATTGTTCATTACAGGAATCACAAACCCATACGTTCAGCGGAGTGCCCCAGTAACGGTTACGGCTGATGTTCCAATCCACCAAATCCTCGAGGAATTTGCCGAAGCGTCCTTCACGGATATGTCCCGGGAACCATTTCACGCCGTTATTATTAGCGATCAATTGATCCTTCACGGCAGTGGTTTCAATGAACCAGCTCTCCATCGCGTAATACAGCAGCGGAGATTTGCAGCGCCAGCAGAATGGATAACTGTGCTCATATTTTTCCTTGCTGTACAGCAGACC
The DNA here is from genome assembly GCF_018403225.1 of Paenibacillus sp. J23TS9. NCBI lineage: Bacteria > Bacillati > Bacillota > Bacilli > Caryophanales > Paenibacillaceae > Paenibacillus > Paenibacillus sp. J23TS9. The sequence continues at coordinate 355,112 of NZ_BOSG01000001.1, read as the reverse complement.
TTTTTCGGACAACATCTTCACGATATCCAGGTCGCAGTCCTTCACGAAACGGCCGGCCAGATCCGTAATCTCATCCGTGTAACGGCCTTGGGCGTTAACTACGCTGATAAAGCTGATGCCATTTTCACGGCAGGTTTTATAGTCATCTTCACCATGAGCAGGAGCCATGTGTACGATACCCGTACCGCTGGAATCCGTTACAAAGGAAGCACCCACGATCAGGTTGCCTTTTTCCGGCTTGGTGTACGTGAATGGCGGTGTATAGGTCTTACCGATGAATTCGGAGCCCTTGTGCGTGGACAAGACTTGATATTCACCTTTCATGACGTCTTCAACCAGGTTTTTGGCAACGATGTACACTTCGCCCTCCTGCTGCACACGCGCATAGTCCATATCCGGATTCATGGCCAATGCCACATGGGCTGGCAGCGTCCAAGGTGTTGTCGTCCAGGCCAGCACATAATCGCCGCTGTCATGCAGCTTGAATTTGGCTGTTGCACTGAGGTCCTTTACATCTTCATAACCCTGCGCCACTTCATGGGAGCTGAGTGTAGTTTGACAGCAAGGGCAGTAGGGGCTTACACGGTGACCGCGATAGAGCAACCCTTTGTCATGGATCGTTGCAAGGATATTCCATACACTTTCGATGTAGTTGTTCTCGAGAGTGATGTATGGATGATCCAGATCGGTCCAGTAGCCGATGGCTTCTGTCAGCTCTCTCCATTGCTTTTCATATTCAAAAACGCTGGCTTTACATTTTTTGATGAATTCTTCCACACCATATTTCTCGATTTCCTGCTTACCGGAAATGCCGAGCTGCTTTTCCACGCCAAGCTCAACAGGCAGTCCATGCGTATCCCATCCCGCTTTGCGGACAACACGGTAACCTTTCATCGTTTGGTAGCGGCCGATAAAATCCTTGATTACGCGGCCTAGAACGTGACCGATATGTGGTGCACCGTTGGCTGTTGGAGGTCCTTCATAGAACACATAGTTCGGCTTGCCTTCCCGGTTTTCCATGGATTTGCGGAAGGTATCTTCCTCATTCCATTTTTTCAGCACCCGCAAATCGCGTGTGCGTGCTTTTTCTTTGATATCAACTTTTTGCATCATAATCAACCTCCGAAATCTTTCAAAAGATTTTCCATCCCCCTAAATCCCCCTTTGGAAAGGGGGATTTAGGGGGAATCGAAAAAAAACACAAAAAAAGCCTCATCCCAAAAGGGACGAGGCTTCTGCTCGCGTGACCACCCTAGTTCCGCTCATGAAAAATTCCAGAACGACTCCTCAAGTCCTCGCCTAAAAGTTTTCCCAAAGGAAAATTTGCTTGTTCAGCAAGGAGCCGATATAACGTTCAGCAGTCCGGTTCAGCTTACGCACGTTAGTAACGTTTCAGCCTCACTTCTCCGGGAGGATCTTCGGCTTCGGTCTGAACATTGGCTCGCAGCACATCGCCAACTCTCTGAGGAACATATCCAAAGCTTACTTATCCCATCATTGAATACTTATACGTTTAGTCGCTGCACAACAGCGCAACAACCGATATGACTATAGTTATAGTCCATTTTAAAACAAAAGTCAACCAAGCAGAAGCCTAGTATACTTCATTTGCTTCACGGGTATTCCGGGAATCATTGGAGGATTCCAGCGCTTCCCAGCCATCTTGGCTCAGAAGCTCAAGCTGTGCTTCCACCAACGTCCGGAAACGCGTACGGTAGATTGAAGCCTGTTTTTTCAGTTCTTCCACTTCCATCGCAATTTTACGCGATTTGGACAACGATTCGTTAATAATCCGGTCCGCATTCTTCTCGGATTCCTTAATGATCAGCTGTGCTTCCTTCTTGGCGTTGTTTTTCACTTCATCTGCTGCTTCCTGAGCCACAATAATGGTTTTGGAAAGCGTCTCTTCAATATGAACGAAATGATCCAGTCTTTCCTGTATGGACATCATCTGGTTATGAAGTTCCTTGTTTTCCCGGATTACAATTTCATAATCCTTGATGACCTGATCGAGGAATTCATTCACTTCATCTTCATCATAACCCCGGAGCCGGCGGGAAAATTCCTTGTTATGTATATCCAGTGGCGTTAATGGCATTGATGTGCACCTCCTAAGAATGTTCAGGTCTCCCTGTTATCACACGGATCTGTAGATACAGCCCCACTTGGAATGTATCGGCCGAAGAAATACATTTTGTTAGTTTCCACTTGCAGTTGAATGAATTAATAATTTAGACAGGTTATCCTTATTAATTCATAAGATATTAGCTATTTCATTTCGACAGAAAAAACCTATTTCCTGCTTAGAGTCTACACAAATTTACCTATTTTAACGCGGAATCGCCCTTTTTTCGTGACATCGCCCGCCTCAAGCACCTTGAAACGTCCAAAGCCCTGCATCGAGACCATGTCGCCTTCCTTCAACGGGGATGAGGGATCCTCTATCGTCTTCCAGTTCACGCGGCACCGTCCGGCCCGTATCGGAATCAATACCTTACTGCGGCTGAGACGGTAAACATCCGAGGCAATGCCATCAAGACGCAAAGAAGCGACCGTAATATCGAGCATCTCCAGAGAGATCTTGCTTGTACGCAAAAGCTCTATCGGCAAAATCTCACTCTGGACATGTATACGGTGCACCTGATTCAAATTCATATCAAGAAAAGCACTGATATCCTCACAGACGACAGTGTGACAGCCATTCTCCAAAACGTGGATATCTCCAATTTTGGATCGTTTGACACCCAGTCCAAGAATGGACCCCATATAATCTCCATGCTCAAGGGTCAGAAATTTCTGGTCGATAGAGTCTATGCTGAGCACCTTCAGTTTCATGTCCTCATGACTTAAATCACGGTAATCCGGAGCGATGAGCGCTCTGCACCGTTCCGCTCCTTCATAACCACCATCCAGGCGCACATGCACATCCGGATGACGATTTACCAGCGATTCAACAATCACCGTCTGTCTCGGATCCAAAAAATCCGTTAGTTTGGTTTCATGATATTGGCCCGCATTGACGATCCATTCCCATGCCCGATCGACAAACTCGCGTTCATCCGGATGAAAATGCTCGTATATATCCTGTTTCATGGTAATTACCAGAGAAGATGAAGGATGGCGATCAAGCCTTCTTCAGCAAATTGCAGGATAAACAGGGCGACAATTGGTGAAATATCAAGCATCCCGAAAATAGGAGGAATGAATCGCCGGAAAGGGGATAAATAAGGCTCCACCAGCTTAGCGAGCAGTTCTCCAATAAAGTTTTCACGAAGATTAGGAAGCCAGGACATGAGCACATAAACAATAATCATGTAAAAGTAAATATTGAAAAGCAGTCGTAATATTGTATCGATTTCGGTCAAAATTGGCTCACCTCATTCTGTTGTAATCATGTTCTTCTGCCAGTATTTCTGATATGGTGCCTGTAATTTCAACCGTATCCGGTGTGCACAAAAATATGTTGCCGCCAATCTTGGATATACCTCCGCCCAAGGCATACACCGTCCCACTCAGAAAATCAATGATCCGCAGGGCTTGGTCGGTACGCACCCGCTGCAAATTGACTACAACGGTCCGATGCGAACGTAAATGATCCGCAATATCCTGGGCTTCATCATACGAACGAGGCTCATGCAGGATTACCTTAACGTTTTTTTGCGAGTGAATGCTGACCACATTATTTCCCCTTGGGTTTTTACGTGTTTCCACCGGTGGAGTTTCAAATTCTTCTTCTTCAACGGGGAGCTGCTCCCGTTCAACAATTTCCTCCTGCTCCTGCAATCCCAAAAAAGACATAAATTTGTTCATCACGCTCATCATTCCCCCTCCTGTTTCCCAACTAAAATGCTGCCTAAACGAATCCAAGTCGCTCCTTCCTCTATCGCTACTTCAAAATCGTTAGACATGCCCATGGAAAGCTCCGTTAACGGCTCCTGTGTTACTCCCTGACGGTTCAAATCATCCCTTAAGTCACGAAGCCCTCTGAAAACCAAACGAGTAGCTTCCGCCGTCTCCTCGAACGGAGCCATGGTCATGAGGCCGATCACTTTAATATGGGAAAAGCTCTGAATTTCTTGTAAAAAAGCTGCTGCTTCCTCCGGTGCCAATCCGTATTTGCTATCTTCTCCAGAAATATTAACCTGTACGAAGGTTTTAATTACCAACCCTTTCGCAGCTGCGGACTTCTCAAGCTCCTTGGCCAGCGAAAGTCTGTCCAGCGAATGGATGTATTCAAACTTGCCGATCACATCCTTCACCTTGTTTGTTTGCAGATGACCGATAAAATGCCATGTTCCGCGATGGCCCAGTGCATTCCATTTTTCCTCTGCATTCTGCCAGCGGTTCTCACCCAGATTTTCCAATCCACTGTCCAATACCTTGGCTACCATAGCAGTCGATACATACTTGGTCACGGCCACGGTATTCACTTCTTCAGCAGACCTTCCGCTGCGCAGACAAGCCTCTTCGATCCGCTTATTGACTTCCTGTATCCGCTCTTCCAGATTCATGGAAGGCTCACCTCTCTTAACCCGATCCAACTAGCCATTCGTCCTGTCGTTCCTCCATCCTTGCGGTATGAGAAAAACAAATCGTTACGACAGCTTGTACACCATGATGTACATTCGATATGAGTCGGCAATATTCCTGCTTTAATCATAATGTGTCGATTCATTTCTTTCAAGTTAAGCATGCTTTTGCCGCCTTCTTTTGCTATGTACCAATCTGAAGTGGAATACTGCTCATTACCCAGGAAATGTTTTTCTAAATCGCGGACATGAGACATCACTTTTTCATCGACCTCATAACAGCAGGAGCCAATCGACGGACCAATCGCTGTTATGATATCTTCACTTTTGCTTCCAAAGGTATCCTGCATACGCTCAACCATTCTGGCCGCAATCAGGGCAACCGTACCCTTCCATCCGGCATGGGCAAGCCCTACGACCTGCTGCTTCGGATCATAGAAAAAAAGCGGAACACAATCCGCGTAAAAGGATGTCAAAAGGACTCCAGGCACATTCGTCAGCAGCCCGTCGGTGTCTTGAATGGCAGACTCCCGGTTTAGGCTTCCAGCCCCCTGCTTGTCTCCGTCAATAACGGCGATATTCGCATGATGCACCTGCTCTCCGCAGGTCCATGCATCCAAAGAGAATCCAAGCTGAGCGGCAACAAGCTCACGGTTTCCGATAACATCCTCCGGACGGTCACCAACATGAAAAGCACAATTCAGTGTATGATAAGGCGCTTTACCCACGCCTCCATTTCTCCCAGTAAAGCCGGCACTTAGATTGTTATAACGGCTCATCCAGGGCTCCAGCATCAAGAGTGCAGGCTGTCCATCAGCCTCTTTTAAAACAAACGGTTCCATTCTCTCACCTCAAGTTCCAGTGTACCATATACGAGAGCTACAATTATAGCTTCAGCATTTTCACATTAAAAAAACAGCTGTTTAATTATTAACTTCACAAATCCCTGTAATTACGCCGGTCCCTCTCCTGCCTTTCCGCATAGGTCGCAGCATCCTTTTCGTCCTGCAGCGTTTTTAGTTCCTCCATCTTGACCAGAACGACATCCGATCCAATTTTAACAATATTCCGCCACGGTATAATTAAATCCGCGCCGCCGCCAAACAGCCCCAAAAATTTGCTGTAGCTCGGAACAACAATGGCGTCAATCCGGCCTTGACGGAGATCCAGTTCAAGATCACTGATTTGACCTAGCCTTTTGCCGTCCACAATATTGATGACATCCTTGGTTTGAAAATCGGATATTTTCATATTCTTCCCCACCGCCTGATGATCTGGAATCACGTCCGCAGCTCCTTTTCCATAGGTCCTTAACCTGTAGTCCGCTAACCTGCCATATACGTTAAGTATATGTTTGGTCTGGGCAAAATGCCCTTCTTTTTAAGGAATCCCCAAAATAAAAAACATCCCTGCAAAGATCTAAAAAAAGCGACCCTAAAAAAACGGATCGCTTTACACGGAAAGGATTCACAGAAACAGACATCAGCTTCTGTTAAAACCTCAATATTCAATTTTTAGTTTTTTATTTTAAGACTTCACATGCTTTTGCATTTGCTGAATGGCCGACTTCTCTAAACGGGACACCTGTGCTTGTGAAATACCGATTTCATCGGCAACCTCCATTTGGGTTTTCCCTTCAAAAAAGCGCATTGAAAGTATCATTTTTTCCCGTTGACCCAATCGTTGCATGGCCTCGCGCAGAGCAATCTCTTCAATCCAGAGCACATCCTTGTTCTTATCATCACTGATCTGGTCCATCACATAAATGGGATCACCACCGTCATGATAAATCGGTTCGAACAGAGAGACAGGATCCTGAATGGCATCAAGAGCAAAAACCACATCTTCCTTAGGTACATTCAGCACCTGGGAAATCTCGAAGATTGTCGGTTCCCTTGAATTTTGGTTCGTTAGGGAGTCGCGCACCTGAAGTGCCTTATAAGCGATATCACGCAGAGATCTTGAGACACGGATCGGATTGTTGTCCCTCAGGTACCTGCGAATTTCCCCGATAATCATCGGAACCGCATAGGTCGAAAATTTCACATTTTGCGATAAGTCAAAATTATCAATGGCCTTCATGAGTCCGATACAGCCTACCTGAAACAAATCGTCGACAAACTCTCCCCGATTGTTAAAGCGCTGGATGACACTGAGCACCAGTCTCAGATTGCCGTTAACCAGCTTTTCTCTGGCTGACCGTTCGTTGTTTTGCTGTAAGGAATGGAACAATTCCCGCATTTCCACATTGGTTAAAACTGGCAATTTTGCGGTATCCACACCACAAATTTCAACTTTGTTTCGGGTCATGATGATATACCTCCCAAGGAGAAACATTAATGTACATTATCTCCCTGGGGGCTCATTTTATTCCTGTGAAAAAATTTGCTACACCATCTTGTTAAATTCTTTGCGGAGTCTCTTGATGATTCGTTTTTCAAGTCTTGATATGTAGGATTGAGAAATCCCCAGCATATCGGCGACATCTTTTTGCGTTTTCTCCTCACCATCCTGAAGTCCAAAACGCAGCTCCATAATGATGCGCTCCCGTTCTGTCAGCTTTTCCAATGCCTTATGAAGCAGTTTACGGTCAACCTGTTCTTCGATATTCCGGTAAATCGTATCATTCTCGGTTCCGAGGACATCTGAGAGAAGGAGCTCGTTGCCATCCCAATCGATATTAAGCGGTTCATCAAAGGAAACCTCACTGCGGATTTTGCTGTTGCGGCGCAGATACATTAGGATTTCATTTTCTATACAACGTGATGCATAAGTGGCAAGCTTGATCTTTTTCTCAGGATCAAACGTATTGACTGCTTTAATGAGACCGATCGCACCAATTGAAACGAGATCCTCGATATTGATGCCTGTGTTTTCAAATTTGCGGGCAATGTAGACGACCAGGCGCAGATTGCGTTCAATCAGCATAGATCTGATTGCCGCGTCTCCCGTAGAGAGCCGCTGCAGCAGGTACTCCTCTTCCTCGCGTGTCAGCGGTGGAGGGAGAGCCTCACTGCCGCCGATGTAGTATATTTCCTCACTTTTTAGTCCCAGCAGAAAAAGGAATCGGTAATATTGCAGCTGCGCTATCAATCGCCATTTTACTAGCATTTGTCGTCCTCCTAAAAATTTTCCGTAGAAAAAATGGTCTCCGTAAGCATGACCCTTTTCCCGAAGGGAAATTAACTTCGCAAGCATAATCTTGATTTCCCTACTCCTCATCCATCGTCAGGAGCTCAGCGTAGAAGGGGCCACTGGTGGCTTCACATCTGCCGTGACGCTTCTAGCATCTTGTACAAGGTCCGGATGGATAATGGCTTGATAGGATTTGTCCCCCGATAAGCTTCCCCCATCGAGTCCAATCAGAACCTTTACCGCATGGCTTGTCTGATCACCTATTCGAATTTCCACAAAATCCGGCTTTATCGCCAGCATGAATGCTGAACCCCGGTTGACACCGCGGTAAGGAACAAGCCGCAATCGGTCCCTCCACTCAAATTCCGCATCATCAAGCTCCAGCACAAGTTTGTCCGGTTCCCCCTCGGTTAGCCGCTCCAGCCAGGTTACGGGCAGCTTTTCCTTCCAAAGCAATGCTTCCATAACCATCACGGGTGTTCTGGTGAGCGGGTCAGCAAGCTGATTGCCTGTATCAAGAAGACCTTTGCAGCTTACCCGGTATCCCGCAATCTCGACAGTCACCTCTCCCATATACTCATGTCTGTTCTCCAGCTTGCGCCTTGAGGAATGAACAAACTTGAACCACATGAGGACAACAAAACACATGATAAACGTAAACCAAAATCCGATTTTCAGTTCAAACGAGAGTCCTCCCGAAGCCGTATACCATATGCCGTTAAAAATTTCTCCCGTATTTTGAAGCAGATAGTGAATTCCGATTATTCCGCCGGCAGCTGCGAAGTTTATAATATAAAAAGCTCCCATGTTCCGGATATAGTTTTGCAGACTACCAAAACCAAAAGCAATCCAGAGCATCCACAGGGACAACGCAAATTTAATGATAAAGGTATACATAAATGATAGTTCAGGCAGGAACATCATCACCACATACAGTGCCCCTACCGCCGCCGAGACCGTGATCCGCCACCACCTTAGCCTTTGCTTCCTCATCCAGGCGGTAAGCCACAGAAGCGCTCCGTCTATCAGCAGATTGGTGATAAAAATCAGATCAATATAAACAACCAGCTCCATCACCTGCCTGCCATGTCGTGGAATCTTTCGGAACTTGCTATGATGACTTATTTCTCAATAAAGCATCTTCATACTTGGGAGATGTATTTAGTATAAAAAGAATGGTATCCAAAGTCTGTCTAAAATTGGGGGTAAGACCTCAACTTTTTTTGTCGAGTTCCGTAGGGTTTTAGAGGAGAAGGAGACGACAATAAAAAGACCCGCGATTTCCGATAGGAATGCGGGTCTTGGTTTTAAATGTCGTATACAATTAGTCCTTGCGTGAACGATTCCGCAGGAATGTCGGAATGTCCAGCTGATCGCTGCCGCCCTGGTTGCCGAACGGACGAAGGTTATTCGCATTGCTGCGGTTGTCTGTAGGCTCGGATGGCGCTACTCCCGGCTTGCGAGGAGGCGCGGTTGGAGCACCACGATGATCAAACCCGGTAGCAATAACCGTTACTTTAATTTCGTCTTTCATGCTTTCTTCAATGATCGCACCGAAGATCATGTTCACTTCCGGGTCTGATGCCGAAGTGACGATCTCTGCCGCCTCATTCACTTCGTAAAGTGACAGGTTGGCACCGCCCGTAATATTCATGATGACGCCGCGTGCTCCTTCAATCGAAGTCTCCAGCAGCGGACTCATGATTGCTTTACGTGCAGCCTCAGCTGCGCGGTTCTCGCCTGTTGCAAGTCCAATCCCCATCAAAGCTGAACCGCGTTCAGTCATGATCGTTTTCACGTCGGCAAAGTCAAGGTTGATCAGACCAGGAACCTGGATCAAGTCGGAGATGCCTTGTACGGCTTGACGAAGCACATTATCTGCTTCCCGGAACGCTTCTATCATCGGCGTTTTCTTGTCAACGATTTCTAAAAGTCGGTCGTTCGGAATAACAATAAGCGTATCGACCTTTTCTTTCAGACCTTCAATGCCCAGCTCGGCTTGAGAGGAACGCTTGCGTCCCTCAAAAGTAAACGGGCGAGTCACCACGCCTACGGTCAATGCTCCGCATTCCTTGGCGATCTCTGCGATCACTGGAGCAGCACCTGTTCCGGTACCACCACCCATACCTGCGGTAACAAACACCATGTCAGCACCCTTAAGGGTGTTCATAATCAGATCACGCGACTCTTCGGCCGCCTTTTTTCCCACTTCTGGGTTGGCTCCGGCACCAAGACCGCGAGTCAGTTTATCCCCGATTTGCAGTTTATGTTCCGATTTGGCCATATGCAAAGCTTGAGCGTCTGTATTCACGGTAATGAATTCCACACCTTGAACGCCATTCTCGATCATACGGTTGACAGCATTGCTTCCGCCGCCACCCACACCTATTACTTTAATCTGAGCCAAGCTCTCCATTTCAAAATCAAATTCCAACATATTTTCCCATCTCCCCCTCATTGTGCATGAATGGCCCGTCCACTAATTCATTGTGGAACCTGCTTATATGAAATCACTGAATATATTTTTCAATCGTTCAATAAGGCCTGGTTTCTGGGCAGTTTCCGGATTCGAAGCAGGACTCGCTTTAGGGCGGTTCACTGTTTTCTTGTTGCCCGCACTGCTCACGTTTGCGCTGCTGCCGCTGCGTACACGGATACTGCGGATGACGTTATGTAGAATGCCAACGCCACTGGTATAACCAGGGTCGCGAACGCCGATATAATCCGGCACGGCAATTCTGACGGATGCTGCAAGCTCGCCCTGGGCAACCTGTAATACTCCCGGCATGGATACAGTGCCACCAGTAAGTATATAACCCCCTGGGAGCTCAGCGTAACCAAGACGCTTCACTTCTTCACTAATCAGATGGAAAATTTCCTGTACACGTGGCTCAACAATCGCCGCCAAATCTTCTTGGGTAAATTCCTTTTCCACGTTACTGCCGATGCGGACCACCTTGAAAGTAACATCAGGAGCGGCATCAGCCATCAAAGCACAGCCATATTTCAGTTTGACCTTTTCTGCCTGATCCGTAAGCGTCCGCAGACCATAAGCAATATCATTGGTCACAAATTCACCGCCGATAGGCAAAGTGGAAGTTGAAACCATGGTTCCGTCTTCGAAAATTGCGATCGTTGTAGAGCCGGCGCCGATATCAACAAGTACAGAACCCATCGTTTTCTCGTCTTTAGACAAGGCAAGCTGCCCTGCCCCCAAGGACATGAGAACCAAATCCTTGATTTTAAGACCTGATTTTTCAACACAGCGCAAAAGATTATGTATAGCTGTCTTAGCGCCGGTAATGATGATGGCTTCCACTTCCAGACGGACGCCAATCATGCCGCGCGGATCTTGAATTCCCTCCAGCCCATCTACTACGTATTGTTTTGCAACTACATCAATGATTTCCCGGTCAGGCGGAAGTGCTACGACCTCTGCGGCTTTAAGCACACGTTCAATATCTTCCTCGCCAATTTCCCGATCCTCGTTCGATACTGCCACAACACCGTGGCTTGATTGAAGTCCGATATGATTCCCCGAAATGCCGACATAAACCTCCGATATTTGAATACCGACCATACGTTCCGCATGATCAACGGCACTACGGATGGATTGTACAGTCTGGTCAATATCTACAATTGCACCTTTACGTATTCCTTCCGAGTCGGCAGATCCAACTCCAATAATATTAAAGGTTCCATTATTCACTTCCCCAATAATAGCACGAACTTTGGATGTACCGATGTCCAAACTAACAATGATGTCATTGTTGCTCAACCGTGGCACCTCCTGTTTTATAAAATAACTTCCAATAAATAAAACACTCAATTCTACATATTCAACAAAGAATAATCTTTCCCTCTTTTTTCTACAAATTTTTCGGCTGCCAACATTTAGTAGAGCAGGGTAAAAATCAGAAGAAAAAAGAGGGAGTTTTCAAGATAGAACAAACCAGGGATTCCCCCTACCGATAACGTTTATCGGTATTTTGATAAACAAATTTTAGTTTATTCTATACAGTTAACCCATAAAATCAATTGTAGCATTTTTTAATTGTCATGAGTAGTGGCATTTTGGTCTGTTCCATCTTCGCCAAGAGGTTGAAAAGGTGTATACGTATCGGCTTCCAGCATCGTTATGGTTCCCGGCTGGGCTGTCTCGATGACCTGGTTCAGATATTCCACCTTGTCGCTCAAAAGCGAGATAGCAGTGATGACGACAAATCGGGATCTTGTATACAGCTTGATTCTGTCCGGAAAAGAAGCGGTCGGTGATGGAATAATCTCCGATATGTCTGAGGTCAGCTCATTCGGAATCTTCCCGAGAACTTTACACAGCTCCACCTTATTCGGATCAGATGTGTTCCATTTCGTAAGAATAGGCTTTTCTACGGCAATACCACTGCTGTTCACAGAGACCTTGGTCCCGTTCGCGAGAATTGCATCAAGATTGCCCTCAGCACCCAGTTCGTAGGCAACTGTAGGATACTCTTCTATTCTGACGCTGATTTTACCGGGAAAATGCTTGTCCACTACAGCCTTTTGAATCGATTTAATTTGTAACAGCTGACTCTCAACCTTAGACGGCGATACACCAAAATACTGGGTGCCCGTCTTCAGCCCGCTGGCCTGCAAAAGCTGCTCCCTTGAGGAAAACGTGCTGCCTGTAAACTGTATCTCCGTCACCTGGCTTACGGGTGAGCGAAAGAATAAGATTACTAGGATCGCAACAAACAAAAGCAGCAGAATAGCAATGATTCTCCGGCTGGCTCTTCTCTTGGGCTTGTTCTCTTTTAAAACGGGAATATGAGCTTTTGGCATAGGATTCTCTCCACAAAATACCTCTTATCCCCTCTGATCAGAGGGGATAAGCTTGGTGTTAATTAGCTAAATCTAATGATTTGGGCACTGGCGAAAACCGGTGAATCTCAGCCCCTAGTTTTTGAAAAAGCTGTTCAATATGTTCATAACCTCTGTCAATGTGATGCACTTGTTCAACAATTGTCTTTCCCTGGGCGGCGAGTCCGGCGATAACCAGAGCCGCTCCTGCCCTGAGATCCGTCGCTTCTACTGTAGCACCATACAGGCGCTGCACGCCGCGGATGAATGCGCAGCTTAGATCAATAGATATATCCGCACCCATTCTTGTCAGTTCATCCACATGCTTAAAGCGTCCTTCAAAAACAGTCTCTTTCATCACACTGAAACCATCAGCCAAGGACAGCAGCACCATGACCTGGGACTGCAAATCGGTGGGAAACGACGGGTAAGGTGATGTGACGATACGCTCGACAGCTTTCGGTCGGCTCATGCAGCTTACATTCATTATATCATTGCAAATACTGATTTGAACACCGGCCCGCTTGAGGACGTGGATCAAGGATGATAAATGCGCCGGATTGCAGTGGGTCAGCGTAACATTCCCCCGTGTTGCCGCGGCCGCAATCATTACGGTTCCGGCCACAATCCGGTCAGGAATAATACTGTACGAACACGGTGACAGCTGGCTTACGCCCTGGATTGTGATTGTATCCGTTCCCGCCCCGATGATGCTTGCCCCCATGGCATTCAGAAAATTTTGCAAATCCTGAATTTCCGGCTCGCGTGCCGCATTGGTTATTGTCGTTGTACCTTCAGCCGTGGCAGCCGCCATCATAATGTTCTCGGTTGCTCCCACACTCGGAAAATCAAGATGGATATCGGTCCCCTTCAGTTTCTCGGCCCTGCAAATAATTTGCTGGTCGAGCTCCTCAATTTCAGCGCCAAGCGCTTTAAGTCCCCGAAGATGAAGGTCGATTTTGCGTTCGCCGATGGCACAGCCACCAGGCTGATAGACAGCAACCTCTCCAAACCTCGCAAGCAAAGGTCCCATTAGAAAAATAGAGGAACGCATTTGCTTCATTAAGTCTTCCGGTACATGAAACGAATTGGCGGACGACGTATCCACAACAACCGTCTCCTGATCATGCAAAGTCGTGCAGCCGATCCGATCCAGGATGTCCAGCATCACTTCAATATCCAGAAGACGGGGGACATTGCTCAGCTGAACCTTGCCTGCGGCCAGCAAGCTCGCTGCCAGAATAGGCAAAGCTGCATTTTTTGCTCCATGGATACGTATGGTTCCTGATAGGGATTTGCCACCCTCAATCACCAATTTGTCCAATGTATCACCTCCGAGTTTACCCCTCAACCGCCGCATTCGACTCAGGCATCAGCTGTGATACCCGTTCAGAGCTTTATTAGCTCCGAAGCAGAATACATTGGAGTGAGAACGTCCTCTGCTGTCGTTTGACCGGTGTGAATCCAGTACAATCTCAGCGGACTTATTTTGCGTGACACATCAGGCCCGTGGGCTCCGGCATATGGATACAGCTTTTTGCGGCAAGCGGCTCGGATATCCAACCGTTGTCTACCATCCAAACGTAATGACATCCGCTAAAGCTTTAGATGGGCTTAAAGTCCAATCCTAGGGGCCGGCGATTCCATGGTGATTGTCACGATCATAGAGTATCTTATGTACTGCGTACCCGGTGTGTGACAATCGCCCAGCCCTTTCAGCGGCCTGCCGTAAGACGGCGCATTTCTTCAACGATCAGATTGGCGGAGTCTGGCTTTCCAAGACTTCGGGACTGCTCGGACATTCCCTGCTGTACTCGGATATCACCCATAATCTCCCCGATAGACTGATAGAGGCGTTTTCCCGATAAATCCTTTTCCAGAATGACTTTGGCAGCTCCCGCCTTCTCCAGCTGTCTCGCATTAGCCTCTTGATGGTTATTCGTGACATTCGGAGACGGAATGAGAATGGACGGAATACCCAGTGATGTAATTTCAGCCAGGAAGGATGCTCCCGCCCGGTTGACGATCAGTGATGTCGCTGCCAGCACTTCTGGCATGTTATGCACATAGGGAAGGACATGCAAATGGTTTGGCATGCTGCCAAGCTTGCTGCGGATCTCTTCCCGCGTCTTTTCGAAGTAATTCTCGCCTGTTACATATACAAAATGAATATGCTTCAGCTGCTCCAGCTGTGGCGCCATATCGATCATTGCATCATTGATGGCCTTCGCCCCGCGGCTGCCGCCGACAACGAGAACAACCGAACTGTTCATCGGGATGCCCAGTGTCGCAAAACCGCGTTCACGGTTAGCGGACTGCACGGTAGTAGCTCGCGGATTGCCTGTATAAATAACACGCTTCGCTTTGGGGAAGGAACGCTCTGACCCTTCAAAACTGACCGCGACCGTGCTGACATACCTGCTGAGGAACTTGTTGGTCAAGCCCGGTATTGCATTCTGTTCATGAATAATGCATGGAATGCCAAGCTTGGCCGCAGCATATACGACAGGACCACATACATAACCACCAGTACCGATGACGACATCCGGCTTAAATTCGGCCAGCATCTTCTTGGATGTTTTAACGCCTTTTAAAAAACGGATAACTGTCTTGATGTTGTCCGTAGACAGCTTGCGACGAAATCCGGTAATGTCAATGGATTGAAAAGGAATTTGCTCTTGTGGTACCAGCTTGCTCTCCAAGCCTCTTGTTCCGCCAATATATAAAAAAGTAGAATCAGGATCTTCTTCCTCACACTGCCTCGCAACAGCGACAGCCGGATAAATATGTCCCCCGGTGCCGCCGCCTGATAGAACGATGCGCATGCTGATCACCTCGCATATCGTGATAGATTAAGTAAAATGCCCAGAGCGGTCAGCATCAGCGTAAGCGATGAACCGCCATAGCTGATCAGCGGTAGGGTAATGCCCGTTACCGGCATGAGTCCGATAACAACACCGATATTAATGACAACCTGAACAGCGACCATGCCGACAATGCCTACCGCTAGCAAACTGCCAAAACGATCAGGAATCGTCATCGCAACGCGCATGCCCCGCCAGACCAGGATCAAAAACAGCAGCAGTACAATCAGCCCGCCAATGAAACCCAGCTCTTCGGCCAAAATAGAAAAGATAAAGTCCGTCTGCGGCTCCGGAACATAGCTGTACTTTTGACGGCTCATTCCGAGTCCCAGACCACCAAGCCCCCCAGGGCCGATAGCATATAGAGATTGTATAATTTGATAGCCTGCACCAAGCGGGTCAGACCATGGATCAAGAAATGCGGTTATCCGCTTAAGACGGTATGGTGCCGCAATAATGAGTCCGACAAATCCGGCGGCTCCGGCAAGCCCAAGCATACCCAAATGTCTCAGACGCGCACCAGCCGTAAAAATAATCATCATGGCCGCTCCAAGCATGACAGTGCCTGTACCCAGATCTGGCTGAAGCATGATCAAGCCGAAGGCCAGGCCAATCAGTCCCAGCGGCGGCAAAAGACCTTTGCCGAATTTGGTGACATCCCACTCTTCGCTGCTCAGCCATTTGGAGAGAAACAGAATCATGCCCAGCTTCATAAACTCGGAAGGCTGAATGCCAAAGGAACTGATACCAAGCCAGCTTCGGGCACCTCCGCGTACGTTACCGATTCCGGGTATCAACACGATAACCAGAAGCACGAAGCACACAATCAGTCCTACCTTAGCATACTTTTTCCACACGCGAAAATCCAAGCTTGCTGTAAAAAACATAGCCACAAGTCCCAATACAGCAAATAGCATCTGGCGTTTAACGAAATAGAAAGAGTCACCATAATTGTGAAAGGCCAGTACCGAGCCTGCGCTGTATACCATGATCATGCCGATTGTGAGCAAACCCAAAATACAGAGAAAAAGCCACAAATCCGGCGCCGGGCGTGTCTTGTTCATGAAGAGGCCACCTTTTGCAGAGAAAGTAGGGGCTTATCCACCCCCCTACTTAAAGATTATGCACCGCCTCTTTAAAAATGCGTCCGCGCTCTTCATATGAAGTAAACATGTCCCAGCTGGCACAAGCAGGAGATAAAAGCACGATATCCCCAGCCTCTGCAGCAGCTGCGGCTTCTTTTACGGCTGACCGGAGCGTGTTGGCGGCGTCCTCCTCATTATCGACGATGACAATATGCTTTAATCCCGCGATTTCCGCTACTTTGGCAATTTTTTGCGCTGTTTGGCCAAAAACGACAATTGCTTTAACCCGCTCGGACAGTACCGCCATCAGCTCCATATAATCCGAGCCGCGGTCCAAACCGCCGGCAATCAATACAATCGGCTCATGAAAGGAAGTCAACGCCATGGTTGTCGCTTTGGAATTCGTAGCTTTGGAATTATTATAAAAAGCGACTCCATGAAGATTCATCACATATTCCAATCGGTGTTCAACGCCGCGGAAGGAGGACAATGGGCCGCTCAAACGATCGGCAGGTGCGCCGGCAGCAATGGATATGGCGCAGGCGGCAGCCGCATTTGCGATGTTAAAGCGACCTGGAATACCGACTTCCTCCACGGGGATGATATCCGTAATTTGACCATGTTCATCACGGTATACGATTTTCCGTGATACTGAATCCTCTACATCAGGAATGAAAGGCGGACTGACATAAACACCTTCTACCAATTCTTCATTGGTAGAGAAGGGTAGCAGCTTCGCTTTGATGTAGGGAACGAGCTCACGGCAGGTTGAATCATCCCAATTGAGGACTGCGGTATCTCCTTCTCCCATGTTGGCAAACATTTTTGCTTTGGAGGAAACATAGTCTTCCATGCCTCCATGATAATCCAGATGCGTTTCTGCCACATTCAACAAGCATCCGATACGCGGTCTGAATTCCTCCGTGCCTTTTAACTGAAAGCTGCTCAGTTCTGTAACCATCCAATTGCCGGCAACCGCATTTTGGGCTGCTTCACAAAGCGGTGTTCCGATATTTCCGGCCACAATAGGACGCATTCCGACCTCTTCCAGCATTTGACCAACCCAGGTTGTCGTCGTCGTCTTACCGTTGGAGCCGGTAATCCCGATAATCGGAGCATTGCAGATATGATAAGCGACCTCTACCTCAGTCACAACTTCAATTCCAAGCTCCAGTGCTTTTTGTATGGGCTGAACCCTGTATGGAATACCCGGATTTTTGACAAGCAGAGAAATACCGGGATGAACCAGATTATCCGGATGACCGCCGCAAATGACGGAAATCCCCAATGACTCCAGTTCCCCGGCTTCGGGGCATTGTTCTCTGTCTTTTTGATCATTAACCGTTACAACCGCACCGTAACTGTGCAGAACCTTGGCGACTTGTACACCGCTCTTGGCCAATCCCAGTACGATGACTTCCTGATCCCTGTAAGACTCTGGATGCTTCATCTTCTACAACCCCTTGTTCAAGTAAAGTCCAATACCTGCAAGAATAATGCCTACAGCCCAGAACGTCATCACAACACGCCATTCGGACCAGCCGGACAATTCAAAGTGGTGGTGAATCGGACTCATTTTAAATATGCGTTTGCCTCTTGTTTTGAATGATGCAACCTGAAGCACAACGGATAGCATTTCAACAACAAAAACACCACCGATAATGATAAAGAGCAGTTCACTTTTGGTCACAATCGCGATTGCACCGATGGCTCCGCCGATGCCAAGGGAACCCGTATCGCCCATGAATACTTTGGCGGGATGCGCGTTAAACACCAGGAAGCCCAGTACGGCTCCGATCATGGCTGCGGCACACACGGCTGCGGATAGTGATGTCGCCTGCATAGCTACAAGCGCAAAAGCCGCAAATGCAATAGCACTGACTCCAGAGAGCAGTCCGTCAAGACCGTCCGTAAAGTTAACCGCGTTGCTGATCGCCAGCATCATGATAACGACGAACGGATAATAGAACCAACCGCCCCAGTCAAACGACCAGGAAGTTCCGGGAACATGAATAGCAGTGTCATGGCCATTTTGAATCAGCAGTATACACATGATGGCTGAAAATAGCAGCTGTCCAAAAAGCTTCTGACGGGCAGTCAGTCCAAGTGAGCGTTTAAATACGATTTTGATATAATCATCGAGAAAACCGATGAGGCCAAAGCCGAGTGTAGCCACAAGCAAAACATAGAAATCCGTATTAATGACGGAAAATTTCAAAAAGGACAATGTAAATGCCAAAATAATCACCACGCCGCCCATCGTGGGCGTACCGGCTTTTTTCAAATGGCTCTGCGGACCGTCATCACGTACCTGCTGTCCAAATTTCATGCGCCTCAATAGCGGGATGAGCAGCGGAGCCGCAATGACAGCCAAAATAAAAGAAACACCTATTGTGAGTAGTAGTAGTTGATAATCCATGGATTCACCCCCTCCGTATGTTTAATTATGCAAGTCTTCCTTGACAAGAGCATCCACTATTTCTTCCATTTTCATACCACGAGACGCTTTAATAAGTACAATATCCTTCGGATGCAGCTGTCCTGTTAGGTGGGAAGCAAGTTCTTTTTTATCGGTAAAATGATACACAGGCACATCAGGGCACTTGAGCTGAGCGGCTTTTGCTGCCTCTTCAGATAAAGGACCGTAAGTATAAAGCATATCCACTTTACCATCTACCGCGTACTCTCCAACCTCAGCATGAAATTCGAGCTGTTTAGGCCCAAGCTCCAGCATGTCCCCGAGCACAGCGACTTTGCGGTGGTAGCCTTTCAGGCTGTCCAGTGCATCGATCGCCGCCTTCATGGATAGCGGACTGGCATTATAGGCATCGTTGAGCAGCGTAAGCCCGCTGGGAGCCGTAATCTGTTCAATACGCATCCCCGTTAACTGAAGGCCGGAAATCCCTTCGCGGATCTTGTCACCGCTGATACCGAAATAGCTTGCAACTGCAAGAGCGGCCAGACAGTTAATAACATTATGCTGTCCCAGCAGCGGCAGCTCGAGCCCTTCTTCCGGGTGGAGATGCGAAGTGAAAATAATTCCTTTGCTGTGGAACATCATGCCTGTCGGATAATCATCATTTTTATCCTGATCCATGCCGAAGGTAAAGGTCGTAAGACCTTCAGGCTTAACAGTCTCTGGCTCACTTAGCACGAGTGGAATCAGTGGTTCATCTCCGTGGTATATCAAAAGGCCACCCGGCTTCATGCCGCTGACAATCTCCAGCTTGGCGCGGGCAATCTCATGTCTGGATCCGAGCTGCAGCAGATGAGCTTCACCAATATTCGTGATGACGGCCACCTCGGGACTCGCAATGGCGGACAAACTCTCAATTTCATGGCGTCCGCTCATTCCCATCTCCAGCACAACAATTTCCGTATCCGCCGGCATTTCCAGAATCGTCAGCGGAAGTCCGATATGATTATTGAAGTTCCCCCCGGTCTTATGAACCTTAAAGGAAGTCTCCAGCAGTGCATAGACCATATCTTTCGTTGTGGTCTTGCCATTGCTGCCGGTAATGCCGACGACGCGGCAGCCGACATCAGCCAGATAAGCCTTAGCCAAAGCCTGCAGCGCGGCAAGCGTATCCTCCACAACAATCACAGGACCTTCAGGCGGAAATCCGCGGTCACGCTGCCAGAGAACACCACATGCACCGCCTTCAAGCGCTGCCGCAGCAAAGGCATGACCGTCGAAATTCTCTCCCACGAGCGGAACAAAAAGTCTGCCGCTGACAAGCTTTCGGGAATCCGTAAAGACACCTTCCATCTGTATATCACAATCATGGTCTTGTGTAAGGACTCCTCCACACATGACCGCTACATCGCCGAGTTTCTTTGTAATCACTTGTTCATACCCCTTATCGCTTCTTTGGCCACGACACGATCGTCAAAATCATGTTTAACATGCATGATGTCCTGATAGGTCTCATGACCTTTCCCCGCAATCAATACTACATCGTCCGGGCTTGCCATTTCAATAGCCTTTTGTATAGCCTTCCGCCGGTCCACGATGAGCTGATACTTATTCTGCGGCACGGAATTCTCATGAAGTCCAGCCTCAATATCCTTCAGAATCAGGTCGGGATCTTCCGTGCGCGGATTATCTGAAGTAACCATAACAACGTCACTGTATTCCGCCGCAATCTTACCCATAATCGGGCGTTTGGTGCGGTCGCGGTCGCCGCCGCAGCCAAACACAGTAATGACACGGCCCTTGGCAAACTCATTGACGGTTTTCAATACGTTCTCCAAACCATCCGGTGTATGGGCATAATCTACAATGACCGCAAAAGGCTGGCCCTCGTCCACGGATTCGACGCGGCCGTCAACGCCCGGAACCGATTCCAGGCTCCGTTTGATGCTATCCAGCTCAAGGCCTTCCAGCAAACCGGCAGTAATCGCGGCAAGAGCGTTGTACACATTGAATTTACCGACCATTCTCAGCTGAACATCGCAGCTGCCCTGGAAGGAATCCACGTGAAAATGAGTGCCCTGCGCTGTAATTGAAATTTCCGACGCACGAACATCCGCTTTTTCATCCAAGCCGTATGTAATAACCTCTGCAGCGGTGACCTTGGCAAAATACTGCGATGCTTCATCATCAGCATTCAGAACGGCGTATTTCCGCTGATTCTTTTGATGGGTGAATTTGTTTCCGAGACGTGAGAAGAAAAGCCCCTTAGCTTCTCTGTAATCTTCCATCGTCTTATGGTAGTCCAGATGATCCTGTGTCAGGTTTGTAAAGATTGCTGTACGGAAATCGGTGCCCTTGACGCGTCCTTGTTCGAGCGCATGCGATGATACTTCCATGACGCAGCACTTCACACCGTTTGCAGACATATCATCCAGGGAACGCTGCAGCTCCAGAGCTTCCGGTGTGGTACCAGACATCGGAAACGTCCGGCCTCCATAGCGCATTTGAATGGTTCCGATCAATCCTGTATTCACACCATGGTCATTCATCATTTTTTCGATCAAGTACGTGGTTGTGGTCTTGCCGTTGGTTCCCGTCACTCCAATCATTTTCATGTGTGAGCTTGGGGAGCCGAAAAATGCATCCGCTATTACTGCCATCGCATAACGGCTGTCTTTGACGATGACCTGCGGGAGATCAATGTCAAGCTTATGCTCCACGACGAGCGCAGCGGCACCCTGCTCGGCTGCCTGCTCAGCATAGTCATGACCATCTACCGTATGCCCCGGCAGGCAAATAAACAGATCGCCCGGAGCAACCTTGCGCGAGTCGGTCTGAAGACCGGTAATGGTGATATCCCCGCTTCCTGT
The DNA here is from genome assembly GCF_018403225.1 of Paenibacillus sp. J23TS9. NCBI lineage: Bacteria > Bacillati > Bacillota > Bacilli > Caryophanales > Paenibacillaceae > Paenibacillus > Paenibacillus sp. J23TS9. The sequence goes on along the minus strand of NZ_BOSG01000001.1, from coordinate 333,374 downwards.
GATTTGTGCAATTGTTAGTGTTGAAGCCAGTTCGTTCAGTTTCATAACATATCCCTCGCTCTAATTCTATTATCGTCCACTGCTGCGATGATTAAGTCTTAGTCAGGATCTTTATTTTGCTCTTTCGCTTCGGGATCTTCTCCCATATAGATGCGGATGGTAGATCCGCGGTCTACGCGGCTTCCCGGCTTAGGAGCCTGGCTAACCACCGTATTGCCGGTGCCCGACTTAGCCAGCGTGAAGTTCATATTCAAATCCTCGTACAAATCCTGCACGGTAGCCCCAACCAGGTCAGGAACGGTAACGATCGGCGTATCACCGTATTTATACACCTTTGGTACTTGATCCTTGCGTTCAGGTACTTTCAGAACCTGAAGGGAATCCTTCAGAATATTCTGTACGATAGGTGCTGCCACCACGCCCCCGAACTGAATGCCTGCCGGATTATCAACCGCCGTGTATACCACAATTTGTGGATCATCAGCAGGTGCGAAGGCAATAAAGGATACAATATGCTCCGTTGCAGAATAGCGTCCATTTACAACAATCTGAGCAGTACCCGTCTTACCGCCAACGCGGTAGCCGTCAATAAATGCTGGCCGTCCGGTGCCTTTGGCAACGACGTTTTCCAGTGCTTCACGTACCTGCTTCGATGTCTCTTCAGAAATAACTTGCCTGACCATCTGCGGCTTCGTCTCACTGACTGTCTCTCCTGTCTCCGGATTCACCCAGGCTTTGGCCACATAGGGTTTATACAGCTTACCGCCGTTAATAGCCGCCGATACGGCAGCCACCTGCTGAATCGGCGTAACTGAAACCCCCTGTCCAAAAGCCGTGGTAGCCAGTTCCACTGGACCCACTTGGGACAGCTTGAACAGGATTCCGTTCTCTTCTCCGTTCAAATCAATTCCAGTCTTCGAACCGAAACCGAAATTACGGATATATTGAAACAGTGTATCCTTGCCCAAACGATTGCCAAGCGTCACAAAACCTGGGTTGCAGGAATTTTCCACAACCTGCATAAAGGTTTCGCTGCCATGTCCGCCCCGTTTCCAGCATTTCAATGTTGCCCCGCCAATTTTAATGTACCCAGGATCAAAAAACTGTTCGTTTTTCAAATCCACCTTCTTTTCCTGAAGTGCTGCTGCTAGAGTAATAATTTTAAAAGTGGAACCCGGTTCGTAAGTCATCCAGATCGGCAGATTACGGTTATACACTTCCGAAGCATATTCTTTATAACTGCCGGGCTCGTATCCGGGTCTGCTTGCCATCGCATAAATTTCACCGGTTTTGGGATTCATGGCAATGGACCAGGCGCCTCTGGCCTGATACTGAACCATAGCCTGATCGAGCTCACGTTCCATGATCGATTGTATGGACTTGTCAATGGTAAGCTGCAGATTAAGGCCGTCTTTGGGCGCATCATATTTCTCTGATGAGCCCGGCATATGCCGTCCGCCTGCATCCGATAAATAGGAGATGCTTCCATTCAAGCCCTCAAGCCTGCTGTCATACTTCTGCTCTACGCCAGTCAATCCCTGATTGTCTATACCGGTAAATCCAAGAATATGGCCCGCAAGGTCCCCATAAGGATAATACCTCTTATTGTCCTCTGCAACAACGATACCCGGCAGATTTAAATCACGAATTTTCTGAGCAAGCTCCATCGTAATTTTGCGTCCGCCGGGTTGAAGTTTCACACTTGATTGCCTTTTTGTAATCGTGCTTTTGATCTTCTCCTCGGTCATCCCAAGCAGTGGTGCCAGCAGCTTCGCTGTCTTATCGGGATCCTTGACCTGAACGGGAACCGCCATAATGGTTGGGGAACTGATATTGTAAGCGAGCGACACTCCGTTACGGTCCTGGATTTCTCCTCTTTTGGCCGTCGACGGAATCTCTCTCCGCCAGTTCTCTTCCGCTTTGGCAGACAACTCAGGTCCCTTGCCCAGCTGGACATACGCAAGCCTTACTATTATAGCAACAAATAGCAAGCATAGGACCATCAAGCTCACCAGGAGTCTGCGTCTTCGCGTTACGTTCGAAACCTTCACTTTTATTCCTCCCTGCCTATCCTAATTATCATGACCGTTATTCCTATCATGGTATTCGGGACAAACAGGGGTTAGAACAAGCTGTTTATTGGTCGTTTTTCGCGCCATCGGTTTTACCGGAGGAGGATTGGCCCGTTTCAGCGGAATGGCCTTTTCCCTCATCGCCTCCGGCTGTATCTGTCGATGCATCCTCCCCAGTACCTGGATCATCCGAAGATCTCAAGGAAAGCTGGACCACACGCTTGCCAGCCTGATTGGTTACCTTCTGGCTTGCTACATAACCTTCACCGCTGACATTCACGGATACTTTCATCAGAGTCAGAACATCCAGCGCATCCCGCAGAGACTCACCCGTCAGATCCGGAACCTCCATCGTTTTGTCTGTTTCAGTCAGAAGGTATATGTGCTGTCCGGGGCTCATCGGAGTCCCTTTGGCTGGAAATTGCTTCATGATCGAGGTACCTTTACCCAAGGTATCAAAAGCGATGCCGGATTTAAGCAGTTGTTTTTCAGCTTCCTTGACGTTTTTATTGACCAAATCCGGTGCAGGCGGACGATTTTGTGTTTTGATTGCATCATTTTTTTTGACATCGGTTTCCGGTTTGGTTGTGGTTGTGGTTTTTGGCACTCCCATATATTGAAGGGATTGCGACACAATCTTCTTGAAGACCGGCGCAGTTGCGGTACCGCCGCCTACCGTTGCACTATCAGGCTGGTCCATAATGACGATAACCGCTATCTTCGGATCATTCACCGGCGCGTAGCCGATAAAGGAAACGACTGATTTGGAGCTGTCATACTGTCCGTTAATGTTTTTTATTGCCGTACCGGTTTTACCCGCTACGCGATAGCCATCAATGTAAGCGTGACGTCCTGTGCCAATATCCTGGTCAGCAACGACCTGCTCCAGATATTCGCCGGTTTCCTTGGCTGCCTCGGGAGAAATAACCTGTTTGACCGTAACAGGTTTAGTAACCTCCGTTACACCTGTATTCGGATCGGTCCACTCCTTGATAATTTGAGGCTTCATAAGCTTGCCTCCGTTAGCAATCGCAGATACGGCAGCCAGCTGTTGGATCGGGGTCACGTTGACGCCGTGTCCATAAGATGCTGTTGCAACCTCTACGGGACCCGGAAGATTTACGGCCCAGGTTGTTTCACCAGGCAAATCAATTCCGGTTTTTTTCCCGAATCCGAAATCGGTAATATATTGGAGCAGGCGTTCTTTCCCCAATAACTCTGATCCCAGTTTAACAAAAGCCACGTTACTGGATCTCTTGACGCCCTCAAGATAGGTAATCTTACCCCACCCTGCTCTTTTAATATCATGTAGCACCCTTTTGGATCCTTTGACTTGAATCTGACCCGATAGATATTTCGCATTAGGATCAAACAGCTTTTCTTGAACGGCTGCAGCCAAAGTTACGATTTTAAATGTAGAACCAGGTTCATAGACCGATTTGACCGCATGGTTCATAAAATTATTGAAGTCCGTCGTCTCCCAGTATTTATTCGGATCGAATGTAGGCAAATTCGCCATACCCAGTATATCCATCGTTTTGGGATCCGCTGCGATGACTGTCATACTGATTGGATTATATTTATCAAATGCCTCTTTCATGGCGTCTTCGATATAATACTGGATTTGATCATCGATCGTCAGCTTGTAATTCATACCATTGACAGCCGGCTCGTAGATATCATTTGAATTGGGCAGCTTGTCTCCTGATGTATCTGACTCATATCTCAAATGCCCTTTGGTACCTTCCAATTTATCATTCAGATATATCTCAAGCCCGGCGACCGCTTTACCTTCACGATCGGTATAGCCCAGCACATGAGAAGCCAGGGTTCCTTTCGGATAATACCGTTTCGATTCTTTCAATGTGGCCAGGCCTGTCTCTTGAATCTTCTTCTTATTCTTGAACTGCTCTTTTAATTGGTCATTCAGCTTGTCAATTTGTGCCTTTTTGGTTTCATCGATCTTCCAGCCTTCGTTGCGGACTTCGACGTTCTTGAGGTATTCGCCTTTAGCGTCCTTCTTGTTGACAAGTGCCTTGAGCTTATCGACATCTTTACCCAGAATCTTGTTAAGTCCTTCGACTACCATGTCCTCAGTTCCGTTCGAATGAATAACACTCGGATTGACGACCACGGTGTATGCTGGGGCGTTAATAGCAAGCGGATCTCCATTTCGGTCTGATATCGTTCCCCGTTCTGCCGGAATATCCGATTCTTTGACCCACTTGGCTACACCCTTTTCATGCCAGGAATCTCCCTGGACAACTTGCAGGGCAAACATCCTGATAAGCAAAACAACAAAAAGGAGGGTGATGAATCCTCCTAGTAGCACTGTGCGAAGTTTTATTCTTTTTATCATTTTCCAACCCTCACAAGCTCTATTTTTTTGCAGTATCCGACTCGCCGGCAGTTTCATCCGTTTTCGAAGATATTTTGGAGCGCTCAACATTGATAACCTGCTGATCCGTTGGTTCAATATAGCCCATCTGTATCGCCTTATCACGGATTCCGACTTCAAGCTGCTGCTTCTGAAGCGTCAGCTGGCTGATTTCAGTCTTTGAAGTTTTAATCATTCTTTCCGTTTTCTGATATTCCTTGTTCAGTCCATAAATGTTAGCGTTCTGCCAGATGATCAGGCTCGCCACCATGACACATACCACAATAGTAAGCAAATACAACAGCTTCTCTTTGATTGGAAGATATGTACGGCGGGTAACCACCATCGTCTTCTCCCGGTAGCCGGGATATGTGCGCTTTGCAGGCTTTTGTTGTTCTTTTACTGCCAAGTTACCACGGGTGTAGGCCATGTTTTCTTCCCCTTCATCATAGTCTTACGCTTTGCAAGCATAGATTTGATATTTTAAGTATATGTTATAGTTTCTCCGCGACTCTCAGCTTCGCTGAACGTGCGCGAGAGTTTAGTTCCAATTCCTCTTCGCTTGCAATAATTGGTTTCCGGTTCACCAGCTTGAGCTCGCCTTTCCCATTGCAAACGCACATCGGGAAGTCAGGAGGACAAGTGCATCTTCCAACATAGCTGTTGAAAATATGTTTACAGATCCGGTCCTCGAGTGAATGGAAAGTAATGACCGATACTCTTCCTCCCGGTGCAAGGCAGCGAACCGCCTGATGAAGTGCCTCTTCAAAAGCGCCAAGTTCATCATTCACCGCTATGCGCAATGCCTGAAAGCTCCGCTTCGCGGGATGCCCCCCGGTTCTGCGTGCCGCCGCAGGTATACCTTCTTTAATAATATCGACCAGCTGACCTGTGGTTTGAATAGGTCCCTGCTCCCGGTGTTCGATAATGAACTTGGCAATGCGCCGGGAGAATTTCTCTTCCCCATATTGGAAAAGCACGCGCGCAATCTCCTTTTCCGGCCATTCGTTAATAATATGCCATGCCGTTAATTCAGAGGATTGGTCCATGCGCATATCCAGCGGTGCATCATGGTTGTAGCTGAATCCGCGTTCCCCTTCATCAAACTGTGGTGATGAAACGCCAAGATCAAACAATATCCCATCAACCTGCGGGATACCGTCTTTCATAGGAACAGCAAGTTCTTTTAATGTATCTTCCAGTTGACGAAAATTCGTTTTGACCAAGGAAACCTTGTCCGCAAAAGGAGCAAGTCTTTCCTTTGCATTATTCAGCGCCCAATCATCCTGATCCAGCGCAATGAGTCTGCCATATTCTCCAAGCTTTGAAGCGATCAGGGAACTATGCCCCGCTCCGCCAAGCGTACAGTCGACATAAATGCCGTCTCGTTTGATGTGCAGCCCTTCTGTGGCTTCTTCTTTAAGCACCGTGATGTGATGAAACAAGCTGCAGCCCTCCTAGACTTATTACAATTCAAAATTAAAATCAACCAGCTTTTCAGCGATTTCGTTAAATGCACCTTCAGATTGCTGAAAGTATGCTTCCCAGGTGTCCTTGCTCCAAATCTCAACGCGATTGGATACTCCCAGCACGACACATTCCTTGTCGAGCTTGGCATATTGGCGAAGATTACCCGGTAAATTTACCCTTCCCTGTTTGTCCCACTCGCATTCTGTCGCACCTGAGAAAAAGAACCGGGTGAATGCGCGGGCATCCGATTTCATTAGAGGAAGCGACTTCAGCTTCTGCTCAAGGATGCTCCATTCATTCATAGGGTAAACAAAGAGACACTGGTCCAAGCCGCGGGTGATCACAAAGGCTGAACCCAAAAGCTCACGGAATTTGGCTGGAATGATCAAGCGACCTTTATCGTCAATGCTGTGTTGATACTCTCCCATAAACATTCGGCCACTCAACTCCTTAACCCCAAATCCCCACTTTGCACCACTTTCCACCACTTAAGGATACTAGATTCGCCACCCAAAATCAAAATCCTTCCTGGCATTTGTGTTTTTTTGGATATTGTAAACGAGTGTTTTCGTATATGACAGCACGAAACCCCTTGATCCATAAGGATTCAAGGGGTTTTCCGGAAAGTAAATACCGTCCAAAAATTACCTTCTATTCATGTCCTGTCCAGCTGTCCAGATATTCAACCTGCTCGCGGCTTAACGCATCGATTTGGATCCCCAGGCTTTCCAGCTTATAGCTTGCAACCTGCCGATCAATTTCCAGTGGTACATTCAATACCTTGCTGCCAATTGTTTCATAGTTGTCATTCACGTACTTCAGGGACATAGCCTGCAAGGCAAACGTCATATCCATGATTTCCGCCGGATGACCATCACCCGCTCCTAGATTGACCAGACGTCCTTCTGCAAGAAGATAAACCTTACGGCCATCCTTGAGCTCATATTCCTCAATGTTGCGGCGGACTGTGCGGATCGAAGCTGCCCGGCTGGACAATTCGATTTTATTAACCTCGACATCAAAATGACCCGCGTTGCACAGGATCGCTCCATCCTTCATCACATCAAAGTGCTCACCGGTAATCACGTCACGGTTGCCTGTTACGGTCACGAAGAAGTCGCCCTGCTTTGCAGCCTCGATCATCGGCATCACTTCAAAGCCATCCATATGCGCTTCAACGGAACGAATCGGATCCACTTCCGTAACAATAACCTTGGCGCCAAGACCCTTGGCCCGCATTGCAACCCCTTTGCCGCACCAGCCATAGCCGACAACCACAGCGGTTTTTCCGGCAACAACCAGATTAGTGGTACGGTTCACCGCATCCCAAACCGATTGGCCTGTTCCATAACGGTTATCAAACAAATACTTGCAATAAGCGTCATTCACAGCCACCATCGGCAGTTTGAGGAGGCCTTCCTTTTCCAGAGCCTTCAGGCGTATAATGCCGGTCGTTGTTTCTTCCGCGCCGCCCCGGATGGTCTCAAGCAGGTCGGGACGCTCCGAATGCAGAATTGTCACGAGGTCGCCCCCGTCATCGATGATAAGGTCTGGCTTGGTTTCCAGAGCACGGATCAGGTATTCCTTGTATTCCACCGGATCCGGATTGTATTTAGCGAGAACCGTTACGCCATCCTCTACAAGTGCCGCACAAACATCATCCTGTGTCGAAAGCGGGTTGCTGCCTGTGATGGTTACTTCGGCACCGCCAGCCTTCACAACCTTCGCCAGATAAGCGGTTTTGGCTTCCAGATGCAGCGAAATGGTTACCTTCAGTCCTTTAAACGGCTGCTCCGCCTCAAATTGCTTACGGATTTCATTAAGAACGGGCATATGTGCCTCTACCCAATCAATTTTCAAATGCCCTTCCGGGGCCAAAGCCATATCTTTGACGATGCTGTTCTTCAATGACAGTGTACTCATGAATAGCCTCCTCTTCTCATCTTCCTATTACATTTCTATAATCTGATGTTCCGCCGTGTAGCGTGTACAGCTTCCAAGGATATCATTGATCCAGCTGAAGCCATATCGGTTTATATAGTAGAAAATATTATAAACTCTCTCTTGAGGTTTACCCATTGGGAATAAAGACACATAAATTTGCTCCCATTGACGCAGTGCCGCTTCATGCTGCTTTTCCAGCGCCTGCTTCGTCTTGCGCTCCAGATAAGAGATTTGCTCCAAAATTTTGTCTTTGTTTTTCTCCCCGAGTGGGATCAGACCATGTTGGATCGTTCCCAGCTCACGGATCAATGGCTCATACAGCTTTTCAAACGCGTTTCGTGTTTCTTCAAATCTAGGATCAATATCAAAATCAGCCTGAGCGTTCAACCAGCTTTGCCGTGCATCGTCAAAGCGGTGCTGAACGTCCTGAAAGGATAATCCGAAATGTTCCATGTACTTCCGCAGCGTTCCATGAACCAGTGTAAAAGACATTCTTGGTAACAAAATCGGCATTTTCAGTCCGAGGACCGGGAACGCATCCTTCGTAATGGCCCAGTACGAAATTTCCCCTTGTCCGAGCACGGTACAGAGAACCGGAAACAGAGACTCCTGCATCAAAGGACGGGTTAGCACATTATTGCTGAACCGGTCCGGATGATTTGTCAGCTCGCTCAGGAGTTCTTCCTTAGTGAAGTTTACGATACCCTTCCGGTCTGTAAAACTTCCGTTTTGCTTTTGCAGCAGCAATCTGTTTCCTTCATAGATATAAAAGAGATTGGCACCGTCTACCGTCACATCCGCCTGCAGCGGATATCCATGTCCCGTAATACGGGCGGCAGAAGCTTGATAAGTCGGGCCAAGTTCATCATTCTGTTTAATCATACGTTCAAAAACAGGAATCTCGAGCTGGCGCAGAGCCGGATCTGCCGAATCCAGAAGGATTAATCCCAGTTCGCCAAAAAGGCGTCCGAGCAGTTTGGCAAAAGCATCGCTCAGATTGCCCGACTCTTCCGCAGCTTGATGCAGCAGCTGAAGAATTTCCGGTTTGTTCACACTATCCGGCAGCAGGGCCGCCAATTGATCCAGTGACTGCTTCCACTTTTCAGACGTCACCTTGATATGGCTTACGGAGTTTCTAGGGCCCGGTGCTGCGTCCATTTTAACACGTGCTACCTTGAGCTCGGGCGTCATCACATAGGTATGATTAACCTCGTCCCAGTCATGATCCTCACCGGCGATCCAGAACACGGGTACGACTGGCCGCTGCAGCTTCTCCTGCGCTTCCTTTGCAGCCATAATGATCGTTAAGGCTTTATAGACGACAAGCAGCGAACCGGTAAACAGTCCGCTCTGCTGTCCGCCAACGACGGCAAGCGTACCTGTCTGCTCAAGTAACTCAAGCGATTTATGTACCTCTTTATGGTCGTTATGCTCGTTATTATATTGTCTAAGACAAGCTACCAGCGCTACTCTGTCTATACGGGTTCCTTCGGATTCGTCCAACCACTCTGCGCGGCGGTTCCAGGATTCCTCCATGCGGAAATCATCGCCGTACAAATCCTCCACCTGCGAAAAATGGTTTATATAATCATCTGCAAGAGCGGAACCGCTCTTCAGCGAATCTGAAACAACATTCATGAAGTCTGCCTCCTATTCTGTACCTCTTCAAATCACTTGCAATCGCATAAAAATCTTTCTTGATTGTAACCAAAGATAACTCTGCCGTCAAAGCAAAACAGGGGAACGGCTTTACCAGCCCTCAAATGCTTCAAATTCAGTTACAGTTTAATAATTATAACTCTTCTGGTATCAGTATGCCATGCCAAAACGAAAAAAACCGCCGGATTAACCGGCGGTCATCTTTTCAGGCTTATGCGTACGGAGCGGCAACCCAATGACCTTTCGAAACCTCGACCAGTCTTGTGTCTTCCTGCATAATTCCATTTCCGTCCTTCGCCGAATGAATCGGCCCTGACAGCTCGTCGTTCATGACGATCCGCTTTTTGTTCTCCTCAATTTCCGGATCGGGAATCGGGATCGCTGAAAGCAATGTCTTCGTATAGGGATGGATCGGATTGGAATATAGTTCTTCACTATCCGCGAGCTCAACCATTTTACCAAGATACATCACCGCTACACGGTCACTGATATGCTTGACCATAGACAGGTCATGCGCAATAAACAGATAGGTCAGTCCGAGACGATCCTGCAGTTCTTTTAGCAGGTTAACTACCTGCGCCTGAATGGAAACATCAAGTGCGGAAATCGGTTCGTCACAAATGATAAATTTAGGATTGACTGCGAGCGCCCGGGCAATACCGATACGCTGGCGCTGTCCTCCCGAAAATTCATGCGGGTAACGTGTGGCATGATCGGGATTCAATCCGACCATATCCAGCAGCTCCTCAACCCGTTTCTTCCGTTCCTTGCGACTTCCCGCAAGCTTGTGAATGTCCAGCGCTTCACCGATAATATCTGAAACGGTAAACCGCGGGTTCAGTGATGCATATGGATCCTGGAAGATCATTTGCATATCGCGGCGCATGCCTTTCATTTTACTCGGCGAGAGCTTGTAGATATCTGTACCGTTAAAGCGAACACTGCCTGCCGTAGGCTCGTACAGGCGGAGAATGGTACGTCCTGCAGTGGATTTGCCGCAGCCGGATTCACCAACCATCCCGAGAGTCTCTCCTTCGCGGATAAAGAAGTTGATATCATCGACGGCTTTGACAATTTTGCCTCCACCCACATTAAAGTACTTTTTCAGTCCTTCTACTTCAATCAAATGGTTTTCTTTCATGACGAATGAACCTCCTTCGCCATCTCATGCAGGTTCCAACAGCGGGCCATATGGGTATCGCTGAATTCCGTAGAACCTGGATTGATGCGCTCACAAACTTTCATTGCTTCATCACAGCGGGCACAAAATGCGCAGCCGATCGGAGGTTTAATCAGATCGGGTGGTGTACCAATGATCGGAATGAGAGGCTCATCCTTCTTCTGGTCCAACCGCGGCATAGAACGAAGAAGACCTTTGGTATAAGGATGCTGGGGATTTTTGAAAATCTCCCATTTCGTCCCGGTTTCAACCACTTCACCCGCATACATGACGATAACTCTGTCACACATGCCTGCAACAACACCGAGGTCATGCGTAATGAGGATGATCGAGGTGCCAAACTTCTTCTGCATATCCTTCATGACATCCATGATCTGTGCCTGGATCGTTACGTCCAACGCTGTTGTCGGTTCATCCGCAATCAGCAATGCCGGATTACATGCCAGAGCGATCGCTATCATCACCCGCTGGCGCATACCGCCGGAGAACTCATGCGGATATTGTCCAAAACGCTCCTCCGGATTTTTAATGCCGACGAGCTTCAGCATCTCGATGCCGCGCACCTTCGCTTCGGAGCTCGACAGCTTCTGATGCTTTATCAGCACTTCCGTAATTTGCTTGCCTACTTTAATCGTAGGGTTGAGGGAAGTCATTGGATCCTGGAAGATCATGCCGATATCTTTACCGCGGATATGCTCCATCTGTTTATTTGATTTCTTCAGGATATCCTGACCCTGAAAAATAATTTCACCGCTTTTGATTTGGGAAGGTGGTGATGGTATGAGGCGCATAATCGTTTGGGCGGTAACACTCTTGCCACTGCCAGACTCACCTACAATTGCCACCGTTTCCCCTTTGCCTATTTCAAAGTTCATGCCACGGACGGCTTGAACTTCTCCGCCCTTCACCTTAAAGGATACTTGCAGGTCTTTTACTTGTAAAATCGGTTCCATGATCTCACCTCCTGTTATTTCAGTTTCGGATCGAGCGCATCGCGGAGGCCATCACCGAAAATATTAAATGCAAGCATAGTCAAGCTGATCAGAATCGCCGGGAAGAGCATCCGCCAAGGATAGTACATCCAGCCAGTCAACGCGTCGTTGATCATTGAGCCAAGTGAAGCTACCGGTGCTTGTACACCGAGACCCAGGAAGCTTAGGAAAGCTTCGGAAAAAATAGCGTTCGGTACGGACAACGTCAATGTAACGATGATAGGTCCCACGGCGTTTGGCAGCAGATGCCGGAATAACAACCGGTTTGAGCCAGCGCCCATGGAACGGGAAGCCAATACATACTCCCTGTTTTTCAGCTGCATAATTTCGCCGCGTACAATCCAGGACATGTTAATCCAGCCGGTGATTGTCAGTGCCAATATGATGGTTCCAATACTTGGTTCAAAAACAACCAGCAACAGGATCGTTACCAGCATATAAGGAATGGAGTACAAGATCTCCGAAAATTTGTTCATGATAGCATCCACGCGGCCACCGAAGAAGCCCATGATACCGCCGTAGATAACACCGATCATAAGGTCAATAAGTGCCGCGGCCATACCAACAATCAGTGAGATGCGGGCGCCCATCCAGGTACGTACGAACATATCACGACCGAGGTCATCCGTTCCGAACCAGTGTACTTTGGAAGGCGCCTGGTTCGTATTCAGCAGATCATTGGTAGCTGAATCGAATTTTGAAATGATCGGCCCGATGATTGCAGCCAAAATAATGAGCACAAGCACGATTAGACTGGTCATGGCCATCTTGTTTTTACGAAGGCGCTGCCATGCATCTCTCCAGGCCGAAAGACTTTCCCGCTGAATAATCTCAGCCTGCTTTTCGTCTACGCCTATTTTACGGAAGTCCTCGGGCGATAGCTCAACATTGGTGTTTGATAAAGTTGTGTCATTAACTGCCACCGTTAGCCCTCCTTCCCGCCGGTTAATTTAATACGCGGATCAACCAGCACATAAACTATATCTGTAATGAAACGTGCAAGCATAAGCAGGACACCGTAGAAAATGGTTACACCCATGATCATGGTATAGTCACGGTTCGTAATACATTCAACGAACACTTTACCTATTCCGCCGATACCAAAGATCTGTTCAATAACGACAGAACCAGTAATGATATTGGCTGTCATTGGACCAATATAGGTGACAACAGGTAAAATGCCGTTGCGGATCACGTGTTTGAACATAATCGTAAACCAGTTCAGACCTTTCGCTTTGGCTGTCTTGATGTAATCAGCATGCAGCACTTCAAGCATGCTGGAGCGAGTCAAGCGTGCGATAAACGCAATCGGTTGGGCAGACAATGCTGCGACAGGTAAAACATAATCAAGAGGGCCATCAAAGCCCATAACATGAAACCATCCGAGCTTCTCACCGAATATAAACTGAATCAGAGATGCCAGTACGAAGCTCGGTACTGCAATTCCAAGAACGGCCAGAATCATCGCTACGTTATCAATCAGCTTCCTGTGATAGAGAGCCGCGAGCATTCCGAGCAAAACACCGATAATGACCGAAATCACGATCGCGAACACTCCGAGTTTCAGGGAGGCTGAGAAGGTATCCAGAATAATATCTGTAACTTCCTGGTTCTGGTGTTTCATCGATATACCGAAATCACCCGTTGCAATATCGCCTAGATATTTAAAATACTGTTGGTATACCGGTTTATCGAGACCGTACTGCTCCATAAGACGGGCTTGTATTTCAGGCGGAACCTTTTTCTCGGACATAAAAGGATCCCCAGGTATGGCTTTCATCAGAAAGAATGTGGCTGATATCAGAATAAACAAAGACACCAGCATGTAAAAAAACTTGTTGGCTACGTAACGAACCATGCCCGATGACCCTCCCCGCTAATTTTATTCTACAATATTCGACATATTTCGATTTTAAAGAATGATGGGTACTTTTGTCCAATCTATTTATTACTAAATGAAGAAATATCTACCACAAGGATTATCAAATGCAAAAAAAACGGGATATATATGGAGTATCCACATATATATCCCGAATTACTTATCCAAATCTACACTAGCGTTTTACTCAAAGTAAGCGCGTGTAAAGTCAACTGCACCAGCATAATCAAGAATTACACCTTTAAGGTTTGGTTTGATCAGTGCTACGTTGGTGTAATAGTAAATCGGCATTAGCACTTGTTGATCTTTGATCAAAAGAGTTTCGGCCTTAGTGAAATCATCCATACGCTTTTTGTTGTCTGCAGAAGAGTAAGCATCATTAACAAGCGCATCATACTCTTTATTTTTGAAGCCTACGTCATTGTTACCGCTCTTCGAAGTCCAAAGATCGAAGAAAGTCATCGGATCGTTATAGTCTGGGCTCCAGCCCGCACGAGCGATTTGATAGTTCAGACTTCTGCGGTTTTTAAGGAACACGCCCCATTCCTGGTTCTCCGTTTTCACTTCGACACCCAGGTTTCTTTTCCACATATCCGCTACAGCAAGAGCAATTTTCTTATGCTTGTCACTGGAATTGTAGATCAGGGTTACTGGAGGCAGCGTTGTGTAGCCTTCTTCTTGCATTCCTTCTTGCAACAGCTTCTTAGCTTCATCCATATTTTCTGTAAAGAAATCATCTTTATGTTCAGTACGGAAATCTTCCTTCTCGCCCGTAATTCCAGGCGGAACGAATCCGAACGCAGGTTTTTCTTCACTTTGCGTAACCTTGTCAACGATATCTTGACGGCTGATCGCCATCGCAAACGCTTTACGGATTTTCGCATTATCAAACGGCTTTGCAGTTACGTTAAATTGATAGTAGTAAATACCACCAATCGGTTTCAAATTCAATTCATCTTTCAGCTCTTTTTTCACAGCTGGCATTTGGTCCGTAGGAATTTCCCCGTTCGGCATGCCTGCAAAATCAAGTTGACCTGCTTTATAGCTGGACAGCTCGGTTGCACCGCTGTTGGACAGAGACATCGTGATTTTATTCAGCTTAATGTCCTTGTTATCCCAGTAGTTTGCATTTTTAGTCACTTCAATTTTTTGGCCCGTAGTCCAAGTCGTCAAAGTGAAAGGTCCGTTAGTAATCATCGTCTTAGGATCGGCTGCCCATTTTGCGTTGTCTTTAACCGATTGATGAACCGGATAGAACGTATAGAACGAAGTCAGACTCAGGAAGTATGGAGTTGGAGTTTTCAATGTTACTTCCAGCGTATTGTCATCCGTTGCTTTTACGCCCACTGTAGAGAAATCAGTGGTTTTTTTGCTGTTGTAATCTTCAGCACCTTTAATATAAAACAATTGGTATGCATATGGTGGGGCTGGTGTAGAGCTAGGATCGAGAACCCGCTGCCATGCAAAGACGAAGTCTTTTGCCGTCAAAGGATCACCATTGCTCCATTTCGCATCTTTGCGGAGGTGGAAAACATACTTCAGTCCATCAGAAGAAATATCCCATTTCTCTGCTACACCCGGGACTGGCTTGCTGTTTTCATCCAAACGAACCAAACCTTCATACATCATGTTAAGCACGGTATGAGCCTGGCTGTCTTGCGCTTGCGCCGGGTCAAATGTTGGCGGTTCTGCGCTGAGGTTAATGTGAAGCACTTGATCTTTACTCGCGGCAGTGTTTTCTTTGGAGCCGCTTCCCCCTTCATTCTTGGAGCCGCAGCCCGCAAGAACTGTTCCCACTACAAGGATCATCGTTAGTAGGGTGAATAGTGATTTCCTTCTCATGCTGTAATCCCCCTAAGGTTATTTAAGTGTATGGTTAATGATTATACAACCAGTGGTCAAAAAAATCTATACCAAAAT
Organism: Paenibacillus sp. J23TS9; assembly: GCF_018403225.1. Lineage (NCBI taxonomy): Bacteria > Bacillati > Bacillota > Bacilli > Caryophanales > Paenibacillaceae > Paenibacillus > Paenibacillus sp. J23TS9. Next base: position 317,881 of record NZ_BOSG01000001.1, on the reverse strand, counting down.
CAAAGAAAAAACCTTGCACAGCTCAAATATAGTCTACTTTTCCTTTTATAAACAATGCATATTTACTTAAGACATTGTTATGAATATGTATTTTAAAAAACCAATTACTGTAAAAAGAAGATAGCTGAAGCTCATGATGATAAAGGACATTCTCCATATTAGTTTCGCCATTTTTTGGACGTCAATCCTGCCCTTGAGACGGTTTTGTGCACTGCCGATCAGACCAATCGCTATTAATAGAAGCAGTAATATCAAGTAAAAACCAAACCTTGAATCAAAGGTGAGATTGAATAATGCCGAAACCGAAATAATCAAAAACAGCGTCGTTACATCCATGGCAAGCTTAAGTGAGGTCTTCTTGTTATGTTTCCACCAATAATGGATAAAGTATACGAGCAAAAATGGAAAAAACGGAAGAATGCTCAGAAAGATAAATGAATTTTTCAACAAATCCAAATGATTCACACCTCTCTTATCGTGAGACCTTTAATGAGGCCGGTTAGCATTTCATGGGCCACGGCGTGCATGCCGGCCTTTTCTGCAAGAGCTGCAATACTACCATTAATCCAATCTACCTCTGTTGGGGCGCCTGCCTGAACATCCTTCAGCATGGAAGATGTGTTGCCTGCGGTCGAAGTGCACACTTCCATGATTTGTTCCCACATATCCTCTTCATAGGGAATGCCGCATGCTTCATAAACAGCGAGTGCTTCATTTAGCAGCATCTTCATGATCTGTATCCGCTTGTCTGATGCAAGCAGCTCGCCGTTTGGAATGTTCCACAGCGCGGTGAGCGGATTGATGACCGCATTGATGATTAGCTTCCGGTAAATTCTGCTATCGATGTCATTCGATAAAATGGCCGAAAATCCTGCTTTTTGCAGCGTTTTCACCATATTTTCAGCATATGGGGTTATTTCTGTCCCGACTTGTTGCTGTACGGGGACCCCAATCCATGTCGTACCTGTTCCTGCATGCCGTACTTCATACGGAGCCGTTCGCTTCGCTCCTTCAGTTGTGATAGCCGCATATAGTGGCCAGCCTGGCAAAATACCCGCTAATCGCTCCATATGGCCATATCCGTTTTGAAAACAGACAACGCCCGGAAGCTGATCTGCGGCAGACTTGTCCTTTGCGAGCTGCCCTGCAGACCTTGCGCATACCTCTTCAGTGTCCTTTTGCTTGGTCATCAAGAAAATCCACTCGCCGGGTTCCTGCATCCAATGAGCCGCAAAATCATCAATGATGCCCGCTGCAAAAGTTCCCGGCTCTGCCAAACACTCGGTTTCTCCATATGTATTCACAACTGAAATCCCCTTGGATCGCAGCTCCTCCGATTGTTGGGCGCTTCTGCACCATAAACGGACATTAACTCCCGCTGCTGCGAGCTTGCCGCCGTATAAAAGGCCCAGCGAGCCTCCTCCAACCAGATCTATAATCATCGTATCACCTGTCTTCTGTACTGTGGTGCTTATACCATCTAAAAATATTATATAGCATGTTTACGCCTTGATACGAGAAAAAAGTCTGATGAACGCTTGCAGCAAACTCCAAATACACCTATAGACACGGAAAAACCCGTTCGGAGCGCTTAAATTTCGCTCATCCGGACGGGTGTTCGGGTTTTGACTTTATGATTTACGCCTACTCAATGCGCTCGAGATTACCGTTCGCATCCATTTTAAACCGAGTCTTCAGCTCTTCCTCTTCTTCTGTTAAAAAAGCAAGCCGGCGCGCCCGGTCCATTATTTGGATCAGCGCTTTGTAATCATCGTTCACAACCCGGTAATCCGTCTGGACTTCGCTGACTTCCTTGTTCAGCTGTTCATTAACTCTTCTCAAGTTAGCCAGCTCCTCTTCCTTCTCCCGGAGCTCCTTCTCAAGCATTTTCAGCTGACGGCCATTTTCCTGCAAATTCCCTTTCCATTGGCGCAAGAAGCGAATGACTGCATCGATGGATAACGACTCTTCGCTTGCACCCTCGATCTTGAAATATCCTGCCTCAACTTCACTCAAACCACCTAGAGCTGCCACTTGCAGTGGATTCGCCGGTTGTTTTTTGTAATAGCTTCTCTTCTGCCGCTGCGTTTTGGCAAGGCTGATCGCTTCCTCATACTTTTTACGGACACAGCTGTTCCATCGGAAACCACAGGCTGCGGATGTCCTGCCGATTTTCTCTCCAACTTCCTCGAAAGCAGCGAGCTGCGTGCTTCCTTCGCGGATATGCCTTAACGTTACCTCCGCTAAAATAAGATCATCTTCTGTGCTCCATGCATCTTGTCTTACTGCTGTCATGCAACCAAACCCTCCTAACAACATCCTAAAATAACCGTCTCCATAACCCTTCTTTCCGGGCTTGAATGAGGTATAACAGCTGCTTATTTTCATTTCTATGCTTCTCATAGAGTTCATAGAATCTATTTGATACTAAATTGTATTGCCAAATTTTAAATAGCTCATACTTATTCCGGTGGAAAATAAACGTACCCAGCTTGAATACTTTCTTTAGCAATGATCACAATAATAAGGAAAGCCCGTTATTGATGTAATTCACAGTAGACGGACCACCCTTAGTTGTTGCTTTCCTTGCGATTATAGAATTATCCAGCTTTCGCTGGAATTCAATAAATTCTGTAATCTATAGGGAAACTCAAAAAATTCATAATTGTTCAAGACTTTTCGTTTACACATTTTTGGGTTAACGTTATAATGATGTGTAGTAATGCTACGACCGTACATAAGGAGAGGGGGATACTACGTGGCACGCATGTTTCGAGTACTGGGCTTCTTTACACTTGCTATCGGTTTGATGGCATTTGCCGGGAACATGGTGGAAATGGCTCTGTTGTTCTTCTTGCAGACAGCATTTTTCGTGATTTTGGGATATCTGAAATTTACGGAAAAAACCTACATTCTTCTCTTCTGGGGCTATATGATCGTGACATTTACCGGTTTCAGCTACTGGACAGTCTTTAAAATGGGTCTACCGCTGTAGTTACCGATCATTCGCTTGAAGAGTTACCAAAAAAAGACGATCCGACATCGCTGCCGGTCCGTCTTTTTTTCTTTGTTTCAACATCCCCCTCAAGGTTGAAAAGAGAGGGATGATATTTTTTAAACAAGCATATATTTACATGAGGTATGTAAAACCGTTGTCCAAGACTAGACTTGCCTGGAGGGGAGGAGGATCTGTGAAGGCCGCTAAAAAACATGTGCGCCTAATATATCTGCTTCTGCCGCTTCTGTTCCTCTCACTGCTGCATCCGGAGCATAATCTTCTTGCTGATCCCGTAAAACCAGAGAACGCCGACCAGCAGCAAATGCTGCAAAAAAGCCTCTCTATCGTAGAAATTGACCATGAAATTGAACGGATCACCCGCCAGCAGGACCAAACTCAGACAGAAATAGAAAAACTTCAGGTTCAGCTTGAAGAGAAGCAGCAACAAATCAAGAGCCGCCAGGAGCGTGCAGGAACCGTAATACGTTCCTATTACATGGGTGAAAGGGACAATCTATTTACCATTCTCTTTTCAGCCAAAAACATAAGCAATCTTTTAGAAATATACAGCTATTATGAAATGATCATGGATCAGGACGCAATGGTGCTCGATGCGTACCAGTCTCAGTACCAGAGCATTAAAGAAACACAGCAGCAGATGGAGAAATCCTACGCCCAGCTCACCACAATCAAGGACAATCTCCTGAAGCAAAGAGACCGGGTACTGGCACTGCAAAAGGATCTGGACAGCAGCATTGCGGACAGCAGCGACCCTGAGGCCATGAAAAAAATGATCAAGGAATTTACTGCATATTGGGAAAATGTCGGAATGTATGAAGTTAAGCGGTATTTCTCAGCGCTCTCATCCGCCATGAATGACCTGCCTGAATTTATTCAAAATAAAAAAGGAGCCATCCGGACGAACGGCACCACATACTCCATCGAAATCCAGGAAGATGATCTGAACGACTTTCTAAAGAGTAAAAATGAACTTTTCAATAATTTTTCTTTCCATTTCAACGACAATAAAGTCATCGCAGAGGGCGAGAGCGGTAATTTAAGTCTGCAGGTGGAAGGGCATTACAGCGTTGAGAATGAGCCTGAGAATTCGATTCTGTTCCATGTCGACAAGCTTATATTCAACGGGCTGGAGCTTCCGGATACAACCTGCCGCCAGCTGGAAAATGAATTTGACCTTGGCTTTTATCCGCAGCAAATTGTATCATTTGTCAAAGCTACAGAAGTAACCAGTACCAACCAGGTTCTTCATGTCACGTTAAAGCTGTCTATGTAGGCTAACATGCCATCATTGCACATCATCCTTATTCATTGGATGATTTCTCTTTAGGGCGGCCTTCCAGGGCCTCCCTGTATTCCTGTTCGGTACTTTTACCGGTCAAAAGAAGCTTCGCAGCCTTTGAGAAAACATCCCACTTTGATTGCAATGCACCAGCCTCTGCTGCTCCATCTGTAGGCTTCAGCAGCCGATCAAGACGCACTGGCTGCTGGAGCCATTGGAATTGATCCCCCTGATACATTTCCTTCAAAACAGGCAAATACCCCGTTGTGTCGGACCAAAGCCTCTGGGACATATCTGAAGTCATGTAGGCAATCCAATCTGCAGCATTCTGTGGATGCTGTACCTGGGCGGAGACGGCATAGGATCTCCCGCGGAGTAAAAATGGATTTTCAGCATAAAGCTGTTCAGGAAGGCGGAGCTCCAGCATTCCGTTTCCCTTTCTTTCCTTTGTCGCTGATGAAGCAGACATAGCTACCATAACCAATCCTTCATCCTTCAGGCTTGTCCATGCTTCCTGCATCTTACCCGCTTCTATAAACTGTATTCCAGGACGGAGTTTGCTTAACGATTCAAGCCCTTCATTGGTTGGATTGGACGGATCTGTTCCCATCCCCCCCATCAAAGCGGCAAAAGCATAGGCATCTCCTGCGGGAAGTGCAATCAGCTTCTTATCCTTGCGGTTTTCCTGCTTGACGAGCAGATCTTTCCATTCCTTGCCTGCTTGAGGAATCTCGGGAATTCCTATGGTCTGCAAAGCATGCGCCTGCCAAACAAGCACATAGGGATCCATATCCAGAGGGATCCCCCACTGGTATCCATTCCACTCCAGCATTTGCAAAATCGGACTGATTACATCACTGCCAGTTGTACTGCTCTGATAGGATTCTGCAGGCAGTATGTAACCACTGGAAGCCAAAGACCGAATCCAGGGGCTGTTCACTAGCATCACGTCGGGCCCTTCGCCTACTTCAAGCGCAGCAGTCAGTTGCCGGTATGCATCCGTATCCGGTATGTTCTTAATCTCAACCTGAATGCCAGTTTCGCGAATGAAATTATCATTTATATCGAGCAGTTCTTTGTAATCGGATTCATTTAGATGGGTAATTACCCGGATCGGTTGATCATCAGGATCCTGCGGAGAGGAAGGCTGCGGATTCCAAGACATTGTTTTTCTCTCTTCACTGCTGCTGTTGTCCGGCGTCATATTCTGACCCTGGGACAAGCTGGTTAACGACAGCAGCAAGATGGCGAATAAAAACCAATAATTTTTCCGCTTCAAGTCTTTTGGCCTCCTCTGGCAAATGCCTCATTCCGTACTCTTATTATTTTATCAAAAGGATAGGGCGCTTGTCCTACTTTTTATTGGAAATGTTTTACTCACACCCTACGTCGGTCATGGACAAAAGCCCTGGACCTAGAGCTCATAGAGCAAAAGTATCCAGGACTCTGATCCAATACAGGAGCTAAAGCAAATCGGCAGCCAGCTGTGCCAGTTTGGATCGCTCCCCTTTTTCCAAGGTAATGTGTCCACTGATGCCTTCCTGTTTGAATTTCTCCACAATATACGTGAGTCCGTTGCTTGAAGCATCAAGATAAGGATGGTCTATTTGCTCAGGGTCACCCATCAGGATGATCTTGCTCCCCTCGCCTACCCGGGATACAATGGTTTTCACCTCATGACGGGACAGGTTTTGTGCCTCATCAATAATGATAAACTGACCGGGGATGGATCTGCCGCGGATGTAGGTTAACGCCTCTACCTGAATGCTGCCAAGTCCCATCAGAATTTTATCAATATCCCCGGACTTTTTAGTATCAAATAAAAACTCGAGGTTATCGTAGATCGGCTGCATCCACGGACGCAGCTTTTCTTCTTTTTCCCCAGGCAGATATCCAATATCCTTTCCCATGGGTACGACAGGTCTTGCAATCAACAGCTTTTTATATTTATGCTCATCTTCCACCTTGAGCAATCCTGCCGCCAGAGCAAGCAGGGTCTTGCCTGTGCCCGCCTTACCTGTGATAGTCACAAGTGGTATGTCGTCATTCAATAAAAGCTCTAGCGCCATCCGCTGTTGTGCGTTGCGCGCACATATGCCCCAGACCGCTTCATTGCTCAAAAAGAGCGGCTCCAGCTTTGTGCCTTCCGTGTTAACCTTCAGAAGCGCCGACTTTGTACTTCCCATTTCATCCTTCAAAATCACAAATTCATGGGGATGAAGCGGATAGGAGAGGTTGAGTGGCTTGACCGGCAGAAACCGGTATGAATAAAACTCATCAATGATGGAAGGATGCACCTTCAGCTTCAGGTTGCCTGAGTAGAAGTCCCCAGGTCCGGCAGTTCGGTCTGACAAATAATCCTGCGTAGTTAACCCCAGTACATCAGCCTTAATGCGGACCAGTACGTCTTTGCTGACAAGGACCACCTGATCGGGCTCCTCTTTCACCGTTTCTTCCATATGATAATTCAAGGCCACGGCGAGTATACGGTTGTCATTGGATATTTCCCCGAACATCTCCTGGACCTTGAGAAAACTTCTGTGGTTCAGTTCAACCTTTAAGCTTCCGCCATTATAGAGCGCTACCCCGCTGTGCAGATGTCCGTTTTCCCTCAGCTGATCCAATAAACGTGATACCGTGCGCGCATTGCGTCCAATTTCATCTGCATTACGCTTCTTGGAATCAATTTCTTCGAGAACTACCGCAGGTATGATGACCTCATGCTCATCAAACGCATAGATCGCTCCGGGATCATGAAGAAGCACATTGGTATCCAGTACAAAGATCTTTCTCATACCTTCTCCCTCCACTAACTCATAATGAACACATAAATTATTCCGTCATGGACATCCTAAATTACAATTCGCATTAGAATCTATGACCTGGAAAGGACGATCACATATGAGAATGCTCATGCTTGTCGTGTTGGCACTCGCTGTCATCAGCGGCTGTAACAACAAGACTCAGGACAAAAATGCATCACCCTCTCCTCAAAATAAACAGGGAATGTCCGCTGCTTCCACTGAACACAACCGGGTATCGTTAAAATCTGCAGGGAAGTCAACCGTTCGCGCAGCGGAAGATACTACTAATTTGTCCATTAAGGATCATCTCGAAGCCATGGCCGAAAAAGTGGCAGGAGTCAAAAAAGCACATGTCGTCGTGTTTGGCAATACCGCTGTGGTCGGCATCGACGTCGACGGCAAGCTTACCCGCTCCCGGGTCGGCAATATCAAATACTCGGTGGCAGAAACGCTGCGAAAAGATCCTCGTGGCAAGAACGCGCTTGTGACTGCGGATATGGATCTTTCCAACAGAATTGCTGAAATCGGCCAACATATCAAAAAAGGCGAGCCTGTATCCGGCTTTGCATCCGAGCTGGCCGATATTGTCGGACGCATCATTCCTCAGCTTCCCAAGGATGTAAAAACAAAAACTCAGGCACCGCCAGCCGCACCAACCTCCAAGCACTGATTTAATCAGCCAGCTTTCCCCATAACTCAACAATTTCTGCATAAAATGAATAAAAAGCCTAGTGAGAAGCTCACTAGGCTTTTTTTCATACAGCATCCGGACACAAGCAAATGTGCCCTGTTCAAGAACCGGCAGGCCGGCAGCTGCAGCATTCAATTGGATAAATAATGGCTGAGTGCATGGTGCAACTGCTTCGGACATCTTCCCGACCTCCTGTACAGGTTCCAGTGTACTCTATTATATTAGGCAGCTTCGCAAATATTGCACCCAAGTTTAAGGATTTGCTTTTTCTGCACTGTCCGTCGTCGTCGCCGGCAATCCTTTGCCAGCAATTTCATCCTTCAGCGCTTGCTTCGCCTTATCCAGTTCGGCTTCATCCACATACACGTAAGGGCTCTTCCATGTACCGGTGACCGGCATGAATTTGACGTTTTCCTTATTAACCTTCCAGTACGTTGCGATCATATTCTTCAACTGATCATTTTCGATATCAGTCTCCATGTTTTTATCCATGGCATCCAGAACACCGCCAAGGCTTGTCACACCTTTGAAGGATTGCATCTTATCGATCAGGGCATGCAGGACTTCATTTTGTCTGCGATTGCGGTCAAAATCATCGGAAGCCTGCGTTTTCGGACGACAATTGGATTTGCGGTAACGCACATAATCCAGTGCATCCTTCCCTTCAAGCTTTTGCTCGCCCTTCTTGAGATTGATGTCTGTTCCGTCCGCTTTATCCCTGTAGCACATATTCATGTCCACATTGATGTCCACGCCCCCAAGAGCGTCGACCGCGTCACGGAAGCCCTGAAAGTTAAGGACCGTTGCATAATCAATCGGAATATCCATATATTTACTGAGCATGGTTTTCATTTCATCCTCAGCCTTTTTGCCGCTCTTTTTCTCTTCCGAGAGGAAAATCGGGTAGTAGGCGTTTGCCTTATTTTCCCTATAGCCTTTGAGCTCAATCTTCGTATCCCGCGGAAGTGAAACGACGGTAACTGTTTTGGTATCTGGATTAAACGCCGTCACCATAATCACATCGGATAGATGAGTACCTGTCTCTGGACGGTAGTCCGTACCCAGGAGGAGCATGGTCACTGGCTTCACCTTGGCTGATTTTTCGGCTGGAACCGGTGTGTTATTGCCAGTATCCAATACGCCGCTGTCAGCTTTGTAATAAAGATACGCAACATATCCCGCTACGGCCAATACAGCTAAAATGATGATAATCAGTACAAATTTCAGGAACGTCTTAAATCCGCTCTTCTTTTTTTTCTTTTTTGGCGGCTGTTTGCTTTGTTTGCTGCCACTTTGAGATCGTGGAGGTAGATTGTTATTGCTGGGACTCATCTCAAACACCTTTTTCATTTATTTTGAGTCATTCTCTCTATAAACGATGCCAGTCGTTAAAAAGTTGCCGAAGAGCCGGATCCATACGGCTGCTTAACCTCGTTTACCTGCTGTCTCTGCTTTTTTCTTTTGACGGGCTTCCACAAAATAGCGGACCCGTACCAGAAGCATTAAAGCGACTGCAACGAGCAGGCACTGGATGATCGGAAGCTTGTCGTGCTGAAACACAAGCAGCATGCCCGAACCAATGGCCATCAGGATATACAGCAGAATTTCTTTCAACAAAGGAAGCTTCTGTCTGACACGAAATACCTTGTTATAGACATACGTAATCAACACGAAAATGACAATGTAAGACACAAGCGAATGCGATGCAAACCAGGCTTGCACGTGCGGTACACTCCTTTCAATAACAGGTCAAGAGCCTGTACGTTCATTACAGATTGGTTTCAGCCATTTTGCGGTGCTTCTCTGCGCGTTCACGCTCACTCTTGTTCAAGATCTTTTTGCGAAGACGAATCGATTTTGGCGTAATTTCGCAAAGCTCATCGTCATTCAAATATTCAAGAGCCTGTTCCATCGAGAAGATAATTGGTGTTTTCATTCTCACCGTTTCTTCTTTGTTCGCAGAACGGATATTGTTTACCGCTTTTTCTTTACAAATGTTAACGACAATATCGTTGTCGCGTGTGTGCTCTCCAACGATCATGCCTTCGTAGATCTCGGTTCCCGGCTCCATGAACAAGGTTCCGCGATCTTCAATACCCATCATACCATAAGTTGTGCTTGTGCCGCCTTCGCTGGCAACGAGCACGCCTTGGTGACGTCCGCCAACCTGTCCGCCAATCAGCGGTCCATAGCTGTCAAATGCATGGTTCATGACGCCGTAGCCGCGCGTCAAAGTCAGGAAGTACGTACTGTATCCAATTAGACCCCGAGCTGGAATGAGGAACTCAAGACGAACCTGTCCATTACCGGAGTTCACCATATTAACCATTTCGGCTTTACGGGATCCAAGGCTTTCCATTACGGGTCCCATGCTCTCTTCCGGAATATCGATCAGAAGACGTTCAATCGGCTCCATTCTCTTACCTTCGATTTCACGTACAATAACCTCAGGCTTCGATACCTGCAGCTCATAACCTTCACGGCGCATATTCTCAATCAAAATACCCAAATGAAGCTCACCGCGGCCAGAAACAATAAATGCATCCGGGCTATCGGTTTCTTCTACACGCAAACTCACGTCCGTTTCAAGCTCTTTCATCAAACGCTCGCGCAGCTTACGGGAAGTAACCCATTTGCCTTCGCGTCCTGCGAACGGACTGTTATTCACAAGGAATGTCATTTGCAGTGTTGGTTCATCGATCTTGAGAACTGGCAATGCTTCCGGATTTTGTGGATCAGCGATGGTTTCACCAATGTTGATATCTTTAATACCTGCAATAGCAACGATATCGCCTGCGCCGGCTTCTTCCATTTCAATACGTTTCAGACCTTGGAAGCCAAACAGCTTCTCAATACGGGCTGTTTTACTTTTGCCGTCGCGCATAATAACGGTTACTGATTGACCTTGCTTGATCACGCCGCGGTTAACGCGTCCGATTGCAATACGTCCCAGATATTCGTTGTAATCCATCAAGGTAACGAGGAACTGCAGAGGTTCTTCTACGTTTTCAGTAGGATGAGGGATATGATCCGTAATGGTTTCATACAATGCAAGCATGTTATCATCCTGTTTCTCAGGATCCATGCTGGACGTTCCGTTCAGTGCAGATGCATAAACAACAGGGAAGTTCAATTGATCATCATTGGCATCGAGCTCGATGAACAAGTCCAGAACTTCATCAATTACTTCTGTTGGACGTGCTGCCGGACGGTCGATTTTGTTTACTACGACAATCGGTGTAAGGTTTTGCTCCAACGCTTTGCGTAGTACGAATTTGGTCTGCGGCATGCAGCCTTCATACGCATCTACGACAAGCAGTACGCCATCAACCATTTTCATAATCCGTTCAACTTCGCCGCCGAAGTCGGCGTGTCCCGGTGTATCCAAAATGTTGATCAGATAATCTTTATACGTAATAGCCGTGTTTTTGGCCAAAATGGTAATTCCACGCTCACGCTCCAGGTCATTGGAGTCCATGGCCCGCTCCTGCAAATGCTCGTGTTTCCCAAAAATACCTGATTGTTGCAGAAGCTGGTCTACTAGTGTTGTTTTACCGTGGTCAACGTGGGCAATAATCGCAATGTTGCGAATTTTATCTCTTGAATGCATGACTTTTATCCAGATCCTTTCCCTTTCAAATCAATGCGAATGTGTTTCACCAAAAGAAGCGCCGGGCGGTAATGCCGACGACGCTTCAACATATCCCTTATATTATAGTGAATTTTCAGAAAAAAACAAGCATTTTTACAGAAAATAGAATAAGCTGTCAAAGCGGGTTACCAACCGCCATATCCCTTTTTCCGTCCCGTTCTTCCTCTTCCCAAAATAAACCAAAGGCCCAGCACAATGAGCAGAATTGCGAGCACATAGATGGCTCCCGTATGCAGCAAGGTGAAGAAAAGCAGAACGAGTGATACCAAGCCCAAAATCAGTGCAAATGGCAGCACTCCAGCCGGTTTAGGTGATTCGAACAAATAATATTCGTACGCGCCGACAGCAATGCCTAACAGAAGCACAGGCCACAGAAATGACATCATCCCCCAGCCCCAGAGGTTGCAGATACCAAATAGGAGACCATATACCACCAGAATCCCTCCTGGTATGAGTACAGCTGCACGTGCCCTTCCGCTGAAATACAGCAAATGAATGAGCAGTCCGACCACCACAATGGCAAGCGGCCAGAGTGTGCGTCCCAGGAATCCGAACACGCCCAGTTTTCCCAGCAGAATGACAAGCCCTGCCACCACAATAAACAGACCCAGTTTTACATCGTTCTTGGAGGACATTTTTCCCCACCCTCTTTTCCAATATACCTTACACATCTGCTCCAGCAGGATACGACATGTTTTCACCTTTAGTTTATCTGAAAAAGAGCGAAAAAACCATATTCGTCCCGTAAATTTTTTACTGGCCGGAAACACCAAAAAGGCCGGTTTTCACCGGCACTTGAGAATGGTTATGAGCGCCGAAGCGGCAGCTTTTTAAAACTTCCGGCTGCCATGACCAAAATGGTCAGAAGAATCGGCAGCAGCTTATGCAGCGATGGCATGACCGAGGACAGCATGATCCCCATTCTGGAGTCTTGCAGCAGCATCTCTCCAGCTGTATAGCCCAGGATACCCGCACCCAAATACACGAGTACAGGATAGCGGTGAAGTAGACCGACAATAAGATTACTGCCGAAGACAACTATGGGTATACTAATGGCGATCCCGATCACTATAAGCGCCAAATCTCCATTGGCTACACCGGCTAGCGCCAGCACATTATCAAGACTCATAATAAAATCAGCGGCCAAAATACTCCGTACCGCTTTCCAAATGGAGGCTGACTCCCCCATTCTTACATCGTCCTTGTCATCTGCCAGCAGCCTGAATGCAATCCAGAACAGCAGGAATCCTCCAGCCGCCTGCACAAAAGGAATCTTCAAAAGAATCACGGCCGCGAACGTTAGTATACATCTAAGAACAACCGCCCCCAAAGCCCCCCACCACACGGCCTGTTTACGCTGTTTCGGCGGCAAGTTTTTGCTTGCTAACGCAATCACCACGGCGTTGTCTCCGCTCAGAACCAGATTAATCATCAGGATCTGTACAAGCAGCCATATCGATTCCAACAGTCAACACCCCCACTACTACTCCTATGCTCCTGTTGGCCAGGCTATGCTTGACTCTCATTGAAAAATTATCCTATAATGAATGCGATTTGTTATATGGTATGGACTAAAATCATTTCTTTGGTCCATTCTATATTAGACTCCGTTTACAGTCATGATGAGGAGTGACCTGATGTGGAAACATCAATACTTGCCTTTTTGGCAAAACTAGCCAATATCGTGTTTCTTGATCTTATTCTAGCTGGCGATAACGCTATCGTCATTGGCCTTGCTGCGAGGAATCTGCCATCCTCGACTCAGAAAAAGGCCATTTTTTATGGAACCGGCGGCGCCGTGCTGCTGCGTATCGCTGCTACGATCATTGTGGTCTGGCTGCTGCAAGTCCCCTGGCTGCTTCTCATCGGAGGAATCCTGCTCATAGGCATTGCTTACAAGCTTCTGGCAGACAATGATGATCATACCGATGTCAAGGCGGGACGTACACTATGGGGCGCTATACGAACCATTATCGTAGCGGATGCAGCCATGGGACTGGATAATGTTATCGCGGTTGCCGGAGCGGCGCAGCAAAATATTATTTTGGTCATCCTGGGACTCTTGATCAGTGTTCCGATTGTCGTCTGGGGCAGCACTCTATTTATTAAGCTTATTGACCGTTTCCCTTGGATTATTTATTTGGGATCAGCAGTACTCGGATATACCGCATCCAACATGATAACCGAAGAGAAAAGACTGCATCCTTTCTTCGAAGATCATCCCGCCATTCGTATCCTGTTTATTATCGTCGTCATTGTTGCCGTGCTCGTGACAGGATACATGAAGAAACGTTCGGACCAGCGGAAAAAGAGCAGCGAGAATTCTTACAGTTAAACAAAAGGACCTCCAACGCATGGTTGGAAGTCCTTTTTTATTGATTAAAACCATTCTTCATCGATTCCGTCCTCACGGTCCGCTTCAATGACGGAATCCGGGGTCAGCACAATGGTCTCCGTCCGCCCCACCGCTTCCTCCAGCATGGTTTGCAGATTGGTGATTGATGCTTCTATCCGTTCTACAATGCGAAGATTCGGATTGGTTGATGGAGACTTCGGCACAAATATGGTGCAGCAGTCCTCATAAGGCAGTATCGAAAGCTCGTACGTACCGATCTGCTTTGAGACTTCGATAATTTCGTTTTTATCCATCATAATAAGCGGACGCAGCAAAGGCAGCTCGGTAGCACGCCCGATCACGTTCATACTTGGGAGCGTCTGGCTGGCCACTTGTCCAAGACTGTCCCCCGTAACGATAGCAAGCGCTCCTTCGCGTTCTGCCAGCATGGTGGCAATACGCAGCATCGAGCGGCGCATCAGAGTAATAATCAGATTATCCTGGCCATGACCTGTGAAGGATGTCTGGATCTCCGTGAAAGGCACCAGATGTATTTTGACTTCACCTGTATATCCCGACAGTACTTTAGCCAGCTCCATGACTTTTTCTTTGGCCTTCCGACTGGTGAATGGATAACTATAGAAATGAACGCATTCCAACTCAAGTCCACGGCGCATGCTGGTAAATCCCGCTACAGGACTATCAATACCGCCGGACAAAAGCAGCATCGCTTTGCCGTTGCTCCCGCGTGGAAATCCGCCAGCAGCAGGAATGACCTCACAGTAAATATAGGTACCCTGTTCTCTGATCTCTACCCGCAGCTGCAGCTCCGGTTCCTTCATGCTTACTTTTAACGGCTCAAATTTTTTCAATATGGGTGAACCGACCAGGTGATTCATCTCATGAGATGAATGCGGGAAGGCTTTCCACACTCTTCTGGCTGTCACCTTGAAGGTCGTTTCCTTTTGCAGATCCATCTGCTCCAAAAACGACGCACTCGTTTCAATTATTTTATCGAGTTGTGATGGGCAGACGACCACCGGACTGATCGAATGAATGCCAAATATTTTTTTAAGCTCATCCGTTAATTTGCTTTGATCTTCCCCATTCAAGGCAACATACAATCTTCCATACTCTTTCTGAATTTCAGCTGCGGGATAAGAAGCAAGTATAGATTGTATATGTGTTATGATCGTCTTTTCAAAACGGTTGCGGTTTTTTCCTTTAAGTGTGAATTCTCCGAAACGGAGCAATAACATATCATAATTCAAGCTCATTTCATTCCTTCCTGTCTAAGCGGCTGCAACCGGCTCACTGCAGCATCAAGCGCCGTGAGAAGCTGCTCTACATCTTGATGTGTATTGGTCATCCCCATGCTGATCCGGATTGCGCTGGATGCTGCATCCTCGCTGCGTCCCATGGCTAGCAGTACCCGGCTTGGTTCAGTGGTTTTGGAGGAGCAGGCAGACTTGGTGGAAACCAGCATTCCATGTTCCTCCAGAGTATGGAGCAGCACCTCTGCTTTCATTCCGGGGAACGACACATTGACAATATGAGGAGCCCCTTCCTCAAAGCTGTTCGGTTCAAGACTCGGTGTTTTACTAATCCAGTCAAGCAGGGTGTCTCTATGGGCACCCACTTCCTTCATGAAAGCTTCTGTTTGTTCAGCAGCCATTCGCATCGCCTTGGACATCGCAACAAATCCGGGAATATTCTCGGTTCCCGCTCTAAGTCCTGATTCCTGCTTGCCGCCGGACAGCAATGGATGAAGATTGAGCCCTTCACGCTTATAAAGCACTCCTGTTCCCTTCGGCCCGCGGATCTTATGCGCGGACAAGGTATATAGATCGGCTTGCCACTCCTCCAAATCAACAGGCAGCTTACCGAATCCTTGTACTCCGTCAATATGGAAAACGGTTAAAGGGTTTGCTTTCTTAATAACTCGTCCAATGTCAGCAAGCGGTTGAATGGCTCCCGTCTCGTTATTGACATGCATCACACTGACAAGGATTGTATCCTTCCGCACAGCAGATGCAACATCTGCAGGGTCTATCATCCCTTTTGCATCCACAGGTAAATAAGTAATCTCATAGCCTTGCTTTTCCAGATCCAGACAGCTGTCATATACGGACGGGTGTTCAATTTGCGTCGAGATGATATGCTTTCCCCGGCCCCCATACTGTAAAGCCGTACCTTTAATCGCCAAATTATTTCCTTCGGTGGCCCCTGAAGTCAGAATGATTTCGGCTGGCTTTACATTCAGGGCACCGGCGCATACTTCTCTGGCCCGCTTGATCAGTTTCGCGGCATCCTCACCCATTCTGTGAATAGAGGAAGGATTGCCGTAATGCTTTTTCATAACCTCGGCCATCGTTTGAATGACCTCATCATAAGGCGGCGTGCTTGCCGCGTGATCCCAATATATCATGTTGATTCATCCTTCCGCTTCCGGTTTCCGGACAATATAAAAAGATCAAACAGGGGGTTAAGCTGTTAAAGTGTCCTTCATCGCTGCCATTCTCCCCATTTGATCCTATATATAATGTTCAAAAATGTTAAACTTCGTATTTCGAGCGTGCGTTGGTAATCTTGCTAATGTATTTTCTCGTCTCCAGTGGCAGCATCCCCAGTTTGTCCATCAACTGTTCATCGGTGGTTACCCCGAGCTTGGCAAGTCGGTTAGGCCCAGCATTGTAAGCTGCCAATGCCATATTCTCCTGGCCGTTAAACCGCTTAATCTGGTATGACAGATAACGGGTACCCGCGTCGATATTCTGGGCAGGATCGAATGGATCACTTACGCCAAGACCCGCTGCGGTTCCATCCATCAGCTGCATAAGTCCTTTCGCTCCGGCCGAAGATACCACATTGGGATTAAAGGAGGATTCTGTATCGATTACTGCTTTAATCAGCGCTTCATCAATGCCATATTTTTTACTGGCTTGCTGAATTAAATCATCATAGCTTGTCGGACCGGATTTCTCTGTCGAATGACTGCTGCCCACAAACTGAAGCTCGGATGCCTCCGATTCAGCTACTGTGCCCAGCTGCTGCCATAATAAGCCGTCACTGTATGTGACACCTGAAACAGTTGGCAGCACAGAGCCATCTACACTGGAGTTATCACCAGAAGATGAGTTGACAAGCTGCTGTAAAATGACGCCAAAATCAGAACTGCTTCCATTTGCTAAAATATCCTGCAGCAGCTCGTCTCTATTTTGAATACGGCTGTTATCCTGAAGTGAAGCCAGCTGCTTCGCGGTTGCCGAATCGATTTGCATGATAAAACCTCTTTTTCTTCAGAGTGTTAGTTTGATTCGTTTCCGTCATTTTACCATGTTTATGGGAGTAAGCGCCATATATCCATAGAATTATATTATACATTATCATATTGTATCATCTAATGAAAAACGCCCTTCCGCTGAATTGACAGGGAAGGACGCTCCAATGCTTTATTTAGCTGATTGAATGTTACCGGGCAAAAGGAATAAGAACAAAATAGCTGATTGTAGCCAAAATACCCAAGCCCATACCCCAAGCTCCCCATACCTTGCTTCCTTGACTGTACGCGTAGTAACCGGTCACAGCCGCGATCGGTCCCAGCACAATGGACCACATAAACAGGGAAGCAATACCGAAAGCAAGACCTACATATCCAGCTGTTCTTCCATTGGTTCTTTCCTTTTCCCGATCCTCATCATCATCTTGACTGATCTCATAGCGGCCTGATCTTGGAGGCGCTACCTCAGCGGCATATTCCTCTTCATGATCATCACGGCGCGGATAATCTCTGCGGATCCGTCTGGATGCATGCTGTCTTTCTCTTTCATGCTGCTCATGCTCTTCGTGCTCATGAAAATCGTCCATCAGAATACCTCCCTGTAATTGGTTGGTCTGAAGATACATTGATCATAGTGATGACTTTGAGATGGTTTTTTAAGAAGATTTCGGTTTGAATGTCAAGCAGCATGTGGCAGAGGAATTATCCGCATAGTCTTTGTGTTCGGCAAAATGCTCACTGCCAAATTCCTCACTGTATTTTGCAGAAGCATGCTTGTCGATCTCGATCAGGATCTGTTCTGCTTTGCACACATTCTGCTCTCCCCAATAACCGCAATTGCTGACACTGCATTTGACAATGGTTCTTGTATCACTCATTTTTAGGATCACCTCAGATACCATTGTCTCCTTGCTTTCTCCCCCCTATACGAACGGTTACCTGTCAGTTGCTGGCGGGAATTCATTATCCAAGAAGGTCTTCTAGCCACTCACCAGATGTGGGAAATCCATAGCATAAATAAAAAAAGATGCCCGGTCTGCGGACATCTTTAGCATGTATGATCAAAAAGATTTTTTATGGTTTAGGCGTGAGTGCGCTGACTTTGCATTCTACGCTCTGTCAAATAGTCGCTTTCGTAGTAAGTCAGGTCATCTCTGAGGTCTTCAAACACTTTTGTAATGTCCAGGACGATGTCCCGCACCGGGCGCACCGGTTTCGCTCTGAAACGGATTGCATCTTGTCCGGTATAAGCGTATCGGCCATCTTCGGAATAGCTTTCGCTTTTTGGATAGAAAAAGTTATTCACGCAGTGGTGATATACATGATAGAGAGCCTTCTCAGCAAATTCCGTATCAAAATTCGCACGGCGCAGCACGACTCCAAGCTTCTCTGAAGAAACTTCGCTGAAGACAAGCAGATGGCGCAAATCCGAAAGAAACCCTTTGTAAAAATGCAGTGTTTCTTCATTTGGTTCTGCCGCGAGCTGCGAAAGCGAATACTCGTTCAGAAATACCTCAAGTTTATCGATTGCATATTTCAGCTTCTCTTTCGTGGTCTCACACAATTTTTGAACATTACCTGCTGACATCGCTAATTTGCTCCCCCTTAATGGTTCCTTCAGTCCAATTGCTGACATCATACAATTAAATCGCTTTACAGCATCATTTTTCCATGTACTATCCTATCATAAAACAATGATGAGCGGTATCCCTTTCTGCAATCCCATTGGACAAATATTGGGTACTAATGTGGCGGCCATGAAATCGGGGTATAAAATAGGCCTCCTCTCCTCACGATAAAGGTAATTTCATTTTCAGGAGGTTTATCTTATGTCCCGTCGCACATGGGCAGGTCTTGGCATCGCGGCAGCAGCCGCTGCACTGATCATCATCATGCAGGTGCCTCACTCCGCCGATACCCACACCCGCAAGCAAGCTTCCGAGCCGGTCATACCGAACCCGAAGCAAGAACATCTTTCCAAGCAAAGCTTGATGGCACAGGATATTGCTTCCACGGATCATTTAACGCGCCTGGATGCCAAGCAGCACCTGACCTCGATGCTCACCAAGCTTGCGCAGGCTGGACCCGCTCAAGTCTCTGACTATGTGCGTAAGCTTCAGCAATCACATGATCACTTTACCATGATTATATGGCAGGATGCGAAAAAAGGAAAACGTCAGGAATATACGATTACGAAAAGCAACTGGAATGCTGCCGACCGGAAAATCTTGAAGGGATATCTTGATCAAGCCGAAAAGAATATCGGCAAACAGCGTTCATATGAGTCCACCTCTTTTAAAATGAGCGGCAAGGAGTATTTTGTAATCGCTGAGCCTTCAAAACAAACACCGAAGCAAGGCGTTATTGCTCTTATGAATCAGAGAATCCTGACAGAAGTAGCCAACCACCAAAAGAAAAACCTGAGACTCATCCCTTATCCGAAAGAAGGAAAATACAAGGTCGAGTCCGTTCATGCCGATACACTGCGGGATATTACAGTACGAACCGGTCATGACAACGAGAAAGCCAGCCATTTTTATGAAAATGAAATTGTAGTGCGTTTCCGCCAGGATCCGTCCCGGCAGGATCTGAACCGAATAATCAGTGAGCTTAGAGCCGAATCCTCGCGAAAGCTGGGTTATGCCTATGTGTTTCATGCCAGTGGAATGGATTACAGCCAACTAAAATCATATTTCATGAAAAACTGGAACCCACAATACGTTGAGCCCCATTATTTATACATGACCAATGACAAGGTAAAAGAGTCCACGAGCAGTCTGCCCAATGTTCCAAATGATTTGCTGTTCGCCAAATATCAATGGAATCTGCCTGCCATTGAAACAAATCAAGGCTGGGATTTATCCAGAGGCAGCAATGACGTCATTGTCGGTATCGTTGATACAGGTGTTGATATCGATCATCCGGACCTGCAGGGACAGCTTCTGACAGGCTACAACGTTATTAACCCCGACTCCGATCCATTAGATGACGTAGGACATGGAACCCATGTATCCGGAATCATCGGAGCACTTGTGAACAATAACGAAGGCGTTGCCGGAATCAGCTGGTACAACAAAATGCTGCCGGTAAAAGCGCTCGATAAATCAGGATCCGGAACAACCTATTCTGTGGCCGAAGGTATTATCTGGGCTGCTGACAACGGAGCTAAAGTCATTAATATGAGTCTTGGCAACTACGCCGATTCCCAGTTTCTCCATGATGCCGTAAAATACGCTTATGACCGCGATGTGGTACTTGTAGCTGCTTCAGGAAACGACAATACCGAGCGGCCTGGCTACCCAGCAGCTTATTCCGAAGTTCTTGCGGTTGCAGCTACGGATTCCAATATGAAGAGGGCATCATACTCTAATTACGGGGATTACATCGATGTAGCTGCGCCCGGAACCAGCATTGCCAGCACATATCCGGGCAACCAGTATGCGGCCTTATCGGGTACTTCTATGGCAAGCCCTCATGTTGCTGCCATGGCCGCTCTGATCCGCTCCCGAAATCCGGATCTTACCAACAAGCAAGTCATGGATATTATGCGAAGCAGCACGGTGGATTTGGGCCCAAAAGGAAGGGACAAATACTATGGGTATGGACAGATTGATATTTATAAAGCATTGCAGGCTGCAGGCACTACAGAAGCACCATTACAATTTTGGCCGCAGCATGTTCAGAAGAAAATGGATTCTGTCATTCAAAAAAACAAATAACATGTTAGAAAAAAAGCAATCCGGCCTTTTTAAGGCGGATTGCTTTTTTGACTGCAAAGTTTTCAGCTTCAATTTTATAAACACCGGAAAACACTCTTGTAGCATTATGTCTTCTGCGAATCTACTGCGAGACATTTTCTTATGGTGTGTTACAGATTTGATTAACGTCTGCCTCTGGCTCTAGAAACCTGCGCTCCCCGCTTCACGCTGTTAGTGGAAACGGAGCAGTTTTGATCACTTTCAACGTAGTTATATACATGTTTTGGTACGGGTACACAGTGATGTCTTTTTACCACTTGAACTGTGTGAACCACCGGTACGATTTGCGGGTAGTAATAATCCTGAACAATTACAGTTGGATCTGTATAAATCGGATCCGCTGGAGGACATTGGAAGCAATGGTTATACATTTGCAAGCAGCTCCTTTCGTTGAATTAGTACAGTTTATTATGTTGGAATCACCTTCGTTTGTACGTTTGTCCTTGGTATAGTGTTATTTGACTAAATCAGGCTCGTCTGGATATAAGCCGCCGGGTAAGCGCAAAAAGACGGCATCACCGGTTTAACGGGATGCCGCCTTGGCGGTATCATGTTTAATAATACTGTTGCAGTTAGGAAAGTTTTACGTAAGCCGGGTTCTGTGCTCTTCGCGGTACAGACGGGAACTACCCTCCCGCGGATAAGCGACAATCATCTATCTAGGCCAATCATTGCTAATTGGCTCAAGCGACCAACCCGAACGCGCCTCGGGCTAAGGCTGCTTCTCAGGGAAGCCGCGTTCCATTAGGTCTTGCTCCAAGTGGGGTTTACCAGGAACGAAGTCACCAGCGTTCCTCGGGGTCTCTTACACCTCGGTTCCATCCTTGCCTGATCCGCTGTAACAGCGGCCATCGGCGGTCCATTTCTGTGGCACTATCCTTCAACTCGCGCTGACTGGACGTTATCCAGCACCCTGCCCTATGGAGCCCGGACTTTCCTCTCGTGGCGCCTTACGCGCCACCAGCGATTGTCTGTCAAACTTTCCGGACAACATTGTATAGTATACATGGAAAAGCGAAAGGTTTCAATCCTCATCGCCTTCCAACGTTAACGGATTTTCCCTTCCGGCTCAAAATTACATAAAACGGAATGGTTCTGTATTGACGCTGGACGGGATTACCTTGGTTTCATAACGATTCTTTTCCAGTATTGCACTCATCCATTCCGCTACTTTCACCTTCATGATCTTCTCGGCATTATGTCCCGGATCAATGAGTGTGATGCCGGCGTGGAGCGCATCTTGAGCTGTGTGATAATCCACATCGCCGGTTACCAGAACATCTGCGCCACGGAAACGTGCCGCCGGATAGTAACGGCTGCCGGATCCTCCAATCACGGCCGCCTTCTTGATAATCCGTTCAGGGTCACCTACCACGCGTACATGAGGTACATCCAGTTTTTCCTTAACAATCTCTGCAAAAGCGGCAAGCGTTTGCTCCTGCTCCAGCTTTCCGACTCTTCCAAGTCCGAATGCATGTCCCTTCAGATCAAGCGGGTAGATATCATATGCTACTTCCTCATAAGGATGGGCTTTGAGCATCGACTGGATGACACGGTTCCGGCTTCCTTGCGGCACGATGGTTTCGATGCGGATTTCCTCTGCTTTCTCCAATTTCCCTACGGATCCAAGGAATGGATTCGTTCCTTCTAGAGGGAGAAAGGTACCCGTTCCCTCCACATGAAAGCTGCAGTGGCTATAGTTACCGATTGCGCCAGCTCCTGCCCCAAGTACAGCTTCGCGAACCTGTTCCGCATGGGTCTTAGGGACGAATACAACCAGCTTGAACAGCTGCTCACGCTGAGTTTCTTCAATTGGCACCGTATGATGGATGCCAAGCGCTTCTGCCATCCAATCATTCATGCCGCCTTCTGTAATATCCAGATTCGTGTGTGCGATATATACAGCGATATCATTTTTAATTAACTTTTCGTACAATTTCCCCATTGGCGAGTCTGTATTCAGCTGCTTCAAAGCGCGGAATATGATGGCATGGTGGGCAATAATCAGGTTAGCCCCAACACGTATTGCTTCATCTACCACCTCGTCGTTAACGTCCAGCGCCACCAATACGGCTTGGATTTCTTTTTGCAGGTTTCCAAGCTGAAGTCCTATTCTATCTTTATCATCAGGGTAAGCCAAATGTTTGGGAGCCAGCTGCTCCATGTACTGAATTACAGTCTGTCCTTTTGCAAACATGTGAGTACCTCCTTAATTTGGTCGATTTCCCGCTTCAATTGCCGCGATTTAACCTCTGCGGATTCCTGCTTTGATGCTGACAACGACTCGAGAATCCCATGAAGCTTATCAAGCTCGCTGTTCCATTTATCGCTCAGTACAGATGTCGGTTCCTTTAGAAGCCATGGCCCCATGCGTAAAAGAAGCTCTGATGTAACCGTGAAAGTACCTTCTCCATTACTGACGGGCCATTCCTGTTGCTCATATAACATTCGACTGCTGATCCGCTCATCTTCATGCTCGGGAACTGCCGTCAGAATCTCATAGATTTTTCCTTCTTCTTCGAGAATTTTCTCAGACGTAAGCAACCAGCCATGCTCCATCAGCCAGCGGCGGAGGATGTCTTCGCCAACGTTGGGCTGCAAGATAAGCAGCTGCACATCTCTTAGCTTGTTCAAGCTGTTATCAAGAATGCTGGCAATCAAGCTCCCGCCCATACCGGCAATCGTAATTACATCTACTTCTCCGGCTTCAATCACTGCCAGCCCGTCACCGCGTCTGACTGCAATTTGACCTTGAAGTCCGGCTTCAGCCACCTGCTTAGCTGCAGCCTTGAATGGACCCTGATTCACTTCACCTGCAACAGCCTGCAACACCCGGCCAGATTTCACTGCTGCCACAGGCAGAAGTGCATGATCCGAGCCGATATCAGCCAATCGGCTATTCTCAGGAATTAGCTCCATAATCATCTCTAATCTTCTTGATAATTTCATGTCGCACCCACATATCCATTTTATTTTTCATATGCATTTTCTACCGTAACAAATTCAGATCTCAGACTGCAAATATACATGACTTTCCCCGTCAGCTCTTGGCTCAGGCATTCCATAAAGGCATAATTATAATTTGCATTGCCCCTCAAAAAGAGCTAAAATAAAAACAAATAAAGGAAATAGTTCTAAAAGAAAGAAATACTTCCTCTCAGATTTATGTCCATTTGAAAAAAAAGACCTTGCTGCCGAAAGTCTGCAGAAGGTCAGATGAATTGTTTTATTCGAGAAAATCTTTCAGACGTTTACTGCGGCTAGGATGACGCAGTTTACGGAGTGCCTTGGCTTCAATTTGGCGAATACGTTCACGGGTTACGCCAAATACTTTGCCTACTTCCTCAAGCGTTCTCGTCCGGCCGTCATCAAGACCAAAGCGGAGACGAAGAACATTCTCCTCGCGTTCTGTCAGCGTATCCAGCACATCCTCAAGCTGTTCCTTCAGAAGCTCGTAAGCCGCTGCATCCGCTGGAGCCAAAGCTTCCTGATCCTCGATAAAGTCGCCAAGATGCGAATCGTCCTCTTCACCGATTGGTGTTTCAAGCGATACCGGCTCTTGGGCAATTTTCATAATCTCCCGAACCTTTTCTACGCTGAGTTCCATTTCGGCAGCAATTTCTTCCGGCGTCGGTTCACGCCCCAATTCTTGAAGCAGCTGACGGGATACCCGGATCAGCTTATTTATCGTTTCAACCATGTGTACAGGTATCCGGATTGTTCTGGCCTGATCCGCAATTGCGCGGGTAATGGCCTGACGGATCCACCATGTCGCATAGGTACTGAACTTGTAACCTTTTTTGTGGTCAAACTTCTCAACGGCTTTAATGAGGCCCATATTGCCTTCCTGAATCAGATCCAGGAACAGCATGCCGCGTCCCACATAGCGCTTGGCGATACTGACCACCAGACGCAGGTTGGCTTCAGCCAAACGCCGCTTCGCTTCTTCGTCACCGTTCTCGATTCGTTTAGCAAGCTCAACCTCATCGTCAGCCGACAAAAGAGGTACCCGGCCAATTTCCTTTAGATACATCCGTACCGGATCATTAATCTTAATACCCGGCGGCAGGGATAAGTCGTCGTCAAAGCTGAAATCATCACTATCATTGTTTTCGTGGTCCTCGGACGGACGGTGCATACCGTTATCGTCTTCATCATTCTCGTTGACCACATCAATCCCAATATCGCTCAGATGCTCATAAAACTCATCCATCTGTTCAGGGTCTTGATCAAATGGCGATAATTTCTCCATAATTTCTTTGTAATTTAAAGAAGATCTTTTTTTACCCTGTTCAATCAGTTGGTCTTTTACCTGATCAAGCGTAAATTCTGTCTCTAGTTCAGTATGCTGATCATTCGCCATAACTCGACTCCCTCCTCCCTAGAAACATTCAAGCCTGTTCTTTACTGTCTCTCTAGGGCTATAATCTCACTTGCAATTTGTGCAGCACGCAGAAAGTCCCCTGACCGCTCGGCAATGATCATTTCTTCTTTCTTCTTATCGATCTGCCGCTTCTGCGGAACTTTCTGTACTTCCCGAATACAATCATCCAACTCCTGAATGTTCCACTCCGGTGGAGTGTCCATCATGGAGATGGAGCTAACGGTCTTCTCCAGACGGTCATCATGTAGGGATGACATAAAACGGCTGATATCCGGAGGTTTGCCCTGTGCGTAGTAGGCATATAGATAAGCAGCAATGGCTGCATGATCATCAATGTTGAATGCGTCACCGAGCCGTTGTTCCACATAGGTTGCAGCTTCGGCATCCTGCAGCATCATGGCCAAAAGGCGCCGTTCTCCGGTATGGTATGCCGGCAGCAATGTTGGAGCAGGAACCTGCCCTTTTTTATGCCTACCATTATTCCACCTTTTGTCGTTATTATCCCCATCCGGCATGTTTTTTTGCATGGACTGGCGGATCTCGTTGCAATCCTGCTTGAGGCTTTCAAATGAAAGCTGAAGTTCGGAGGCAAGTTCCCTTAAATAAACTTCCCTCTCGGTCGATGAGGGCAGAGCAGCAATAATCGGGAGAACTTCCTTCGTATAAGCGATTTTCCCATCTTCTTCTAGCAGTATATGGTTTTTTTTCAGATATATAAGCTTAAATTTTGTGGTGGATACGGCCCCTTCTATGATTTGCCGGGTAAAACGTTCCGCACCATATTTCTGGATGAATTCATCTGGGTCGAGCCCTTCATTCAGAACAGCAATTCTGATAACGAGACCCACACTTTCCAGCAGCGGAATGGCTTTCATTGCCGCAGCTTGCCCGGCACGGTCACCGTCATAACAAATTACAATTTCGTCAGCCATCGTTTTCATGAGTGCCGCATGACTTTCCGTCAAAGAAGTACCCATTGTTGCAACACCGTTTTGCACTCCAGCCTCCCAGGCCGATATTACGTCCCCGTATCCCTCGAATAGAACGATTTGCCGCAGTTTGCGGATTGACGGTTTGGCCTGATGAAGATTGTACAATATCCGGCTTTTGTTAAACAATTTGCTTTCTGGTGAGTTTAAATATTTCGGCTGCCCGTCGCCAAGGATTCTTCCCGCAAAAGCGATAATTTTACCATTGCGGTCACTGATGGGAAACATGACGCGGCTGCGGAAACGGTCAAGAAAGTCATCGCCGTCATGTCGCTTGGACAGAAGTCCGCCTTTTTCCATCTCGTGTAATTCAAAGGATCTTTTGGTTAAAAACTGAACCAGCGTGTCCCAACGATCCGGCGCGAAGCCGATTTGAAATTGATCGATCACCTTGTCGTTAAAGCCGCGAGAGCGCAAATAATCCATCGCCGCTTTGCCGTGCTCCGTATTTTTGAGCAAAAAATTATAAAACTTGGCAGTCCATTCGTAGGCCTGAAGCAGTCGGTCTCTCTCCGGATTCGGAGGTATCACCACAGCCCCCTGTCCTTCCGGAAGTGCAATGTGACTTTCTTCTGCCATGGTCTTGACGGCTTCGGGGAAGGATAGTCCTTCGATTTCCATCCTGAATTTGATGGCATTTCCACCTTTGCCGCAGCCGTAGCAATAGAAAATTTGCCGATCCGGCGTTACCGTAAAAGAGGGGGTCTTCTCCGAATGAAACGGGCAGAGGCCCTTCATATATTTCCCCTGCTTGGTCAGATGAACGTACCTGCTTACCGTATCGACAATATCATGCTGCTCGAGCACGGCATCGATAATTTTTTCCGGAATATTACCCTGTCCGGCATTCATCTAAACCACCTTCATCTCTTTTAGGCACGTAAAATATTATTCGCTACCGTTAAACATTCTCCTGCAATACCTGCAAAAGTTTTGTCAGTTTCTGTTGAAAAATTTTCTTGTCCTCCTGGGTTATCGGCTTCGGACCCTTGCCATAGCTGCCTCTTCGCCTTGCTTTGGCCTGGTGATGACGCCGATCCAGCATGAACTCGATATTTTCACTATTGTAGCTCTGTCCCCGAAATGAAATGACATGGCAGCCTTTAGAGAGCGCAAGTGCAGCCAGACCGTAGTCCTGCGTCGTTACGACATCTCCTCGCCTAATATGGTTGGCGATGTAGAGATCGGCGCTTTGGTCGCTCCGGTCTACCTGAACGGTCTGCACGCCTTCTTCACCCTGTATAAAATGGTCATAAGAAGAAACCATCAGCACAGGAATGCGGAAGGCTCTGGCAGCTTCGCCAATCTCATGTTTCACGGGACAGGCATCCCCGTCAACGA
The DNA here is from genome assembly GCF_018403225.1 of Paenibacillus sp. J23TS9. Lineage (NCBI taxonomy): Bacteria > Bacillati > Bacillota > Bacilli > Caryophanales > Paenibacillaceae > Paenibacillus > Paenibacillus sp. J23TS9. Next base: position 290,349 of record NZ_BOSG01000001.1, on the reverse strand, counting down.
CAATCTGAATCGTATGCATATCAGCCAGAAGATCACCCTGTTATCATGGTTTACCGTACTATTATATACGAGCAAGGGAACCTAAAATCCTCTTTCTGCCGGATAACAACTTTTGACAGCTTCTGAAAAGATACGGAAGCAGGAGAACACACTTTATGTCCATCCCGCTCCGTATGTTTATACCCGTATTCAATCGATTCCTACCAAACCAACTTGTTGAAATCGGCAAACTGTTTCATGCCTTGATCAATCTGAGCCAGCAGTCCTAGACGGTTGCCGCGAATTTTTTCATCCTCAGCCATAACCATGACAGAATCAAAGAAATGCGTAATCGCTGCTTTAAGTTGTCCCAGAAGCTCCAGCGCCTTCATTCCGTCTCTTTCTTCAAGGGCGGTACGATATGGCTTTTGAACCTCAAGCCAGGCAGCATACAGTTCTTTCTCCGCAGCTTCCTGAAGGAGGCTTTCGCTGACTACAGCCTTGGAAGCTTTCGCCGCCAGATTGCTCACTCGGTTGAAGGATTCGACAGTCGTTTTGAAATCCTCACCGCTGTTCACGGCATTCATCAGGGAATCGCCGCGGGATACAACGGATAATACATCATCAAATCCTGCAGCTATTACGGCATCCACAATGTCGTACCGCAAATTCTCCGACAGAATCTTTTTGACGCGAAGACCGAAGAACTCCTCCAAGTCTTTACGGATTTCACTACCCTGACGTTTCATTTCCCGGAACTGGGCATGAACATCAATAGCAATATTAAATATCTGTGACAATGTGATTGGCATTTGCTTGGACAGCAAGATCTGAATAATGCCCTGCGATTGACGGCGGAGTGCATAAGGATCTTGCGATCCTGTTGGGATGATGCCAATGGAGAAACAACCTACAATGGTATCCATTTTATCTGCAATACTTATAATAGATCCTACTCCTGTGGACGGCAGCTCATCCGAAGCGGAACGTGGCTGGTAATGCTCAAATACCGCCTTGGCAACCGCTTCGTTCTCCCCGGCCTTGCGGGCATAATCTTCACCCATGACGCCCTGAAGCTCCGGAAACTCGTACACCATTTGTGTCACCAGGTCGAATTTGCAAATATCGGCAGCGCGGCTTACAAATTCCTGATCCGTTCCGGAAATTTGCAGTGCTTCTCCTAGACGATCCGCAATTTTGCGGATGCGGCGGACCTTATCGCCAACCGTTCCCAGCTCTTCATGGAAAACAATGCTTTCCAGCTTGGAGAGGGCATCCTTGATTTCCAGCTTCTGATCTTCGTCATAGAAGAACTTCGCATCAGAAAGCCGTGCTCTCAGAACCTTCTCGTTCCCCTTCGCGATAACATCCAGAGATGTATTATCACCATTACGGACTGTCACGAAGAATGGAAGAAGACGGCCCTGCTCATCCAATACCGGGAAGTAGCGCTGATGCTCTCTCATGGACGTTATCAGCACTTCCTGCGGAATATTCAGGAAGGAAGGATCAAACGTGCCGAAAAGAACAGTTGGTGTTTCAACGAGAAAAAGAACCTCTTCCAACAAGTCATTCTTAACAGCGATTTTCCAGTTCTTCTCTTCAGCAAGTCCTTTAATCTGTTCCAAGATCATGCTTTCGCGTTCCTTCACATCGACGATAACATGCTGAGCGCGCAGTACTTCCGGATATGCAGATGCTTCAGAAACAACTGCATCCGTTCCGAGAAAGCGGTGACCGCGTGTCACATTGCCTGACTTCACGCCGGTCACTTCCATGTCAATGACATTCGATCCGAACAATGCGACAATCCAGCGGATCGGGCGCACAAATTTATAATCATAGCTGCCCCAGCGCATATTTTTTGGAAAGGTCATCGAAGAAAGGATACCCAGCAAGCCTTCTGCTAGAATCGAAGAAGTCTCTACACCTGTACTGCTTTTTGTAACATAAATATATTCAACGCCATTCAGTTCTTTAAATGTGAACTGTTCAGGATCCACGCCTTGTCCGCGTGCAAACCCGAGTGCAGCTTTACTCCAGTTGCCATTCTCATCCTGGGCGATTTTGCGTGAAGGTCCCTTTACTTCTTCCTCCACATCATCCTGCTTCTCTGCTACATCCTTAATCAGCACCGCAAGGCGCCGCGGTGTCGCATAGGCCTGGACATCACTTTGGGACAAGCGGGATTGCTCCAGCCATTGAACCATTTTATCCTTAAGCTGATCCATCGCCGCACGCAGGAATCGTGCAGGAACCTCTTCAAGACCGATTTCAAACAACAAATCCTTAGACATGCAAATCGCCTCCTTTCTTCAGCAGCGGGAAGCCAAGCTTCTCGCGTTCCTCCACATAGGTTGCTGCAACCTGACGGGCCAGATTACGCACCCGGGTAATGTAACCGGTACGCTCGGTTACACTGATGGCACCACGGGCATCCAGAAGGTTAAAAGTATGGGAGCATTTCAAAACATAATCATATGCGGGAAATACCAGGTTCTGATCCATCGCCTTTTTGGCTTCCTGCTCATACATGTTAAAAAGCGTGAAGAGCATTTTGACATCAGACACTTCAAATGTGTATGTTGAATGCTCAACTTCCGGCTGATGGAATACGTCTCCGTAGAGAATACCTTCAACCCACTCCAGATCAAACACATTTTCCTTTTCCTGGATATAGGAAGCGAGCCGCTCCATACCGTAGGTGATTTCAACGGCTACCGGATGTGTTTCAATACCGCCCACTTGCTGGAAGTACGTGAATTGGGTAATTTCCATACCGTCAAGCCATACTTCCCATCCGAGTCCCGCACAGCCGAGAGATGGATTTTCCCAGTTATCCTCTACAAAACGAATATCATGATGCAGAGCATCCACACCAAGTGCTTTGAGGCTTTCCAAATATAGTTCCTGAATATTGTCAGGCGAAGGTTTAATAATCACCTGAAACTGGTGATGCTGATACAAGCGGTTTGGATTTTCGCCGTAGCGTCCGTCGGAAGGACGGCGTGAAGGCTCCACATAAGCTACTTTCCAGGGTTCCGGTCCGAGTGAACGCAAAAAGGTCATCGGGTTCATCGTTCCTGCTCCCTTTTCCGTATCATAGGGATTCACGATAATACAGTTCTGCTCCGCCCAAAATTGCTGCAGTGTCAAAATCATTTGTTGAAAATTCATATGCGCCTCTCCTTTGCTTTTTTTGAACGAAATCTCGTTCGCCAGCATGCTTGATCCGCTAGCAGGACATTTTCGGGGCAAACAAAAAACTCCCGCCCATGCCTGCTGTACAGACATAGGGACGAGAGCTGTTATTCCCGCGGTTCCACCCTACTTGATCGCATTTCCCATATTTACAGGGAGGCAGCAATCCTCTTTTTTAGCCGATTTCATACCATGCTCCCGGATGCCATGTTCATGAATTCATTCCACCGGGCTTGCACCTTCCCCGGTTCGCTGTTGGAAATAAAATCATTACTTTTTCCGATCAACGCATGTCAGACAATTTAAAAAGAAACTTAACCTATATTACTGAATATCCAGTGATAAGTCAACTGTATTCTACAGCCCATATTTCTCCATCTGATCGAGAAAGCTTTGCGATTTCAAATTCAGTCCAAGCTGCATATCCATAAAGGCACGCATAACTGCCTTCAGTTCAGCTTTCGTCTCCTCTTTCACATCGACATGGCCGAGTCTTCTCAAATCAAGTCGTGCGAAAAGACGGAGCAGCTTCAAACTTTTGGGGGATAATTTCATCGCCGGCGGATCCAGATGTCGGCAAGAACGGCATAAGACTCCGCCCAGTCTTGGACTTATGACAGAGCTATCATCCTCAGACAAATCCTTGCCGCAAGAAATGCAGGATAGGAGCTCGGGTCCGTATCCTGCAGTCTGTAGTATTTTCATTTCGTACAAATTGATGATAATTCCAGGATCCTTGCCTTCCTCCAGCGCATCCAGACAAGCCTTCAACTGTTGAAACCAAAAGCTTCCTGTTTCCTCGTCATGTAGTACCCGGTCAAGCAGTTCACATGCATAGGAGGCGTAAGCTGCCAAAATAAGATCCTGGCGGAGCACATGATGCGAGCTGCTAATTTCGCCTGAATTTAGCGTTCCCAGACCTGTCCCATTTCTAAAAAACACATATTCTGCTGTTGTAAACAGCTGCGTTAAGGCAGCATGGCGGCTTTTGACTTTTTTTGCTCCTCGGACAAGAACACCTACTTTGCCCGCATTTTCGGTGCAAATCGTAATGATTTTGTTCCCTTCGCCGTAGTCCATGCTGCGGATGACGATCCCTTCCACCCTGTATAGCATGCCTCTTCCCCCAGCCATTCCCGGAGCAGCCAAAGATCATTCGTTTTCTTCATGATTATCCGTCTCTTCCGCTGCCGCCATTTCCGGCACTGCAGCCGCTTCGGCCATTGCTACGCCCCCATGTTCTTTGTAGAGCATGTAAGCATCCACATCTCCAGTCATCGCAAAATACTTCCACGAAAAATCTCGCATTCGTATTCATCCTTCCTTTGGAAATGACGTCTGCATCTTCAAAATTAGGATGTGGCGAACGCTCCGGATGTATGTGAAGCAAATCCTGCCAGCGGCATAAGTTGCTTTTTAGGCGTCGCGGTGGAAGCCGAGATCACGAAGTACGCGGTCCTGATTGCGCCAGTCTTTTTTTACTTTTACCCATAATTCCAGGAAGATCTTCGATCCAAGCAGATTTTGGATATCCTGCCGGGCCTGCTTGCCCACTTCTTTCAGAAGAGCGCCTTGTTTACCGATAATAATGCCCTTTTGGGAATCCCTCTCCACAAAAATGACGGCGGAAATGTGTACCACTCCGTTCTCCTGCACATGCATGTCCTCAATCGTAACTGCAATGGAGTGCGGAACCTCTTCCCGTGTCATATGGAGAATCTTTTCTCGAACCAGCTCTGCACAGACAAACTGCTCTGGATGATCTGTAATTTGATCGGCAGGGTAATACTGCGGTCCTTCTGGTAAATACTTCTCTACCTGCTGCAAAAGCGTGGTCACATTATTGCCGTTCAATGCCGATATGGGTACAATCTCAGCAAATTCATGCAGCTTGCTGTACTGCTCAATCATTGGAAGCAGCGCTTCAGGCTCAACCTTGTCAATTTTGTTCAGCACAAGTATGACCGGTGTCTTGATGTCTTTCAGCTGTTCGATGATGAACCGGTCCCCGCCGCCAAAACCTTCTGAAGTATCCGCCAGGAACAAAACAGCTTCAACCTCTTTAAGTGTGTTCAAGGCCGTTTTGTTCATAAAATCACCAAGCTTGGATTGTCTTTTATGAATACCCGGGGTATCCAGGAACACGATCTGGTTATGATCCGTTGTATAAACCCCATGAATTTTATTGCGCGTTGTTTGGGGCTTGTCAGACATGATGGCAATTTTTTGACCGATAACCTGATTCATCAAGGTCGATTTGCCCACATTAGGTCTACCAACAATTGCCACAAAGCCTGATTTGTATGACGGTTTCGCCATAATCTATTTTAACCTCCTCAAGTTTCTTCCCACTTTTCGGGAAGACCACCCAGGGCCCTGAATCCGGCGGTGGCACAGATAATAAATGCCGGCCGCGGAGACGGGGCCCCGGTTCGATGTTTACTGTTTTGAATATATCTGATTACTTATTGGCACTTTCAAGATCAGACGGGCCAAAAGCCCCTGGCAGAAGATCACGTACGGTTGTCTCCTTGATGTCGCCCTTCATATTGCCCATAATGATCTTCATATCCGGATCGCAGAGCTCGACCAACACCTGGCGGCATACCCCGCATGGTGTAATGGGTCCATCCGTATTGCCTACCACGGCCATGGCCTTGAAGCTTCCTGCTTTATGTCCATCTGCAATCGCCCGAAACAGTGCAGTCCGTTCAGCACAGTTTGTAGGGCCGTATGCTGCATTCTCAACGTTACAGCCATGGTGAACATGACCTTCCTTGTCAAGCAGCGCCGCTCCTACGCCAAAATGGGAATACGGTGTATAGGCGTTTGCCCGTGCTTTAATTGCTTCCTGCAATAATAGTGCTGAATCCATGAATAAAAACCTCCTCAAATTCCGTAAAACCAATAATATACTAACCGCCCAAACCAAGCAAATCCATGAATGGATGGTAAAATACAATGACGCCTGCGACAACCGCAAAAATTGCCGCTAGGAGCACGGCTCCTGCGGCCGTATCCTTTGCTGCCTTTGCCAATGGATGAATCTCAGGTGAAGCCAGGTCCACTATCGATTCCAGCGCCGTGTTCATCAGCTCCATGGCCATGACCAGCGTAATTGCAAGCAGTAGAACCACCCATCTGCCCCAGGACAAATGCAGCAGCGCTGCCGCCGTAATGACGATCACCGCTGCTGCCGCATGGATTCTCATATTGCGCTGTGTTCGAAGGGCGTACCGTACTCCTTGAGCCGCATAGGCGAATGAAGCAAGGAGAGATCCCCTTCGCATTAGCGTGTAAGCCCTACTTCAGCCAGGACAGCTTCCTGCTTGCCCATCATCTCGGCTTCACTTTCTTTGTCCTGATGATCATATCCAAGGAGATGGAGAAAACCATGAACGAACAGGAATCCGATCTCACGCTCCAGGGAATGTCCATATTCTTCGCTTTGGATCTGCGCACGATTCACGGAAATAATAATATCCCCTAGCATTTCCGGCATGTCCTGCAGCTCCTCATCTTCCTCCAGCTCATAGACGATATCCAGCTCTTCGTCCGTAAATTCGTTCATGGCAAAGGATAGTACATCAGTCGGCCGGTCAATGCCGCGGTATTCCATATTCAGTTCATGGATCTGCTTATCGTCCACAAAGGTGAGAGCCACCTCCCCGTCCAACACTCCTTCTACTTCCCCTGCCTTTTGCAGCAGAAGCTCCAGCGTCGATACCAGCTCTTCACTGATTGCAATCTCCTCTTGCTCATTATTCCATGCCAGCTGCAGTCCCATGACTAACCGCTCCTTCTTGTGTCTTCATTCGTTTTGTTCTTTTTGATTTCTTCCGGATATTCAATTCTGGAATGAAATATTCCCATAACGCTTTCTTTAAGCGTTTTTGCCACAATATCCAGTTCCTTCATCGTCAAATCGCAGTCATTGAACTGGTGATCGTCCAAGCGGCTTTTGATAATTTTTTCGATCATTGTCTCAACCTGGTCCACAGTCGGATTTCGCAGGGAGCGGACGGCAGCCTCTACGCTATCCGCTATACCAATAACAGCCGATTCCTTGGACTGGGCTTTGGGACCCGGATACCGGAAATCTTCTTCGGTAAAGTCCGGCTCTTTTCCATTCTCTTCGGCCTGGCGCAGCGCCTTATGGTAGAAGAATTGAAGGAACGTGGTTCCGTGATGCTGCTCCGCTATATCTCTGATCGGCTTCGGAAGCTTGTGTTCTTTCAGCATTTCCACGCCATCCCTAGCATGGGCAATGATGATGGATTTACTCATTTTCGGATCAATGGAATCATGCGGATTCTCCATGTTGTTCTGATTCTCGATAAAGTAGCTCGGACGCTTGGTTTTGCCGATATCATGATAATAAGAACCGACGCGGCATAGTAGTCCGTCCGCACCAATCGCCTCGGCCGCAGCTTCGGACAGATTTCCCACCATGACGCTGTGATGATATGTGCCCGGTGTTTCTGTGAGCAGCTTCCGCAGCAGCGGATGGTTAGGATTGGACAACTCAACAAGCTTCAAGGCTGACAGAATCCCGAATGTAACTTCAAAGAAGGGCATAAGACCAATCGCGAGAATGGCGGTTAGCAGTCCACCAGCGAAGGCAAATCCAATGCCGTACAATGTCTGCATCTGGTTCCACTGGCCGTTGCTGATGAGCGTCATAATAAACACGGTCAGCGAGCCGAACAGACATACCATGATCCCGCCTTTCAACAGCGTCGAGCGCTGGCTCGCGCGGTGAATCGTAAATATGGCTACAGTCGATACGACAAGAGCAAAAAATCCGAAACTAAAGTCAAACAACTGCCCCTGATGGACATTCAATATAACACTAGACAAAATGCTAAACAGCATTGCCGAGAAATACGCAAGTGACATATCCAGCAGCAGGGTTACCAGTGTCGCTCCGATGGCAACAGGCGCCAGGTAACCGACATAAGGTCTCTCAGCACTCTGGAGAATTCCTGCCAGATGCATGGAAATTACTGTAATGATAAAAATAAGCACCAGCATCAGAAGTTGTGAATTATTGTACCTGAATTTGCCGGAATCAGACTGGCGGATAAAAAGGAACAGCCCCCAAGCCATAAGCAGAGACAGCAACAGCAGGCCAAGTTGAGGCCAGTAGTTCACCTCATTTTTAAGAAGACCGTTATCATCCAGCAGATTATACAGATCCTCCGTGATCAGCTGACTTTTAGCTACAAGCACATCTCCCTGCTTGATGTATACTGTCTGTGTATTTTCCCGGGCTTGAACCTTGGCTTCCTTGGTCGCTTCCTCATCGTAGAATTTGTTCGCCGTAATCGCTAACTTAGACAGCTCCTGCACAACTTCACGGGCTGTACGCTGGTTCAAAGTGCTTGCGCTGACGAGTTCAGCCACCTTCGCACGAACGGCTTGGGCTTCAGTAACCTGATCATTCGTCAGACGGGATACGATTTCACGTGCAACCGGCTTCATTTCGGCAATATCCTTGGTTGTCAGCTTCGGAATTTTAATAAAGGTCTCTTCTGGAATCCGGTAAGCCTGCTGATTCGTCACCTTCAACATCTCGTCCAGCAGTTTGTCCGAGTATTTGGCCGTAGAACGGTTTGCATTGACATAGTTTTGAATAAAATCCTTGGAACGCTGCGGGATTTCAAGACGGTAGATCGAAATTTTATCTTCCCTTGAGACCTGATCATCCTGATTCAGCCGGTCGATCCGGTCCAGAATGGAAACTACCAAATTTTCATTGGGAACGGTAACAATCGTATAGATCGGCTGAACACGCTCTGCTTCCTGTTCCTGTGCCTTCAGCGTCGCTTTGTTGTTCGGAATCTGCATTGGTGCCCTGATTTCCTTCTCACTGCGAGTCCCCACCTGAATGTTATACCTTTCAGGCAGCAAATCAGGAGCCAGACTGACATAAAAGAGCACCGCCAGACATAAAAAGAGAACATAGCGTGTTCCTGCGCTATGTTTCCAGCCCACATTTTTAATTGAGAAAGATTTGCCTGATGACGTTTCTCTCGAAGTCATAAAGATAATCCCCTCTAATCTTGATTTTCTACAGCTTTGTCATAAGCAACGATAATTTTTTGAACGAGAGAGTGGCGGACGACATCCTGTTCGGCAAAATAAACAAAGCCGATTTCTTCAATACCGCTAAGAATCCTTTTGGCTTCAATCAGACCGGATTTCTTGCCCTTTGGCAGGTCGATCTGTGTAACGTCACCAGTTATGACCATTTTTGAGCCGAAGCCCAAACGGGTTAAAAACATTTTCATCTGCTCGGGGGTCGTATTCTGGGCCTCATCCAGTATGATAAAGGAATCATCCAGCGTACGCCCGCGCATATACGCCAGCGGCGCAATTTCTATAAGTCCTCTTTCAAGCGCTTTCGCTGTTTGCTCCGGGCCCATCACATCATAGAGGGCGTCGTAAAGCGGACGCAAATACGGGTCTACCTTCTCCTGCAAATCGCCTGGAAGAAAGCCTAGACTTTCTCCGGCTTCGACTGCCGGACGCGTGAGGACGATCCGCTTCACGGACCCATCCTTCAAAGCTGCCACAGCCAGTACGACTGCCAGATACGTTTTACCGGTACCGGCAGGGCCGATACCAAACACGATATCCCGCTTGCGGATGGTCGTTACATAATGCTTCTGTCCTATCGTTTTGACACGAATCGGCTTGCCGCGAAAAGTTGTTGTAATTTCTCCCTTAAATAAATCGAGCAGCTGATCCGCTCGAAAATCTTTTGCAAGTTCAATGGCGTATGCAACATCACGCTCTGAAAGAATATATCCGTTCCGGACAAGCTCCAGGAGGACTTCGAACAGCTGCTCTGCGACTTGAACATCGTGCAGACTGCCTCGTATGGTAATTTCAGCTTCCCGCGAATCAATCTGCGCAGGGATTTCAGCTTCAATCATTTTCAAAAAAGTATCCTGAGGTCCGAAAATGGACAGCCCTTCACCTGCACTTTGCAATGAAATTTGTGTGCTGTGGTTTTTCTCTGACAAATAGCCTCATTCTCCTTGACTATGAACTAGGGGAAGCTCTTCAGCGATCTTCTCCTCCACCTCAAAAAGCACTTTCATATAAACTTTACCATTCTCTTTCTTCTCATGCAAAATTTTTTGATTGATGATCTGTGAATCGCTTCCGTATTTCGCCAAAATATCCCGAACTGCACCATCTATTCCAAGTTTTTTTGCCTCTTCGGGCTGCAGCGTTTCCTGAGTCTCCGCTACCTCCATAACTTTTTCAGTCATCCAGCCAATCGGAAGTGAGATCGAACGCCAGGTGAGCGGATCATGCTCCGTCAGCGTTTCGGATTTCGCAAATGGTTCTTTTCCGTATCCCCATAACTGAATGGCCCTGTTTCCTAACACAAGATAGCTTTTGTTTTTCCGTTCGCCTGTATATACTTTTCGCTTTTGAACAAGCGGCACCTGCAAATTGTATTCATGCCATACGAGTCCCTTCACTTCGCCCTTGGCGACGACAATCTCTGAGTTGACTGCCCCATCTCCCAAAATGCCGGAAATTAGCACCTGTCCTTTTTTAACACGCGTGTTCTTTTCAACCAGAGGTCGTCCCTGCTCGGCATAAATACTTGTCACCACCGCATCCGTCCGGCTGATGAGATGACGCGGACTGACCAGAGGCTTCTTCTCCGGCTCAGCAGCCTCTACAATCTGAATAGTAATAGTCGTCCCTTTTCTCTCCACTCCAACCCATGAGGTCCCTGGAAGTTTCATGCTGAGCTCACGGGAGAGCTTGTCCGGCTCGTCCAGGCGAAAAATCCATTGAAATGGCCGGATTCCCGCTTGTCTCGCGACTTTCAAAACATCTTCAGAAGCCAGTTTTTCATTCCCTATAACGTTTATATTCCACACCAGAGATGAGAGCAAAAACAGCATGATAAAAAACATAATAATGCCTGTAGCAAAAAATTTGCGTTTATACAGCCTGACGATGCGAAAAGGCAAGCCAATCCTGCGGCTGACATGCATCCGGCAGCCTGTCCGTTTGAGCAGGGGGCGAAGAGCATGAAAATCTCTCAGAAGCAGCTTCATATCAGCGGTATGATCGCTGGTTGGCCGGATATCCCACACGGGAATGCCAGACTCGGCCAAAACATTGATCAGGTGATTTACATGCTCTCCTCTGACTGTTATCAGCACACAGCCGCGCACGACAGATAGTGTAGGTATTTTCATAAGCTCTCCCCCGTTCCTATATATTTTATATTGTTGATGATCCCTTCAATCATGACTTCCTGCGGCAGGATCGCCCGGATCATGAGCCCCGTGCCCTCGACTTCAAGCGAGCCCTGGCTAAGGGAAAGAATCATTTTATTCTCTGAAAAATGCCGCACTCCGCGATGATTTTCAATGGAAAGCTCCTTGTTTCCCACCAGGGTAATCCGCGGTAGATCGAGCAGGACATCCTGCGGCAAATCCAGCATTTCATTTGTCCATTTCCGCAGCCTGCGGCTGATCCGGGTCATACGAAGGTCTTCCCCCTTCCTGTACTTTACAACTTATGCCCGGTCTGGCTGATTTATGAGAGGTTTCAGGCTCTTATCGCATTTTGAAAGTTCCGTAATCAGTGGGCACACAAAAAAACCTCTCCTGTAAGGCATTGAGGATATCAAATATCCTCTGCCATGCAGAAAAGGTTCATTTGCCACATATGAAAATTGCTACGGATTACAGCCTCACTTACGGCCGCCATATGGCCGCTTTGATCGTGGCGGCCCCAAAATTTCGGACCAGATCAAACCGTTTATGGCTTGCTTCGCAAGTGGTGACACCGGCTTCGAGTGTTCCACACGTGGAGTATGATTGGAAGGTGATCCCGTCGCCGTTTTCTCAATTCGGTCCAGCGACGCGCTTACCCGTTCCAAATGCTGCTCCATTTCGTTTTTGTAATCCTCCAGCGTTTCCGGTTTGTTGTCTTCCCACATTCCGGATACACCCTCGCCTGTATCATAATCGGGTCCATCGCCTTGATAATCATAGGATCTCTGCTTATGCCTGGATACCTTTGAACTCCAGCCCTGCGGATAAGATGCACTGCCCGGTTGATCCCGGTCGTCCTCAGAATCAGGCGTCCTCACATCATCTCGGCCTCTGGGAGCTTCGGTACTGGCAGAATGGGTTCTGCGCTCCATGCCGCTTCCACCGCCGAAGGTAGGCATTCCCCGCGGGTTTTGCCTAGGCTTAGATTTGCCGCGCTTGCTCAGGGCGGAGATGACCGCAAATCCGACAATCAGGATCCAATAGAAATTTTCCAAGATCCACATGGATGCATCATTCCCTACTTATTATTTTGAGGACCGTTTTGGTCTCCCTCGCCCATTTTGCCAAGCGAGCCTCTCATCTGGGTGTCCGCTTCGATATTTTTCAAATTCATGTAATCCATCACGCCAATTTTGCCTGAACGAAGTGCTTCCGCCATCGCAAGAGGAACCTCGGATTCAGATTCGACTACGCGTGCTCTCATTTCCACTACGCGCGCCTTCATTTCCTGCTCTTGAGCTACCGCCATTGCGCGGCGTTCCTCGGCTTTGGCCTGGGCAATTCGTTTGTCCGCCTCCGCCTGCTCCGTTTGGAGATAAGCACCGATGTTCTTACCTACATCCACATCTGCGATATCAATGGACAGAATTTCAAATGCGGTACCCGCATCCAGACCTTTAGACAAGACAGTACGTGAAATCCGGTCCGGATTCTCCAGCACATCCTTGTGCGAGTCACTCGAGCCGACCGTGGTAACGATACCTTCGCCTACACGGGCAATGATCGTTTCCTCACCTGCACCACCAACGAGACGGTCGATATTCGCTCTAACCGTAACACGGGCCTTAACCTTCACTTCGATACCATTCTTCGCAACGGCTGCCACAACAGGCGTTTCAATGACACGCGGATTAACGCTCATTTGAACGGCCTGCAGTACATCGCGTCCTGCCAGATCAATAGCAGCTGCACGGGTGAATTCCAGTGGAATATCGGCACGTTGAGCCGCGATCAGGGCATTAACGACACGGTCTACGTTACCACCGGCCAGATAGTGGCTTTCCAGCTGGTTGATATTGAGTCCTAGTCCTGCTTTGGTAGCCTTGATCAGCGGATTCACGATCCGGCTTGGTGTAACACGGCGGAGCCTCATGGCTACCAGGGTAATAATGCTGATGCGGACGCCCGCCGCCAATGCGGAAATCCAGAGTGTGAGCGGGAAGAAGCTGAAGAATACGCTCAGCACAATAATAACCACAACCGCAATGAGCAAAATCGAGATCAACGAAGCACTCGTCATAAATGCAATCCTCCAATATTTTTTTATGTTTATCTATGATTCTTTCCGTGATGTCCTATAGTTACCATGTTACACGATTCGGGGTAAAAGAACAGGATTTATTTGGGTTTGACGACAACCCTCGCACCTTCGACATGAACAACCACCAACGCTGTATCGCGTGGGATAAATTCTCCATCCGTCACCACATCAATGCGTTCATCGTCTATGAGCGCCGTCCCGGCAGGCCGCAGCGGTGTTACACTGACGCCCTCCCGGCCAAGCAGCGCATCCTTGGAAGCCGTAGGGACGTATCCCTGCTCCTTCGTGAGAGACTCACTAAGAATAAACCGATTCCATATCCCCCGCTCCTTGAAAAGGATGGCCACAATCACAATAACTACGACCGCAGCAGCAAAAGCGATGCCCAGCGACAGCATTGCATGGCTTGTGTCATATGCTGCGCGAACGACTCCCGCTATCAGACTGATGGCGCCCAAAATTCCCAGAATTCCGAAGCTCGGGACAAACATTTCCAGAATCATGAGAACTAGACCTACGATAAAGAGCAGCCAGGTCTCATTGCCTGCAAAGCCGGCTACATAATTGCCGAAGAAATACAGTACAAATGCGGCTACTCCAATAATTCCGGGCACACCGAATCCGGGAACAATCAGTTCAATGACAATGCCGGCAATACCGAGAAACAGCAAGATGGTCATCACGATTCGATTCGTTAAAAATGAAGCTACTTTCTCTGAGCCTGTATGCTGCACGAGGAACATATCATCCGTTGAATATCCCATCCAGGATACAACATCCTCAGGTGACGATGCGATGGTGTCTGCATATCCAACCTTGAGTGCCTGTTCACTCGATAATGCGATAATTTCGCCTTTCTCTTTCTTCACTCCAATTTCCGGCATATCGACAACAGCATTGATATCTGCCATGCCTTCCGCTATGGTTCCGTTTCTTCCACTGGATTCAGCAGCGGATGCCATTTCGGATTTCCAAGCCGCTACAAGCTTGGGATCATCCACCCGTTTGCCTGTACTGTCCACCATGGCGGCTGCGCCAATCATGCTGCCCGGTGACATGGCAATTTTATCCGCATTTAATGCGATGTAGCTCCCGGCAGAGGCGGCATTGCCGCGTATGTAAGCAACCGTTGTTATCTTGCTTTCACGAATCATTTTGCCAATATCCTGTGCCGTATTGACCAGACCGCCCGGCGTATTGACTTCCAAGATGATAAGTTCAGCATTCATTTTCGCGGCTTCCTTAAATCCGCGTTTCATAAATTTCCCAAGTCCCGTCTCGATTTTCTGATCCACCGGAATAATATATACCGGCCCCGTTTTTGCCGTTTCTGCTATTGCCATACCCGGTATTGCAGCCGCTGTGCAGCCAACCAATAAAAGAAGTACAAACCACATAGCCAGCCTTTTGGTACATTTGGATAAATTCAATGTCTTCCCCTCCTTTCCACATGATTATAATATATTGTCCAGCATATGGTAGTTATTACGCAATAAATGGCTTACCGTTTCAGAAAAATGAAAAAACACCCCTTTAAAAGGGGTGTTTCACATTATGTTTTATTGCAGAAATTGTTGAACCACTTGGTTCACAAGTTTTCCGTCAGAGCGTCCTTTGACTTTCGGCATCAGCGCACTCATCACTTTCCCCATGTCCGCTTTCGAAGAAGCACCGGTTTCCTGGATGGTCTGCTGTACAATAACTTTTATTTCTTCTTCGGAAAGCTGTTCGGGAAGATACTGACCGATAATCTCAATTTCTGCTTCGACATTTGACGCAAGATCGTCACGATCCGCTTTTTTAAATTCTTGGAGGGCATCTTTGCGCTGTTTAATTTCACGACTGAGGATATCAAGCACTTCGTTGTCATCCAAAGTTCTTTTCAAATCTATTTCAAGATTCTTGATCGTTGAACGAACCATTCGAATAGTGGAGAGCCTGAATTTCTCCTTGCTCTTCATCGCTTGTATCATATCTTCGTTCAATCGTTCGCTAAGATTCATGTTAGTTCAGTTCCTCCTAAAACTTTCTCTTACGAGCAGCCTCGGACTTTTTCTTGCGCTTCACGCTTGGCTTCTCATAATGCTTGCGTTTCTTCACCTCAGCCAATACACCATCCTTTGCGATGGAGCGCTTAAAGCGG
Organism: Paenibacillus sp. J23TS9; assembly: GCF_018403225.1. Classification (NCBI taxonomy): domain Bacteria; kingdom Bacillati; phylum Bacillota; class Bacilli; order Caryophanales; family Paenibacillaceae; genus Paenibacillus; species Paenibacillus sp. J23TS9. Next base: position 274,667 of record NZ_BOSG01000001.1, on the reverse strand, counting down.
CGAAGTGCAGCATCAATAGACTCGTTTTTGCGAACTTTAGTTTCAGACACCAGTTTTCCCTCCCTCCGACCAGACCGTCCAAGAGCAATAACACGGTTCATCAAATTTAATTATAGGTGAAAGAGAAATAGGGTGTCAACCTTGATGCCTATTTTTTCAGAAAGCACCTATAAATTTTTGGATAAATTATCTATTCATGCGAATCTGAAATGCCTGTCAGAGCGCCTAATTTGGCCCCTCCAAGCAGGTGATAATGGATATGATGCACAGCTTGTCCGCTGTCCGGTCCGCAGTTATTAATAAGACGGTAACCGGAATCTGCCACTCCAAGATCCTTTGCTACCTGCTGGGCAACCTGATGCATTTCCGCGATCAACGCCAGATCCTGCTCCTCCACTTCGTTCATGGAAGCAATATGTTTTTTGGGAATAACCAGTACATGCACAGGTGCCGCAGGCTGAATATCCTTGAACACCAGGATTCTTTCATTTTCAAACACCTTTTGTGAAGGAATGCTGCCCTCGGAAATTTTGCAAAAGAGACAGTCCATATTTTGTCGCCTCCAATATGTAATATTGTTCTTCCAATACGAATATCATACCGGATTCTGGGGGATCACGTCCAATTTTCATCTCAAAAAAAGGACTTTCCTAAGGGAAAGTCCTACTTTTTACCGGATGTTGGGCCCCTGTATGTGTAAATATCGGTATTAATAGAAAGGCAGCAGAGAAAGTGCAGTCAAGCCTACAAGCGGCAGAACCAGCCTGTTAAAGCGCCGTCTGTATGGAAAACCCCCATAGGGGAACCCAAAACCATACCCGTATGGAAAAAATGCCCGGGTGTCCTGCGCAGGATATCGATAACATGGATCCCAGCAGCCGCCTTGATGATACGCGCTGACATTTCCATGATGATAAGGCATGTTTTCATGACCTACCGGTACCGCCAGATAAACCTGTTCTTCATCAACATGTTCAACAAAGCCATCATGGGCGCTTCCATCCGACATGGTAGCTCTGACATAACGGTACATATGTTTTTTACAAACTTCCTTGGCCTCAAACTTCTCCATTCCGTAATCCTCCCCAGTCTGCAATTTACACGATCATCATATTCAGAACTGGGCGAATGGCTACTCATCTTCAGCAAAAAAAACGGAAAACAAAAAAAAGAAGCACCCGCTCCGCTGAAATCAGCTTCGCTGCGCACGGACGTATGTTAAGGAGTTGTTATCCCTGCCATACGTCCGCCGGGGTGCTTCATGATAGAATGTCGGCTTGACTGTATTATAACAGCCGCTTGCAGCTGTAACTGTGAATTACATCACATTACATTTCTTCCACGGTAATTTTCGAACCTCCGCCTGCCTGGTCAGCCGGCAAGACCACCAGCTTACGCGGAAGACGGGCACGAAGCTCCGGAACATGACTGATAACGCCAACCGACAGGTGATCGTTATGCAGCTTTTCCAAGGATGAAATGACGGTCTCCAGCAAATCAGGATCAAGCGTACCAAAACCCTCATCCAGGAAAAAGAACTGCAGCGGATACTGTCCGCGAAGCTGTATCTGTGCGGACAAAGCGAGGGCCAGCGAAAGAGAGGTAAGGAAGGTCTCTCCTCCGGATAACGTGGAGACCGGTCTGCGAACCCCTCCATTGGCGTCGTCCCGGATTAGAAAGCCTCCGCCAGAATCCACTTCGAGGGCATAACGCTGCTTGGTCAGGAATCTCAGACGCTGGGAAGCAGACTGACTGACCTGCATCAGCTGTTCTTCCGCAATGTATTCGACAAAAGCATTACCGCGCAGACAGGATTGCAGCTTGGCAAGCTTCTCCGCTTCCTGCTGCCGCACAAGGCGCAGTTTCTCGAGCTCTGTCCAGCGAACATGCCGCTTCTTAATATCCTCCAAATCACGTTCTGCACGCGCTTTAGCCTGCAGGGCCTCCTCATCAGCTTGGCGGAAAGCAGCCAATTCCTGAGTCACGTGCAGCCAATGCTCTTCCGTCAGCGAGCTGCCAAGCAGCTGCTCTTCGAAATGCCTGATCGCTGCACGGAGATCCCTTTCTCTGTCACGGTGCTCCCGCACCCTGGCAGCAAGCTGCTCAGCCTCCTGCGGCTGAACATGCGCAGCCTCCACCTCAGCTTCATTGGCAAACGGTGAAGCTGACAGCAGCTTCTCCCATCGCTTGCCCGAGGCTTCATAATGGGCTGCAGCCGACTCTGCAGCTTGACAAGCCATTGCATATGCCTTTGCACTCTCATACTTAGCCTGCTCCGCAGACAGCCTGAGCTGTTTTGCCTTAGCGGCGGTCTCCCGCAATGCTTTCAGCTCCAGTGCGCAGGCTTCAAGCAGTGCCTCCGCCCGGTTGTCACCGATCCAGGCATACAGCCGTTCCTGTTTTTCTTTCAGGAGCTCTTGCTTGCCGCGAAGCTGTGCATCCAGCTGAATCAAATGCTTTTCTGACTCCGTTAGGCTCCGTTCCATGGACTGGACCGTATTCTTCTTTTCATCGAGAAAAGGAATACTCCGGCGCAGCCGTTCCTTCACATCTTCCGCATCCTGGTCTTTTTGCTGCATCTGCGACCACCGCGTCTCTACTTCTTCCATCAGAAGATCAGGCAGCTCCTTAGCCCACTTTTCTTGCAGCTGCGCCACTTCCTCCGCCAATTGTTCAAGTCTGTTCTTCAGCTGTTCCAATACACTGCTGCCTGCTTCCGTTTCAGCGGCATGTTTGATGGCCTGCTGCCGCAGGGCTTCACGTTGATCCCTCAGCTCTAGTGATTCTCTTTTCAGATTCGCAAGCTCGCCTGAAAATTCACGTTGGGCGTACTCAAGTCCCCTGGTCCGCTCCTCCCAAATAACCGTAGAGAAAGCGTCAGCTTTAGACGCAGCCTGCGTCGGTTCTGCACTTGCAGCCGAATGATCCAGCGCCATGGGTTCAGCTGAGGTTGCTGTTCCTCCCTCACATAGGCTGGAACATTCATGATACATCTGACGCGATGCATATTTAATATCCTGCAGCCGGGATCGATATCCCTGCAGCTGCCGAATCATATCTTCATGCATACCTGATTCAGCTGCATCCGAATGGGCAGGAACCGGATGCTCCAATGAACCGCATACCGGGCATGGCTGTCCTTCGTGTAACTCAGCAGCGAGAGAAAGCGACAAGCGCTGGAGCTGCTGCTGCTTCAGTTCTTCATGGAGCTGCTGCTCGTCCTTTTCCAGGCTCAACAATGCCCGTTCAGCCAGCTTTGCCTGTTCCTCTGCCTGTGTAAGACAAGCAGATACTTTGAAGATGAGCTGCTTTTCCTGATCCTGCAGCCGATGATGCTCGCTTACGCTCTGCTCATGCTTCTTTTGAGCTGATGCGAGCTTTTCCTGCTGCTGTTCAAGCTCTCTCTGTGCCTTTGACTTACCTTCTTCGGCGGAACGAAGCATCTGGCGGAGCTGAAGAGCTTTTTGCAGCATATCGCGTTCTTTCGATGTAATTTCCAATCCGTTCAGCTTTTCCTGAAGCTCTGACTGCTTTTGGGCTCCCCGGCTCAAAAGCTCCTGTTCCTTGGCGAGTGACTGCTGAAGCTCATTCATTCTGCTGGCGGCTTCCTTCTGCTGGGTACCGAGCTCCTCATAGAGAGATTGGATCCCGTCTCTTTCCTTTTGCAGCAGAACTGCCTGTTCCAGCTGTTCCTGGCGCTGCAGCAGCTTGGGCTCTCCGGCAGTCAAGGCTCCTTGCGCCGCATCATCAGATGCAGAGGCATCGGCCGCTGCCTGTTCCGCATGCGCAGCAGCAGTCTGAAGCACTGCCCTTTCCGACTCTTTTAGCTTCTGTTCCTGCCCGTTTTCTCTCCATAAAATCAGAGAAGGCAGAATCATAGACGAAGCCGCAGAATTCTCTAACCTTTTTTCCAGAAGAAGCATTTCATTTTCCGAAGCCAGCAGCTGATCAAGCTGAACCTGCTTTCGGTTCTTCTCCAGCTGCCGCTCACGGATTTTCCCCTTCACTTCTGCCTCCAGGGTTATTGCTTGAAGCTTGGTGCGGATGGCTTCTGCGTGAAGTGCGGCGTCATGAAGCTGTTTTTCCGTCATTTCGAGGGCTTCCTGTCCTGCTTCGCCAAGCCCCTGCTGCTCTGCTTCCACAGCTTTTAATGCCCCTTCGTTTTCCTTAACCCGCCGGCTGAGCTTGATTCCTAACTGGTCTCCATACTGTTCCAGATGGAACAGCCGCTGCAGCATTTGTCTGCGCTCACTGCCTTTCAGGGAGAGGAACTCGGCAAACTTACCCTGTGGTAGCACAACGGCACGGGTAAAATCATCCATTTTCAGCCCAATCTTATCCTCTACACAGCGCGTTACCTCGGCCAGCTTGTCGGCAAGAACATTCTCGCCCTCATCGTTAACCTCAATAAAGCGACTGACCGTATTGCTGACCGACAGCTCGCTCGTACGCTTGAATCTTCGTTCGACACGAAAGCGGTGCTTGCCTTCGGCAGAAGTCAACTCGAAGCAGAAGGAGACGAACAGAGTATCTTCAGAATGATTCATTATCCCCTGTGTTCCGTTGACGGCCCGATCAACCTTGCCGTACAAAGCGAGCGTCATGGCATCCAGCAATGTGGATTTGCCGCTGCCCGTTGGCCCGAAAATACCGAACAGCCCCATATCGCATAAATCCTCGAAATTAATCTGCTGCATTTCCCTGTAGCTTTGCAGACCGGAAAGTTTAAGCGTAATCGGCTTCATTCGTCGTCACCTTCCTTTACCCGCGCATCTTCTTCAACGAGCTCGAGAAACAGCTGCACCAGTTCATCATCCGGTACGGCGCCGCCGCTCTGACGCTGATAGAATCTGCGGAACAGCTCCGAAACAGGAAGCCCCGATCGCTCGTATTGCTGTTCCGCCTGCTCCATCTCCGGATAAATCGGACGGATGTGCACAAATCCATCCCGGCTTTTGCGTAGACGCTGTATTTCGCCAATGGACATCGATTCGGTGAGAGATACTTCAAGATCAATAAAAGCCTCTGTATCCTTCCCCTCATCCAGCCAGTGATACACCTCTTCCAATCCGCCTTTCGCCTTCCAGCGCACCAGTGGACGTCCACTCGACAGATAAACTTCTTCCATCACCGGCATACCACCTGGTGCAATATCCAGCATCATGACCGATTTAGCCTGTCCGGCTTCCGAGAAGCTGTAAGCTAGCGGAGAGCCGCTGTACCGGATGATACCCTCGCCTTTAACCGCCTGCGGACGATGGAGGTGACCCAGAGCTGTATATTGCGCTCCTACGGACAATGCTGATGGATCTACCGTGTAAGCACCACCGACCTGGATCGGACGTTCCGAGTCGGTTTCTACGCCTCCCAAGACATAAATATGGCTCATCGCCAGATTGACCGTTTTCGGCGTAAACTCCTGGGCAAGCTTGCCCATCAGCATGCCTACACGGGCGCTGTAAGCCCTGCGCAGCTCATCTTCCTTGCCCTCTGCAGACAAAAGCTCATTAAGCCGTGATTCGGAAGGATAGGGAAGCGCAGCGATCTTGGCGAGCTCTCCCGTGCGCGAAGTCCCCACCGTTATCGACTCAGCGACCGGAAGCCCGATCAGAGTGATTCCCTGCCTGCCAACCAGCGGTGAAACAGACGAGACACGTTCAGGTTGATCATGGTTGCCCGAGATAACGACAAGCGGCCGACCGTTCTCCGTTAATCTTGCGCATGCCTCATAAAAGAGCTGCTCCGCAGCCGCAGGTGGATTAACGGAGTCATATACGTCTCCTGCCATCATAATAAGGTCCGCCTGTTGTTCATTGGCGATCCGGACGAGCTCGTCCACAAAATCCTCCTGCTCTCTCAGCCTGCTGCGGCCTTCAAGCGATTTTCCAAAATGCCAGTCTCCGGTGTGCAGTATCCGCATGCCGCACTCTCCCCTTTCCCATGTGTAAGCTAAATAATATGATTGCGTTAAGCTAAGCACTCTTATCATCACAAGCGGACGGCATGCCCTCCATCAAAGAAGTAAAGCCATTTCTCGCTGATCTCTTCATGCAAAATATCTTTCAGCGCCTTCGCATACAGGTCCAGCTGAAATATATATTGTTCGGCAAGGGCATTTATCCCGCCCTTATGTTCCAATACTCTGTCCGTCTTGTAATCAACAAGCACCAGTTTGCCTTCCTGACGAAACAGACAATCGACCACGCCCTGAATCAGCACTGTTTCCCCTTGTAATAACGATATCTCGAACAAATCAGGGTTTTCCTCGATAAGACCCGGCTGCCCCGAGAACAGCCCTCTATGGGCTTCCTCTGCGGTCAGGCCATAGCTGAAAGGCATTTCTCGGGAAATCCATTCAGCAGCCTGCAGCCTTTCTCCAATATCGGTTCTGAAGAACATGCCGACTTCCTCAGGCTCGATAATATCCGCCTGCTCACGGGTTAAGAGCTCGCGCTCCAGCAAACGATGCACTGTTTCCGCAACAGCTGCAGCATCAATTTTGCCCTGCCCCAACGGGATATGCTGCATCAACGTATGATACACGGTGCCGCGCTCCGTAGGCGTCAATGCATTCTGCTCCATGAACTTCGGACGCTGCAGCGGGAGCGTAAAGGAAGAATTCCTATTTATATCCGTTAATTCCTTTCGCAGCTTCTCGTCCTCAATCCAATTTTCGGATGGCTGATCCTGCAAGGTCAGGAGTTTCTTCATTTCGGACACGGAGGTTTTGGCTGCCAGTCTTGTAGCTCTTCCATACGGATATTGCCAGGTCAGGCGGGTTCCGATCTCAGCTTCTTCAAGCATATCGGTTCTATCCTCCGCATCCACACGCTGCCGCTTCATTAAAGCCTCCAGCCGGTTCTTCCTTTCAGGAGTAGACTCTTCTTCCTCCTCCCAGCCACCAAGATTAGCCAAAGTAAGCTCATCCGCAGGTATGACCGACACTCTCCATACGGACGGATCGGAAGAAAGAACCGGAGAAACAGCATCACCAAGCTCCATCATCTCCCTCAGCTTCGCAGCCCCGGGATGACGGATTAAAGCAGGTCCAACCCAATCGATATAGCTTCGGCCTCTGGCCAGCAAGTAATCAGGAAGCATATACTCGGACTCATTCTGGACCTGTGCCCAGGACGATACCTTTTTATTCAAATCTTTGACGGTACCAATCAGAAACAGTTTTTCCTTGGGACGCGTCAGTCCTACGTAGAGAACCCTCATTTCCTCCGCCAACAGCTCCAGCTGTGATCTGCGCCGGATCGCAAGGTTGGGAAGCGTAGGGAAGCTTACTCGCTTCTCTTCGTCCACAAATTTAGGACCGAATCCCAGCTCCTTATGCATCAGAAATGAAGCATTCAGATCCTGCTGGTTGAAAGTCTTGGACATCCCTGCCAAAAATACAACAGGGAATTCAAGTCCTTTACTTTTATGAATCGTCATAATCCGTACAGCATTGTCTTTATGCTCAGTACCGCCTCCCCCGCCAAGATCACCGCCCCGGTCACGAAGCCGTGATACGAAGGTCAGAAAGCGAAAAAGTCCTCTGGAGGCTGTCGTCTGTTCGTACTGGACGGCACGGTCGTGCAAAGCCTTCAAGTTATTCTGGCGTTCGGCACCGCCCGGCAGTCCCCCGACCCAGTCAAGATAGCCAGTCTCCCGATAAATCCGCCATATGAAGTCGCCAAGACTCTCTTGACGGGATACATTGCGCCAGTTTTGCAGCTGCTGTACAAAACCAGCGATCTTGTACTTCAGTTTTGACGGAATACTTTCATCTGTGTCTGATACAGGAACTTGTACTAAGTCAACGTTCTCATGACCATCCGCTAAATCATGAAAGGTCATTTCCAAGGTTGCAGCCGCTTCAGCTCCCGCCCTTTCCATTTCTTCCATCACTTTGCTTTCGGCCGAGCTTTCTCCCAGCTGAACTGACGCTATTAACGCATCGTAAAAGGAGCCGTTCTGAGCTAGGCGGATCTGCGCCAGCTCTTCTTCCGTCAAACCGACAATCGGTGAACGCAGTACACCTGCCAAAGGTATATCCTGCTGCGGGTTGTCGATGATTTGCAGGAGTGACAGCATAATTTCCACTTCCGTCGCCTGGAAGTAGCCGCGGCTCTGGTCTCCATAGGCAGGAATACCAAGCTGCTTCAGCTCCTCCATGATGAGCGGACCCCAGATATAGGCTGATCTCAAAAGAATAACCATATCACCGTACTGCACCGGCCGCATTTCTTTAACAACCTTGTCAAATACAAGCAGCGGCCTTGCGGCGGTATCACCCATCATATTCCGGATTTTTTTGGCAATGGCTCTCGCTTCGAGCTGTGCCGTTTCCATCTCCATGATTTCGCTTTCCTGCATGAGACCTTCGCCGTCTCCATCCTGAGACTCTTCATCTGCAGAAGGTCCCTTGCCGGCACGGTCGATCAGAAGAAACTCAGGTTCATATGGATTCGCGCCAGTACCCTCTCCCGTCTGCTCTACAGTCGGGAACGAAGCACCATATACAAGCTCAGCACGTTGATCATAACTGATCTCTGCCACCGTTTCGTTCATGATCTGGCGGAAAATCACATTGACCGCATTCACCACTTCCATCCGGCTGCGGAAATTCCGCGCCAGGTCGATGCGGATCCCGCTCCCGCCACCGCTGTCATATCTGCGGTATTTATCCAGAAAAAGCCCCGGCTCCGCCAAGCGAAACCGGTATATACTCTGCTTCACGTCACCAACCATAAACCGGTTGCCAGGCAGATCCCTGGAGATGAGATTCACGATCGTTTCCTGGACACTGTTCGTATCCTGGTATTCATCCAGCAGCACCTCGTCAAACTGTTCACGATATTCCATTGCCGCATCGGATGGCATCGGATTTTCCGGTGTCGAATCGCTGTGCAGCAGAATCCGGAGGCAGTAATGCTCCAAGTCGCTGAAATCCACCGCTCCTCTTTTCCTCTTTTCCAGCTCATAGCGTTCTCCGAACTGGATCACAAGCTCAGCCAGCTCCTTCATCAATGGCGCCGCTTCATTCAGTTCTGTCAAAAAAGCTTCGGAGGAACGGCCAAACAAGGCACCGCGCAAATCAGCGGCTGTTTTTTTGACGGCTTCGCGCAGCTCCTTGACACGTTCCTGAAGCTGCGGGTCCGTCTCGTCCTTGCGTACGCTCTTTAACTTGCCGAAAGCTATCCCTTGAAAGACCTCATATAGCTCTTCCCAAGGGCGATGCTTCATGGCGTCCTGCAGCGTATGAATCATATCAAGATCCGCGTTTAGATTATCCGCATATGCCCCTGGTCCGCCCGGAGACATCGCGAGTTCGCGGGCCTGATTAAGAAGCCCTTCCGCACCTGCAAGGGCAAGGCGGGCATCCTGAAGGATGCTCTGAACCCAGGCGGTTTGTCCAAGGCTCGCTGTATCCGGAACTGCAAAGGCTGCAGCCGTATCCCTTAACCAATGATCCGGCCAGGCATGACTTCGTGAGAAATCATACAGCTTCTGAACCAGAACATGCATGGCGTCATCGGTGCGCTCACCGCTGAACCAGTCCACCAGACGGATAAAGTCGCTGCCCTCGCCATCGATTCCATACTTCTCTTCAAAAAGCTCTTCCAGAATTTCCTGACGCAGCAGCTCTGCTTCATTTTCATTAATAATACGGAAATTCGGATCAAGGGGAATCAGCTGATAATAGCGCCGAATGACTTCGAGGCAAAAGGAATGGAGTGTTGTGATAGATGCCCGTCCTAGCAATGACAGCTGTCGGCGTAAATGAACGTTCTCCGGATCCTTTTCAAGCTCCTGGTCCAAGGCTTCCCGGATACGATCCCGCATCTCCGCTGCGGCAGCCTTCGTAAAAGTTGCAACGAGCAGGCGGTCAACGCTGAACCCCTGCTCCGTATCTATTATTTTGCGGATAATCCGTTCCACCAGCACAGCGGTCTTGCCCGATCCGGCAGCGGCGGCAACGAGAATGTGATCACCGGTTTCCGAAATGGCCTTCCACTGGTCATCGCTCCATTTGCTGCCTTCTGGTTTAGGTATTAGGGTCAAGATGTTTCTCCTCCTTTGCTCTCGGACAACAGGTCCCATACCTGCGATTTATTCGGTTTGCTCAGCAGATGGTAGTGATTGCCCTCAACCGCCTCGTCAAACTGGCATACCGGCTTGTACGGACAGAATGTGCAGGCGGTCTCCTGCTGGATACGATACGGCTCAATTTTCACATCGCCCTCCGTAATCCGTGTTCCGATCGTCTCAATGCTGCTCCGAACGGAGGTAAGCAGATGATCCCACTGTTCCGGACTTGCAACCGATGCGCTGCTGTAGAAGCTTCCATCCGATTTGACCGCCACCGGCAGGATCGATGAATGTCCTTTGTCGAGTGATGTATCCATTTTGGACACGACGTCACGGTCGGCCATCAGCAGTCCTTTCATTTTGAAGCGTTTGAGAAGTTCTTCCGCAGCCTGATCCATCGTCATGCCGTTTGCGGACTGCAATATCGGATCATGCACATGAAAATACAGCGTGCCTGCCGGCAGAGCCTTGCTTCCCAGCCACTCATCTGCGTAAGTCAGAAGCACATCCAGGTATGTCAGCATTTGCAGGGCCAGTCCGTAATACACTTCATGAAGTCTGAGATCCTTTTGCCCAGATTTGTAGTCAATGACGCGAAGCAAAATTCCGTCTTCCCCCTGCGCCATATCCACGCGGTCAATCCGGCCGACAACCTCCATCACTGTACCGTTCTCCAGCTCAAAGGTGAGCGGTGGCAGCGGCTTTCCAGGACCAAAATCCAGCTCCAGCCCAACCGGTTCAAAGCTTCCCCGACGCGCATGTTCGCCTAAAATGATCGATGCTCTTCCAACGATATTTTTCAGCTTACGTGAGATATATCCGTACCTTTTGGAGCTGAGCAATATCTCGCCTTGAAGCATGGGAGCCAGACGTTCCACGGTCATCTCCGCTTCCCTCCGGCATTCCTCTGCCGACAAACTTCCCCAGCTGCGATGCTGTTCCTTCAGTCTGAGTGCCATTTCGCTCAGTGCCGCATGGAAAAGCTGCCCGATATCGGGTGCCTTCAGCCGGTACAGCTGGCGTTCCTTCAGCTTCAAGCCATGGGACGCAAAATGCGAGAATGGGCATGCCACGAATCTCTCCATGCGCGACACGCTTGTACGGATTTTGCTTCCATAGAGCCTGCGGCTGGTACCCTCTTGAAGCGTCATCGTGTCGTTTCGGTAAAACAGAGAGCGCAGCAGCATATCAAGCGGATCACGCCACTGTGAATCCTGTAAATACCAGTTGTAAACATTCCACCAAACCTCAGGTATCTTGGCGCCCTGTCTCCATCTTCTAAGCTGCACAATGAGATGGCTGAGCGTTTGGCGAGGATGCTCAATGTATATTTTATGCTCCAGGGCACTCTGATCCGCTCCAGGCTGCACTGACAGCGGCTCTTCCTTCAGACCTGAAAACATTCTTGTTACATGCCGTACCACTTCAGATGGCAGCAGTTCCTTGCCTTCGTCGTCCGCAGAAGGATAGCTGATCCATACATGCCGGCTCGCGGACGTGAGCGCGTTGTAGATCAGGAATCGTTCATCCAGCAGCTTTCGGGAAATTCCCGGAGCCAGCTCCATTCCTGTATCCGCCAGCACAGATCGCTCCTGTTCAGTTATAATGCCGTCCTCCTGGTATACTGCCGGGATCACACCATCATTTACGCCCAGCAAAAATGCATACTTGATTCCGCTCGTACGAGTGCGATCCATCGTTCCGACTAGCACTTGATCCAGTGAAGGCGGCACAAGACCCAGCTTCAGTTCACTGAGACCGGTCTCTAAAATCCCGGCAAACAAGTCGAATGTCATCTTCTCTGTACCCATCATTTCGACAATCTGATCCAGCAGGGTCAAAACCTCGCCCCATAATTGCCGGTGCTCCCTTGCCGCCTCTGGACGGCCATTTTGCAGCGCTTCCCGGCTCCACAAATCCAGCGATTGAGGTATTCCTGCATCCTCAAGAAGCCCGAAAACCGCCGTACTCATATCCCGGGCTGTCTTGGCATGTTTAATACGTTTATCAAAAGCCGAGAGCGGACCGGTAACTGCGCTCCGGCAGCGCTCCATCAGCTCCAGCATCTCCTCGCCCGTCTTCCGCTGCGGGGATCCCCCCTCTTCGAGAGAAAGGCTCGGGATCCCCTTCCATGGACGTCCATCCGTCCAGCGGTAGCCCTGTATGCCGCTTGCCAGAGCATAGTTCTCCAGACGGTCCATATCCTCGCGCGTCAAGGAACCGTCCAGCGGCAGAAGAAAATCGCTCTTCACACAGCGGAATACATCTTCATGCCTCCAAAAGCGCCGGACCACATCCAGCGCGGCACGCATAAATTCAACCAGCGGATGATGAAGCTCACTCCTTTTCTGGTCAAGGAACAACGGAACTCCATAATCCTGGAACAGCGGCATAACCAGATGCTCATAATCCCCAAGATTACGGACAAAAACAGCCATCTCACGGAAGCGGACGCCTTCATCCCGCGCCAGCCGCAGCATTTCCCGCAGCGCACCTTCGACTTCTGCTCGGCGCCCCGCTGCAGAATGGATAGAAATACCATCCGCTGATCCGGTTTCTACTGCCTGATAACGCAGCCGCCGATCATACCCCCGCTCCAGGTGGGCGAGCTGAGGGCTCCCTTGAAAGCGCGGCGGTACTGAAGGAGTAAGTACTTTGTTGTCTATTTCAATACCAAGTTCTTCCGCCATCCCTCTCAACTTGATATAAGTAGTCGCGGTCGGATGGAACAAATCCAGTTCATGAGGCATCCGCAAGCCGTCGTAAGGCTTATCCAGCGTGAGTGAAACAGTAACGGACGCAGCATGAAGCATCAGTTGGTTTACGACCTGAAGCTCCTGGGGAGTGAACCCATGGAAACCGTCAATCCAAATCTCCGCTCCCTGCAAATAGCTAGAATCTCTCACTGCCTCGGTCAGCCTGATTAAATTGTCTTCCTCATCGATATACAATGGTGACATTTCCTGCTCAAAATCCTTGTACACTGTCCACAAATCTTCGAGCTTGCTGCGCAGGATCGGTGTGGCTGCGGATGTTGCAATCATCTGATCCAGCACCTGCTTAACCGCGGAGGAGTCGATACAGTACCGCTTCATTTCAGTGTACACGTCTCCCAGACGGCCAACGAAGCCAAGCTGCTCGCCCGAGGCCCCAAACAGCTTTAACTCATCCTTGCGATGCTGAATAATTTTATATAGGAGCATTTTTTTGCCTTCATCGCTGATGCCGACGCGAGCAGCACCGCCGGTTTCCTGCATGACGCGGTAGGCCAGACGGCGAAAGCTCAGCACCTGGGCTCTTACGCTGCCTTTAATCCGGCCCGTCGTGACAAGTCCATGCTCTGCCTGAAACGATCCCTGCTCCGGAACCAGCAATATCATGGGTTTTCCCTGCGGCGCGGCCTCCAGCCTGGCAGAGATATCTTCAAGTATAGTTGTCGTTTTGCCGCTTCCCGAACGTCCGATAAGAAAATGAACCGCCATATTCTCCTCCTTCAATTTATGTAATCTATGAAATCAATGAATTGAATATTAATTCAGTAAACAACTGCAAACATATGATCTAGTATACCATATCGATAAAACATTAGAACGTATGTTTGTTTCTAAAGGGATTTTTCTCTTATTCTGTTAATATAAAAAGCTCACACTATTTTACCACTAATATTTTGATAGAGTTTAAAGGTAATGATTGGGGTGAGCAAGCTTAAAAATAAAAAGGACAGTCACCAAGGTCCTTTTTCAGAACCTTTAGTGACTGCCCCAACAGAGCTATTAGAACGTTCTGCTTCTCACTTCAAAGATTGCAAATTTCAGGTAATGGCCTTCGTCAACGCCCAGAATCTGCGGATGGTCCTTGCCTGCGGCGCGCCATTCGATCAAGCGCAGGATTTTGCCGGCATCAGCTGCAGCCTCCTGAATCGTCTCGAGGAACAGATCTGGACGCATATGATACGAGCAGCTTGCCGTAACCAGATATCCGCCTTCATTGACCAGCTTCATGCCATGGAGGTTAATATCTTTATATCCCCTGCAGGCACCCTTCACAGCGCTTTTGGTCTTGGCAAAGGCTGGCGGGTCCAAAATGACCACATCCCAGGTTCTGCCGCCGCCTGCGGTCATCTTTTGCGAGGTATCCACCTTATCGGAGGTGCTGGCGGAACGTTTCTGTCTCTCCTCTAGCCCTTTGACTTGGGAACGCAGATACTGAAATGCATCATCCACCACGAATTCAACACGGTCACCAAACCCGTTCAGCTCCACATTTTCCCGCGCGCTGTCGATCGCATGCTGCGAGATATCCAGGCAAGTCACTTTTTTGGCACCATATTTACATGCATGAAGCGTAAAGCTTCCTGTATGCGAAAAGCACTCCAGCACTGTTGCCCCGTCCCAATACGGAAACTCGACAACCTTGCCGCTCTTATTCACCGGGCGTTTAAGCGTTTGGCCCGCTTCCTCGATTTCCTGCAACGTGATGCCGCTGCGTTCGCCCCAGCCTGTCATCAGCGGCTCGATGGAAGCCCGATTCTCTCGCTGGTCAAAGAAATAACCGGTCTTTTGTCCTTCTTCAATGTCTACGCGGATATGAAGACCATTCTCCTGGACCGTGACATATCTCGGACATTCCCCATATACGGGTCCCTTCGTCTGTTCCAGACCTTCAAGCTCGCGTACCGGAACATCGCTTCGTTCATAGATACCTCTCGGGTTCATCACTTCAACAAGGGCGTCCACAATTTCCTTGCGGCGGATATCCATGCCCATGGTCAGCAGCTGAATGACCAGCACATCATCGAACCGGTCCACGATCAACCCCGGGAGAAAATCAGCCTCGCCATATACAAGCCGATACGCATTTGCATCCTGCAGGAACCGTTCCCTGTGTTTAAGACAGCCGAGGAACCGTTCAGCAAAAAATACCTGGTCCATTTGTTCAATTTCGCGGTAGGAAACCGCCCGTACTGTAATCTGAGATGCCGGATTATAATACCCCGTTGCCAAATAACGTCCCTGATGGTTCATGACTTGAACCAGATCTCCTGGCTGCGGGTTGCCCTCTACAGACTCGATTTCATTTTTGTAAATCCAGGGATGTCCCTGTTCCAGCCTTTTTTTACGGCCTTTTTGAAGAATGACAGATGCCAACATATCCACTCCTACCTGTATGCGAATTTCTTGTATACTCAACATCTAAATCAGGTGCTTAACAATGTACAATAAGACCGCTACAACTTCGCTGCCCGGTACTTTACGAGTCATGGTTGTCCAAGCAGCAACATATAAATGATACATGGACAAGAACCCGTCAAAGGAGAACCTTTTCCCATGTTCAACACCATTATTTTCCCCGTTATCTACGGGCTGATCATTTTCCTCGCCGGTATGAAGGTGATGGAAACGGCTCTTGGCAGCTGGGCTGGTCCTCTGCTCTCAACGTTCCTGAATAAAGCGACCGCTTCACCGCTTAAAGGGATGCTGTTCAGCACAGGCATAACGGCGGTACTTCAAAGCAGCACGGCGGTTACGGTCCTGACGATGGGCCTCGTAAATGCCGGACTGCTCACCTATGAGCGTACGCTCGGTATCATTCTGGGCAGCAATATCGGAACCTGCATCACCACCGAGCTTATCGGACTGCAAATCGGTCAGTTTGCTTTGCCCTTGCTGGGAGTCTCCATCATCGTATGGATCATCTCTGTTATTACTGATGAATACAAGCCTTTCCTCCTGCGTAAAGGACCGAATCTCTATAGGTCAATACAGCTTATATCACTGGCCACTGCAGGCTTTGCCATGGTCATGCTTGGTATCCGGGTCATGCAAATGATCAGCCCCGCACTGGAAAATGCAGGTTTGTTCGGCTGGTTCATTGAACAAGCTACTCATAATGTATGGTGGGGCGTTGCCGCTGGGGCGGCACTGACCGCACTGATGCATAGCAGTGCTGCCGTGATCGGCCTTGCCATTGCGCTATCTGCAGCCGGAACGCTACCCGTAGGCATCGGGATCGGCATTGTGCTCGGGGCCAATGTAGGCACCTGTGTAACAGCGTTGATTGCTGCCATCGGCAGTACGCCCTCCGGTAAATTTGTCGCCTGGACGCATGTCGTACTCAATGTAGGCGGTGCACTGCTGTTCATGCCTTTTATACCGCAACTACAATGGATCGCCGCCCTGATGTCATCAGACAGCGGTGCTCAGATCGCTCGTGCCCAAACCCTGTTCAATATCATCTCTTCGCTCTTGGCGCTTCCGCTTTGCTATTTGCCGATTTGGAAAAAAATACGCCTGCGCTCATAATTCCCCGATCAGACCGGGCTATACGTGAATATCAAGCTGGATCAGGGCCTTACGGACGATGACATCATTATTGTCATATCCGCCCTGCTCCTGCTTAACCCACGCCTCCATCGGATCGTACCAGGAGACACTGCTGATCTCCTCCACCTGCGGACGCAATGAACCACTTTTGGCCTCAACCAGAAAATAGTGGACCTCTTTGTCCACTTCGCCATGCACTGGATTTATATACTTATATTTTATAATGTCCACCGGAGCAACGATCTTTCCGACGATTCCTGTTTCCTCCTCGATTTCACGCAGCGCTGTTTCTTCAACTGTCTCACCAGGCTCCATCTTGCCTTTGGCGAGTGATATTTTGCCGTAACGGTCCATGATCAACTGCACCTCAAGACGGTCTTCCACTTTGCGGAACACAACCCCACCTGCGGATATCTCTTTTCTGGCCATGATGATTCCTCCTTGTGACTCCAAGTTGCAACAAGGATTTCACCTCCTTGGTTGCACGGGAAATGAAATCCTTGTTTGATCAGAATTTTGCAAAAATTTGATTCGGCTGCTCGTTTACATTTATGCAATATCCTTAGTTATAAATAAACCAGTAGTTATATTTAAACCGCCGCGCCGGAAGCTCCGTCAAGAACCCGGACCAGCTGTCCTTCGCATTCATTTACGCCTGCCTTGGTCAATTTCACGCGGCAGATTTGGCCTTGGAGATCTTCGGAACCATCAAAAATAAGCTGCAAATAGTTGTCGCTGAAGCCATGCATTTTGCCTGGGCCGTGAGTTCCTTTGGATGTACCCTCTGGAATGACGTCCAGAACCTGACCCACGAAATTCTTGGCATATGCCAGCTGCATTTGCTCCGACAGTTCAATCAGCTCACGTACGCGTGCATGCTTGATCTCTTCAGGGATCTGATCCTGCATCCGCGAAGCAGGTGTGCCATTCCGCTGGGAATAAGGGAAGACATGCATTTCAGAGAAATTAATTGCCTTCATCAGGTCGTAGCCGTTGCGGAACATTTCATCGGTTTCACCTGGAAATCCGACAATAACATCCGTCGTAATGCCCACATCAGGCATGGCCTGACGAATCAGCTGCATCTTGCCATAGAACTCCTCGGTCGTATATTTACGGCGCATCCGTTTCAAAACGGTGTCATCTCCCGCTTGCAGCGGAATATGCAGATGACGGCACATTTTAGACGAGCGGTTCAGTACTTCAAGCATTTTCTCATCAATTTGGCTGGCTTCGATAGAGCTGATACGGATACGCTCCAGCCCGTCCACCTTGTCCAAATCCCACAGCAGATCCGATAAACGGTAGTTGTCGAGATCATCTCCGTACCCGCCGGTATGGATACCTGTCAATACGATTTCCTTATAACCTGCCTCCACAAGCTGGTGTGCCTGGGTGACAATGCTTTTCGATTCACGGCTGCGGGACAGTCCGCGCGACCACGGGATAATGCAGAACGTACAGAAATTGTTGCAGCCGTCCTGAATTTTCAGGAATGCGCGGGTACGATCCGCAAAATCAGGAACATCCATTTCCTCAAATACACGGTTTTTCATAATGTTGCGCACCGCGTTAATGGGCTCACGTTTTTCCCGGATCTCATTCACAAACGGAATAATCTTATCGCGGTCCTGGTTGCCAATGACAAGATCAACACCCGGTATATCCATAATTTCAGCTGGGGATGTCTGCGCATAGCAGCCGGTAACCGCAATGATCGCCTCCGGATTTCGGCGGACAGCACGGCGGATAATCTGCCGGCTTTTCTTGTCTCCGGTATTCGTAACGGTACAAGTATTAATCAAATAGACATCTGCGGTCTGTTCGAAATCCACCTGATCATAGCCTTCTTTTTTGAACAACTGCCAGATGGCTTCGGTATCATAAAAATTCACTTTGCAACCCAATGTATAAAATGCAACGGATGGCATTTTCAAACTCCTCCCATTTCTCCGGATTCATAAAGTATGCATGCAAGGGCAACCATTCCCGCTGTCTCACATCGCAGGATTCGCCTGCCGAGCCCTGTACTCGCGGCTCCAGCTTCTTCCGCCTGCCGGCATTCTTCTTCACTGAATCCGCCTTCGGGACCCACAAGGAGCAGAACACCCGGCGCATGGTCTGTCGGCAAATCTTGCATGAATGGTCTTAGCGCATCGCGCAGCTGCAGACCCTCTTCCTTTTCATAGCAAAAATAAACGGCGTCATAGTTTTTAAACGTTGGTAAAAGCTGCTTCCACGTGAGTGGCTGGGTCACTTCCGGAACCGTGTTCCGGTGGCTCTGCTCAGCTGCTTCTTTCGCGATTTTGTTCCAGCGTTCGAGACGTTTAGATTCCTTTTTGGCATCGTACTGAACGATCGTGCGCTCAGAAATAAATGGAACGAAAGAAATCGCGCCTATTTCAGTGCATTTTTGAATGACGGTTTCCATCTTATCCCCTTTGGGCAAGCTTTGGGCAACCGTTACCTTTACGGCAGGCTCATGTGTCATTTCCAGGTGTTCCAAGACGGCGGCGGTGACCACACCCGAATCAATGGCTGTAATCTCAACAAGCGCTTCACGGGAAATACCATCGCTGACAATCAGCTTATCCCCGTTCTTACCGCGCATGACCCTGGAGATATGACGTGCATCCTCACCGGAAATATCTACTGTACTCTCTTTGAATTGATCTGGAGATACGAAATACCGCTGCATGTTCATCAACTTCCTATATTAAAAATCACAAGCTTCATCATACAACATTTGCCCAGGATATGACCAGTACATGTTTAACAGTTGTATACAACCGGACTAAGACAAAATATGCATAAAGACCTGCATGAAATGAAAATACAAATTATAAGCCAGATTATAGATCGGCGTGATCGTATACTGACGCACCGTAGGAATGAATAGGATCAGCAAGAAAATAAAAACGGACCACTGCTCAAACTGCTGCAGTTTGGCTCTCACCTGACGCGGAACCAAATCTTCCAGAATCCGATAACCGTCCAAAGGCGGCAGAGGTATCAGATTAAACAAAAAGAGAAAGAAGTTCATCATTCCAAACAGCTGGAAGAAGATGATAATCGCCTCAATCACCTTTGCATTGGAGATGGAAGCCAAAGCTCCGGTACTGATCAGAACCGCATATATAAAAGTTCCGATAATCGCAAGGAAAAAGTTGCTCAGCGGGCCGGCAGCAGAAACAACAACCCCCATCAGCCGCGGACTTTTGAAATTATCACGGTTGACTGGAACCGGTCTAGCCCAGCCGAAGCCTGCAATCAGGAGCAAAATGATTCCCAGCAGGTCAAAATGGACCGCAGGATTCAAAGTAACCCGGCCCAACAGCTTTGCCGTCGGATCTCCGAATTTATTGGCAAAATAAGCATGCGAAAATTCATGTACCGTGAACGCAACGACCAACACCACCAGGTAGAATGGAAGCTGCTCCAGCGGAACACTGAGTATTCTGTTTAGGAAATCCATTTATGACCTCTTTCTAGCTACAAATGCGACCCAGTCCTCATCACGGTTAATATCCTCTATGTCAAAACCGGAATCCTCAAGTGCCTGCTGTACGATTTCTTCTTTATTTTTATAAATACCGGATGCGATGTACACACCACCCGGCTCCAGTGCCTGATATACATCATCTACGAAAAGCAATATAACTTCTGCCAAAATATTGGCAACTACGATTTTAACAGGTAGTTTAATCCCTAGATCTACATTGCCGCTGCCGTCCAATAAAGACAACAAGTCACTTTCCTTCACCGTAATTCGCGAATCCATTTGGTTTAGCGCCACGTTTTCCTTGGCAATGGATACCGCCACCGGATCAAGATCCAGTGCAAGCACATGCTTCGCTCCAAGCAAAACAGCGCCGATCGCCAGAATTCCGGATCCCGTTCCCACATCAATAATTTCCTCGCCACCCTTAACCACCTTCTCAAGCGTACGCAGACAAAGCGAAGTTGTAGGATGGGTTCCTGTACCGAAGGCCATACCCGGATCAATTTCAATAATCTTTTCAGACTCGCTTTCCGGTGTGTACTCTTCCCAGGTCGGCTTGATGGTCAAGCTTTCAGAAACTCGAAGCGGTTTAAAGTACTGCTTCCAAGCTGTAGCCCACTCATCCTCATTAACCGTTCTGAACTCATAGCGGACCTCACCCGGATCAATCTGGAAATCGCGCAGCTCTTCGATTCTATGCTTCACTTCTTCAAGAATGTCCTCTACTGAAGACTCCTCCGAGAAATATCCTTTGATTTCAGCATGCCCTTCGGGTATATCATTCAACGGCAGATCATACAGCTCACCGTATGTTGTGTCGCGCTTCTTATTCAAAGTGCCGGATTCCTCTATTGATACCCCGCCTGCTCCTGCTTCATGCAGGAAGTTGGAAATCATCTCCACGGCTTCCTCCGTGGTATGTATTGTTAACTCATGCCATAACATCTTTTTACATCTTCCTCCTCAACCTTGTGCATAGGTTTTATTGTACTATACATAGGCAGCTGAGTACAAAATTTTAACTAATAACAAAAAACCGCATCGGCCCTTAGGCTTCGCGGTTTCGATCATTTTGGTCATTTCTTGGGATTAGGGCTTTATATTCCAGCTGTCGTCATCCATCTGGCGCAGCTGCCGCTCATCGGCGGCTTCACTTCGGCGTAGGGCTTCCACATCCTCGTGGTCAGCCAAAACGCCGGAGAATTCCACGTCCTCATTTTTCATGGACATAAGCTTCTTGATCTTCTCCGTCTTACTCATAATACGTCCCTTTTTATCACGGCTTGCCATGTTCAGCACCCTCTTCCGATTTTGTAGCAGCATGTTTGTCATACGTTTATCCCGCTGTTACACCATGCCGCCCGCATCTTCAACGATCCGCATAGCCTTGTCAAAGGAATCTTCCTCAACGACTATCGTCAGCAAAATATCCCTTCCCGTCGGTCCCCCTTGACCTCCATCGCTCATGCCGCTCGCCGATGGGTCGGCAGCCGCCAGGATCGCGGAAGAGTCACCGCTTAGCGAGGTTCCATAAATTGCCGCTGACAGGCTGACCATATCTCCGGCAAAGGGCTTCACGGCTCCATACATGCCGGTTCCGGGATAACGGCTAAAGCGGTTGATCGACATGTCGTCCACGCGCAAGACCTGCAGCTTCTTGGCCGCACTTTCGGCCTCCTCCGGGCTTTTGAAGTAGGCAAGAATATTTTTTTCACTCAACATGTTCACCTGCTTGTATAAAGAGTCTGGTTGCATACCCATACATAATGGTTCGTAGGCCTGCATTCGCCTGGGATTAGGTTCTGCTGAAGCTGAATTGAATATGCGTTCTGAAGTGAACTTGAAACATTTACTTGAAAATAAAAAACAAAAAAGCCGACCCTATAGGCCGGCTTCATGTAATAACCGTTATATATTTTGCTTAATCAGTCTCCGCGGAAAGCACGCTTCATCCGGTCAAAAAAGGATTGCTCATGCTCATGCGTCTGCTCTCCATCCATCGAGGCAAACTGACGCAGCAGGTCTTTTTGCTCATCGCTCAGCTTGCTTGGCGTCACGATAACGACCTTCACATGCTGATCCCCCTGTCCGATGCCGCGCAGGCGAGGAACGCCTTTGCCCTTCAGACGGAAATAGGTTCCGGTCTGGGTACCCGCAGGAATTTTGAGCTTTACTTTTTCAGTAAGCGTCGGGATTTCAATCTCATCCCCGAGAGCCGCCTGTGCAAATGTCAACGGAATTTCGCAGTAAATATCATCGCCTTCACGCTCAAAGAAATCATGGGATTTCACGCGGATTACGATATACAAATCTCCCGAAGGGCCGCCGCGCAAGCCGCCTTCACCCTCGCCGGTCATGCGGAGCTGGGCTCCGTCATCGACACCCGCAGGAATTTTGACATGAATCTTGCGCTGCTTCTTCACCTTGCCGTTGCCGTGGCAAGTTGGACATTTATCCTTGATGATCTGGCCGGTTCCATTACAGTTCGAGCAGCTGCGACGGTTCACCATACGGCCAAACGGCGTATTTTGAACTACTTCCTGCTGGCCTGAACCGTTACATACGGAACATGTTTGCGGCTTCGTGCCCGGTTTAGCGCCTGATCCATGACAAGTGTCACAGTTTTCGGTACGCGGAATCGTAATATCCGTTTCTTTTCCGAACACAGCCTCTTTAAATTCGATCGTCATCGTATACTGCAGGTCATTCCCCCGCTGCGGTGCATTTGGATCGCGGCGTCCGCCGCCACCTCCGAAAAACATATCAAATATATCGCCAAAGCCGCCGAAGTCACCACCCTGGAATCCTCCGCCCATACCCTGGTTCGGATCAATATGACCGTATTGGTCATAAGTGGAGCGCTTCTGGCCGTCGCTGAGCACATCATAAGCTTCCTTAACTTCTTTAAACTTGGTTTCCGCGTCATCCGCTTTGTTGACGTCCGGATGATACTGCCGGGCAAGCTTGCGGTATGCCTTTTTAATATCTTCATCGGAAGCGTCCTTGCCTACGCCCAGTACCTCATAGTAATCACGCTTATCAGCCACTCTTCCACCCCCGTTGTTTCCTTTAGAATATGCCGCTCATGGAAAAAGGAAAGCCAAAGCAGCGGGATGCCCCGGCTTTGACCTTCCCTTCCTGAACATAACTTTCTATAGGTTAACCTTGATTCTTGTCCTCGTCAACAACCTCATAGTCAGCATCAACTACGTTGTCTTTTTTGGGTGCGCCTTCCTGGCCGCCTTGAGCGCCTTCTGCACCTTGTTGAGCTTGAGCCGCTTGCTCATACAGCTTAACAGACAATTGCTGCACGATTTCAGTCAATTCCTCGGTTGCCTTTTGGATTTGCTCCAGATCGTCGGTTTCGAGCGCAGCTTTCACTTTATCTTTCGCTGCATTCGCTTTTTCCACTTCGCCCGCATCGACCTTGTCGCCAAGATCTTTGATGGTTTTTTCTGTGGAGTACACGAGTTGGTCAGCGTTGTTCTTCGCTTCAACCAAATCTTTACGATTACGGTCTTCCTCGGCATGAGCCTCGGCATCCTTCATCATGCGTTCAACTTCATCATCGCTGAGGCCGCTGGAAGAAGTAATCGTGATTTTTTGCGTTTTGTTGGTACCTTTGTCCGTAGCAGAAACGTTTACGATACCGTTGGCATCAATATCAAAGGTAACTTCAATTTGCGGTACGCCGCGTGGTGCTGGAGGAATGTCTCCCAGCATGAAGCGTCCGAGTGTTTTATTGCCGGCTGCCATTTGACGCTCACCTTGCAATACATGGATCTCAACGCTTGGCTGGTTGTCAGCATAGGTCGAGAAGACTTGGGATTTGCTGGTTGGGATCGTTGTGTTGCGCTCGATCATTTTCGTGAACACGCCGCCTGCAGTTTCGATACCAAGGGACAGCGGAGTTACGTCCAGCAGAACCACGTCTTTAACATCACCTGTCAGTACGCCGGCTTGAACCGCTGCACCAAGGGCAACCACTTCATCCGGGTTAACGCCTTTATGAGGATCTTTGCCTGTCAGCTTCTTAATCGCTTCCTGTACGGCAGGAATACGAGTAGATCCACCGACCAGTACAATTCTATGGATATCGTTAGGAGTCATGCCTGCATCGCTCAGCGCTTGACGAGTTGGTCCGAGTGTACGCTCTACCAGATCAGCAGAAATTTCTTCGAATTTAGCACGGGTCAAGTTAACCTCCAAATGCTGAGGCACTCCGTCTACCACAGTGATAAATGGCAGGGAGATTGTTGTTGTCAAGACGCCGGAAAGCTCTTTCTTCGCTTTTTCAGCTGCGTCCTTCAAGCGTTGTACAGCGGCTTTGTCCTTGCTGAGATCAATGCCTTGTTCTTTCTTGAATTCGTTAACGAGGTAATCAATGATAACTTGGTCGAAGTCGTCGCCGCCCAGGTGGTTATCACCACTTGTCGCTTTTACTTCGAAGAAGCCGTCGCCCAGTTCAAGAATCGATACGTCGAAAGTACCGCCGCCCAGGTCATATACCAAGATGGTTTGGTCTTCGGATTTTTCCAGACCGTATGCAAGTGCTGCTGCAGTTGGCTCGTTGACGATACGAAGGACTTCAAGACCTGCGATTTTACCTGCATCTTTGGTCGCTTGACGCTGACTGTCATTGAAATAAGCTGGAACGGTGATTACTGCTTGAGTAACCGTTTGTCCGAGGTATGCTTCTGCATCGGATTTCAGCTTTTGCAGGATCATAGCCGAGATTTCTTGTGGAGTATAGTCTTTTCCTTCAATTGTTTCTTTATGGTTCGTACCCATGTGGCGTTTAATGGAATGAATGGTGCGGTCTGGGTTTGTAATTGCCTGACGCTTTGCTGTTTCACCGACGATACGCTCGCCGTCCTTTTTAAAACCTACAACCGAAGGGGTCGTACGTGCGCCTTCCGGGTTCGGGATAACAACGGCTTCGCCGCCTTCCATTACGGCTACACAGGAGTTGGTGGTTCCAAGGTCAATACCGATAACTTTACTCATAAGATATTTCCTCCTTCAGAATAAATGAATATTTTCATATATTTAAACAGCCATGAAATTACATGCTGACTTTAACCATTGCCGGGCGTAACACTCTGTCTTTGAGAATGTAGCCTTTTTGCACTTCCTCAACAACGATGCCTTCTTCATATTCATCGCTTTCCACCTGCATGATGGCTTGATGGAATTCTGGATTAAACGGCTGTCCAACCGTTTCCATCGGCTCCAGACCCTCGGCTTTCAGAACGCCTTCGAGCTGACGGAAGATCATGCCAACGCCTTTCGCGAAGGAATCACTGTCTGCAATGTCACCTGCAGCGGTAATGGCCCGCCCGAAATTATCAATAATAGGGAGCAGCTCCGTAATCAGCTTGGACGATGCATATTTTGCAAAGTCTTCTTTCTCCTTCTGGGTCCGTTTACGGAAGTTATCAAAATCCGCTTGAGTCCGCAGTGCTCGCTGCTGGTAATCATCAGCCAGCGTCTGCAGGCGTTCAACCTCATTTTGAAGATGTGCGGAATCCAATACCTCCACATTTCCCTCTTCTGTAGAAGAAGCATCTGCTTGAGCAGCTGTGTTTTCATTTTCCACCGAAGTATCCTCGCTGGTTTCATTCAATTCGTTTTCATGTTCTTGATAGTTTTGGTTTTCTTTCAAGATGTCTTCACCTCCTTAATATGCTCTATATCTTTTTGTGCCAAACTTTCGCTTCATTTCATGTCATTCCTCATACCCATGTGCGCTTCTCATCTTAATAACATTATGAATGCGCAGTACTGCCGCAGCAACCTCACCAGCCGTCTGCAGGCCGTGAATTTTGACCAAAGCGGGATCAACAATGCCCTTCTCCTCGTAGTGGATCACAAGGCCGGAATCGCAGTCCACTCCCATGCCGTCACAATTCTCTGTCAGCTGCGCGGCACGTGCCTCTTCCATCTTCTCAAGCGGATTGTAGCCTGCGTTCAGCAGGATTTGGGACATCGGTTTACGTAGGGCTGCAGCAACAGCTGCAATGCCAAAAGCCTCCATCCCTTTCACAGCTTCACGCTGCCGCTCCAGCTCATAGGAAACGGCAAGCTCAGCGGTGCCGCCGCCGGGGAGGATACCTCCTGCAATCGCTGCCTGAAGTGCAGAAGCTGCGTCAGCCGCGATCCGGGCTGATTCACCGACCACTTCAGCGGTGCTGGCACCAACAATGAGCGTCACAAAAGGCTCCTCCTTTTGTCCGCCGCTCCTGATCCGGACACGCTCTAATGTTTCATCATAGCATGCCCAAGGAGAAAAACCGAGCAGTCTTCCAAGTGACTCCCGCTCTTTATGTAACGCCGTCCGCCGCAGCGGAACGGCACCGGTCATTGAGCTGACGCGTGCCAGGTCATTCCGGCTTACTCTTGGAATGACCATGATTCCATGATCCATGCAGAACTGTTCTGCATCCGGATGAATCCCTTTTTCCAGCAAAATCAAACCAATACCGAGATCAGCCAACACATGCAAATCGCGGGTAAACCGCTCACGCAGTTCCATATATCGGGCAAAGCCGGCTTCAGTCGTCAACACTTCCTCATCCAGGCTTTCAGGCTCAAGCGCATCATGCAGGATGAGAATCCGTGTATCTTCAAGAATGGGCGTATCATGTGGATACAATGGCAGCTGTCTGAGCAGAAGACCCTCAAACACCTCATTGCTGCCCTTTTCATGCGATGTCACGGCATCAGCCAGTAAATAGGAAGGATCCTTCAGCTTGCGGATTCCGATGATCGAAGCAGCTTCCATTACAAGAGCCACGATATCTTCCCGTTCCCTTCCAGCCACGTATACGGCTTTGGCCAGCAAGGGATCCTCCAGATCCTCAATCTCTCTGGCCCGGGCTTGCAGAGATTCTGCAGCCATCTTAACTCCCTGCTGCATGCCTGCCACCACTTTGGATGCAGGTACGCCTCTTACGATCTGGGATACCCCTTCCTGGACAAGTGCACCCGCCAGAACGGTAGCTGTGGTTGTTCCATCCCCTACCTTTTTCTGCTGGGAGCGTGCTACCTGAATTAGCAGCCTTGCCGCTGGATGACTGACATCCATTTTATCCAGAATAGTGACCCCGTCGTTCGTAATAATCACTTCACCCCGGTCACCCACCAGCATGACATCAAGTCCTTTAGGACCCAGGGTGCCTTCAACCGCAGAGGTAATGGCCCGGACGGCATTACTGTTGTTGAGCAGTGCCGCGTACCGTTCCTCGCCTTCGCGTACCGGCTGCTGACCTTGACTCATCCGCCTCAAGCCTCCTTATTTATACAGCTTTGATAGCATCGTCGTCAGATCCTTCGACAGAATGCCAAGCAGACTCATTACCCTGGCATATTCCATCCGCGTAGGACCTAGAATGCCGATCGTTCCCAGCGCCTCTCCATCCAATGAATAGGTTGCCGTTATCAGGCTGCAGTTAGCAAAGGCCTCATGGTCATTTTCGGTACCAATCCGAACTTGAATCCCTGCCGAGCCCTGCGTGGCAGCCATCATTTTCATGAGTGTAGGCGTTTCTTCGAGAAGGTCAAGGATGTCCTTGACTTTCTCCACATCTTTGAATTCGGGCTGGGTCAACATATTGGTTGCACCGCTCAAATACACGCGCTGATCGGTATCCGTATCCACAAATATATTGTCCAAGATGCCCATCATTTCTTCAAAATTGGTTAAGTGGCGCTCCATTTCCTGCCCCAGCTCACGGTAAAGCCTGGATTTGAGCTTGTAGAGCGGAACATTGACCAGCCTACTGTTAAGCAGATTTACCACTTTCTCCATTTCTGAAACAGAAACGCCAGGCGGTACAGATACCGTTTTGCTCTCAACCTGTCCAGTGCTGGTCACGATAATGGCTACCGCAGTCGTCTCGTTTAGCGACAGCAGCTGGAAATGGCGAAGAGACGTATGAAAAACTTCCGGCCCAAGCAGGATGGAAGTGTAGTTCGTAATATGGGAAAGAATCATGGCGGCATGCTGGATGACCTGTTCCGATGCATTCAGCTTCTCCGCGAAATAGTTGCGCAGAGAACGCAGCTCCGTTGGAAGCCCTTGATAAATCGGTTCAAGATGGTCCACATAATATCGGTAACCTTTATGAGAAGGGATGCGTCCGGCCGATGTATGGGGCTGTTCCAAAAAACCCAGATCCTCCAAGTCAGCCATCTCATTGCGTATCGTTGCAGGACTGTATCCGACATCTCCCCGTTTCGATATGCTGCGTGAGCCGACAGGTTCCGCAGAGCGGATATAATCGTCGACAATGGCATTCAGTATCAATCTTTGGCGTTCGGTAAGCATGTCTTCCCCTCCCCCCTGGTTGTTGATTATCGCCAATCGTTAGCACTCGACTCAGATGAGTGCTAAGCGCTAATACAAAAATACCAAACTGACATGAGCATTGTCAAGTCAGTTCGGTATCATGGGTCAATAATGGACTGTGGAATTACTTCACCACAGGAAACAACGATTTTCTATTTAATGAGGGTTATCTCACTGTCCCTGCTCGAATCATAATAGCTGTAGAATCCAGGATTGATCTCCAGCGTTTGATTCATCTTAAAGTTCGGGTATCTCTCGATATTTTTGCTCGGTGCGCTCGGTCCCCTCGGTGTATATTCCGGATAGAGGTCTTGACCATCCACGCGGAGCATGGATTGGCTGATACCTTTAAATCCCTTCGAATCAGACTCCGATTCGACAACGAGATCATTCCCATCCATATAATAATCGAAACGAACTCCGAAAGACTCCAGCTTCATTTCAGCCGTCTGCTTCTTCGCAGCGGGTTTGTTCAGGACAAGCCAGTTTGCGGATTTATCTCTTTTTGTGACAACCGCATCTTTCAAAATCATCTTCATCGGTACCTTGGACCAATCCTTGTACCACTCCGGTGATTCGAAAGCGAACACATGCTGATACTTTTCCGGGTCATCCCCTTTTATCGTGTAGGAGCCTGCGATCTCCTGATCGCCAACCATCAGCCGTACGTCTTTATACATGACTTCACCATTCTTGTCGTGTACCTTCATCAGCATGTCATCCTGAATGCCGGCAATAATCTCCAGTGGTGTGACTGTCAACTGGTTTAGCGACATACCCGCCTTTTGCTGGAATTCATCGCTGGATTGCAGCAGCTGCGAATAAACCGCTTCGCCCGCCTTTTTGCCATCTGCTTTAAAATGGAATGACCACGTACCCGGAATCCGCTTCGCTTCTTTCATATAATTGAAATGCAGCTCTGCATTCCCCCATGCTTCGGCGGTCAAATTACTGAATACTTGCTCAATAAGTACGTCCTTATCTTCCGGAGGAAGCTGGGTCAGCATGCCCCGACTGCTTCCGCTACCCGTCTTAACAATTAAATGCGGATCTCCATGTCCCTGGTCGTTTGAATCGGCTGCTGATACGTTATACCGTACGGCTAAACTGCTATTGGACTCCGTCACCGACTTTATGCGGATGGAAGGGTATCGCGCTTCACCGGTGGAGAGCGTTTCTCCTGCTTTAGGGATCTGCTTCAGGGCAATGTCCTTGTCTTTGTAATATACAAGGCTGCCTGCTTCCAGTGTGTATGTTTTTTTGCCTTGCTGCAGATTGTCTTTAGTTTCATATATCCCGAGAAGTTTTCCACTGGATTCATCGTAATTCAAGTAACCATTGACCGGTTCTTCCTTACCTGCTTCGTCCTTGATTACCATATGCTCCAGTTCCACAGCATCATAATCGCCCGGTTTCATATCGGAATCGATCGAGACCAACATTTTCATTCTTTCTCCGTCCGTGACTACACCTTTCAAGCTCATCGTAATATCCTTGCTGCTCACATCAAGATTATAACGTTGGCCAACTCCATTATTCAGTGCATTCGTTACACTCCGGCCGCCGTAAAGACTGTCCCAATTCAGTGTAACCCCCGCAAACACAGGAACGGCAACGACCATAAAACACGAGAAGACGATGGCAGCAGGTATGAATTTCCTTTTCGTTCTTGGAGTGGAAGTCACTTGCAGAGCACCCGATCTGCGCATCGCTACTTCTCGTTCAATGTCCGTCCACATCTGATTATAATTCGGACGGGGAGGATCCTGAACCTTTCCCTGTAGCCCATTTTTATAGAAGCGACTCATTTCCAATCATCTCCTTTGTTTGAAATACCTTCATTTGCTGCAGCAGCTTGATTCCACGGTTTAATCTCGATTTAACCGTTCCTTCCGGAATATTGAGGACATTCGCAATTTCCGGTATTGTCATTTCATTAACATAACGAAGGGTAACAACTATGCGAATCTTATCCGGCAGTCTGCCATACACTTGGTAAAATTCCATTTTGATTTCCCGCTGATCTACATTCTCTTCAACCGGATTGGATATACGCGGACGGGTAAGCAGATAGGCACTCAGTTCCTTGGCCCAGCCGTTTTTACGTCTTCTGAGAACACTGCTGCACTCATTTGAAGCGATTCTAAGCAGCCATGGTTTGAGGTCACGTACTTGCGACCTGTCGGCAAGCAAGGCTTTGACGAACACTTCCTGGCAAATATCCTCGGCGTCTGAACGGTTTTGCATCATGTAAAAGCACAGATGATAGACCTGTTCCTTATACGTCTCAAAAAGCTCGCGGTCATTCACTCCGATTACACCTCCCTTTTGGTTGTCTTGTCTATATGACCGATAACTTCGGATAATCGTTCATTTTATTATGGATAATGAAAAAAACCGTCTGCCGAGTGAATTATTTCCCATAGTATTTCAGCAACAAAAAACCACTTCCATCAGTCATTGAACATGACTTGAGTGGCAAGTGGTCCGTTTTTATGATCATGCAGCTTTTACGTTAGTCCAGCATCTTAAGTACGGCAATTTCATCACAGCAGGACTGCTTGCTGCAGTTGACGCAATCGGTCCATACCTTTTCCGGGAAAATTTCCTTCTCTACCACAGAAAAACCGTTTTTCACAAAAAAAGATACCTCATACGTTAAAGCCATAATTTTGGGAATGCCCTGGCGTATTGCTTCCTCTGTCAGTTTGTTCACCAGCATGGAGCCAATGCCAAGCCCTTTATGTCCATCCATAATACCAAGGGAACGAATTTCAACCAGATCACTGCCCAAGCGGCAGAGCGAGCCGCAGCCTATGACCGTGCCGTCCATTTCCGCAACGACGAATTGATCCAGCTGCTTTTCCAGTACCTTCCGGGACCGAGGCAGCATAATCCCCTTCTGTGCGTATCCATCAATCATATGAAAGAGCGGCTCAACATCCTCCGCTACCGCAATTCTACATGTGACTACAGCCGGCATCTTACTTCTCCTCCTAAGTTCAAGGATGATGCAAAACAGGCTCATGCCCGTAGTCAATTGCGCATCCTCTATACGTGCTGTTTTTTTAATATGAATAAATATACAACATCACGCATAGAAGTTCAAGCTATTCTTTAATGGTCAGCGACCCGATAAATGTGCCAAATACATCATTGCCAAACAGAAGCCCTTGCTCACTGAGACGATAGCCTGTGCCCGTTTCTTCCATCAATCCTTTATCCAGCATTTTACCCAGCGGTTCTGCGAAAACCTCCTCGATGGTAAGGCCAAACTGCTCTTCAAAATGACTTTTTGAAACCCCGCTCATCACGCGCAGTCCGACCATCATGAAGTCCTCCATCGCTTCCTCTTTCGGAACGGTAAAGCTCTCCATCCGCGGCAGCCCTTCCTTCGTGGCTTCTGTATACGGATTGACGCCTTTGATATTCATGTGGCGCTGATGTCCTACATACCCGTGTGCTCCGGCACCGAGTCCGTAATAGTCTTCATTCAACCAGTAAGCCATGTTGTGGCGGCTGTGATAGCCCGGTTTGGCAAAGTTGCTGATCTCATACTGCTCGTAGCCCGCTTTTTTCATGCGATCCATCAGGAGCAAATACATTTGCAGCTCGTCATCCTCATTAGGAAGCGGCAGCTGATTCTTTTTAAACATCGTATGGAAAAGTGTATTTTCCTCTACCTTCAGACTGTATATGGAGTAATGAGGCAAATCCAGCGCCAGTGCCTTATCCACGCTCTCCGCCAGCATTTCCACCGTCTGGTTCGGCAGCCCGAACATCAAGTCGATCGACATATTTTCGAAGCCGGCTTTACGTGCGTTTTCCAGACTCTGATATACATCATCCGTATCATGAATTCTTCCGATGCCTTTGAGCAGCTCATTCTGGAAGGATTGTACGCCGAAGCTGACGCGGTTCACACCGCCTTCGCGCATGACGGACAGCTTTTCCAAATCGGTAGTACCCGGGTTAGCCTCCATGGAAAACTCAATCGAGTCGGACCAATCCGGGAAATAGGTGCGGACCGTCTTCAAAAAGTATTCCATTTCATCTGGCTTCAGAACGGTCGGGGTTCCGCCACCTACGAAAATGGTCTTGATTTCGCCAGGTGGAACCTCCTTAACCGTCCGTTCCATTTCACGCTCAAGGCCTTGCAAATATTCCATTACCGGCTGATTCTTCAGCACATAGGAGTTGAAATCGCAATAAAAACACTTGTTGGTGCAAAAGGGAATGTGAAGATAGACCGCTTGCGGTTTCCGATTCCCCTGGGACTTTACGGCTTCCGCAGCATGCGGCTTAATGATTGTCATTGTCCAATTCCCTCCTTATCGTATACGAAAATATCTATCGAAATATGCTTATCGAAGGCGAAATGCATGTAAACTTCGGATTTCTTGTAATCATCTAAAAATAACCCCACAAAGTGGGGCTATTACATTTGAAGATTATTCAGGTACTTTGCGGGAACCCCGAATATTTAAGGGAAAGCCGCCAGCGGCTCTCCCGTGAAAAATAGCATCCTAATTGTCGTCGATTTTGAGAACGGCCATAAAGGCTTCCTGCGGCACTTCGACGCTTCCGACCTGCTTCATGCGCTTCTTGCCTTCCTTCTGCTTCTCAAGCAGCTTCCGCTTACGCGAGATATCGCCGCCGTAACACTTTGCAAGCACGTTTTTGCGCATCGCTTTGACGGTTTCACGCGCAACGACCTTTGTTCCAACCGATGCCTGAATCGGCACCTCAAACATTTGGCGTGGAATGATTTCGCGCAGCTTTTCGCAAATAATGCGTCCACGATGGTATGCACGGTCACGATGCACGATGAACGACAGCGCATCCACCTGCTCGTTGTTCAGCAGAATATCCATCTTGACCAGATTGGATTTGCGGTAACCCGAGATTTCATAGTCAAAAGAGGCATACCCCTTCGTACCGGACTTCAGCTGGTCGAAGAAATCATACACGATTTCTGACAGCGGGATTTCATACGTTATCGTTACGCGGGTTGTGTCCATGTATTCCATATTCACGAATTCGCCGCGCTTATTCTGGCATAGCTCCATGACTGTACCTACATAGTCATTGGGAACGATGATACCTGCTTTGACGTACGGCTCTTCTACCGCTTCGATTTTGCCGACCTCCGGATAGTTGGACGGGTTATCGATCTGAATCGTTTCGCCGTTCGTCAGTTCAATGCGATAAATAACGCTTGGCGCCGTCGTAATGAGCGGAATGTTGAATTCGCGTTCGATCCGTTCCTGAATGATTTCCATGTGGAGAAGGCCCAGGAATCCGCAACGGAAACCAAAACCCAGCGCGCTGGACGTTTCCGGCTCAAAGCTCAAGGATGCATCGTTCAGCTGCAGCTTCTCGAGTGCTTCACGGAGATCGTTATATTCCGAAGTTTCAATCGGATACAAACCACAGTATACCATCGGATTAATCTTCCGGTAGCCCGGGAGCGGCTCGGCTGTCGGGTTCTTCGCATCGGTCACGGTATCGCCGACACGGGTATCTCCGACATGCTTGATGCCGGCGACGATAAAGCCCACATCGCCAACCATCAGCTCGTCCACGATGGTCATCCGGGGTTTGAAGGCACCGACCTCAATCACCTCAAACGTTTTTCCTGTCGCCATCATTTTAATTTTCGAACCTGTTTTAATGCTTCCGTTTAAGACACGGACATACACAATAACACCTTTGTATGGGTCATAATGCGAGTCGAAAATGAGAGCTTTCAGCGGTTCCTCCGATTCTCCTGTTGGAGCTGGAACCTGTTTCACGATCTGCTCGAGTATTTCTTTGATACCGATGCCCGCTTTCGCCGAAGCATGTACTGCTTCACTTGCATCCAGGCCGATAACATCTTCAATTTCCTGCTTCACGCGTTCCGGATCAGCGCTCGGCAGGTCTATTTTGTTGAGAACCGGAATAATCTCCAGATTGTTATCCAGTGCCAAATATACGTTTGCCAGCGTCTGAGCTTCAATACCCTGTGCAGCATCCACGACCAGAAGTGCGCCTTCACATGCTGCTAGGCTCCGCGACACCTCATAGGTAAAGTCGACGTGCCCAGGAGTATCGATCAGATTGAGCAGATACTCCTGACCGTCATCCGCCTTGTATGTAAGATGCACGGCCTGCAGCTTGATGGTAATGCCGCGTTCGCGTTCCAAATCCATCTGATCCAGTACCTGTTCCTGCATTTCGCGGGATGTTAAAGCACCCGTATACTCCAAGATCCGGTCGGCAAGCGTTGATTTACCGTGGTCTATATGTGCAATGATACAGAAATTTCGAATATTTTTTTGCCTTGCTTGTACGTCTGTCATGCCCTACCCCCAAAACAGCCTGATGTGTCAATCAATTCATTATAGCAGTTGAGATAAAGGCGGGCAATCCCACAGGCAAAGGATTAATCTGTTATGGAATCGAACAGGGAGACAACCAGCCGTATTCCCTTCTGGGAGAGGTCCTGCAGCAGTCCGGCCGTCTTGTCCGCCAGCACGTCTACCGTCGGCTTGTTCGTGTTCGTCGACAGAATCTGTTCCGGTGACTGAGAACTCCAGTCCTGAACCTCCACCTGCTCCGGCTGCTCTTCCTCCACCTTGAAGTGATTCGAGCTTTTACGCGGAACCTGTGCTTGGGCAGTATTGGCTGCCTGCGCCGTTTGATCCGCGTACGCTATTTTTTTTTCGGAGTCTGCCTTCGAGCTGCCGGAACCGGCAAGCTGCATTCCGATCAGCGCGCCAATTCCGACCCAAATGATTACCATCCATATCCGCTTGGTCCATTTCGACATTACCGGTTCCTCCCTTGTTCCATTCCATTTGGATTAACTTTTGGCATCCGCCTTCGTAGCAGATACCGATTTCTCTGCACTTGCTTTCTCCGCCTTCTGATCCTTGTAATACAAATCCGCAATAATTTGACCCAGCAATTCAGATGTCCGCTTCAATTCTTCATTCGTGCTGTCAATTCCGCCAACTTCAATTAAGATGCTGTTATCAGATAGAGATTGGTTATATTCTCCGTTTCCTTGTGCCGAAGTCTTCCCCCAAATCCCCCGTGATATTCCCGGATACGATTTTTCCAGCTGCTCATGGATCGAACTCGCAAAAGCTTCATTTTTGCGCCAGTTTTTGTTCTCATGACCGATGATGAAGAATACCTGTGCGTAGCTGGCCCCGTTAATCACTGTCGTTGTCTTCGCATGCCGCTGTGAATCACGGTGGATATCAATCAGGTATTCCAAACCATTGTTCTGGGCAAGGGCCTCTTTCACTGTCTGGCGGGAATATTTATATGAAAAGTTATAGTTATATTCACTGACTGTCGTCGAATAGTCTTTCTCCGAATGAACCGTGCCTACACCGAGCTTTTCAAGCTTTTGAGCCATGTATTTGCCCACCAGCATGACATTTTGCGAAGGCGACTTGGAGCTTGGATTCGAGCTGGCTTTGCTCAGCAGCGGATTATAGGCTTCTCTTGGATGAGAATGATAGATCATAACCACTTTTTTGCCGGTTGCATTTGCCGGAGGCGCCGTCGGCTTTTGTTCCTTCGTTCCTTCCGTGGCAGTTCCCGGATTTCCAGGCTCTTTTTTACCGCCAGGTTCCGGTTCTTTCACTGGAGTCTTATCCGGTGTCTTGTCCGGCTCTTTGGATTGATCTGTATCTGCTGGCTTATCACCTTTATCATCCGTTTCCGGCGGGAGATGAAAATCTTCTGGCGGATCCAGGTTCTGATTACCGGCAGCGCTTCTTAGCAGCACCGGATCATTCGCTCCCATTCCCGGCATTTCCTTGGCAAGCAGACTCTTGGGATCCCGCGGATTTACGCTCGTAAGCATTTGGAACACGAATGTGGTCATTTTTTCACCCGAGAAGGTAGAGCCTCCCTTTTCTTTATCCAGATGCGGAAGCTCCATGCCTAGCATGTCCATAAAGAACCGGCTCGATAGTGAGCCTGCGAATCCCTTCATGGAAGAAACGGTAGAGGAATTCATTTTATGTTCCGCCATTCCGCCCAGACCCAACAGTACGAAAAATATCAACGACCCTAACGTCAGCAGCAAAAATGTTCGGCCCATGGACAGCATGTGCAGCATCTTGGTTCTCCATTTGCCGATATTCCAAAGTTGAAACCCATTCCTCTTCATTGTGTTGTCCTCCTGAACTCTCTTATACTTCAAAACTATGAGTAAAAGAGTTTCACTAGAACCAAAAATGATATGTTTGCATGAAAAAAGAAGTACATCACCTAACTTAATTGTGACTTAGTGCGAGAAGAGCGCTGCGGTTACGGATCGATCTTCAGATCGCTTTTATCCTCAAATTTCTTAATTATATTTCTTCTATGGGAGAACATTCGGAGACAAAGGCGACCGCTGCCGCTTCTTCAGATCGATTCCGTCACCTCCGCTGCTTCCTCAGGCACTGAATAGGATGTTTAGCAAAAAAAAGAAGCCACGCTAGATTCGCGGGGCTTCTTGAAGAGTTTTATAGATTCATCGTTTCTTGGGAATCCGCTAATGAGTGTACGCTCCGGAATTGCCCGAATCCACCGCGTCATGCAGTGAAGCGTTCAGCCCGCTTGCCACAATATTGGCGATATCCTCAATGAATTCATCAATTTCTTTAGGTGTTACGATGAGATCATGGCCTAGCGGTTCAAGGACCTCTTTTACGAGCGCCAGCCTTTCGTTCTCGGATATGCCATCGAGCAGTCCCATAATTTCCCGTGTCTGATTGGTTTCCTGGCCAAAGTGTTTTTTCATCATTTCCATTACATTGTTCACTATGGTCGATGCGTAACAGACAGTCGGCACCCCGATGGCGATACATGGTACTCCAAGCACCTCTTGGGTCAGCCCCCGCCGTTTGTTTCCTATGCCGGAACCGGGATGGATCCCAATATCCGCAATCTGAATGGTTGTATTCACCCGTTCCAGTGACCGCGATGCCAGCGCATCAATCGCAATAATCAAATCCGGCTTGGTCCGCTCCACTATTCCCTGCACAATCTCACTCGATTCTATACCCGTGATTCCGAGCACACCCGGCGCTATCGCACTGATCTGGCGGTAGCCTGGAGCAACCTGATCCGGCATCAGCTCAAAATACTGACGGGTAACCAGGACATTCTCCACCACCAGCGGCCCCAGTGAATCCGGCGTTACATTCCAGTTTCCCAGGCCGACAATGAGAACCGTATTTTTTTTCTGAATGCCGATCAGGGTCAGGAAATCCTCAAACTCTCTCGCAAAAGCCTCTGTCACGCGCTCCTGCAGCCCGGTATCCCCATTGCGGAGCCCCGGCACCTCCAGAGTTACATAATGTCCTTTTATACGCCCAATCGCTTGTGATCCCTCATCATTCAGTACATTTAAACGGGTTATTTTAATTCCGTCCTTATCGGAAACCTCTTCATCCACGCCCGGTATCGACCCAGGATACTGCTTTGCAGCCATTTCCCTGGCATCCACCGCCAAATCCGTACGCACAGAATACTGTTGTAGATCCAACTCCATCTGAAAACCATCCTCTCTTGCCTTTTTGTTATAGTGTGCGGGAGGAAGACTCTGATTATGCAAAGCCTTTTAAGTATTGCTTTTTATGGTACCCCATGCTAAACTATTTTAAGTTGTGAATCATTTCGAGCTATTCGAATGCCTTACAGGAGGTGAATGCAATGCCAAACATTAAATCCGCCGTAAAACGCGTAAAAACGAACGACAAACGCCGTGCGCTTAATGCTTCCCAAAAATCCGCGCTCCGTACAGCTGTTAAAGCCGCTGATACTGCGCTGGCAAATACTGAAGTTGAAGCTGCGAAATCTGCAGTTCAAGCCGCATCCCAAAAGCTTGACAAGGCTGTAAGTAAAGGCCTCGTACACAAAAATGCAGCGAGCCGCAAGAAATCCCGCTTGGCGAAAAAACTTAACGCTCTGAATGCACAAGCATAAGATGCGCTATCCATACGATGAAAATGAAGAGTCCTGAACAGCTGAAAAGCTGATCAGGACTTTTTGATTCAGACTATACTGCTTGCCTACATAACCAAGACAGGAGTTGACGAGCAATGGAAATCTGGAAGAAAAACTTATGGGTATTATGGTTTGGTTCTTTTATCGTATCTTCAAGCTTCTCCATGGTGATTCCGTTTCTCCCAATCTTCTTAATTCAAATTGGCGTGACCCAAAACATTGAAATGTGGTCCGGCATATTGTTCAGCAGTGCGTTTCTGGCAGGTGCGTTGTCCTCTCCTTTCTGGGGTTCCGTCGGTGACAAATATGGACGCAAAGCTATGATTATCCGTGCCGGATTTGTTTTATGTGTGATTTATCTGCTGACTTCCTTCGTAACCAGCCCGGTACAGCTGCTTATTTTGCGGATTTTACAGGGTCTGCTTTCCGGCTTTATCCCAGGAGCCATTGCGATCGTGGGCACCAATACGCCGGAGCATAAGGTTGGGTATGCGCTATCCACCATGTCAACGGCTACAGCCACCGGCAGCATTATGGGACCGCTTCTCGGCGGGATCCTGTCGAAGATTTTTGATAACCGTCTGGCCTTTGCAAGCGCTGGCGTGCTCTGTTTTCTGGCCACCATGCTCGTGATATTTTACGTGAAAGAAGAAAAATTCGTGCCCGGCAAAGACCGCGTATCCGTGTTTAATACCGTCAAGCTTGCACTGCATAATAAACTGCTGGTCGTTGTGCTGGTACTGACCATGTTCACACAGTTCTCCGTCATGACAATCGAGCCCGTTCTTCCATTGTATATCGTAGAGTTAGGACATTCGGCGTCCGACGCATCCATCCTGGCCGGGGTAATCTTCTCACTGGTCGGTATCGCGAGCATCATCTTCGCTCCCCGCTGGGGTAAGCTCGCCGATAAAATCGGCTTTCAGAAAATTCTGCTCATCGGCCTGTTCGCCGGGGGAATTGGTTCATTGCTGCAAATCCCTTTCCACAACATTTGGGGTTTTTCGATCGTACGATTTCTGTACGGCTGTTTCTTCTGCGCAGTCTTTCCGGCCCTCAACGGTCTGATTGTCCGCGTGACATCCAGCGATTTCCGCGGCAGGGCATTCAGTCTAAGCCAAACCTCCAACCAGCTCGGAGGCATGCTTGGCCCGCTCGCAGGCGGTGCAATCAGCGGTGTATTCAGCATCCATGCTGTTTTTTTACTTACAGGCATTCTGCTGCTGCTTACGATGGGCCTCGCCTTTTGGTCGCAGCGGTTCACCCGCCAGCCCGATACGCAATCATCCTCTGCTACGATAAATCATTAAAGTGAATTTCCCTCCCTCCTTGTCACATTGACGTCACAGTGACTCATTACGATGTGACTTTAGGAGGGTGTCTCCGAAAGCAAAAGCCCTCATTCTGCTCATGCAGGACGAGGGCTTATTTTCTCAAAAAATATATAGAAGTGAATAATTTGACCATTCACCTTCGCTTGATAGCGGTATTCATGCTGCTCCAGAATCGTTTTAACAATCGCGAGTCCAAGACCGGTTCCCGATTTTTCCTTATGACGCGAGCTTTCCAGCACATAAAAGGGCTCCCACAACTGGGATACATCGGATATTTCTCCCTGAAAGACATTGCTCATATCGAAAACGATATCCGAGCCCTGTTCCCCGAAAGATACATGTATTCGATGATCCGCTGAATATTTTACCGCATTGCTTAAAAGGTTATGAAATACCATCCTGATTTTATCCGCATCGGCTTCAATCATCGGGTTTCCCGGCAGGTCATCTTCCACGACCAGTTCGATCTGTCTGAATTCCAGTTCCATTTGAAATTTCTCCAAGCAGTCGCTGAACAAATCCTTGATTGGGAGCGCGCTGAGCTCAAGCAGCCCCCTCTCAATTTTCGCAAAATCCAATAGCTCGTCAATCAGCCGAGCCATACTTTCGTTCTGACGCAATATCGTAGCAGCATAGCTTCCATCGTCCAGCCCGTCCTGAATGCCTTCGGCATAAGCCTGGATGAGCGAAACCGGCGTCTTAAGCTCATGCGTGATATCGGACATAAACCGCTTTAGACTTAAATTCTTTCTGGATAAATCGGCATGCGCCTCACTCAGCTTGTCACTCATGGTATTGATGCTCTCCGCCAGCTCTCCGATCTCATCCCTGGTCTTTGTCCGGGCTTTTCTGAAATGCAGCTTTGAGATATCCTTGGCCACCTCACCCAGCTCCTTCAGGGGCTGGGTCATGCGGTAAGAGAGCAGCCAGACGACGAACACTATAATCAGCACCGAAATGAAGGCAAGGATCAAAATAAACTCGTTAATCATCTGGATTGTGTCACTAATGTACGCCATGGAGAGTCCAATCAGGACGATGTTTTGATCCTTTCGGATGAAGCTAGCATAGAAACTGGATTTGAGCTTACCCTGATCATAAATTTTATTTACGCGGCTGCCTTCCTTAACCTTTTGCCAAGACTCATCCGTGATCCAGAATTTATTTAGCGTGACCGTCTTTTTGGCCAGCTGCTGCAGCAACGAATTGTTCAGGTCGTTTCCCCGCTTCTGCAAAGAATCATATACGATCGTAACATGGTATTGCTGCTCAAGCAGTGGAATCGAGTCCGCCATCCTTGCAGCCGGAAGCTCTGCGATCAAATTGATCGCTTCTCCCAGCTTCTCTTTGGTCTTGTATATATAATATTTAGGCAGAAAAAAGTTTGCCATCAGCACAAAGACAATAAAAATGAACAAAATGGCAACGGTGATGCTCAGAAACAGCTTACGGCCCAGCTTATTCATCACTGGCCTCCACACTATAACCAAGTCCCCGGTAAGTTTTAATAAGGTCTCCTCCAACCTTCTCCCGGAGTCTGCGGACATGGGTGTCCACCGTCCGTTCATCACCAAAATAATCAAGACCCCACACCAGATCCAGCAGTTGATGTCTTGTTAATATATGGCCCTTGTGTCGGATAAAGCAGCACATCAGCTCAAATTCTGTTTTCGTCACCTGCAGATCGGTATCATTTTTATAAATTTTGCTGCCTTCCATATCGATTCTTATCGTTTTATAGCGCTGTCCTTTCTCGTCACCCAGCAGCTTTTTGGCCCGGAGAACAAGAATTTTCGGGTGAAACGGCTTGCGTATGAATTCATCCGCGCCAGTGTGGAGTGCCTTAAGCTCATCCTCTTCTTCACTTTTTGCCGTCAGGATCAACACCTTTTTATCCGATCGCTCTTTGATTTCCCGACACACTTCAAGCCCACTAAGCTTCGGCATCATCCAGTCCAGAATCGCAAGATCGATTTTTTCACGGTAAAAGACCGCGAGAGCCTCCTCGCCATTCCCTGCTGTAAATACTTCATAGCCTTCCTTTTGAAAATATGCCGTTAAAATCCGCAGCATATCCTGTTCATCGTCAGCAATTAAAATCCGCATGGTATTCTCCTTTTCGAAGGACTCCGCCGCCTGTCACATTCATGTAACGCAGTCCCGGTATAGTTGAAGTCGAAAGGGAGGATTCCTATGAAACCCAAACACAAAAAGCCTGCCAGCTTCAATCTGTTCATTCTGTTCGCCGCTCTTCTTCTCTTGACGGCCGGATCTATCTACTATTATGCAAGACAAATCGAACCAAATCTACTCCGTATCGAGAAGGTGAAGATCATCACTCCATCCGTCACTGCTGATCTCAACGGTATGCGCATCATTCAAATTAGTGATCTCCACCTGGGTGAATTCTATTCCTTGGACAAACTCAGAAACCTCGTAACACGTATCAACAGCTTAAAACCGGATCTCGTCGTGTTCACAGGAGATTTGATCGATAATTTTTCACAATACCGCAATTCAGGCAAGGTCGCACCTATATTAAAGCAAATCAAGGCCACGCTTGGAAAATATGCTGTGTACGGCAATCATGATCAAGGTGGCGGCGGCAAACATCAATACCTCCGCCTCATGTCGGACAGTGGGTTCAAAGTGCTCGTGAACGAGAATAAGGTTTTGAATGTCGGCCGCAGCAAGCTGAATATCGCCGGTCTCGATGATTTTTTACTCGGCTCACCCGATCTCAAGAGTACATTTAAGCAGGTAGATCCGGATAGTTTTGATCTGCTGCTTGTGCATGAGCCCGATGTTGCGGACCGGCTGGGTTCTTATCCCGTGGATCTGCAGCTATCCGGCCACAGTCATGGAGGTCAGGTTCGACTGCCTGGATACGGCTCCCTGTATACTCCGCCGCTTGCCCATAAGTACACAGAGGGGTTATATACTTTTTATCGCCAAAGCCGTAAACCTTCGTATCTATACGTAAACCGTGGAATCGGCACAACACGCCTTCCCTTCCGCTTTGATAGTATTCCGGAGTTGACCCTCCTCACACTGCAGCAGCCTGCAACCCATTGACGTAAGATACAAAGCATTAAAAAAGGGCTGTACGCACATCGTAGTTTTCTAATCGACTACGATCCGTTCAGCACCTTATTTTGACCATCTATGCCGCGAGTCTTAACAGAAACAGTTCCAGTCCCAGTACCTTGTCGATAGCTCCCGTTTTCATTTGGAAGTCGAGCGTTCCAAGCCTGCTCAGAATCTGTTTCAATTGTGAAGCCTGGAATTTTCTAGCCTGCTCTCCAGCGATCTTGACAGCATAGGGGTGGAGACCCAGCTGCGAAGCAATCTGCTGTTGGGAGTAGCTTTGCCCTCCAAGGTCCTTGACCTGTAAAATAATGCGGAACTGCCGGGCAATTAATGCAGCAATTTTGATCGGTTCTTCCTTTTGCTTGAGCAGCTCATAGAAAATTCCGAGTGCGCGGTCCACTCTTAAATTCGCAATATCTTCCACAAGTGCAAACACGTTTTGTTCCGTAGTCCGTGCAATCAACTGTTCCACGATATGTACGCTGATCACTCCGCCCTTGCCAGCATAAAGGCACAGCTTATCGATCTCCGCGGATAAGGTCTGCAGCTGGGTGCCCGCATTGCGGATCACCATTTCAGCTGCCCCCTCTTCCATCGTGCACTCGCGTTCTTTCATCTTTTTGCCTACCCACTTTAAAAGATCCTCGCTGCCTAAAGGCATAAAGGTAAGCAGCGTACCCCTGCTTTTAATCTCTTTAACAACTTTTTTCCGCTCATCCAGCTTCTCCTGGTTGACCATAAACACCAATACACTGTATTCAGCCGGATTTTTCATATATTCAAGGAGCGCTTCCACACGATGCTCCACCTTCGCATTGTCCTTGCCTGCTGTGAATACAGAGGCATCCTGCACAAGAATCAGCTTCCGCGGCACCATGAAAGGCACCATTTCTGCTTCTTCAATGACCGCCTGCAGAGGCGTATCCGAAAGATCATAATGGACCAGAGCAAAGTCATGCTCTTCCTGGGAAATCGTCTGCTCCACGAGAAAAGAAACAAATTCGTTCATTTGGTATTTCTCCGTACCGTAAAGCAAATAGACCGGTGAGATCTCTCCCTGCTTGATGGCCTTTGTTGCAGCTTTGACGTCCACACGTAGGCCCCCTTTCATCTATGTAGCCTGATCATTATTTGGCCTGCTTTAATATATTATCAAAAATCGGCCCAAGGTAAAACAGCAAAGAGACCCTCCCTCACGGAAAGGTCCCTCTGATCCCAGCACATCTATGATAAACACCGGCTAAGCAAAGCTCTAGAAACTTTGCAGCCCGCGGTCATACGACGGGTCTGGATTAATCTAACCGTATATCCTATTCTATATCTCCAATTATTGTGCATATAGCAAACCGGTTTATTTTTTAT
The DNA here is from genome assembly GCF_018403225.1 of Paenibacillus sp. J23TS9. Lineage (NCBI taxonomy): Bacteria > Bacillati > Bacillota > Bacilli > Caryophanales > Paenibacillaceae > Paenibacillus > Paenibacillus sp. J23TS9. The sequence goes on along the minus strand of NZ_BOSG01000001.1, from coordinate 230,627 downwards.
ATATTCGGTTCACTTTTCAGGGATTTGAAGAATCCGAGCCGTTAACCTGATAGGTTTTGCTCGTCGTTGCGCCCTGATCATCCGATGTTTGATAGGTAAAGACCGTGCTGTCCGCTGACCATACCCCAGACACCCAAGTGCCTGGCAAATCGATGGTCTTGACTGCCGTCTTCTGCCCGTCTTTATCAGAGACATTATAAATGACCAACTTCTTCTCTTCTACGGAAGCGGCATATTTGCCGTCAGGAGAGTTGAATTGAGCCGCTGCGGCCTTATTAAAACTAGTAATACCCATGGTCATATTATCTTCTTTGACACCCGGATCCTGATCTTTGCTATTCGAATCCGCAGCCGGTGTTTCCGGAGTGCTGCTGTTATCTGCCGCCTTGTTATCCTGGCTGCTGCCACCGTTGCCGTTGTCCACCGGAGTCCCTTGTTCCGGATTTGAGGATTCCGCCGGAGTACCTGAATCCACAGCACCGCCGGAAGCCGATTTTTTCCCTATTCCCGTATCCGCGCTCCGGCTTGTTTTATCATCCGGCTTGACTGGAGGTTCGGTTGACCGCAACGTCTGATCCTTGGACGCATGGTCCGCGGAAACATCCGGCGTCGTCAATTCTGCATCTCCGCTCCCAGCGGAGGATCCATCTGTCGTGTCCTGTTTCACCGGATCACTTTGCTGTTCATCCTGCTTGGGCTTAACATCCTGCTGCCCTCCGCCGCTGCCCGTTGTTGACTCACTTGCGGAAGAAGCTGTTTCGGCCATCTTTTGCTCGGCTTTAAAGGCAGGCTCTTCTGCTGTTGATAAATGCTTCGGAGAATAGTTATATATAGCCACTCCCAGAATAATTACAGCTGCTACCGCACCCATGGCCGTACGACCGGCAACAGAGTTGCGGAATTTGCTTGTACGTACTGGCCGTGTTGGTACGGGAACCATCTCGGCAGGAGCTTCCTCGCGAGAGGCGCTCTTTTCCTGACGGGCCTGATCTATGGCATCGAGCTGAGGCATAATGGCATCGACAATACTGAATTTGGGCGTTACTTTGGGGAGATCCTCAAGATCTCGGGACAATGACTTCAGCATCCGAAAGGTATCCGTACATTCAGGACATTGTTTTAAATGCTCATATAACTGAACGGTCTCTTCTTCGCTTAGATCATAATCCAAATAACGGTGCATCCATTCCACCACCTCTGGACATTTCATCCTGATACACCACCTTTCTGATGCTCTTGAAGCATATTTTGTAGCTGCTGTCTGGCCCTGAACAAATAAGACTTCACCGTGTTTAAGGGAAGGTTCAGACAGTCAGCAATTTCATTGTAGGAAAAGTCCTGCAAATATCTGAGAACAATAACGGTCCTGTGATGATCAGGCAGCTGGTCTATCGCTTCCTGAATATCCTGGGCCAGGTAAGAGGACATCACAGATTGCTCTACATTCTGTTTATCCTGAAATACCAGTTCATGCTCATCGATAGAAACCGTAGGTTTCGTGCGCCGGAATTTATCAATACAAATATTGGTCACGATCCGTTGAACCCATGTTTTAAATTGCGCTTTTTCTTCATAGGAGCCTATCTTGGTGTAAATGCGAATCAATGCTTCCTGAGAAGCATCCATTGCATCCTGTTCATCGTTTAAAATGTAATAGGCTGTTCGATACACTTGATGCTCAATTTCTCTTAATAGGGTGATTAGAGCGTCGCGATCGCCCGATTGAGCGGCTCTTATGAGTCCCTGCTCTACCACAAAGGATCCCCCTCTCCCTGCAATCTTACAGACGTGTAAGAGTGTCAAATTGTTGCAAATTGTAACCAACATTTTTTATCCGTTATAAGACCCTAAAATCTTATGTACGTGAAGATGGCTTTCACCCGCTAATTGCATGGCAATCCCCAATTAAGAATACCAAATTCTAGTGGGCGCGTCACCTCTAATATAAGAGGCACCAACTTATCCATTTTACGTGTTTTTTTCGGTTAATTCTTTAAGATTTTGTTAACAAATGATCTCTTTTCAAATTTAATGGATTAAATCCAATTTAAAGCGGGTTTGTATATTTCCCCGCTGCACAATCATCTGCACTTCACCGCTTAAATCTGTCCGGAATAGTTGGGCCTTTTCCGCAGCAATCCGTTCCACAACATCCGCATGCGGATGCCCGTACAAATTGTTTACACCCGCTGAGATGACCGCTGCTTTCGGCCGCCAATAATGAAGCCAGTCTTCGCTGCTCGACGACTTGCTGCCATGATGGGCAATTTTGATCACATCAACACTGCCTTCCGGCATAGAAAAGGCTCCGGCAGGCATAGATGGCTGCGAAGTCAAGGCAGCTTGTGCGTTTTTCAATCCTATACTCAGTATATCTTCTTCCGCCGCTTTATCCATATCTCCGGTGAATAAAAATCTTCCATCATTCATGGTCAGTAGAAACGCCACCGAGATGTGATTCTGATTTTTTTCGACAGGGACTTCATCCTGCTCCATTTCTTCAAGGAGCGGAGATAAAAAGGAGAGATCGGTATGATCATCCATTTTTAGCTGCATGCCCTGATGAACGGCATATACTGGAATCTTACGGTGAAGAGCCGTATCCATCAGCTTATCGAAGGAAGAGGTTCCCGCCAACGTGCCATTAAAGAGCAAAGCCTTTACCGGAATCTGATCCAACACAGCCTGTATTCCGCCTGCATGGTCTTGATCCCCATGGGTAATGATGACCGCGTCCAGATGATGAATTCCACGCTGCTTTAACAGCGGCACAACAACCTTAGCCCCGACCTCAAAGGGATTTTTTCGTTCCTTCCAGGTATCCTGGAGCTTCCGGAAATTAACGGTGCCTCCTCCATCCACTAGGATATTGCGTCCTCCCGGTGTCGTGATCAGAATGCTGTCACCTTGTCCCACATCCAGGAACTGAACCAAGCCAGCACCATGCAATGACGATGGCCTGTACTCCCAATATATCAAAAATATAAAGACAAGCATAATTGTGGCCATAAGAGATGCAATTTTATAGTTTGGCGGAGACGGAGAGTACGCGGCCCTGCCGGGAGACCCCACGCCTTCAAGCTCAACGGTATCATTTGCATCTCCAGCTGGCAATCTGCTTTTATGGCCAATCAGGTACCGGCTTGCTACATATAAAAGTAGATACAGTACGGCAAAGTAAGTTAGAATCCAAATGATTGAAGGCGATCTCCATATCGTGACAAATTGCGGGTATCCGTTCATCCAGCGGACCAGCCAGAAGGTTCCATCATTCAGGATTTCGGCTATCCACCCTACCGACCTTCCCGCAGGCAGCCAGATCCAGCCAAGCAGCAGCGCTGCAGCGCCCAGAGGCAGCGTGAGAAAAGTAATCAACGGGACCAATACAAAATTGGCGGCAAAAGACAGCAAAGAAAACTGGTTGAAATAATAGATTGTGAGCGGGAAGGAAACAACCTGAGCGACCAGCGTCACCCCAGCGGCTGCTGCGAAGCGCTTTGGAAGAAAGCGAAGAAGCGGGGTCACGAGCGGTACATACAGCATGAGCCCTGCCGTTACGAGAAATGATAGCTGAAAGCTGACACTCAGCATATAATACGGATTCCACAGCATCATAAGGAGAGCTGCCGCTGCCAAAATATTCATGCCATCCTTCAGCCAGCCCTTTCTGGCAGCAAATAGCCCAATCATGCCCATAATGCCCGCCCGCACAACCGAAGGACTCACCCCGGAAATGAGCACGTACACCGGGATCATGATCATAACAATTAGCAGAGACCTCTCTTTCGACACCTTGAACAAAGACAGCAAAAACAGCAAGCTGGCGACATAAACAGCAACATGCATGCCGGATATGGCCAAGATGTGGGTCAACCCAAGCTGGGAAAATTGAGTGTACGTCTCCGGGTCAATATCATCCTGCATACCGATAAGCAGTCCTTTCATGTAGCCTGCATGAGGCTCTTGAAAGATTTCCGCAATTTTACTTCCCAGCCCGCTGCGTATCCGGTCATTCCAGCGGAAGATCGTAAGCGTACTCCAGTGGGAAGGTGGTGAAGCCTGTACATTTTGTATGCCTTTCACTTTATAGAGCCAATGAATATGCTGGGTGCGCAGATACGCCGCATAATCAAAGCCGCCGAAATTTCGTGCAATAGATGGAACCTCAACCGATCCGTTTAGTTTAATCCTGTCCCCCCGCTGCCAGCTTTCTGCTAACCTCTGCTGGTCCTTGCTTTGAAGTTTAACTTGGACCATAACCCGCTCAAGCAACGGAAGCGACTTCATGGAGGATGGTGAATCGCCTGTATCTGCATTCTTTTGTATCATTACTTTTTTCAGTTCAACCTGTAAATCCGCCCTGTCTCCGTCCACTTCGACGGATGAGACGATTACGCCTTCGGCTTGCAGCAGCATTCCACCCATATCAGCGATATCCATGGCCACAGCCTCCGGCAGCACGGTTACATTCCGTGCATCGCTCCACTCCCAGTATATTCCCGATAACGTCAATGCTACCCATGCAATTAACATGCTGCGGAGCAGGTTTCTATGCACCAGTGCAGGAATAGCAAGCAGCAGCGTCATTCCGGACCAGATCATCAATAATCTTAATCCCGAGTATTCGTAGGCCATACTGCTTCCTACCATCCAAGCGATGGTCCAGACGATTAACGGCCTTCCTCTCATCTAATTCCCTCCTTCTATCTAAAAAGGAAGGACCTCTGTCTGCGGCTTAAAGCCGCGGCGGCAGAGGTCCTTCCTCGATTTCTCTTTTTATCCTGTTCTAGTTGGAGACGGTCATCATTGTTTCACGCGGCGGTTCATAGGTTGAAAGTCTGCGAAAAGTGATCCCCTTCTGCTTCATCATCTCCGTGACCTTATCTGTATCCTTTGGATAGGATCGGTGAAATACAATTTCCGTTACCCCGCTGTTGGCCAGCATATTGGCGCAGGTCCAGCAGGGCTCGTCCGTTACATAAACCGAGCTGCCTTCACGGTCAATCCGGTCGGTAAAAAGCAGGAGATTCTGTTCGGCATGAATCGTACGCACGCAGCGCTGCTTTTTGATCATTTCCTGTTTACCGTCATGCTCTACCATTTCGAGTTCCTCTGCAATCATGCAGCCGGCCTCAGAGCAGTCCGGAACGCCCGATGGGGCCCCATTATAGGCTGTGCCCAGCAGTTTTTTTCCTTGAACCAGCACGGCACCAACATGCCTGCGGGGACAGCGGGAACGCGTAGAAACCATGTAAGCAATATCCATAAAGTATGTGTCCCAGTCTTTGCGCGTTTCGTCGTTCACGTTTATCACCTGTTTTTCATAGAATGATTGTAAACATTGTAGCACATCTCCGGGCTAAAGCTCTACGTAGGGCTTCATTTTCTCAAGCATTTTAGCACCAATTCCCTTAACCTTGTCCAGATCGCCCACCTTTTGAAATGGACCATGCTGATTTCGATAGTCGATAATGGCCTGTGCCTTCTTTGCTCCAATGCCTGGTATATTTGTAAGCTCGGAAGCCTGTGCCGTGTTAACGTTTATTTTGCGGACAGATGACGATTCACTGCTGGGAGGATCGGTTGAAGGATTACCCGCTTTATTTTCTGGAACGCTGGAGCTGCTTGCCGAAGAGCCGTTTGAAGCTGCTGTTTGAGACTCTGTAACTCCGGAAGCCGTTCCTGCAGGAGCAGAAGAAACCGCTTGAGTGGTTGGCTCGGTCTTCACAGGTTCTGTAGATGTCTGAGTTTTGTCTTTAGCTGCATTCCCGCCACTTTGCGCTGCTTGTCCTGTGCTGCTCTCCGGTGCCGGCTTATGTTCGTCCTCTAAAGCAGCAGCGAGCTTGGCGTTCAGCGGTTTCCACGCCTCTGCTTCATCTCCATGCTTCATGCCAGACAATAAAATCACGGCGCTTCCTATTATGGCACAGCATATGCTGATCCCTACAGTCAAACGTTTCATGATACACCTCATTTTCATAGAAATGTCTGTCTTTACTTGAGAGAAGCTCACACCTTCTGATCTCTGAAAAAATAAAATGCTCTGCCGGAGCAGTGCCTGCCGAAAAACCGTCATGAGGTGCAGGTTCATACGCATACATTAAGGAGAAGGATTGCGCCGTTACCGCAAAGCACGAAAGGAGGGGACCTATATGAAGGTAGGATTCATCGGAACCGGCAGTATGGGAAGCATGTTGCTCGATACCTTCATTGCTTCCGGTGCGCTCATGCCTCAGCAAATCTTCGCCAGCAACCGTTCATTAGAAAAGGTGAATTTGTTGGCTCAGCGTCATCCCGGACTGAATGTATGCAGCAGTAATGTAGAGACCGTCAAAAATAGCGAAATCGTATTTCTATGCGTAAAACCGCTTCAGTATAAAGTCTTGATCGATGAAATCGGGGATGAAGTGAAGCCTAACCAGATCCTTGTATCGATCACGAGTCCGGTCCAAACACATCATCTCGAAAGCGCACTGACCTGCAAAATTGCCAAAATCATTCCAAGCATCACACATTTAACGCTGAGCGGTGCTTCCCTTTGCATGTACGGCAGTCGTATTCATGCAGAAGACAGGCTGCTTTTGGAAAATCTCCTGGGCTTCATCAGCAGGCCCCTGGAAATCCAGGAATCCCATGTGCGGATTACCTCGGACTTTTCCAGCTGTGGACCTGCATTCATCAGCTTCTTTCTGGATCAATGGATTGAGGCAGCGGTTGAAATGACAGGCATCGGGCGTGAGAATCTCACAGAATTGGCCGGCGAAATGCTGCTTGGAACGGGCAAGCTGCTAACGGAGGGCGGCTTCAAGCCTCATGAGCTTCAGGAAAGGGTTGCCGTCCCTGGCGGAATCACCGCAGAAGCCCTTGCCCTGTTAAAGCATAGTCTGGATGGTGTATTTCACCAGCTTATCTCCACGACTCATGCTAAATACGATGAAGATTTGAGTAAATGCAATACGCTTTTTGGCGATTCCAAAACTTAGCCGTAAAGCAAATGTCTCAATAAAGCAGTGATTCCAAAAAAATCCCCGTACAAAATTAATTGTACGGGGATTGAATGCTTTTCGATCCTGTTTATGATTTAGTTGGCTACAATATTAACCAGTTTACCTGGTACAGCGACCACTTTGCGTATAGTCTTGCCAGCAATGGCCTGCTGGACATTGTCCTGAGACATGCTGTATTCCTGCATAGCTTCCTGGCTCATGTCTTTGGCAATCATGGCACGTTGTACGATTTTACCGTTGACCTGAATGACAATTTCAACCTCGGAATCAACCGTCCATGCTTCATCAAAAGCTGGCCATGCAGCATATGCGATGCTTTCCTGATGTCCGAGACGTTCCCACAGCTCTTCGGTAATATGCGGTGCAAATGGCGCAAGCAGCTGCGTGAAGTCCTCAATCGCTTTGCGCGGAATCGAATCAGCCTTATAAGCATCATTGATGAAGATCATCAGCTGGCTGATCGCTGTGTTGAAACGCAGATGTTCCATATCTTCAGTAACTTTTTTGATCGTTTTATGCCAAACGCGTTTGAATTCATCGCTGCCTTCATTATCCGTAATTTTTGAATTCAGACTGCCGTCTTCATTAACGACAAGACGCCATACACGGGACAGGAAGCGGTGCGCACCTTCCACACCATTTTCGTTCCATGGCTTCGTCGCTTCGAGCGGCCCCATGAACATTTCATAAATGCGGAGCGTATCTGCGCCATAATTCTCAACAATTTCATCGGGATTGATGACATTGCCGCGGGACTTACTCATTTTCTCATTATTTGTTCCAAGAATCATGCCCTGGTTCACCAGCTTCTGGAACGGCTCCTTGGTGCTGACAACGCCCAGATCATATAGAACCTTATGCCAGAAGCGTGCATACAGCAGATGAAGCACAGCATGCTCAACTCCGCCGATGTAGAGATCTACCGGCATCCATTCGCGTTCTTTCTCCTTCGAAATGAGCTCCTCTTGATTATGAGGATCAATAAACCGCAGGTAATACCAGCAGCTGCCTGCCCATTGCGGCATGGTGTTCGTCTCGCGGCGTGCTTTCATGCCGGTCTCCGGATCCACCGTCTCAACCCACTCGGTTACGTTCGCAAGCGGCGATTCTCCTGTGCCAGATGGTTTAATCTGATCAATATCCGGCAGCATCAAAGGAAGCTGGTCCTCCGGAACGGTCTTCATGGTGCCGTCCTCAAGATGCAGGATCGGAATCGGCTCTCCCCAATAGCGCTGGCGGCTGAACAGCCAATCACGCAGACGGTAGGTAGTTTTCCCTTGGCCATTTCCGTTTTCCTCAAGCCAGGTAATCATTGCAGGGATGGCTTTTTCTGTGCCCAGGCCGTTCAGGAAGCCGGAGTTGACATGCTCTCCTTCACCACTGTAAGCCTCTTCCTGCACATTGCCGCCTTTCACGACTTCAATGATTTCTAACCCGAACTGCTTCGCGAATTCCCAGTCGCGTGTATCATGGCCTGGAACCGCCATAATAGCGCCTGTTCCATAACCGGCAAGTACATAATCGGCGATCCAGATTGGCAGCTTCGCGCCATTCACTGGATTGACCGCATAAGCACCTGTGAATACACCGGTTTTGTACTTAGCCAGATCCGTACGCTCCAGGTCGCTCTTACGAGCCGCTTGATCCTGATAAGCTTTTACAGCTTCGAGCTGATCCGGCGTTGTAATCTCAGCTACCAGGTCATGTTCAGGAGCGAGCACGCAGTAGCTGGCGCCAAACAGGGTATCCGGACGGGTAGTAAACACGGTAAGCTTACCTTCATGCCCTTCAATATCAAAGTTCACTTCAGCCCCTTTGGATTTACCAATCCAGTTGCGCTGCATATCTTTAATGCTTTCGGACCAGTCCAGTTCCTCCAGATCCTCAAGCAGACGTTCTGCATATTCGGTAATTTTCAGCACCCATTGTCTCATCGGCTTCCGGACAACCGGGTGTCCACCGCGCTCGCTCTTGCCGTCAATAACCTCTTCGTTTGCAAGCACGGTACCCAAAGCCGGGCACCAGTTCACAGGCAGTTCAGATACATAAGCAAGGCCTTTATTGTACAGCTGGATGAAAATCCACTGCGTCCATTTGTAATAATCCGGGTCTGTCGTGCTGATCTCGCGATCCCAGTCGTAGGAGAAACCCAAAGATTTGATTTGGCGGCGGAAATTGTTGATATTCTTTACCGTGATATCACGTGGATGTTCACCTGTATCGAGAGCATGCTGCTCTGCAGGTAGTCCAAATGCGTCCCATCCCATCGGATGCAGCACATTGTAGCCGCGCATTCTCTTATAGCGGGATACAATGTCGGTTGCCGTATAACCTTCAGGATGTCCTACATGGAGGCCCGCACCGGATGGATACGGAAACATATCCAGCGCATAAAACTTCGGTTTGCCAGATTCCTCTCCCGTTTTAAACGTATGATGCTCATCCCAATACTTCTGCCACTTCGGCTCAATTGCCTGGGCCTGATATCCCTGAGCCTGCTGCCCATTTTCACTCATAATCTGATGTCCTCCTCATACAGTCAGGCGGCCTTGCTACAAGCCGCGATCCAATACTCTTTTTTCATTAATCTTAAAACTTCATACGCCGTTCCTTTCAGAACGGAATCCATTAAAAAAACCCCTGCATCCATAGCGTATTAGCGCTAGGGACGAGAGGTTTGATTCCCGTGGTACCACCCTAGTTAGCGGAAAATATACTTTATTCTCCACTCCCTTTGCACCCTTATCGGAGGTGAGGCGATGGTTCTTCGCGCCGAATCATAAACATTCCGCGTTTCAAACCATGACTCCAAGGCGAGTTCATTCCGCTTCGTCAACCGGCTTGCACCAACCGCCGGCTCTCTGTGTGACACCGCTGAAACTAATACCCCTCATCATTGTCAGAAGTTATTGAATTTGATCAAATCTATAGATTGAGCTAAAGATTGTCTCGTTTTTAGTTCATTCTACGTTAAGTAAAACTACATTAAGTCATATTATATATAAAACCGTCAGGACAGTCAATCGGGTGCATGCTGCGATCTCCGGCATTTACCTTCACCCTCGGCGCGATAAGAGCGTATATTCGAGAGCGCTTTCTGCATACTAAGCATTGTCTGTCCAAACTTATTGAACCAGGGGGAGTGTTCGTATGCGTGAAGGTTTGATTCCTGCCGTTCTTGGAACTGTAGTCTCAGCTTCTGGCGCCGCGCTGCTCGGCAGCAAGTATAAGCTTGCCGCCACGGGAATTCTAGGTTTCGGCCTGGCTCATATCGTGCTCGGGACGATCGATCTGATCGAGCACCGTTAATTCGTTTGGAAGACCGTCCGGAAGCTTTTCGCGCTTCGGGCAAAAAAACCTTGGACATCTGCTGTCCAAGGTTCTTTGTATGCGCAGACTGCTTCATTCACATCGATATCCTGCCTTGCGGCTACCAGATTTTATCCCTGCTTCAGCTTTCTCTTCGCGCGGTTTGCGACGATTTCCAGCAGAATGGCAAAGCCCAGGATAAAGTAGGTGATAGCTCCGATTTCCTGCAGATCGAAGTAGAAGCCGCTGGCCATAAACATATCGTAGCCGATCCCTCCTGCCCCAGCCGCCGCTCCCATCGCAATAGCGACGGAGAAGTTGATTTCGAACCGGAGCAGCGTCCATGACATCAGATAGGATAACGAAGACGGTATGATGGCTTGAAACACGATTTGCCACCAGTTCGCACCGCTCGACTTCAGCGCTTCGATCATCCCCTTGTCCATTTCCTCAAAAGCTTCCGAGTAGGCCTTGATCAAATAACCAATGGAGTGAAAGGTCATGCCGATGACGGCAGCGACGCTGCCAAGACCCGCTGCGACGGCGAATATCAGTACCCACATCACCGTAGGTACCGCTCGGATAAACGCAACCAAGCTTTTAATGATGGCGGCTGCAAGCGGTGAAGACAGGTTGCGGGCTGAGAACAGGCCGAGAAACAGTGCAATGATCGCTCCGAACAAGGTCGCAAGAAAGGCAAGACCCAGCGTAATCAACACTTCGAACAAAGCCGAGGCGAAGGCTCTCCGACATGATCTGGTCGATCAACCCTCTCATCCCGCCTTCGATACGGCTGACGTCCAAAACCTTTCCTTGCTTAATCCGCTCGAATTTGATCCGCTTCAGGGATTCCTCGATCGCCAGCGTTCCGCCTTTTACCGCTACATATCCCATAGAAGCACCTCCCTCTCCTCGATTTGCGTCGTCCGGGGCAGGCATAGCAAATTATTGTTTTCGTCAACGACCAGCATATCTAGACCCAGAGGGTACTCCGCATTTTTCTCCGCCCGCGCTTCAAGCCATCCGGGAGCCAGTGAGATCCGGACAAAGCTTTCGTTCTCGATGCCCGGGCCTTTGAGGCTGAGCTCAAAATCTCCGGACAGCTCTCCCGATTCCACGATCACGGTGGCAGAGGTATGCGGGTCTTGCAGAGTGCCGAGTTTGGCGCTTTGCAAAGCCTTCAGCAGATCCCCTTCATTTGCATCATGCAGGATAAAAATATAATCCGCCTTCTCCGGCTCTGTCCGGGTAGCAAAGGTCAGCTGGTTCAGGAGCCGCGTAAGCTCGTGTTCCCGCTGCGAGTAGATGCAGAAGGTAACCTCCGTATCCAGCAGCATCAAAGCGAGCACCCAGGTGGCGGGCAAACCGCCCCATTCGGCATCGGCATTGTCCGCTTCAGCCGTCAGATCCGAGATCCATCCGGGTCTCGATATGGAGTCCACCACTTTGCGGTAGGCTCGCTGTATATCATGAACCGCGTCAAAGTTCATCGCTCTCTCCCCCTAATCCTCATCCATCGTTTCAAAATCGACCTTCGTTTTGGCGATTTCGCTGAAAACCCGGCTGCGCATGGCAACGATCCGGGCTTCTTCGGCAAGCAGCGCCTGATCCCATGCCCTTGTCTCCTCCAGTCCCGCCTGATACGCCGCGTCGATGATCGCGAGCTGATACGCCAGCTCATGATCATGCCCTTTGACCAAGCCGATGCCTAAGCTGCCTCCGACCTGTGCCTTGCATTCACTTACCAACACTTCTCCCAGATAGAATAGGCTTCGCTTAGCGGTCTCTCTCACTTTGACCATGACCAGTCCCTGGCTCGGCTGCTCGACCAGCTTCACCTTATAACGGTCTGCAATGTCCTGCGCCATGCTGGTAGCGAGATCCCTGGAGCCTTCAATCAGAATTTCGGTCCTTTGTCTTCGTTTCATCCGTTCCAGACCTCCCTAATCGTTTAAAGCTCGTACGTAAAGTAGTCACTCCGGTACATAATCCTCGTATATTCAAGTGGTCTGTTCGTCAAGCTGTCCAGACAGCCGGTCTCCACCACGAGCAGCGGAATAAGGCTGGTGCAGGCAAGCAGCTCCCTCTCGTTCCTCCCGGGATAGGTCACACTGAGCAGCGTCTTCATCGACTCGAACCCCGTATAGCCTCTGCTATGGTAGTAATCGAACATCGAGGTGATTTCCCTGCCCGTCTTCCCAATGTCCGGGAACATCGACTCAGCCACATACGACGCGTGAATCGCAATCGGACAGTTGTCGATGAGGCGAAGCCTGCCAATCCGGAACACCCGCTCTTCAGGCTGCGCTTCAAGCGCTTTATACACTTTGTGGTTATACTCGATGGGGTCGCAAAAAATGTTGCGTGATTGATAATCATATCCCATCTGGATCATCTTCCGGCTGAAGCTTTCGTTGCCCGAGAAGAGTAGCGGGATGCGCTGATGCTGGTCGCGGACAAAGCTGCCCCTGCCCTGCCTGGAGTATACATATCCGAGGTCCTGCAGCTTTTCATAAGCTTTCCGGGCAGTCATACGGGGCACTTTGAACAGCCTGGCCAAATCGTTCTCCGACGGCAGCTTGTCATCCGCCTCATAAATCCCTGCCTCCATATCGGATATGAGCTTATCCATGATCTCCATTTCGTCATGCATCCCTGTGCTCGCCTCCTCTTTTTAGCCCCCGTACTTCCGGATAAAGGAGGCCGTATCGCTCAGCTCTTCGAACCGCTCCATGATGACCTCCCTGGGCCAGTCCCACCAGGCGATCTGCAAGAGACTTGAGATGACATCCTCCGAAAATCTTTTTCGGACCGGTTTGGCCGGGACGCCGACGACAATGGCATAAGGTTCGACGTCTTTGGTGACGATGGCACCGGATCCGATCACCGCTCCGGTGCCGATATGAACCCCCTTCATGATGATCGCCCCATGACCGATCCAGACATCATGGCCGATCGTCACCCGGTTGCTCCGTCGCCGTTCAAAGATCGCCTCATCATCGGTGGTGGCAAAATCGTAATCTCTTCTCCGGTAGGTCATATGGTGCTGTGTGACCCGCTCCATGGGATGGTCCACCGGATTGATGCACACATGCGAGGCAATCGAAGTATATCTGCCTACTTCGGTGTAGTTGATCGTCACGTCGTCCATCGTGTAGGTGTAATCCCCGATATGGGATTCGATGATTTGATTTCTGGGACCGACGGAGGTCCATGATCCAAACATGCTGTGAAGAATATGCGCGCTTTCGTGAATCTCAGGTTCCGGGGTCAGCGGTTTACTTTCCGCAGGGCGATGAATCGGGTGCTTTTCCATGCATGTTCCCCCTTTGCTTCGGTCTTCGGTCCTTGAGCTCTTGGATGCAGGACATGCCCGGATCCTTGCTCCCCAGCCGGACCTCCTTCTCCCCGTAAAACCCATGGAAGTCGGATCCTCCGGTCATGACAAGATCGTAAAGCCGGGCATACTCCATGGCCCGCTCCTCATCACCGGCATCGTGGAGCGGATGCCACACTTCGATGCCCTGAAGTCCCATGCCCACCAGCTCGCGGACAAATTCGAAGTTGCCGTATTGGCCCGGATGGGCCAGAACCGGTATCCCGCCTGCCTGAAGGATGGCCTCGATGGCGTCACGGGCGTGAAGGTAGTCCAGCCGGACGTAAGCTAAGCCGGGCTCCTCACCGTTTCCCCCGCGGGAAAACAATTTTGTGTACAGCTCGCCGTATATGGATTTCGCATAGCCGTTGTCGATCAGCGCGTGCATAATATGCTGCTTGTATACGCCGGTTCCCCCTTCCGCATACCGCAGAACCTGTTCCCAGGTGATGCCGTATCCGGCCTCGATCAGGCGTTTAACCATGAGACGGGAGGCTTCATGCCGCTTTTCTATCATCGGGGTGCATAACTGCTCAAGAGCCGGATGTCCCGGCTCAATGAAATAGCCCAGGATATGCACCCTCTTGCTTCTTTCCAAGTCAAAGGCGGATATTTCGATCCCCGGAATGATTTCGAGCCCGAGCTCTCTTCCCCGTTCTACCATCAAGGCGAGGCCTTTGGTTGTATCGTGGTTCGTTACCGCCAACACGTTAATGTTTTCTTTCAGGGCTGCCTCGGCCAATTCATCAAATGAATGCGAGCCGTCCGAAATGGTCGTATGACAATGCAGTTCCGTCTTGATACCTCAGCACCACCTTATCTTAGAATAAGCAGACAACTGCTGCCGAAACTGATCATGCCCGCTTGGCTGTATCGCTTCGGCTGTCTGTAGTGACAGTCTAACTTGGTGCCAAGTTGCAAGGGTTAAGGCACGGTAAAGCTTCTGTAAAAAAAACGTCGTGACTGTAAAATTTGCAGCGTCTCAAGTTTTTTTCATAGCAAAAAAGCCTGCCTCTTGGCAGATCGGTATCCGATCCAGAAGAGACAGGCTTTAAAGCCATTGATATATTTTTATTGTGGATTGGTTGTCCAAATACCTGCAGACTTCACAAAAACACGGGCTGGAAGCTTTAAGGAGGCCAAAGCGAGCTCAGCCACATCCTCCGGCTGCATCATCCGATCCTCGTCTCCAATGTTCAAATTGTTGTCACGCGCCAAATCTGTATTCACCGTGCTTGGAGTCAGTGCCATTACACGAATGTTCTTTTTGCGTACTTCCTGAAGAAGTGACTCTGTCAGTCCCATGATTCCGAATTTGGATGCGCAGTATGCGGAACCTGTTGCGAATCCTTTTTCACCTGCTGTCGATGAGATATTAATGATATTGCCGCTGTTTTGTTCCATCATGGTTGGCAGAACTGCCCGGGATACGTAATACGTGCCCATCAGGTTTACTTGGATGATACGCTCCCATTGCTCCGGATCCATTTCAGCCACCGTACCAAACGCAGCCATACCTGCATTGTTGATTAGGATATCTATGCTTCCAAGCTCCCGCCCCAGTTTCGATATGGCATTATCTACCTCCGTACGGGAAGATACATCCGCCGTCGCGGTATACACGGAGACTCCATACTCCTTGGTCAAAGAATCACTTAGCGCGTCTAGATCGGAGGCGGTTCTAGCCATCAGACCCAGATGAACTCCTTCTTTGGCTAATGCAGTCGCGATGGCAAGGCCGATTCCCTTTCCTGCACCTGTAATGATCGCTGTTTTATTTTTTAAATTAGTGAGTTTCATTTTCTTCCATCCTTTCTTCTACGAAGCTTCTTTTTATTACCCAGAATACCATGTAGCAAAAAGCCCCGGAAGCCGTGTTCCGAGGCATTATGTTTCCCATTTCCGGATACGGCTAATCCGAATTAGGCTATGCATTGCTATTTAACAGCCACATAAAAAAGCCGCTGGGCATCATCTCCGGCTTCCACCCATTCAAAATCAGCATAGCATTTCACGTCGCGGAATCCCGCCTTGACCAGTTCCGTCTTCATCCATTCCGGATCATAGGCTCGCTGGACATGCGTTTCTTCAAACCGGCGGTAGAGATCGCTCTGCTCTTCCTTCGCGAAAATGCTCAAATGATGTTCGATTTCACACCGGGGAGCATCCAGCTCGCAGGTCCATATGTAAGATACAGACCTGTCATCCCAGACAAAAGGCTGCTCTTCATCGTAACGGATCATCGTATTCGGATGATGCACATCGAACAGAAAAATCCCTTCGGGCTTTAATCCCTTATAGGTTTGAGCAAATGCAGCGGTGACATCTCTCTCTTCCAGCAAATAACTAAAGCAATCGCAGAAGGAAATAACCGCGTCCACCTGCTCCGGAATTTCCCATTCCCGCATATCCTGCTGCACCCAGCGTATCGAGCCTTCACGGTAGAGTCTGCTGCCCTGCGGCGTGCTTTCCATTTTTCGCCTTGCCACAGACAGCATGTCCGCAGATAGATCGATTCCCGTCACTTCGAAGCCTGAGTTGACGAGCGGGATGGTAATGCTGCCCGTACCGCAGCCGAGCTCGACTACGCTTTTCGGCATACTGCCATGTTTATCCCAAGCCTGACGGGCAAAACGAAGCCAATCCGGATAAGGCATATCCTCCATCAATTCATCGTAGACATATGCAAATTTTCTGTATGAAGACATGATGACACCGCACTTTCTGTTCACTTTCAGCTTTCAGTGGAATTTTCCTGTTTCTCAGAATCCGATTTGGCTAAATACGTCCAATTTTCCTTCTGAGTCACAAGTCCTTCCTTCATCAATTTACCCAATGCCCGTTTAAAGGCGGATTTACTGATGCCAAAGCGCTGCTTGATAATATCCGGAGGCGTCGCATCCGAATACGGCATGCCGCCGGCAGGACGTTCCTTCAAGAAGGTAAGAATTCGTTCCGAATCCATGTCACGGCCAACTTCCTTGCGCTGGGCCATAGATAGATTTACACGGCCGTCTTCCCGGATATGACTGACACGGACTTCCACTTCCTCACCGAGTCTTAACAAATTAAGACGCTCTGAAGAGTGAATCATACCGATGACACCGAGGCCTACTACGCCACCATCTACGATGACGAAGGTCCCCATCTGCAGTGGTCTGTATACCGTGGCCTTGAACCATTGGTTCAGCCAGGATACAGGGGCACTGAAGGCATGCCGGGACAATTCCTGCTCTCCCGCCAGTTTGGCACGAAGGCGTCCCTGTTTGTCATGCTCCATAACCACGAATACCGAGTCCCCTACTTGAGGACGGAGCTCCTTCAATTCAGGCAGCTCGCGAATCGGCAGCAGAAGTTGACGGCCGAGACCCATTTCAAGAAAGCAGCCCAGGCGCGGATGCACATCAGCTACTACCAGCTTCGCCATTTCACCAAGTGTAAGGTATGGCTTCTTCATTGTAGCTGCAAGGCGGTCTTCCGTATCGTAGAAAATGAATACTTCAACATCATCGCCCGGTTTGATCTCATGTGTTAATTCCGTATAGTGCAGGAGAACGTCCTGGTCTCCCGCATCCAGAAAGTATCCGTATGGCGACACTTCGCGGAGCACTTCATACGTCTCTATCGTTCCTGCAACCGGACTCATACGTTCTCCACAACCTTGGCATCCGACCACAAGCGTTCGATATTGTAATAATCGCGTTCATCCCGGTGGAAGACATGAACAATAACATCTCCAAGGTCAATGAGTACCCAACGTGCGGAGTTCATACCTTCAATTCCGCGTATTTCCGAGCCAGTTTCTTGAACCCGCTTGCGGATTTCAGTTGCAATAGATTGGACCTGCACGTCTGAGTTACCGTGACAAATCACAAAATAATCCGAGATCAACGAAACGCCTTTCAAATCAAGCGCCACGACGTTCATTGCTTTTTTATCTTCAGCAGCTTCTACTGCCAGGTTTAACAATTGTTCTGATGTAAGGGTCATGAATTCGCCTCCAACTGTTTTATAAGATCATTACGTGCAAATACCGTCAGCGGATAAATAATCTGCCGCCGCGATACTAGCAGGCTAATTGTTGAATCAAAACCTGCAATCAGCCCTTCTTCAAGGCTATGGTGAGCCAGTTCGCGAATATTATTCACGCCGGGAAAATCCCTTCCCGGCTCAATATAATCTGCCAGGCATACCACTTTATCCATGAGTGTCATGCCAATCCGCCCGGATGTATGATACTTGATCGCATCAAGTACCTCCGGGTCTTCAACTCCGTAATCCCTCTTGGCGACAAAAGCTCCCACTTCTGCATGCCAAAGCGATTTATCATAAAACAAAAGGTCCTTGGACAAATCATTCTCCCGGATTACCAATTCCATCTGCTTGACGGGCCAGTATTTGGCAACGTCATGGAGAATCGCAGCTCTTTCCGCTTTTACAGGATCTGCTCCATACAGCCCGGCAAGCTTGACTGCTGATTCCATCACACCCTGTGTATGCTGCCAGCGCATGGCCGGCATCTGCTCCGAAACCAATTTAATCAGTTCTTCCCGGCCGAATTCCATACAATCCGCTCCTTCTGATATAGTCATAGACATTGTCCGTTACCATATAACGGATCGAATGACCTGTGGCCAGCCTTTCCCTGATTTCTGTAGAAGAAATATCAACCTGGGGCATGTCGGCAAGAAGCACCTTTCCTTTTAAATAAGGAGGCAGTGCATCCAAATCCAGCTCGGAACCCGGTCGTCCGACACCGATAAAGCTCATGAGCCCAACCAGTTCCTCAATGCCTTCCCATTTGGGAAGGTAATTGACCATATCGGCACCGATGATAAAGTGGAAATCTATATTTTCAAAAGAGCTGCGGATATCCTTCACCGTATCAATGGTATAGGAAACGCCGCCCCTTCTGATTTCAATATCCAGTGTACGGAAACAAGGATGATCGGAGATCGCTTCGGCCACCATGCCGAGCCGATCCTCTCCGGCAGCTCCGGCCTGTTCCTTATGGGGCGGAATATGGCTGGGCATGAACCAGACCTGGTCAAGCCCGAACGAATCCCTTGCCGCTTCTGCTGCCAGCAAATGGCCGATATGAATGGGATCAAAGGTGCCGCCCATGATACCTACCTTCATGGTGAACCCTCCCGCTTATGGCAATTCTATTTGTTTGTAATCTTTAGATTCTTTGTAAAGAATAATCGTGCTGCCAATAATCTGAACCAGTTCTGCTTTGGATTTCTCCGCAAGCTCTTCAGCAATCTCATTTTTATCGTCAAGGCAGTTGTTCAAAATACTGATTTTCATTAATTCTCTTTTCTCAATCGCATCGTTAATATGTCTTACAAGCTGGTCATTGGTTCCACCCTTGCCCACTTGAAAAATCGGATCCAAATGGTGTGCGAGGGATCGAAGATATCGCTTTTGCTTACCCGTTAGCATGTATATTCATAACTCCTTAATATTCATCTGTTTTGATTTCCCCAAAAAAGGGAGCTAGCCAGCCATACTTTTCAGTACAGCATTTCTCATTGCTGCAACCGGTGCCGGCATGCCGGTCCAGTATTCAAGCGCATAGGCGCCTTGGTTGACAAACATGCCCAGGCCGCCATGCACCGTGCAGCCTTTTTTTTCACTCTCTGCCAGCAATCTGGTTTGAAGGGGGTTATAGATCAAATCGCTGACCACTGTATTTTCCGATATCAAATTCACATCCACCGGCGCTTCCGACATATTCGGATGCATCCCGACCGATGTCGTATTGATCAGGATATCGATATCCTTCAGATACGACGGCAGCTGCTGCATGGATATCCCCCGGATATCGGCAAGCTCCTTCCATTCATCCGCCATTGCTTCCGCCTTATCGGCTGTACGGTTGGCAATGAAGATGCTGTCCGGGCTTTCCAGCGACAGAGCATACACGATGCCTCTCGCCGCGCCGCCCGCACCCAGGACCATGATCTTCTTCCCTCTTAGTTCAGATACCGCCTCTTCTTTAAGTGAACGCACATAGCCAATTCCATCCGTATTATAACCGGTCAATATGCCATAATCGTTGACAATCGTATTGACGGCTCCAATCCGGAGTGCCGTTTCATCCAGATGATCCAGATAAGGGATGACCTCCAGCTTATGAGGAATGGTAACATTAATTCCCCGGAACCCGAGAGCCTTGATCCCTGCAATGGCTTCACTTACCTGCCCAGGCTTCACATGCATGGAAACATAAGATCCGGGCAGCCCCAGCGCTGACAAAGCAGCCTGATGCATGACAGGCGACTTGGAATGAGCTATAGGATCTCCGATAACGCCAAGGAGCAGTGCACCGGTACTTGCGAGTAAATCCGTCTTTGTTATCATGTCAATCATCCTGCCTCTCCCGAATTCTAGTCATGCATCAGATCAGGGAAGGTCTGGCGAGTACTTTCACACCTTTAGGTGCATGGATAGCCGTTAAAGCGCCCTGATCGCTGTTCACCTTCAGCCAGCCGAGACCAGAGATGAACAGATCCATTCTCGCACCCTTGGGCACGCGGATTTCATGTCTTGTCCAATCCGGCATCTGGCCGAGGTTCTCCTTCTCAGGCGGCGCCAGAAGAACTCCCGCATGCTCTTGATATAAAGCGTCGGCCTTCTCTAGCTTGGTTCTGTGAATGTTGAGTCTGCTGCTTAAAAAGCAAGTGAAGGATTGACGGGCACCCTGAATAAAATCAAAGCGGGCCATACCTCCAAAAAACAAGGTTTGTCCCTCATTCAACTGATAAACCATCGGTTTCAGCGGATTTTCCGGCATGATCGCCCCCAAATCCTTGCGGTCCACGAGCTCGCTATAACGCCATGGATATACGATCCCCGGGGTATCGATAATGTGGTGTCCATCATCCAGCGGGATACTGACCATATCCAGGGTAGTTCCCGGATAGCGTGACACGGTGAGTTCTTGTTCCAGATCACTATAATCGCGGATTAATCGGTTAATCAGTGTGGATTTGCCGACATTCGTAGCCCCAACCACATAAACATCACGGTTGCCACGGTATTCGGATACTGTTTCAAGAAGACGCTCAAAGCCCAGATTCCTCTTGGCGCTGCACAGGATAATTTCTTCAGTCTTAAGTCCCTGTTCCTTGC
The DNA here is from genome assembly GCF_018403225.1 of Paenibacillus sp. J23TS9. Classification (NCBI taxonomy): domain Bacteria; kingdom Bacillati; phylum Bacillota; class Bacilli; order Caryophanales; family Paenibacillaceae; genus Paenibacillus; species Paenibacillus sp. J23TS9. The sequence continues at coordinate 209,798 of NZ_BOSG01000001.1, read as the reverse complement.
ATTGTTTCTGCACCCAGTTAATCACTTTGTTCCAGTTTGTCACTTTAGGAAGCAAATCGATTTTGTTCACGGCGAGTATAACGGGGTTGTTCCCCACAAAACGCTGGAGCCCCGAAATCAAACTGCCCTCGAAATCGAACAGATCGACAATATGAATGACGAGTGCATTCTTGCCGCCGATTTGGCTCAAGAGTCGTAAGAACTCATCCTGGTCCACTGTAACGGAAGAAGCCTCGTTATAGTTTTTAATACGGAAGCAGCGCTGACAAATAACAGGCTCTCTGCCCAGCGACTTCTCCGGTAGGTACCCTGGCAAATCGGGATTTAGCGCCTGCAGCTCAATGCCGCAGCCGCTGCACTTTTTGATGCTTTGTCCGCCCATCGGGTCTTTCATTGATGTTTTTCCTCCTCAAGCCATAGTCCTTTTTTACGCAAACGTTTCAGTGCAATCTTCTCCAGGCGGCGGTTGATTCTTGTTGCCCAGCCTTCATCCGCGATGGAAACCGGAAGCACCAGCACCGTAAAAAGGCCCATGCGGTTGCCGCCGTACACATCGGTCATCATCTGATCGCCGACCACGATGGTTTCTTGATCACGGAGTCCCATCATGCTGATGGCCTTGCGAAATGGCGCATTCCGGGGCTTACGCGCCTGATGCACAAACTGGATATCCAGTGGAGTGGCAAACGCCGCTACGCGATCCATGCGGTTATTCGACACAATGATCAGCTTAAACCCGAGCTTTTTGACCCGCTCGAACCAGGTAATCAGCTCCGGTGTAGCCAGCGGCATTTTTGCGCCAACCAGGGTGTTATCCAGGTCCGTGATGATTCCCCGGTAACCCTTGGCATACAGGTCTTCCAAATCAATATCAAATACCGTATTCACCCTTAATTTAGGGATTAGTATTTCGAACAAATTGTTGTCACCTCAGTTTCATAGGACAAACTATACCATAATCTACGTGGTTAGTAAAAAAGAAAACGCCCGCGAGGGCGCTTTGCGTAAGGTCCCGATTATGCCGCCGGATCCTCTGCCTTTTTAAGGGCTGTTTTAAGATTACGGCTGTGATCGTATACGCTTCTCCATTCGGCTTCCGATACCGAAGAGGGACTATATCTGGCTTTCTCAAACAGCATCAGAAGCGGTCCAAGTGCCGGAGATAAGGTCGGCATTTCCTTTTCCCAGCGATTTACGGATTCACGCAGCGTTTCGTTTGAGCTTCTCCGGATACCTTTTCTCTTCAGTTTATTCAGCCATTGTTCGGTCATCACGATCACTTTCTGATCCTCGGTAAGCTTTCTGCCTTTACGGATGCCGATGAGGAAAAATCTCACACGGATGCGCAGCATCCAAAGGGTATATATTGCAAGCAAAACAATGATAAGGATTGTAATCCAAGCAATTGCCGCACCGGAAAGTCCAGAACCATTCGTACCAGTTCCTGCTGTCGTTGTCTCCTTAAGCACGTCCTGCTCTGCTTCATCTTCAACTTGTGGAGCCGTGACAGGCTTGCTGTCTTCCTTATGCGTAAGTAGCGGCATGTTGAATCCCGGCGTCGCTTCGACAGGCACCCAACCATAAGATCCAAAATAAACTTCTGCCCAGGAATGGGCATCCGCGTTGGTCACGGTATAAACGCCTGTATCAACCACTTTACCCTGTCTCTGAAGTACATCATCCGAATTCATCTGCTGCTGGCCAGGAGCGTACCCTTTGACCCAGCGGGCTGGAATGTTGAGTGATCGTGCCATCATGACCATCGAAGTGGAGAAATAATCGCAGTAGCCTTCCTTAATATCAAATAAAAAGCTGTCCACAAAATCATCGCTTGTCTTTTTGGACAGGTCCGGCTGATTTGTGTATTTGAAGTTATTTATTAGGTAGTTTTGCAGTAATCCTATTTTTTCATACGGGGTATCTGCAGATGACGTCACCTGCTCCGCCAGCTTGCGCGTTCGTTCGGGAAAGCTCTTAGGAATCTGCAGATACTTGCCATCCAGTTTATCTCCATTATAGAGGTTCTTGAATGTTTTACTGCGAATCTCATCTTCCGGAATGACCGGCACTTCCGAAATAACGGTATAGGTCTTCGGATATTGAGGTTGTTTGGAATCGGTATTCCAGTGCAGAGTGGACTGGTTGCTTTCCCACAGCAGTTTGCCTGCATTTACATCATCCATCTGCTTGACCTGGGATACATTGAAAGCCCCAAACAGGACGGGGTACACATTGTCATTCAGCATCGTTACGGTCTGCTCTAATGTCTCCGTCTCTCCTGATGCTCTTGGTTCGCTGCTTCGCAGAGCAGTGCCGATGTTCACATCATCGTAGTCGCTTCCAGAACGTTCATCTGACCAGCCGCTGCCTGAGTACACCTGTCTGGTTTCCCCTCGCCAGTAGCTGCGCTTCTCGGACTTCACCGACATGACAGGCGTATAGTCAAAATTAAAACCTCCGCCCAGGTTATTGTCGTTCCGGCTGTACCCTGAAGTGCTTTTCACTTTCTCGCTTGTCAATTCGCCGCTTACATCCGCAGTATTGGAGCTGCCCCCGGGGGTTCCAACCCAGGCGGTATAAGGATCCGTAAGCGTCGGAGGAATGTTTGGCATGCTCACTCCGGCGATAAAGATAACGGAAAACAAAACGGCAGCATGGATGAAAATTTTAAGGGGGTACTTTCGCAAATGTTTCCATCCAGCAGGAAAGCGTGCCTGAAAACGGCGAAAATGCTCACTGACCAGCCATCCCATTGCCGCAAAAACCGTCCAGGCCACTTCCTGCCACAGATCGCTTATCGTAAAAGAGTCCAGAATACTAAAGGCGATCACGTTAAGACTGGAAAAAACAAGAACCCTGCGCTTGGTATTGACTAAAATGGCGCTGAGCGTTAGCAAAACCCAGGCCCCCGCAGCAATCCAGATATAGGGTGACAAGTGATCCACATACTGCTGAATACGGTTTGCCATTGTACCGGATGGCATGTACACCCAATATTTGACCAATTCTTTATGGATAATATATAAAATAACTGCTCCTTCAAGGATAACACGATACATTCTTTTGGCAGGAAGCAGCATCTCTATAACAATAATAGCAGTCATGCTGATCAGAACGATCGATTTCGTTTCGGTGTACCATGTGAAATCCATAAAAGAAATCCACTGCAATCCCATAATCCATATCCATAATAGAGACAGGGAATAAAAGAGCGAATTTCTTATATAAGCACCCCATGCTTTCATGGCCTTCCACCTCCCAACGCAGCGGGCAGATCATGCAAGCTGGAGACCGAACAACCGAATGTTCCCCGCGCTTTGAGCATGGAAACCCAACCCTGCTTGGCATTACTCTCGCTTTCTGAAGATGACACCAAGATATGGGATGGAGTAAAGCCACGCGTATCCGCCCAGCGCAGCAGTTCCAGTGCTTTTTTTCCACTCTGCGGACTGATGAGAATGAACATGGCGCCGGAAGGGATAAAGCGTCCGCTTTTCTCCAGCTTCGGCTGCAGATCGCCATAACCATCTGCGGTCACATCCACCAAATGATGCATCATCCGCTGACGGTCGCTGTAATTTTCACTTGGTGAAAACATCTTGAACTGATCACCTGCAGTTGCGAGTCCCATGCACAGACGTTCACGTGATGCATAATTAATAAGTGAGGCTGCGGTTGAGACTGCGAGCTCAAAATGGTTGTCCGACTCATAATGGGCTGAAATAGCATCCAGAACGAGCATAATCTTGGGAACGGAATCATATTCGAATTCTTTGGATTTCCAGGAGCCGGTTTTGGCGGTTGCATTCCAGTGGATACGTGAAATCCGGTCGCCGTAGACATATTCCCTCACACCATTAATTTGCGTCGTCTCCCGGCGGGATGCAGCGGCCCTTTGAGGACCTGCAAGCCTGGAGTTCTTGTCCATAATCCTCCACCCTGGAATGGATACTGTCCGCGGAAAAACGCGAAACTGGCCGGGGACATGAAAGCTCCCCTTATGCTCAATAAGTCCGAAAATATCCTCCGTAACGCATTCAGTCTCGGTAAAATAATACCTCCCGCGTTCCAGCGGCGGAGTTTGAAACATCAGCTCGCCGCCTCCACGGAAATCAGGAATCACGGATTCTTCAAAGGACCAGGTCTCTCCGTTATGCCGCTTCATGACTTCACGAATAATGAGATATGGCATCGGAAGGAACCCCGGAACCGCAAAATTCAGACTCACTTTAACCTGCTCTCCTGCATGCAGCGCATCTCCCTGCTCCTGCTCTGCGGAAAGACTGCGTTGGCCGTGGACCCGGCGGATTCCACCCAGGCCGCCTGCAATCAGATATACTACCAGAACACTGATCATTACAAGCAGCATAAGTGCGGTTTTACCTCCCTGAAACAATACGAACAGCAGGCTGGCAGCCCATACTGCAAGCACAATCCAGAAGCGGAGATTCCGTAGAATCGACCTGATTGTCTTCAGCAGCGCCATCATCATTCATCGCTCCAGAGCTACAGGCACATGCACCTGCTGCAGAATATTTTTTACGACGGATTCTGCACTGACGTTATCCAGACGAGACTCAGGACGCAAAATAATACGGTGTGAAAGAACATACGGAGCAAGTACTTTGATATCGTCAGGAAGGACAAAATCACGCTGCTGTATGAAAGCGTAGGCTTTGCCTGCCATCATCAGAGAAAGTGAAGCACGCGGGCTGGCACCGAGGAGAACGGACGGATGCTGCCGGGTCATGCGGACGATTTTCAGCAGATAATCGGCAACGGCATCATCAATAAATATGTTTCGGATTTCCTTCTGCATCTCTGCGATCTGGTCCATGTGGGTTACGGGCTTCAGCTGGTCAACAGGCTGTCCATGCTTATGCTGCTGCAAGAGGCTTCTTTCGGTAGCGGCATCAGGATAACCGAGGCTGATTTTCATCATAAAACGGTCAAGCTGCGCTTCCGGAAGCATGTAAGTGCCTTCAAAATCAATCGGGTTTTGGGTGGCACACAGCATAAACGGTCTTGGCAATTCATACGTCTCTCCATCTACCGTAACATTCCGTTCTTCCATCACTTCAAGGAGAGCCGATTGCGTTTTCGTTGTTGCGCGGTTGATTTCATCAGCGAGCAAAATGTTTGTCATCACCGGACCCGGCCGGAAAAAGAAACGCTCTTCACGGGGATGGAATACGGAGACGCCTGTGATATCGCTTGGCAAAATATCAGGGTTGCATTGTACACGTCTGTAATCTCCGCTCATGGATTTGGCCAGAGCCTTGATCATCTGTGTCTTGCCGGTTCCCGGTACGTCTTCAATCAGAATATGCCCTTCTGCCAGGAGAGCAGTAAGCAAGAGCTGGATTTCAAAGGCTTTGCCTAAGATGCAGGATTCAAGGTTAGATCTAACGGCTGCAATGGTTTGCAGGGATTCGCTGCTTACGGGCATATATTCATGCCTCCTTATATCATGCTATTTTGTGAAACTGTGGAATTGCTTGTGCAGCAAGTTCTGTTAAATCCTGAGATAACAATCATATATCTTACATTGTACATGATATATTCCCCTAAAGTACATTGTGCAGGACTCCTAAATTACTCGTATACCCCAACATACCCTATGGCCGATACAGCAAAACACCCTGCTCCGTATGGGATCAGGGTGAGTGGGATCATGCATTTTCAGTTGTAGTCTTATCCCCGCGGACGAACGACCAAGGCGGCCAAAAACGAGAATATGATCGCCGCTGATATCCCTGCGCTTGTAACCTCAAATATGCCGGTGACAATACCAATCCAGCCGTCTCGCTGCAGCTCGGATAAGGCCCCGTGAACCAGAGAACTGCCAAAGCTTGTAATCGGTACAGAGGCTCCGGCTCCGGCGAATTTAACTAAAGGATCATATAGCCCAAAACCGTCTGCAACCGCACCCGCTACCACCAATGTACTCATCGTATGTGCCGGGGTCAGCTTGAATAAATCCATCATTAATTGTCCGATGACGCAAATTAATCCGCCAATGACAAATGCCCATAAAAATTGCATCATTAACCCTCCATTTCTAGTGCTACCGCATGTGCGATACACGGTATGCTTTCGCCCTGCTGGTAGGACAGAGGAGAAAGCAAAGCCCCGGTTGCAACGACAAGCACTTTTTTAATTTCCTTATTGGTCAGCCGTTTCAGTAAATGGCCATACGTCACAACAGCGGAACAGCCGCAGCCGCTCCCGCCCGCTTTCACATATGTTTGTTTCTGTATATCGAAGACCAGCAGGCCGCAATCATTAAATTCCGTCTCATTCATGGCGACCTCCGCTTTCTGCAGCAATTCCCCGGCAATCGGCAATCCCACGGAAGCTAAGTCCCCGGTGACTACCAAATCGTAATACCCTGGAGTAAGCCCCGTATCCCGGAAATGGGCTTCAATCGTGTCTGCTGCAGCAGGTGCCATCGCGGCCCCCATATTAAACGGATCTTTGATGCCCAGATCCATCACTCTGCCGATGGTGGCCCTGGCAATCACCGGACCGCTGCCCCCCTTGCCAACAACGCCGCATCCGGAACCTGTAACCGTATATTGGGCTGTCGGCGGTTTTTGGGATCCGTATTCCGTTGGATAGCGAAACTGCTTCTCAGCCGTGCAATTATGACTTGCAGTCCCTGCGAGCACACGCTCCGCCGCCCCTGTGTCCACGAGCAGCGCCGCCAATGCAAGACTTTCCATCGATGTGGAGCAGGCGCCGAATACACCCAAATAAGGGACTCCAAGTTTTCTCGCAGCGAAAGTGCTGCTGATGATCTGATTCATCAAATCACCGCCCACAAAAAACTGGATTTGTTCCTTGGTCAGCTCTGCCTTCACGACAGCCAGCTGGGAGGCCTGTTCCAGGAGCTTGCGTTCAGCCTTTTCCCATGTCTTTTCATTGATCTCGATGTTATCGTAAATATAGTCAAAATCACCGGAAAGCGGTCCCTGCCCCTCTTCCGGTCCCACCACTGTCGCACCCGCAAGAAGGGTCGGTCTGGAAGTGAATTCCCAAGTCTGGCCTTTCAGCCTCATGGATGATGCACTCCCTCCAGCCCCAGAATCGCGTACACCAGCCCGACAAAGAATGCCGCAACCGTCCCGAACACGATGACAGAACCGGCAAGTTTAAACATATTGGCACCTACTCCCAGCACATAACCTTCGGCCTTATGTTCCAAGGCGGCGGAGCACATGGAATTGGCGAATCCCGTTACAGGAACAGCGGTTCCGGCTCCCGCAACCTGCGCAATTTTGTCGTATACGCCAAGGCAGGTCAGAATAACGGAAATAATAATCAGGACTGCAACCGTAGGACTGCCCGCTTCCTTGACCGACATGTCAAACCAGGTCATAAAACCCAGCTGAATGGCTTGGCCGATAAAACAAATGCCACCGCCAATTAAAAAAGCTAACACGCAGTTTTTAAAGATACTCCGTGCAGGCTCGTGCTTCTGCGCAATGTTTTTATACTCCTGATGGGTCAGGGTATCCAGACTGAATTTGGCCCCTTTATTTTTTGTATTCGCAGGCAATACCAGCACCTCCTCTTCATCATTCCCTTTCATTATTTGTCATACAAAGGATTGTTATGTATTGATGGAATTAGCGGCTTGAACACACAGCAAACAGCCGCCACAAGCTTTAGCCCAGTGACAGCTGTCTTGGAATGGAAGATACAAATTAATTGCATCCGCCACTCAAACAATTAGAAAAAACACATCAAAACAACGACAAGCAAAATCAACAGCACGAAGACAAGAATCATTTCTTTGTGTGAAGGCATGAACTCCATGGTGATGCTCCCTTCTGCGCCTGAGCTGGGCGTTCATCTATACTTATCGTATTCCGAAAAATTGACGTTGGTGCTTCAGCGGGTCAACATGGACAATCCGACTTCAGGAGTTCATACTATAGGATGGAATTACATACCGTAAGAATAGAACATAAGCAAAGGAGAAATTGAAAGCATGGATCAAAAAACAATGGACATGTTCCGCAAGCTGACGGAATTTTCTGCAGCTTCAGGATTTGAAAAAGAGCTTCGCGCTTATGTAAAGGAAATGATTACCCCATATACGGACGAATTTGTCCAAGACCGCCTAGGCAGCCTCTTCGGCGTGCTTCGCGGAGATGAACAAGGCCCTAAGGTCATGGTAGCAGGACATTTTGATGAAGTGGGCTTTATGGTTACCGGCATTTCCGAAACCGGTATGGTCCGTTTCCAGCCGCTTGGCGGCTGGTGGAGCCAGGCCGTGCTGGCACAGCGTCTGAAAATCATGACACCAAACGGTCCAGTCATCGGCGTGGTTGGTTCCATTCCAACCCATCTGCTGGATGAATCCCAGCGTAATAAACCGGTTGATATCAAATCGATGTATATCGATGTCGGTGCGGATAACCGCGAAGACGCTGAATCCTTCGGTATCCGCCCAGGCCAACAAATCGTGCCGATTTGCGATTTCACACCGCTTGCCAATCCCAAAAAGATTATGGCCAAAGCATGGGACAACCGCTATGGTGTAGGTCTTGCCGTAGAATTGCTGGAAGCTCTTCATAAGGAAAAGCTTCCGAATACCTTGTACTGTGGTGCAACCGTACAGGAAGAGCTGGGTCTGCGCGGGGCTCGTACCGCCGCCAATATGATTCAGCCTGATATTTTCTTTGCTCTGGATGCTAGTGCAGCCAACGACATGACTGGGGACAAGAGCTCTTTTGGCCATATCGGGGAAGGTGTGCTGCTCCGTATTTTCGACCCTTCCATGCTGACACATCGTGGCCTGGTTGAATACGTTCAGGATACTGCCGATACGCACAAGGTCAAATATCAATACTTTGTATCTCAAGGCGGTACCGATGCCGGCCAAGTGCATTTGAGCGGAATCGGCGTTCCGTCAACCGTTATTGGAATCTGCTCGCGGTACATTCATACATCATCCTCCATCATCCACACGGATGACTACGATGCAGCCAAAGAGCTTTTGATCAAGCTCGTGAAAGGTCTGGATCAGACCACCCTGAATACGATTTTGGAAAACGCATAAAAAGAATCCTTCGTAAAATTAAAAGCCTGCGAGCCATCTCCGTTTATGGAGAAAGCCGCAGGCTTTTGCATGATCTGGTTGCAATTGAAAAATGCAAATCTATAACACTCCCTGAGAAGAGCTTACTTACTCCTTCGCCGCCTGTCCCAACTGATTGAGCATTGTCATTAGCTTCTCTCTGAGAAGCTCATCAGAGACTTCATACTCTGTATTGATCTTCTTATTAATGAAAGGGATGCATAGCGATCCACCGGGAGTGATCCGCGCTGTCATCATAAGCAGGGTTAAGAGGAGGGAATCATGCGCTTTTTCTCCGCCGGTCTCCAGTGGTGAGGCACTAAGGACCATCAGCGGCTTTTCATATAATTCTCCTGATGGAACGAGCCAATCCAGTGCATTTTTCAATACACCCGGGATTCCATGCGCATATTCCGGTGTGCTTATGATTAATCCGTCAGCTTCTTTCATCTGTTCTCTGAAACGTGTTACCGAAGCAGGCGGCTCATCATCCAGTTCCGGATTAAAATGCGGCAAGTCTCCAATCCCGTCAAAGATAGATATTTTCATATTCTCAGGTGCCAGCTCTGATAAGGCACGCAGCAGATTTGTATTGGAGGATTTATTTCTCAAGCTCCCTGAAATCCCAACAATATTAAGAACCGTAGTTGAGTTCATACATCACAACCTCCCTCATGTCATGCGATTATAAGCTTTTTTTGTCCAAGCCTACAAAAAAATTAATAAATTTCACAAAAAAAGTATGATATCCTGCTCGGAAATATGTTAAAATGAAAGCGCTAACAGCTATCATCTTCTAAAGGGGGCTTTTGAAAGATGAACCAAACCGATAAGGTGATGAACGAGTATCAGAATTTTGATCCGGTCACCGATGCTTTTTTCTTCAAGACGGGAAGTCAGGAGCAGGTTATTTTTCACGGCAGGAATTACATTATAAAAAAGAGATTATCCGCCGCCGAACAAACTTCGATGAAATCCCTGCCCAATTTTGTACGTGCTGCATCAAACCTCTACGTCAATGTGAACAAAATTACAAATATCGACGGCAACACACTGCATTTCCGTGATGAATTTGCTTATCCCCGCACCATTACGGTGTCCAAGCGAACCCTGGAACACATTAAACAACGCATGCCTCGCACTCCCGGTTTTCTATCTCCGGAGCAGATGATCTAAGCGAAGACTTGCTAAAAAGCGGCAGCTGCCCGGTCATTCGGAGCCCTGCCGCTTTTTAATCGGTTGCTAGATTTCAATTTACCCGAAAGGGTCTGACTTTTCGATATCCCCAAGAGGCTTCGCCGTCCTCAGGCATACCCGGTAGAATCAAACCGCCGTCGATCCGGATCGTAATGCCTGTTATATAGGAGGCATGCTCCGAAACCAACCACAACGCCGCCTGCCCAATGTCTTCCGGCACACCAATTCTTCCGAGTGGAATCGTGGCGCCCACATGATCATGGAGAGGCTCACGTTCCCTCACGAGAATTCCTCCGGGTGCAATGCAATTGACTCGGATTCCATATGGAGAAAGATCCAACGCTACGGATTCCGTCGCCCGTTTCAGCGCGGCTTTGAGCCCTCCATACACAGCATCTCCCGGGTAAGCCCGCTCCGCATGCGTTGAAATGATATTAATGATATTGCCCCCGCGTCCCGCCTCGATCATTTGCTTGGAAGCCTCCCGCATCAGCAGCATCGGAGCACGGAAGTTCAGCTGCATCGTAAAATCCAGATGTTCCAACGGTAACTCGGTTATGGAGGAATACATTCCAATGCCCGCATTATTGATGAGGACATCGATATGTCCCATTACCTGAATCGCTTCCGCTACCGTTCTTTCCGCTTCTTTTGCATCCCTCAGATCACCCTCGCGTACGGTGCATACCCAACCGGACAGATGGGCAATTTCCTCCGCAGTTTGATCCGCCGCCACATCATCCTGATAATGAGTGATCATAATTTCATAGCCGGCTTCAGCCAGCGCCAGGGCGATTCCCCGTCCGATTCCACGGCTGCCACCCGTAATGAGCGCGGTTTTTCTCTTCACAATTTCTTCGGATTGGTTTTGCATATCGTGCCTCCTTTTTCATGCTTGAAATGAATCCGAAAGCCAGGGGCTCACCTCTTTTCATTACAGGTAGACGTTAGCGTTTTCAAAAGATGCTATATACTGATAAAACCCCATCAAGAAAAAAAAGTCAAATTTGGTTAATCATTCAACCAGATAGTGTACAAACCTTAATACGTTATATTTTAAATGAAATGAGATTGAAGAACCTCATCCGAGCAAACACAGAGCTGCTAATTTCCTATATCCTCACATATAAAAGCCACAGGCAGCAGCCAGTGGCCTTTATATTAGGAGGGTTTCTCCTAACTCAAATCAAAAATATAATCTGGGAATTAATCCTTTAAGTACTCAGCCCTTCGCCTTATAAAACTCGTGATAGAGCTTCATCAGTGCTCTCTTTTCAATGCGGGACACGTAGCTGCGGCTGATGCCGAGCTCCTTGGCAATTTCCCGCTGCGTCCGCTCCTCGCCGCCATGCTCCAGGCCGAATCGGCCTTTGATGACCTCCTGCTCGCGTTCATCCAAGATGTCGAGGTTGCGGTAGATCTTGCTCTTCTCAATTTTAAGTTGTACCATATCCGCCACATCATCGGCTTCACTGCCGAGGATATCAATTAATGTGATTTCGTTGCCTTCCTTGTCAGTTCCAATCGGATCATGGAGAGACACATCTTTTCTCGTTTTCTTCAGGGAACGCAAGTGCATAAGTATCTCGTTCTCAATACATCGGGCTGCGAAGGTAGCCAGCTTCGTACCTTTATTCGGCTGAAAGCTTTCAATCGCTTTGATCAGGCCGATCGTTCCGATCGAGATCAGATCCTCCAGATCTTCTCCCGTGTTGTCGAACTTCTTGACAATGTGTAGTCAATACAAGGTCACCTCTATCAATGCCGTAGGTACTGATTTTGCTCAGATACCCGACCAGAGTCAATGTGAACTCATCCTTATCCTCATCGTAATTCAGCACTATTTCATCGACGAGCATATCAAGGATTTTTCTCTTTTCTTCAAATTCTAAATTATCTTGGTTCAGGATCTCGTAATATTGGTCAATACTCTCCTTGATCTTTTCTTTAGAGAGCGACTGTCTGCTGAGCTTTGATCTCTTATCCTCGGCAGATCGTATGTCTGCTTCGATCTTTGCAATCTCTTTATTAATACCGGTCATATCCTGTTCAAACTCTGCTTCACTTATTAGATCCTTACGGAACATCAGTTTTATTTTTTCGCGTTCTTGTTCTTTTTTGCTTAATTGGTCGCTGTATACCTCGATGATATTCTGAAATTCAGCTATTGCATTATTATCCCCGCTGGTTAGGAAATCTTTTATTTCATCTGGGCGTTTCAATGCATCAGCGATCATTTGCCAAACAAAGCTATCAAGAATATCGGCTCTGATTGTCGGAGCAGGACACCTTTCAACATCTCCACCATATTTTTTAGGATACTTATTGGGGCATCTGTAGACTGGGTACCCCATCATCTCACCGCCCTTTTTCGATGGATAAGTTGTCCCATTCCAAATTCTTCCGCATTTTGCGCACCTAACAATGGATTTTAATAGATATTGATTCTTTACATTCTTACCTTTTCTGGTGAAGTTTTTTTGTTTTTGTTGCTGTGCTAGTTCAAACGTACCTTCATCAATAATCGGAGGAACATCGATTGATAGCCATTCAGATTTTTCTCTGATGGAGTACGTTTTCTTTGGGTTTCCTGCTTTTGTCCGTTCCCCTTTAATTTTTTTTGTTTTTCTTCTGTTGTAATAGTATGTTCCGATATATAACTCCGAAGATAAAATTTTACCTAATGAGCTCGCGCTCCAGTTCTTGCTTTCAGCCCTTTTAGGCATTACCCCTAATGAATATAATTCGTTCCCAATTTCCGAAAATGTTTTTTTGTCATAGACGTACCATTGAAATATTAGCTTAACGAATTTGGCTTCATACTCATTTACCACTAAAGCACCATTAACTAGATCATAGCCGTAAGGAGAGATTCTCATGGGCATAACTTTATTTTTGTTAACGGCATTCAAACGTCCCCGCACAGTTCTTTTTTTGATCTGTGCCGATTCATATTGAGCTATGCTGCTCATTAAGTTAAAAAACAATTGCCCTTCTGGAGTATTAACATACTCTGTATCAACGAAAACAAGTTCAACATCTTTTTTCTCAAACTCACGACATAAAGTAAGCTTATCCGTTAAATCTCTAGTAAATCTGTCTGGATGTACACAAACAACATGCGTATACTTCCCCTCAGCAACATCATCTCTTAAACGCGACATTTCAGGTCGTTCTATATCTTCCCCGGTGAACCCCTCTTCCCTGTATACCTTGAGTTCATTTAATGTAAATCCCATTCCGAGACATTTATTAATGCACAAATCTTGTTGAGTTTCGAGACTCGAACCATCTACAGCTTGCAACCCTGTTGAAACACGGACATAAATTGCTGCTGATTTCATATAGTTACACACCTCATTTTTTTGTTTCTACAACACTTATTTATGCTATTGTATTATCAAAATCAACAACATTGCAATAACAAAGCGGTGTCATTGGACACCGCTTTTTGTATCACTGGTATTTGAGTTGTTGAGTTTGCTGAATATTAACTTATATATCTCTCTTAATGGTTCCTTAGAGTTTTCTCTTGCTTCATCCAGTTCCTCCACAGGATCTACAAGAATAATTTTCATGTTTATAACCTTTTCTCCCTGCATCACACTCACTCTCCAATCGTGAGACACACTTCACACTTTACATTTATGTTGAAGGATATTTGTCCTATTACTAAACCGTGATCAAGGTAAATTTGTCTTTTCCACAAGCACATCAAAATTCGAAGCCAATTTATAAAAAGCTTTCCAGCGAATTTTGCTATACTTCCCCTCACTGACCGGCGGCTGAAATACATGATTATATACATGCTGATCAGTGATGTAATCATGCTCATTAGTCATGTACCTTTCATGGATCAGAAATCCCTCCATGCGAGGCATCCTTTTGACGACACGTTCGACCCGTTCACAGAAGGCCTTTTGTTTTGCCTGGGTGTCGACATTATAAATTGCAATGCTGGCCGTTTGATCACTAGTTGTCCCTGTGAAACTCCTTGGAATATCACTTATGCTAGATGTCGTATTTGCCTCACGATCTTCAAAGGAGAGGAACTTATACATCCTGTATCGTTCAAGAATAGCTTCAACGGCCTCCTGGGTTCTTTTGCGATCAATTTCTGGCAAGAAGCTCATCTGACCCACCTTTTCCTCACCTCACAGTATCCAAGGGGATTCCCCGACCGAAGCCGGGGCCATGTAGCAATTAATTAAAATGGCAGATCATCATCACTTTCAGGCATCGTCGGACCATCTTCCCCTTGTTACTCAGAACCCGCAGCAACCTCATCGAGAGTCATTTGGTTCTTATCATCCACATCGACGGTACCGTCCTGGTTGATCTGGCCGCGAACGCCTTCACGGTATTGTTCCTGAGCCTCCCGGAATTCGTCGATATCCATCTGAGACTCCGTAATCGTGAGTTCCACGTCCGTACCTGCCTTCTTGTAGAATTCGAAGGTCTGAGCTGCGGAAGAGTCGCCTTTCACTTCAAACTCCAGAACTGTCTTTTTCGAATCCTTGGCGGATTTCTTAAACTCGGCTGTGAGCTCCACATCATCAAGTCCAGCGATCTGCAGAATAACAACCTCCCGAGTCAGCTGGTTGAGCTCCGGACGTTTCTCGTCCTCTCCTGTTACGTAGAATTGGACTTGCTCCTTTTTGGAGTCCTTCGTTTGCTTATTGAAATGGGCTTTGATTTGAATTTGCATGGATTATTTCCCCTCTCTGTTTAAAAAAGTAATGAAATTCAATAGGATATGTTGTCTTCACCGAAAAAAAATAAAAAATTTGGAGTTGAAAAAAAATGAAAACAAAATTTATTCAAATCAGCTGTTATTCTCATCTGGATTGCAATGGTGACTGTTCATACCACATTACTGCATTGGAAATATTCATTAAATTAACAGGTGGACAGATCGAACCAGGATCGCTTGTTCAAGATTTTGAAATGTTTTTTGAAGATGGTAAGCCTCATACATTCATTTCAATTGATGAGCAAACGTACTTAGATTATGTTAATACTCTCCGCCACTCATAATATACCTGCCGCTGTATCCCTTCCGTGGGGCAGTGATCTCATATTGAAGATCGCTGCCTTTCGGTGCTGGCGGCTTGTCCGCGCCGATTGCCTTCAGGTGTGCGGCCAGGCGCTCAGGCGACCATGTTTCGGTTTTAAGGCCGTTGTCCAGAACTTTCACAGTTTCGTCCCTCCATGCTTTTGTTCTGCCGGTGGGAATGGATCCTAGGAACGTAAAAGAAAACGAATGGTTATTCAGGCAGGTGTTCGGCGCAGCTGCAGAATTGTCCGGGAGTGAGGACGCAAAGACATTTGTAATGTGCATATACAGTACCTCTGTGGCTCCATATGAGTATGTAGCGGCCAATGTAGATGAATGTACTGCCGGGATGAAACTTCCCATCTACGTGGGGCGTAGTCGTTCTGGTGATGTGGCGTATGACATGTTAGAGCATCCGCACTTATTGATTGCCGGGGAGACTGGCAGCGGAAAGTCTGTGGCGCTACGGTCTGTTTTGACAACATTGATCCGGTTGGTCCCGGAACTCGAGCTGTATTGTGCCGACATGAAGCGTTCTGAATTTCATTTATTCCGCGGAGTGGCCCGGGATGTCGTTATGGATGCATCAGGATTGAAACGTATCGTAATGAAGCTGCGGCGGGAGCTGCGGGCCCGCGGTGATCTGCTAGACCGACACGAGGTCGCCCACGTAAATGATCTGCCGGAATGGGAACGGCCGCCATATATTGTCCTCGCGGTGGATGAAGTGGCGCTGCTCAAAAAAGAGATGGACATCATGGAGGGGATTGATGAGATCTCCACGATCGGCCGAGCGCTTGGCGTGTTCTTGATCCTATCTATGCAGCGTCCGGATGCCACTGTGCTCGATGGTAAGCTCAAAAATAACCTGACTGTCCGGATGGCTTTTCGCCACGCGGATGAAATCAACAGCAGGATTACGATAGGTAGCGGGGAGGCTGCAGAGATCAAGCAATTAATCTGAAAAGGGAAAGCTGGTCTTCAAGCTCGATGGCCTGAATTATGTGCAGGGGCCGCACTTGGAGCTGACCAAAGCAAAGAAGCTGCTTGAATCATACCTCCTGGAAGAATCAAAGCCTGAACAAATAGAAAGTGCGGTGCGACTGCCAGAACATGAGGAAGAGTATGTGGAGGTGGGGCTGTTATGATTGCACGAGACAAGGCCATTCTGGCTGATTTGGAGCGGTTCCGATGCTTGTCCCGGGACGACATTGCCGACCTTCATTTTGCATATACCAAGCATCCGGTAACTCACGCGAACATGGTCCTAAAGCGGCTGCGGCGGGACGGCCTGATCAAGTGCTCGACTGAGCGACGGAAGTGTATCTATTTTCCAGCAGAACGTACGATCAAGACGGACTCCCAGAAGATCAATCATTTCCTCGCTATCGCAGACTTCTATAAGCAGGTACGAAGGGCTGAGCAACCTCGGGTGTTTACCGTTGAACCTAAATACGGGAAAGGGATGCCAGAGCCAGACATCTTTATGATTTGGAAGGCAACTCCATGGTTTGTAGAGATCCAGAGGACACATTATACGGATCGAGTCATGTCAGAGAAGTTGAATCGATACGAGCAGTATTTTATCAACGGTGCGTGGGGAAATGAGCCGTGGCAGCCGGTGGGTAAGAAGGTGTTTCCATATCTTTGGATTGTAGGAGTGGGACGGTACAAGGTTGAGGGGCGCCCATTCAAGTTATTTCAGAGTTCGGTAGAGGAAATGATCAGACGAATTAGGACTTGATCAATATATCCAAGATGGTAAACTTTAGGAATAAGAGCAGATCAAGGGGGATGTAAGTGAAAAGGTGCGTTTTAGTAGTGGCGATGTTAATTATCGTACTAAGTGGATGTGGCGGGGGGAATGACAACAGAACTGAGTTAACTATAGATGACCTCGCTCTTGATGCAGTAAACCTATACTTGAAATTTCATGATCTCGGAGATCAATCCAAGGAGGATGCAATTAATTTTATTCATGAACATCGAGAGAGCCTAAGTAATCCAACCAAATTTGATGAACTGGCTAACCTTTTAGATAAGAACGATCTGGTGAAAGCTGAGGAAGTATACAATGAATTAGGTGGAAAACCTATAAAATAAGGTGCACTACTTGAGCCATCGCAGATGATATCTGCGGTGGCCTTTTTGTGTTGGTGGAACTGGATATGTATTTCGACTCCTATGACGTGTGACGCAAAATTATTAACTATTATATTCAAATACCTATAGCTCAATAATTAAAAGTCAGTCTCATCTACTTGAGACCGACTCTTAAACTTATTCAAAGCAAATCTCGTTGAAATGCTCATATTCATAACTATTTCAATATCAGACATCTGAACAATAAAATGTTCGATATCTGCTAAACGGAACGATGGTGTGTACTGTTCACCTCTAATTTGATTAAGCCTTTTCTTTACGCGTGGCATATAAATGCCAAAATGATCAGGATGCTTCACACTCATGACAAGGTCAGTCTGTACTATAGAAAGTCCGAGAGCATAGTCGTTAATTTCATCCCTCGAAAGCCGCTGGAATGGTGCTTCTATGTGAACATAGAGAGTCTCAGCACTCCAATTAATATAACCGCTTTCTGGCTTTATTACCATCCAAGTAGGATACACTCCGTCATAGTTGTAATCGTATATGACTGATAAATTAAACATCAAATTCTACCTTTGTTACTTGTCCTTGAATAAGAACATCACCTATTGGGAAGGGGCGAGGCGGTATTCTTTTGTTTGAGGCTCGAAGGACGATTGTATCGTCTTCATAATAAACTCTCTTTAAAGTCCCTTCATCACCATCAACAATAACAACGCCAATTTTTCCGTTTTGGCAGTGATTTTGCTTTCTGACAAGAACGCGCATTCCTTCATAAATACCCTCGTCTATCATGCTGTCCCCTTTAACGATCAAGTAGAAGTACTCTCCGTTTCCAACGGAATCGCGTGAGGTGAATTCATAACCAACTACGTCCTCTTGTGCAAGTGAGCCATACCCAGCTCTAATTTCACCGTATATCGGGATTTTCACGAGCTCAATTCCAGGTATATATGATGGAGCGGACTCAGAGTCTGAATCTTCTTCTGCTCAGACCTGATCTCGGTGTTGGTATAGAAGCTGGTGTATTCATGATGACAATGAGGGCAAACAAAATAGTTCATCTCAATGCCGTCGTTTAACCTGCGAGACAGAAGCTCCTTGATCTCGAACTCTTGGTCACATTCATTACAGTCGACCCTTTGATACACTTCATTCATTTCCATGTCGTCGCTCCTTTCTATTACGTGGTGGCTTTGATGCAGCAGATGTTCTTTTGATCAACCATTTAATCCATTTCATACGGATCAATCCTTTCCAAAAATAAAAAAGCCGCTGTTTTATTCAGCGACTTCTATCCTTATTGGTTTTGGCCTCAAGATCATATAGAGTCCAATTTTCTACAGGATTGTCTTTTTCCGACCTTCCTGGCTTAATGCAGTGATGTTGAATTAAATAATCGACAGGGTACCCTCTACCTCTCAAGTAAGTGGCACATTTACGTCTCATTTCCTGTAGTCCATTCTTGTGGTTATCTTCAACTGGCTTAAATATAACCTCTGTGTCGCTCTCAACTTCGATGAGCTTTCCAGAATAGAACCCACTTTCTTGGTCACCTTCGGTCACAAGGATATGGGGCAGTTTATAGCGTTGATCCATAATATCTTACCTCCAAATTGTGGAATGTAAGAATATTATAGCAGGCTTAGGCGGCCATTCTTTCTAGGTTTCACATTTTATTTAAGTCACATCAAACCGCCTTGGTGCAGCATGTAGGAACGCTATGATATTCCCATTGTTTGCTCTTTGGCAGCTCTTTGAAATGCTCCATGATCTCAGCTTCCCATTCCTCTGCTGTAACTCCAAAAGACTGCAACTGATCGATCTGCTCACCTATGGTTTGATATTGCTCTTCTGTAATTCTCATGTGCTGTTTTTTCTTATTCATAGCATAGTGTTTCAGATAGGTTTTAAAGTATGGATTCTCTATGTTTTCAAAAGCGATGTATTTATTAAATCTTTTATCATTCGTTAGTATATATCCATTAGTTACTAGCGTTGGATTTTCCACAACTGGAAAACCCGATTCTGGACGTAATGACGGGCTTTCAAAAATATCGAGTTCCCAGGACATGATCTTGCCACGCTCATTTTTGACCGGATATCTGTTTACGTACCCCAATTGCTCGAGCTCCTTCATGCCGGTGCGGATGCTATCCTTTTTCTCAGTTGTGTGCTTGATCAGCTCGTCCAGATAAAACCGGAATGTGTCCGGCTTTGATAGCATGTAGGCGAGTAGGCCACGAGCTTTGAAGCTGAGACGTTCATCATGCAGCATGCTGTTGTCGATCCGGGTGAATGGTGGCGGATCCTTCCCTGCCTTTTTAACTCGATGTGTCGCCACGTCACTCCCTCCAAAATATTAAGAGTTGTGATATAATATTCCAAACTCTACCAGCCCCTGTTTCAGGGCTTGCCCGGGATGGGGAGATGGTTGCTAGCCTGAAGCAAACCACTCTGGAGGAGTGAGGCAATGAGAAGTCGAATTCGATTCGATTTCACCATCACTGTCGGTGATGCACTGGCTTTCATCAGCCTTTTCATCGACATTCTGGAGCTCCTACGAATGTAGGGGCTTTTGCCATTTCAAAAGAAAAAGCACCCATTCGGGGTGCTTAGCTGTTTTTTTCAACTTCATCGATTCCATGAGCTGTAATGATAAATTCCGTGTATCTTCCACCTGGAAATCTCTTTTCGAGTAAGTGCTTTTGTTCAAGATATTCATAAGCCAGATTCGTTTCGCTATCCGACCGAAGATCTTCATTTGAATACTTTTTACCCGATCCATCTTTTTCAAAGTAAATGTCGTATAGCTCCTGAAGAAGTTTGCTCCTCAACTCGATTCTTTCTTTTCCGTCCAATACAATCACCTCCTCGACATCACATTTCGACACCAAGGAGAGATTTTCCTTTTTGAAAGGAGCCCACCACAAACTCAACCACGTAAAACGTAACCTGTGACAAGCTCCTGCATATGAGCCCACCTCCAACAATACAGTTTGAACACAATATATTATCAGTGGACAGGATCGGCGAGGTCGGAACTTTCACCACCAATAGGAAAAGGCCGGCTCATTGGCCGACCTGGTAGATGGGGCATTCATGCCCCTGTGGTGTCCTCTTCTCAATTTTCCATGTTACAAATATATCACGTTTAAAACCTAATGGTTCACAAGCTTTTCGCAATTTTCCCGCAATATTTTCGCAATTGTTTCTTTCAAACCATAAAGATCGGTTTCACCCGGCTTATTTGTATTCAACTTATTTCCTTTTCCCAGCGACTGCTTAGCAATACCAACTCGATCAGAGATTGCTATCTGCAATATTCATGAGCGCTTTTTCCAAAATTATTTCCATTCCGAAGAATCCGCTGGTAACTGACAATAGCAGCACTTTATATCAAATTTTAAAACTAAAAAAGTAAGTTGGTATCTAAAAATATCATTTTTTGTTGGATTAATAGGTAAATGATGGTATGATTATATCCGGGTTAGTAATTTAGCCAAATTATACTAAAAGGAGGATTTATATGAAAAAATTATTACCCATTATCTTTTCCACGTTTTTATTATTTAGTAGTGTGGGAGTAGCATCAGCTTCTAGTGTTGTCCCTCAAGAAGTAGAAGAAAGCAGCAATGTTGCTGTTAGTCAGGATGAGATCAACAACCTTTATATCGACCAACTCGATAGACTAGCTGACTATGTTAAATCTAATAATCATGAGGATGTCTCTAAATCTGTTTCGGATTTTTTAAGCCAAGACACCCTCAAGAATAATGATGAATTAAAGACTTATTTTAATCAGAAAAGTAAAAAATTGAACATCCTCAGTCAAAAACCAAAAGAAGAGGTTGCTCTAAAAAGTATTGAAATTGATGCAAAGACAATTTTGACAACATATGATGATGGAACTCTTTCTATAACAAAAACTACGATGGAACCAGTTTCTAATAGCACTCTGGCTACATATACAAAATGGGGACAATCTACTAAAGATTACTATTCTATTGTTGGAATGAAATTATTTACTATTGCGGTTGGAATTGAGTGTTATTGTGACGGTACAAAGGCTAGTCCTACTGGAATTGATAAGGGTTTTTATGAACGAGGATTTTTATCAGTTTGGCAAGTAAGTGACTGGAAATTTGAGAAGCAAGCTTTCTACCAAACTGATTACGGTGCTTATGTCCAAGGAAACTTCCACTACGGATTTGAAGTTGAGGGAGTGGGGATAGTTATACAAGATAAATTTATTAAGCACCAAGTAATAATTCATAAGGATTGCTCAGTCTCAACAAGTAATAATTTTTAGTTAGGTTTAGGAGGTGGGGCGAATTATCGCCCCACTTTTTTTTAAACCTCCGGGAATGTATAATTATTTTAATGAGAGTGTGAGGAGGGAATTAATTTACGATGTTTAAAAAAGCATTTTGGATAACCTATATTTGTATCGCATTTTTGTTTTTATTGTTTTTCGCAGCGCAGCTTCTAGAACCCACAACATTTGAAATTATAGCTACAATCTTATTGTGTCTTGTAACATCCTTTATTCTTACTGCTCTTATATTCTTAATTATAAGGTTGTTCAAAAAAATCACAAAACACGGCTAAGAGGGCAAAATCTCGAGAAAATTAAAGAAAACCAAAAAACGTCCTCTTCGCCATCGAGGTGAACAGAGGCCGTTTTTGGTTTTTATCGACGTTGAAGATGCTCCTGGAGCTACAGGCGATGAGATTAAACTAGGACAGGGCGCAATCATGCGGACTGCTTATACAGACTCCAGTAAGTCACGCATTTTTTTCTTCTGTTCCATTTTCCGTTTTTCAACAAACGCCCTGCGTTCCTTCCATTCTTCCCAACCTACAGCCCTTCAACCTCTCCCCACCTGATTCATTTCCATTGCCATTAATTATATCAGCTCTTCTTTCGGCCTATAAGTATAAATACTCGGCAATTCAGGTTCATTCCCGGACTTGATGGCAAGATATCGCTCCACTGTCCTATCGTTCAAGACATCATAATCATACTTACCTTCGTCTGTATCAAACCAGAACGTCCAGAGAGCGCCACGTACCTTAACATCTACTACAATAGTTGGTGCGTCGATCTCTTCACTTTCGTCGGGATCACACCCAAAGTCGTCAATGGAGATAACCACACGTTCCAACTCGCGAAGTCTGGTTACATTCTCAATTTCATCCATCACAAAATGTGTGAAATCAGCATTTGTCAGATCGCAGATTTTTCCGTATTCGATACCGTCCTTTGTTTCAAAGACATCTGTAAAATGGACACTGTTGAACCCGTAATCTCCGAAACCCTCTAAATAGACATCGGTGGAAGATTGATAAATTTCAACACGATCAATAATATACTCTGTACCCTCTGTTAACTTCTTAGATGCTAGTTCAGCCTCACCGCCCCATCCTCCCTGACCAGTAAAGCGGACCTTTGATCCTTTCCGAGCTTTAAATATGTTCATGCTCATGTCAACGCCCCTCCTCCTCACTCATAATAATTAGTTGAACATAGCCAAAGTTTGATTTATTTCATTACAGCTTCTCTACAAACTTCTTCGATATTCCGTGGTATTGTACTTCCGGTTTTATGTGAAGAAAGCCTGAATATCGATGTTATACACACAAGAGCATTATCATTTTCGTTACCTTGTTTTGTGACTATAACATTTTGACAATGTGTGCCACCAGCCGCAAATTATGCTCGATCAGCATATTACGGGCATGGGCGTCTCCTTCGGCCATTAACTGAAGGTATTTGCTCTCCTCTTTTTCCGTCAGCGGCTGAGGAAAAGCATTATTTTTTACATAAGATACCAGCAGCGTTAGTTCTTTGATAAACAGGGCAATAAAGCTGAATAATCCAGGCATAAGATGACACCTCCTGCTGAATGACTAGGCACCGCTATTTCATCTCGATGACTCCACGCTGACAAGTGCGGTCTGTTCATTCTATGTAGGCGATGACCCAACTGTGCCTGTACGGGCAATTTTTAGCACATCATGTTGATTTTCGAAACAGTCTTCAAATTGCCGTTCAGAGAGGTTCAGCATATAGCTGCAAAAAAATAAGCGCAACCATGCTCACGCATAAGTGCACTTATTAAGAAACCTCAGTTAAAATTCATAGTCCCATGCCCCGACACACATACGGTTACTGGGAAAATCTCCGAATCCTTTTCGGCAAAGTACCAACGCCGATCTTTTTTCACGATGATGAACAACCCATGCTCATCCCCAACCGGAACAAAGCTGTCACTGCCCTCTCTCCATTTGGGAAAGCCTTCGCTCTGTAATTCTTCCACAAAGAGAGGAACTTCGTCTCTCACAATCCCGATTTCACTCACGCACAGCAGACTTTCAGAGGTAAAAGGCTCTTCTGAAGCATTATCCAGATCATGCCTTGCGATCAGTTCCACAATGTTACCAGCCGGATCTTCAAAATAAACTGCATGGGCATTCCAAGATTCGAAATCAGCCTCGTCTTCGCCTTCCTCACGGTTAAGCTCTACTTTATCCAAAAGCCAGACTTTCGCTTCCTTAAACTGATTTTCCGGAATATTGAAGGCATAGTGATAGAAAGGCTGCCCCTGCTTGGCTTGTTCAAACGTTAGCCTTGTCTGGCCAATTCGCACCGAAAAGAATCCGTCTTGATCTTCAACCACCGGCAATTCCAACGTATCCTTGTAAAAATGTTTCAAAGGTTCCAATTCTGCTGTTTTCAGCTTGATTTCATCAAAAAACATGATGTCCCCTCCTTAGGCACAAAAAAATGATATTATCATTCGGTCCACTTGATCCGGCTTTTCCAATTGCCTCTCGGCTCTGCCATCAAAAGGACCCACCGCCTGCCTCGGCAGCCAAAAAAACCGCCAAGTACATGGATTGTTGTACTTAACGGTTTTTTTCGAATTTTACAGTCATTTGAACCAGCCCTTCTCTTTAAAGCGCGTAATGGCTTCCACGCGGTTCGTGACCTGGAGTTTATCGAGAATGACGGAAATATAGTTCCTCACAGTTCCTTGCGTGATATACAATTGACTGGCAATTTCCTTGGTGTTTCTCCCATCCGCGATCAGGCCGATGACGTCCTTCTCCCGCTGGGTGAGCGGATTTTCCTCTACAGTGACATCATCATCCACCAGCTCCGAGGCATAGATTCGCTTTCCTGCCATGATACTCCGTATGGAGTCCGCCAATTCCTCACTGGGGCTGTCCTTCAGCAAATATCCATTCGCTCCGGCTTTAATAGCCCGTTCAAAATATCCAAACCGCGCAAAAGTCGTCAGGATCATCACTTTGCAGCCGCTGCCCTTCAGCTCCTCGGCGGCCTCAAGTCCGCTCTTCCCTGGCATCTCGATATCCATAATACAAATATCCGGCTTCAGCTGGAGAACCAGCTTCACGGCATCCTCACCGTTGCTTGCTTGGCCCACGACCTGCATATCCTCTTCCAAATTAACCAGCGAAGCAAGCGCACCAAGCACCATCCGCTGGTCTTCAGCGATTACAACTCGAATCACAGTACCACCTCCTTATTCGGGTGTTTCACGATGTTCGGCACTTTTATGATAATCTTCGTACCGGGGTCTTGGTTCGAAGCCACCGCCATGCTGCCGTTCACGAATTCCAGCCGTTCTTTCATTCCGCGCAGTCCACTTCCTTTGGCCAAAAGAGGATCCCCTCCCATACCAATTCCATTATCTATAATTTGAATTGTCAGCTCCGTTGTTGACGAATCAATGATGATCGAGCAGACCGTAGCATTGCTGTGCTTGACCACGTTCGTGACCGCTTCCTTCAAACACATGCTGAGCACATTTTCTACCAGAAGCGATGTGTTGCTTAGAATCGGGTCTCCTGTCAGCATGAATTCAATCTCCGCTGCCTTCAGGATCTGCTTGATGCGGAACATCTCATCCTCCAGGCGCGTGCCGCGCATTTTCGTAACCATTTCCCGCACCTCATTGAGAGCGTTTCTGGCCGTGTGACGCACATCGTTGATCTCAGCCTCCGCCTGGGCCGGGTTAGTCCTCATTAGTCTGCCTGCTAAATCACTCTTCAGCCCGATAAGGGAAAGCTTTTGTCCCAGCGTATCATGCAGATCACGGGCGATTCTCTGACGTTCCTCCAGCTTCACCAGCTCGGAAATCCGTTTGTTGGCATCCTCCAGCTGTATTTCAAGTTTTCCCCGCTTGTTCCGGTAGTATGTGGTAACGGGCAGGAGAATCACTGCGATGAGACTGATCAGCACAAACGGAATTTGCGTAATCATAACAGGATCTTTTGTAACGTAGCCATAGTTAATCGTCGCGATCGTCGTGACAAGATGAATGGTATACAGTACCACAAATCCAACCCGATGATGGAAATTGCCGATAAAAAACGCGACGAAGAGCGCGAAATATACGTAGCCAAAAAGCAGCGTCATCGCAATCGAGATCAGCATCTGAATGGATGTCCAGAAGTACACCAGCCAACCCTTTGAGACAAAGGACAGCACATAGCATCCAAAAAAGGCCAGAATCATCAGAACGCCAAACACCACATGAACCATTGACGAAGATCTAAAAATGAAATAGAAAGGGAGAATATAAAAGACAACCCACACATAAGGGCTAAGTCCAGTGCTCCTGTGGAATATTTGATACCATTTCTGCAAGGCATTTCCTCCATGGCACGATAGGTTACGTTTATTGTATCATAATCCGAGACGAAGGTTATTCCCCTTGCATGCTTGCCCTTGGACTTGGGCTTGGAACGGGTTTCGTTTCTCGTTTAGTTTGTCGCATGGAGCTTTTGAACTGTTTGAAGCTAATGAAAGCCTTATTCTGCTCATCCCACAGACGGAATCTCAAAGAAGCCAAGCTCGTTAGCAGCGTAATCGTCGTGGCCTTTTGCAGCGGCGGCGTTGCATTATGTGCTAACTCCAGGTTGTAATTAGGAACCTTCGGACTCAGGTGATGAACATGATGAAAGCCGATGTTACCCGTTAACCATTGCAGCAATTTTGGCAGTTTATAATACGAGCTTCCTTCCACCGCCGCCTTCACGTAGCTCCATTCGTCCTCATTTTCGAAATAAGAATCCTCAAACTGATGCTGTACATAGAATAACCAGATTCCGAGCATCCCGGAAACGAATATAATAGGAAGCTGAATCATCATAAATGCCTGCCATCCAACAGCCCAGCAGAGCAATGCATACAGAATTACAATCGAAGCGTTCATGACATATGTGTTGAGGCGTTCCTTCCGCTTCGCTCCTTTGCGGTTAAAACGGTATGACAGCACAAACACAAAAATCGGTCCAAGACCAAGCATGACCACCGGATTACGATAGATGCGGTAAGCCGTGCGGCGGATAAAAGATGCGGCAGCATATTCTTCCACCGTCATCACCCACATATCACCGATCCCCCGTTTATCCAGGTTACTGCTCGTCGCATGATGAATGGAATGCGTGTTTTTCCACTGTTGATACGGAACCAGCGTGAGGACACCCGTAATAGTACCGATGATTTCATTCGCCCGCCGGTTCTGAAAGAATGAATAATGACAGCAGTCGTGAAATATGATGAACGTCCTGATCACGAACCCTGATGCAATGATCAGAATGGGAAGGGTAATCCAATACGATACAGACAAGCTTAAATATGCGGAGTACCAGAGCAATAACAATGGCCCAAGCGTTGATATCATCTGCCTGATGCTCGACTTTGTATTGCTTTTTTCAAAGGGAGCCATCTCTTTTCTTAAATTCCTTACTTTCGATTGCTGCGTCATATGTCTTCCTCCCTGAGTGGATGCATGGAAAGCGTTCACGGCATATCCATGAACGTCTTCTATCCTCAGTATAGGAAGCAACTCGTTTCCCGGGTAGTCATGAACATCAGGTAGGGAGTATGACAAATGTCATATAGTCGATTGTCAAATCGGTGGAGTGCTTTTCGTTCTAGCTGCTCGCTATGAAGTGTGGTATGAAGAAAAAGCCCCGGTTATCCGGGGCTTCAAGCGCATATGCGCAAACGGCTATTTTACGGGAATGAATTAAAAACGGTCTGCCCACACGCATACCGGCTTCGATATCTCCACGGATTTTCCTGTGTAGGACAGCTTGCCGGTTTCCGAATCTCTCGTAAATACCACAAGATTGTTCGTATCCCGGTTCACAGTAAGCACATACCGGCCGCCCGGTACGATGGAGAAATGCCGCGGATGCTTGCCTTCTGTAGACACATGCTGGACGGTATCCAGCTTGCCTGTCTCCGGATCAACCGCGTAAACAACAATGCTGTCATGCCCACGGTTGGAACCGTACAGAAAACGTCCATCTTCCGACATCGTAATTTCCGCACAACCATTTTCCATATTTGCGTTTGCCGGCAGGGTAGATACCGTCTCAATCTCCGACAAAGCTCCCTTATCCGCAGCGTAGCGGAAAGCAGTCACAGTCGAATGAAGCTCATTGATGACGTAAGCGAATTCCCCGTTCGGATGGAACACCAGATGACGCGGTCCCGCGCCTTCCTTGACCTTGGCTTCTCCTTGCAGAACGAGCTTTCCTTCCGCCCCATCGATCCGGTATGTATATATCGTATCCAGACCCAGATCACAAACGAACAAGAAGCGTTGATCCAAGCTGTAGAAGGAAGAATGCACATGGGAAATTTGATCTGGCTGCTGCCCTTTATGCTCACGGATATCCAGCACCTGACCGACTGTACCGTCGTCCTTCAGCTCAACGAGACTGACCGATCCTTTATGATAGCTCGCGAGTGTCAAATAATGATTATCGCTGCTTCGCTGGATATGGCAGGAGGGTCCATTCAGTGCGTTTGCACGGCTTGTCTCCACAAGTTTACCTTCCTCTGGAAGGATATCAAATGAAACGGCATCGCTGAGTTTTGTTCCATCCGCAACAGCCGATTCACTGATTGCGTACAAGCGGCGCTGCGTTGTGTCCACATTTAGGAAGGTAGGATTTTTAAGTCCTGCCACCTGATCCAGACGGGTTAGCTCCCCATTCGTTTCATCAAATTCATATACATAAACGCCGTTTGAGGATTCCTCCGCATAAGAACCTACGAATACGAGCATACGTTGATTATCCACTGTCATGGTTATCGCCTCTTCACTTTATTTTTTACATTTAATTGTATCATTTTCAGTATGATTCCCGCAAAATCAAATGCAAGATTGTATTTCTACCACTCCTGCTATAGTATGGAATATACCTTTTAATCCGTTCTAACGATTTTATCAGTAAGGAGTTTTATATATGGATTTTGTTGCTATAGACTTTGAAACCGCGAATGCGAACCGTTCAAGCGCCTGCTCCCTTGGTCTTGTGGAGGTACGGGACGGCGCTATTATATCGGAACAATCCTGGCTTATCGATCCGGGACAGCCTTTTGATTACTGGAATATTCAAATACATGGCATCACGGAATCAATGGTTCAGGGAATGCCTTCTTTTGGCGAGCTTTGGCCAACGCTTGCGCCGCTGCTGGAAGGCAAGCATATCGTCGCGCATAACGCCTCATTCGATATGAGCGTGCTCCGCTACTGTCTTGATCAAGCTTCGATCGATTATCCGAGCTTTCAATATTACTGCACGTATTTGCTCAGCAAAAAGATGCTGAACTGGATGTCTTCCCATAAACTGAACGTACTTGCTGACTGGTATGGCATTCCGCTCCATCACCATGATGCGCTTGATGATGCCAGAGCCTGTGCACATGTCCTGCTGAACCTCATCCGGCAGGAGGAGCAGCCCTCTGCCGAACAGCTCTCACTTGCCCAGGGATGCAAAATCGGTGCCATGTATCCGGGTGGCTACAAGCCTTTCTCCGCACCGGCGAAGAAAAAACCGAAAACAGCCAAATCCCGTACACCGTTTGGTACGAAGAGTTCTTTTAGCGGGTGAACAAGATTGATATTATGCAGCGAAACGCCTTTTCATAAATAGTGATTTCACTAAAAGACCGGCCAAGGATAATCCTTGGCCGGTCTTTTTATATATATTATTTCAAATCGCATAAGGTCATGATGAAAATCACTACTTCTCCCTACCAATCGCACTCATATAGAGGATATACCATTCATCCCGGGTCATTAATCCAGCCTGGCGTTCAGCGTCCTTGCAGGCGGCAATCCGCTCCTCGTTTGATGTGCCGATAATGGGCTGAATCATCGCAGGATGCTTCATCAGCCAGCCCAGAACGATGGCTTCAGGCGTTGTTTCCTTCTCCTTCGCCATTTGGGAGATGAGCGCTGCGGTCTTCTGCACGTTTTCCGGCTCATGATCCAAGGAACGGCCCGAGAAACGGCCTTGAGCGAGGGGTCCCCATGCCTGCAGCTGGATGTTTTCCATTTGGCTGAACTCCATGATGCCTTCACCAAAATTTACGCCCGTTCCCTTTTGCTGATTCACGTAAATCGTCTGGTCTAGGAAATCCGTATGCGCAAGACTCATTTCCAGCTGGTTCACGGCAAGCTGATCCGGCAGGCTGCGCTGCAGAAAGCGGATCTGGGAGACATTCATGTTCGAAACGCCAAAGTAACGAACCTTGCCGGCAGCTTTCAATTTACTGAAGGCTTCGGCTACTTCTTCGGGCTCCACCAGCGGATCCGGGCGATGCAGCAGCAAAATATCCAGATACTCGACACCAAGCCGCTTCAGCGATTCGTCAACGGCTTCAAGGATATGCTCCTTCGAAAAATCAAAGCGACCTGGCGCGTTTTCATCCTGCAGACGAATGCCGCATTTGGACTGAATAATGATTTGTTCACGGAGCTCCGGACGATTTTTCAAAATTCCGCCGAAGGTCTGCTCCGCTTTGCCCTGAGTATAAATATTAGCATGATCAAACATATTGATTCCGATCGATAGGGCCGCATCAACGGCCTTTTCGGCTTTAAGGCGGTCCTCTTTCGTGATTGGATCATTGCGGTCCCAAGTGCCCCCCATAGGCATACAGCCCAGAACAAGCTGACTGGCTTCCACTCCGCGTTTGGCTAACGGCATGATTTTCATATAAGTCCCTCCTTAAATATCGAACTGCTTGTTTTATTATAAACAGAAATAGTATACTTCCAAAACATCCCAATACATAATTTCTACATCCACGTACTGCTATATAGTCATACATTAAAAGATTTCCACAACAAAAAAGGCCATGAGAGGAAAACATCCATTCATGGCCTTGCATTGATAGTTCCCTAAACGAGACTGCCGGGATTTTTATGATATTTGAGAATCCCTTCGGCTGCCCGGTAAGACAGTGCTCCCATCGTTCCAGTAGGATTGTAGCCGCTGTTATGCGCAAACGCAGAAGCGCCAATCACAAACAGATTTTCGGTATCCCACATTTGCAGGTAATTGTTCACAGCTGATGTATCCGGGCTGCTACCCATGACCACACCACCGGTATTGTGGGTTGATTGATAGGTTGTGATTTCATATGGCGCCAGTTCCGTGTTCGCGACGACTTTATCCGCACCCATCTGCTTCAGGATATCGCCGCATTTGGCTCCCATGAATTTAACCAGCTCACGATCCTGATCCTCGAAATCAAACGTGATCCGCATCAATGGATCGCCGAATTCATCCTTATAGGTTGGATCAAGATCCAGGAAATGGTGACGGAACGGCATGCAGGACCCTTGAGCTCCCACGTTGATGTGACGGTTTGCATATTTCACCGTAGCAGCCTTGTAGTCCTTGCCCCAGGTCGGTGTTCCCGGAGGAACCGTATTGTTCTGGATTGGCCGTGCACCTGTTTGGCTGTATGAGATGTTAGCCCCATGGATAAACTTCAGATCCTTATGGTCAAAATTGTCCCCGTTGAAGTCATCGATACACATGCCCAGTGAGCCCGCGCCAGCGAAGATGTTGAATTCCTTATCCTCGAAAAATCCGACACCCGCTCCCTTTAGTACCTGGTAGGCATAGTTTCTGCCGATAACGCCTGTTCCGGTCTTAGGATCATACGGCTTGCCAATATTGGACATGAGCAGCAGACGTGTATTATTGAAGACATAGCTTGTCATCACGACAATGTCAGCAGGCTGCTCGTATTCTTCTCCCGTCGTCGTATCAATATATAGCACTCCGGTTGCTTTACCGCCTTTATGTAAGATGCGTCTTACATTCGAATGTGTGCGGAGTTCAAACTTGCCGGTATTCTTTGCAACCGGGATCACTGTGACGACCGGATCCGCCTTGGCCCCATACTCGCATCCGAAACGTTCGCAATAGCCGCAGTATTGGCATGCTGCACGTGCAATTCCGTCCGGATTCGTATACTGTTCCGACAGGTTCGCTGACGGCATGTGATACGGATGATAATTCAAGCCTTTGCAGGAGTCGCTGAACATCTTCATGCCGGGTGTTGTTTTCATCGGAGGGGTCGGATATTTTTCCGACCGTTTACCACCGAGCGGATTTTCATCTCCGGATATGCCAGTCATTTTCTCGAATTTGTTGAAATAAGGCTCGAGCTGATCATACGTAATGCCCCAGTCCTGAATCGTCATGCCATCCGGAATTTTACTTTTTCCATAACGTTCAATCGTCTTCGATTTAATCTCAAAATCATATGGTAAAAACCGGAAGGTTTGTCCATTCCAGTGTACTCCGGAACCACCAAGCCCGTCGCCGAGCAAGAAAGAGCCGTATGAGCGCATAGGCAGCGCTTTGATCTTTTCATTTCCGCGAAACGTAATCGTTTCCCGGGACAAATCCTGAAACATCTCGTACCGCAGCGCATAGCGAAGTTCATCGTGAACCATATAGTAGTCTTCTGTTTTCCGCTCCTTGCCACGCTCCAGACCCACGACGGACAAGCCGCCTTTCGTCAGCTCCGACGCGATAATCCCGCCGCCCCAGCCGACACCTACAATTACAACATCTGTTTTAGGCAGTTTGGTTGCCATTCATATCACCTCTGATTTTAATTTTAGGAATGTGGTAGATGTTCTCTCAAGCTGACAGGCTGCATTTTCTCGAATTTATCCTGCTCGATGATTTTCGTATAGGACATCTGGTTGCCGGGGAAGTTCTTAAGCTTCCAGCCCGCCATATTCCCGTTTCCACCATACAGTGGATCCGCATAGGCGCCTTCCATGGTGCTTCCGAAAATCGTTTTGAAAAATCCGCTTGCGGAAATCGTGGTGAGCTTGACTTCATCCGTTTCAAAGGCTTTGAGCACGGTATCCTGCTGCTCAGGCGTAAGGTCCTTGAATTTTTTCTGGAATTTCTTATTGCTGTAGTTCTGCATTTCCTGAAGTCCAATATCAAAGATCTCTCTGCGCTTCAGGCGGCCCTGGTACCCTTGCGTCGTTTCGCCTTTGAAAAACGGCCCTTGCATATATTCTCTGCCGTTGACTCCCCATTCTCCAGCCAGTTGGTGATCGATAAAGTAAGCAACCCCAAGCTCTTTAGCCCCGGGTCCGTTATCATCCGCAGGGAAAATGCGTTCTGTGGCAGCCTCCATAATCAGAAATTGCTCCTGGGTGAAATGCATAAGCGCCTGGTTAAAATTGACCGCTTCGTTGGCAGGAGCTTTTTCTGTTGTATTTCCATTATTATTATTATTGGTTGTGGATTTGTTTGGAGAACGCAGCAAGCTTCCTACAACTCCACCGACAATAAGACCACCCACGGCATATCCAGAATTTTTCAAGAAATTCCGACGGGAATGATCCGGTTCTTTATGATCCTTCAAATCCTGTTCTTCGGTTTCGTTAGCCATAAAAGCAACCTCCTACTTAATGTGAGTGTTTTCCAATACAGATTGGGTTTAACATCATTTTTTTGTTATTTTGTCGAAAAATCCCACAAATAATACATCTTCCAAAAGATAATCATAATCATATCTTCAACATATCCAGGGAGGGATTTTAAATGAAAGGATCATGGGCAAAAATGGCCGTTCCCGCTTTCTGTATTGCGATTGCCATGACCGGCTGTAACACCAACATGCATCAGAAGGCGCAAACAAAACCTGTCAGAATTCAATCCAACACGCATCATACGAACATTACGGAAAGCCATCCTCATGTGAACAGCATCAAGGTGATTCCAAGATTTGATGGAGAAAAGGTCCGCACGACCAACAAGAATGGAACGACTTATAGTGGTATGGGCTCGGGCATCTACAGCCGCATCGGCACATCCAGCCTGCATGATACTCCCGAATCCAAAACGCTTGAAAATCGCTTAGAAGCTGCGGGCATTACAGGAATTAATGTGCTAACGCTCGGAGACTCGGTATATATTGGTGATCCTGAAAAGCATACCCATACGAGGAACTCCAAGCCTCAGCCCCATAAGGTACTGAGCCCGAATGAAGGTGCATCCGGCAAAGGCTATATGAGCCAAAAGGGAACGGGCTACTCTATCGGTCAGCGTGACATCACTGAAACTAACCTGAGCTTGATCCGCCAGGAGGTTGAAGGCGTCTACGGCAAAAAAGTGAAAATTTACACGGTTCACGATGCCAAGGCGATCAAGGCCATTGAAAAAATCAAAACTGCGATGCGTGCAGGAACTCCGGTCAATAAAATGAACGGTGAGCTGCAAACCATCAAAAAGAATGCCAATTTGCATACCAGCAAATAAAGCGGGCTTGATATATGAACACCTCCTCTAGCGCTAAGGGCGTTATAAGGAGGTGTTTTTCTTTTTAAAAATTTAATTTTTCTCAGCTAGCTTTTCCGGCTCAATCGTTGCCTCGTTTGTAATTTCCTCAACAACGCCTTTTGTCGACGAACGGAATTCCCGCAGTGTATCTCCTACAGCCCTTCCGAGCTGTGGAAGCTTTGATGGACCGAACACAACCAGGGCAATCGTCAGAATGATGAGCAGCCCCGGTAATCCGATATTGTTAAACATGGTTGGTGCCTCCCTTCGGATCAATTAATGGATTCTCCATCTCCTTCCGGTGCAGGTACCACCGGGAAACAAGAATACTGAGTTCAAACAGCATAATCAGCGGAATGGTCACAGACAGATGGGACACAAAATCTGGGGGTGAGATCATTGAGCCGACAACAGCGAGAGCTAGATAGACATATTTCCTGGCTTTTCTCAGCAATGCTGGCCTGAGAATTCCAAGCCGGGTCAAGAACAGGACAACTGCCGGCATTTCAAAAGCCAAAGCGAGTGGAAACACGACGCTGAACATCAGTGAAAAATACCTGTCCATTCCATAAGTCTCCACCGCTCCAACCGTTTTGTTCATCTTGGAGAGAAAAGAAACCATCATCGGAAATGCGACATAAAAGCTGAATGCCACCCCGACTGAAAACAAAACAAAAGCCATCGGAACGAACCAGAAGGTTTTTCTTGCCTCATCATCGGTCAGACCGGGCCGGACAAATGCCCACACATGATAAAGCGCCAGCGGAACGGTGAAAAACACAGCCACCAGGAAGCCGCATTTCATGTAAATGAACATGCCATCCGTCAGGGAAAACACATTCCACGCGATATCCGCGGCGGCAGGCCGGTTTTTAATGTACAGCAGTACTTTAGGCGACATATACAAGCCCGCAGCCAGTGTCAGGATAAAAAAGAGCATCACCCAGATCAGACGTTTTCGAAGCTCTGTCAGGTGGGTAATCCACTCATCACTGTTAATCAATGAACCGCCTCCTCTTGTAGCGCCTGCTGTGACAAGATTGAGTCGAGGCTCTGGCGCTCAGCGATAATGTATATTGTATCCAGAATTTGCAGAATTATAGCTGAATATGTCGGAAATACGCGAGACATATGATTAGCTCTATGTCCAGTGTTGTCACAGGTTCTCCACAGATTTGATTTGCAAATAAGTAAACATTACAATAAACAAGTAAGTTACTTAATTATCTATTTTTGAGGAGGCCTGTACATGAAATTCACAGACAAAACAATCCTTGTTACCGGCGGCGCAGGCGGTATTGGTAAAGGTATCGTTACAGCACTTGCTAAAGAAGGAGCACACGTTGCATTCTTTGATATTAATGAGGAAAAAGGTAAAGCAACCGAAGAGGAAATCAGCAAAATTTCCGAGTGCATGTTTGTAAAAGTGAACTTGATGGAGAAGGACGACGTCGTAGCAGGCTTTCAAAAGGTGATTGATAAATACAAGACCATTCATGGTCTCGTAAACTGCGCACAAGCATCCATAAATGTACCTTTCTTGGACACTACGGAAAAGGAATTCGAGCTTGCCTTCGGCACAGGTTTCTGGCCTACATTCCATCTTATGAAGCTTAGCTATCCTTACTTGAAAGAAAACGAAGGCTCGATCGTCAACTTCGCTTCCGGCGCAGGGCTGAAGGGCATGTTAACACAAACGTCATACGCCGCAGCCAAAGAAGCCATTCGCGGCATTTCCCGCGTTGCAGCGAATGAATGGGGTCCAGACAACATTAACATCAACATCGTGTGCCCGATCGCAGCTTCGGAAGGCGTTGCAGAATGGAGACAGCACAATGCCGATGCCTATGATCAAATGGTGAGTGCGATCCCGCTCCGCCGACTTGGCGATCCGGAGCAGGATATCGGCCGCGTTGTTTCCTTCCTTCTGAGCAAAGACGCCAAATTCATGACAGGCCAAACGATTATGGTTGACGGCGGAAGCGTCATGATGCGCTAATTCGATAAGAAAGAATGCAAAAGGCATCCGGGCTGGTGACAGTCCGGATGCCTTTGTTTTATGATGAATCATATAAGTGAAGAGAGGATGCTGCATCATGAATGAACAGATTACAATCGGATATGAGCCTCCAGAAGCGGAGGAGTATGTAGATCTTCGCCTCAAGGCAGGCTTAAGCGGC
Source organism: Paenibacillus sp. J23TS9 (assembly GCF_018403225.1). Classification (NCBI taxonomy): domain Bacteria; kingdom Bacillati; phylum Bacillota; class Bacilli; order Caryophanales; family Paenibacillaceae; genus Paenibacillus; species Paenibacillus sp. J23TS9. The sequence goes on along the minus strand of NZ_BOSG01000001.1, from coordinate 173,506 downwards.
AAGGATATGGAGGCATCCCGCCGGGGACTGTCCAATTCCCTGTTCGCCGTTACTCTCAGACTGGACGGGGAACTGATCGGCATGGGCCGGGTCATCGGCGACGGCGGCTGCATGTTTCACGTCGTTGATATCGCCGTATCTCCTGCGTATCAAGGCAAAGGGCTTGGTAAAAAGGTGATGTCTGAGATTACCGCCTACCTGGATCGGAATGCGACCAAAGGGGCTTACGTCAGTTTAATGGCAGACATACCTGCAGACCGCTTGTACCAGCAGTTCGGCTTCGAATATGGAGCACCCGCGTCCGTCGGCATGTATAAAAAATACCCTTAATCCACCTTTGCCCCATAGGAGCGGGCCACATTCACGGCCTGCTCCAAATCTATCCGCACACCTGTCAGATCAAACGCACGATAGTCTATCCTATCCATCTTCGCTCCTCTGAGATCGGCTCCTTTTAACACCGCCTTGGAGAGCTTGGCCCCTGTCAGATCAGCCTCCCGCAAATCAGCCTTTTGAAGATTGCTCTCACAGAGGTCCGCTTCCATCAATCGGATCCCCTTCAATTGCTGCTTGGACAAATTCACCTGCCGCAGATTCGTGTATGACCAGTCTCCCCCTTGAATCGTAATCCCGTCCAATTGAGCCCCGGAGAAATCACTGCCGATCATCTTGCAATCCTCAAATTTGGCTACGAATAGATTGGTTCCGGCAAACCGGCAGTTTGTAAAAGCAGAACGCGCATGTAAGGATGCGTTAAAGGTTGCTCCGCCAAAATCACATTCAATAAACTGGCAGCCTCTTGTCCATATTTCATCCATCGCCGTGCCGCGGAAGATACATTTGATAAAGGTGCAGCCCTTCAGTTCTCCACTCTTCAAATCTGCCTGACTGAAATCCACTCTCTCATATTCCTGGTCTATGTATTGGAACATAATCATGCTCACTCCTCATTATTCATGATCCTGCATTTTTTGATCTTTTTGCTCATCGTAACAAACATACGTTCCTTCCACAATGACGTATCCGGCATATTATTTTTGCAATACCCGAAAAATGCAACCCTAAAAACGAAATTTCACACCTGTTTCTTCCTTCCATCCCAGCCTACAATGGAAAGTACATAATGAAAGCACTTACACTAGGATTTTGCAATAATGCCATTAGGCGGTTTACAAAGCGGCGTTAGCATTATCCCACACAGGAGGATGAATCCCATGAGTGCCAAACTAGGCGCTGAGCTCACGCAGCCCCAACCCCATATCTCTGAAGGCAAACAGAGAACATTGCTGCGAAGGCTGCTCAATCAGAAATATTTGCAGGTGATGGCACTGCTCGGCGTCGCCTGGATCATTATTTTTAGTTACATACCCATGTACGGGGTCATTATCGCATTCAAACAGTACGTTATCACCCATTCCATATCTGATGCACCATGGGTAGGACTTGAAAACTTCAAAGCTTTTCTGGATGACGATGAACTGCCGAAAGTCATATGGAACACGCTCGGCATGAGTTTTTTTAAGCTTCTCATCGGATTTCCTCTTCCGATTCTGTTTGCACTGTTTCTGAATGAACTGAGGTCACTCCGTCTGAAGAAGGCGGTCCAGACGATCTCGTATCTGCCCCATTTTCTGTCCTGGGTTATTCTTGGCGGTATACTTGCTACTTGGCTCGCGGATGTCGGGATTATCAATCACATCCTCATGGGTCTCCACATCATCAAGGAGCCTATCAGTTATCTTGCAGAGCCCAGCTATTTCTGGAGCATCATTATTACCTCGGATATCTGGAAGGAGCTTGGATGGTCGGCGATCATCTATCTCGCAGCCATAGCCGGAGTGTCACCCGACCTGTATGAAGCAGCCACCATCGACGGTGCAGGGCGTTTTCAGAAAATGTGGTATGTGACTCTACCGGGCATCAAGGGAACGGTCTCGATTCTTTTCATCTTGGCAATCAGTGGCGTTCTGAATTCGAACTTCGACCAGATCCTGGTACTTCGCAACTCGCTAAATGAAAGCGCGAGCAATGTTATCGACATCTACGTGTATCAAACAGGCCTCGTGAACAGCAGATATTCCTATTCGGCGGCCGTCGGGTTAATCAAATCGCTCATTGCATTGGTACTGCTTCTGATCGCCAATTCTGTATCCAAAAAGTTAAATGAAACATCCCTATTCTGAGAAAAGGTGGTTGGAACCCCATGCTTAAACTGAATCGAAGAACCGCCGGGGATGCAACGTTTGATGCCATCAACGTGATTATCATGCTTGCGGTATGCTTTGTCACTCTCTACCCGATCTGGTATGTGCTGGTTAACTCCTTCAATGAAGGACAAGATGCCATGCGGGGTGGAATTTACTGGTGGCCGCGTGTATTCAGTATCGAGAGCTATCAAGCGGTATTCAAGAGCAGCGGTATTATGACAGCGATGGGTGTAACGGTTGCCAAGACGCTGCTGGGCACAGCCCTACATGTGTTTTTCACCGCCATGGTTGCCTACGCCTTCTCTCGTAGGGAGCTCGTTGGGCAGAAGGTGTATATCTTACTCGGTACAGTGACGCTGTTCTTCAACGGAGGCCTGATTCCTTATTATCTGCTCATCCGTGATTTGCATTTACTGGATAACTTCTTAGTCTATATCATCCCGGCTATGTTCAACTTTTTTGACCTAATCATATTCATGACATTCTTCCGGGAGATTCCAGATGGCCTGGAAGAGGCCGCAAGAATTGACGGTGCCAATGATTTGTCGATCTTTGTTCGTATTATTATTCCGGTATCCATGCCCGTAATCGCTACCATTGCCCTCTTTCACGGGGTATATCAATGGAACGATTACTTCACCGGCATGATTTATATCAATAATATGGACCTGCAGCCGATCCAGACGTATTTGTACCGGATCGTTGCCCAGTCCAGTTCGAATCAGATGGCCGCTGCGATGCCTGGCGGAATATCAAAAAACGTTACGTCGCAATCCATTAAGCTGGCTACCATGGTTGTTACGACCATGCCAATTGTTCTTGCCTATCCATTCCTGCAGAAATATTTTGTTAAAGGACTCATGATCGGTTCGATAAAAGGATAGGGATAAGGAATTTTTTACCTGGACGGTAACACAGGAATCACCAAATATATCAAGAGGGGTAAATAAGATGAGAAAAAGCTATTTCCGCAAAAGCAGCATACTGCTCGTTGCTTTCACACTGATGCTGTCGCTCGCCGCATGCGGCGGTTCTTCCAAGGATGAGCCCAAAGCGGCGGAGCAGCCGGAAAACAAAACCGAACCTGCAGCTGAAACGAAAACGGTATCAGCAGATGAGCCGGGCTGGAAGGCCGACACATCACCGATCACATTTGACTGGTATTTGAACTTCTCCTGGTTCGCCAACAAATGGGGTGTGGATCCGACCTCCCAATATGTTACGAAGAAAACCGGCGTCAATCTTAACTTTATCGTGCCTGCCGGCAACGAAAACGAGAAGCTGAACACTATGATCGCTTCCGGAAGTCTGCCTGACTTCATTACGCTCGGCTGGTGGGAAGACGGCGTGAAATCGATGATCGAAGGCGATCTGGTGCTCCCGCTGAATAAACTTGCGGATGAGTATGATCCTTACTTTATGAAGGTGGCCGATCCGGCCAAGATGTCTTGGTACAAACAGGATGACGGCAATACGTATGTTTATCCGAACTCTTCCTCTTCGCCAAAGGATTTCGAAAAATATTCGGGGGAATATCTGTCGAACCAAACATTCCTGGTCCGTAAGGATATGTATGAGGCGCTCGGCAAACCGGATATGCGCACGCCGGAAGGCTTCCTGAACGCGCTTAAAGCCGCGAAGGAAAAATTCCCTCAGGTGGAAGGCCAGCCGCTGATTCCATTCGGTCTGACCGAATTCGGCGACACGGGCAATGGCAGCCTTGAAGGCTATCTGCAGAACTTCCTGGCTATTCCGTATGAAAAAGACGGCAAGCTGTACGACCGCACGACCGATCCGGAATATATCCGTTGGCTGAAAACCTTCCGTCAGGCTAACGAGCAAGGCTTGCTCGCTAAGGATGTCTTTATCGACAAGCGTCCGCAAATGGAAGAAAAAATGGCCCAAGGACGCTACTTCGCCATGATGTACCAGCGCAGCGACCTGACGGCTCAGGAGAACGCTTTGTACGCGAAAGATCCAAATTCCGTTTACATCGCGGTTGACGGCCCTGCCAACTCGAAGCTGGATCCGCCTACCTTGGCTGGCCCTGGCATCTCCGGTTGGACGGTAACGCTGATCTCGAAAAAAGTAAAAGACAAAGCCAGAGCCATCAGCTTCCTGGAATACCTGATCAGTGAAGAAGGCCAAAAGGACCTCTTCCTCGGTGAAAAAGGCGTCAGCTATGACAACATTGACGGCAAAGACCAGTTTAAGCCTGAAGTGCTGGAGCTGCTGAACAAAGACCGCTCTGCTTTTGACAAAAAATACGGTTCCTCCCTCACCTTCTGGATGATGCAGGATACAAACATGATTTTGCAATGGCAGCCGCAAAGCGTCGAACCATTCAAGCAAATGGAAGACTGGACCAAAGGTAAAACGAAGAGCTTCTCCCAATACGATAATATTAATCCGACAGGCAATTCTGAGGAAGGCGTCGCCAGCAATAAAATTGCTCAAACCTGGGGTAAAACGCTGCCGAAGCTTCTGCTCAGCAAATCGGATGAAGAATTCGATAAAACCTTCAGTGATTTCCTCGAAAAGCGGGATAAAGCAGGCTTCGATAAAGTTGAAGCCTTCAAGCAAACCAAGTTTGAGGATAACGTAAACAAGCTTCAGGAGTTTCTGAAATAATTGGTTCACATTAAATATCATCCAAAAAGCCCCATTTTTGCGTGGGCTTTTTGGATTTTCGTCTTGTAATCCCAAATATTCTCCCGGATGTGATGATATTGCTCAGACGCTTACGCTCATTGGTACAGTATTTCATACAAAGGCTCGAGCATTATTCACTGCAGCAGCGCCTTTTTTTCTCCTATATCATCATCATTTTGATTCCGAGTATTGTGTTCTCACTGATTATTTTCAGGCAGCTGAATGAAAGCTTCACCAAAGAAGTGATGCGCAAAAGCGAAAGTTCGATCGAAATCGAGAAAACCAACATCAGGAACAATATGGAGACGATGGAACGGGCAGTGCAGTTGGTTCTTTCCGATCGTGATGTCATGTATTATCTCGACCGCTCAAGTGAGCCGGATACATCAGAGCTGATTGAGTTCAGCAATACTACCGTGAATAATATTTTGCGGCTCCAATTCAATAATCCGGATATTGAGCATATCCGCATTTTCTCGGATAATCCGTTCATCAGCGAGATTTGGCCGGTTTTTTTGAAAGAAAGCCGCGTTCAAATTGAGCCCTGGCATGAGGAGCTGAACCGTCTGGATGGGGCTGGTTTATGGCAAATTTCCGAGCGGGATAAGGAACCCATTCATAATCTCATTCTGGATGAAAAAGAATTCCGCCAGAAAATGTCCCTGCTTCGAGAACTTGAATATCCAAAAGGAAAACATGTGGGCTTGATTCAGATTGATATGCTGCTGACTAGTTTTTTTCCGAGTACCTATAAGATTCACGATAGCGATCAATCACAAATGCTCATTATGAATGACACCGGACGGTTGTATTACGCTGACGATCATCCCCTGCTCACCGTCACTGATCTTGCTGATGCGAAGCTTAATGAGAAGCTTTACCATACAGACGAGAAAACCTTGTCCCACTTTAAACTGAGCTTGTCCGGCAAGCCTTATCTCGTCGTTTATACGTACATAGACAGCATCCAGGCGTACGTGGTGCATATGACATCCATGCAGGCCGTGCTGGCTGAGCTGAATAACACACGCAATACCATTTTGCTCGTGAATGTAATCCTGATTGCGATCCTGTCTGTTTCCACCTTTTTTCTCAATTCACTGATTTTGAAAAAATTGCGGCAGCTGACGCTTTCCATGAAAAAAATCCGCCTCGGCGATTTCAACATCCAGCTCCCGGTGGGCGGGGGCAGCGAAGTCGGTGAGCTCACCCATCACTTCCGAAAAATGATCAACAAGATCAATGAATTAATTGCCGATGCGGTCAATAAGCAATCCGCTACGAAAGAAGCCGAGCTGAAAACACTGAAGAATCAGATCGATTCCCATTTTCTTTACAACACGCTGGAAAATATCAAAATGATGGCCGAGGTGGAAGATCAGCGGCCCATATCTGACGCATTGACCTCTCTTGGAAGCATGATGCGTTATAACCTGAGATGGAGCAGTGAATATGTGCGTTTGCGTGAGGAAATGAATCATATCCGCCATTATATTGCTTTGATGAACCTGCGTTTCGACCAGCGGATTTATTTCCATACGGAACTGCAGGAGCAGGATCTCGACCTTGAGGTTCTGAAAATGTCCCTGCAGCCAATCATTGAAAATGCGGTTAAACACGGCCTGCGCAGCAGTGCTTCAGGCAATGAAGATTTGAATATTTCGCTAAGAACCTGTGCCGTCAACCGGACACAGGTCATTGTCATTGAAGATGACGGAGCCGGAATGTCATCAGAGAAGACCATGCTGTTAAACAATAAAATCCGTTCCTTGGAGTCGGATGATCCGGTTACCTCATTGATTGAGACAAGTGCTTCTCCACACGGCATGCGTAGCGGCAACGGCATCGGCTTACGCAATGTTCACCAGAGGCTGCAGCTATTCTACGGCCATGAGTACGGCTTGTGGGTCGAGAGTGAGGAAGGAAAATACACGCGGGTTATGATGAAAATCCCCTACTTCAACTTGAATGGAGGCGTATCCTGATATGTACGGACTTCTAATTGTCGATGACGAGAGAAACATTCGAACAGGCCTGAAGGCCATGATTGAAAGAGAGTATCCATCCAAGTTCAGCATCAGGCTGGCCGCTGGTGGGTCAGAAGCGCTTGAACTGTATCGCGGGGAAAAGGCGGATATTATTATTACCGATATACGTATGCCAGGCATGGATGGCTTGGAGCTGATCCAGGAACTGAATCGTGAAACCTTGCCTCCGGCAGTCATGATTTTAAGCGGTTATGATGATTTTCAATATGCAAAAGAAGCTATCACGTATAAAGTCCGTGAATATTTGCTGAAACCTATTGTACGCGAAGAATTGCATCAGGCTTTAAACCGGATCACGGGTGAGTTGAAGCAGATTCAGGCTTTAAACCGTGAACGGGAGGAAATGAGTAAACACCGGGAAGAGCATGCTGCTGACCAGCTGAACTATATATTTCTTCATCCGGATCTTCCAGAGTTTGAAATTCAGCGCCGCTGTGCCAAAGCCGGTCTTCAACTCTTAAATCAGCCTTATTTCACAGCAATTATGAAGGGAGAGCAGCAGCACAACAATGCCTTGAAAAAGCTATGGTCTGAGTATTTTAACCGTGATCATTCCATCTGCTTCGAGGATAAGGATCAAAATCTAATCGTTATCACTTCCAATGAGGATGTTTTTCCCGCCTTCATTGAACATTTACATGACAAACGGCTCCTTGTCTGGATCGGTATCAGTGCAAAGACCGCAGGACCGGGACAGGTTAAATACAGCTATATTCAGGCGAAGCAGGCTCTAAAATATAAAATTCTGCAAACGAAGCCAGGCACAGCCCTGTTTTATTATTCGGATAATACCCACGATCTCTCCATACCGCACGAGCCTCCAGAGGAAGAGATCCGCAGGCTGGCCAATTTGCTGGGAACCGGAAGAAAGCAGGCAATCCAAGAACTGTGGCATGAGATTATGGATCTGCAGGAAATCAAACGTTACGACATCTCCTATCTCGAAAATCTCAGCCGCCTGCTCAACGAGCTCGTGTTTGACCAGGTGTTTACAAGCTACGGGGAAGCCTCGGTAGAAATTCTGAAGAGCTATAAAAAAATAGGCTATCTATATCACAACGAGACCATTAGCGGCTATATCCACGATGCGGAGGATCTGCTGCTGCGGCTGGACGGTTATATCAAAGACATTAAGGATGCACATATCGGGCATGCCGAAATGAAAGCAGCCATCGATTATATCGGGCAGAATTACGATAAGCCGCTCAACATGGCCACCGTCTCCAATCATGTGTCGCTGAATTACTCCTATTTTAGTGAAACCTTTAAGCATGTTACAGGAATGAGCTTTGTCCCTTATCTAAAAAAAGTTCGAATTGAAAAAGCCAAAAGCTTACTGGAAGAAACACACCGGAAGGTATATGAAATTGCGGAGCAGGTCGGGTTCGAGAATGTCAAGCAGTTCAATCGGGTATTCCGTGAGCTCGAAGGAATCTCTCCCATGGAATACCGTGAAAAAGTATGGCTTCATTCCTCGAATTGATTGAATGCTGTCCTACGGAGGTTAGATAGAGAAAACAAAAAGGCAGTCCCAAGTCAAATGTCTTGGGCTGCCTTTTCTTGATGGCTCTAGATCATATGGGCTGCAGCGAGCAGCCGCTGAAGAGTAAGCTCCTCTGTGGATTCAAATACGATATCGGCCCCGGACGGTCTGAGAATTCTGTCATCGCCAATTCCCACCGCATACATGCCGGCTGTTTTGATAGCCTCAATGCCAGCCTGGGAATCCTCAACCCCGATGCAAAATGACGGTTCGGCTCCTGCCTGCTCTGCACCCTTCAAGAAGATATCCGGTTTGGGTTTGCCGGGAACTCCGCTTGGATCTACAATGGAATGAAAATAAGTATTCAGCTTGAGTGCCTCCAGAATCAGCGGTGCATTTTTACTGGCTGACGCAATCACTGCGCAAACCTTGTTCTCCTGCAGTTCTTGAAGAAGCTCCTTAATCCCCGGGTAGGTATCTTCAGGCGTAAGGTTTGCCAAAAGAGATACATACTCCTCATTTTTCACCTGGGCAAGGCCTTCCTTCTCAGCTTGTGAATACTTCTGCTCCTGCTGCCCGTGAATCAAGATCCGCTCCAGTGACTGCATGCGCTCAATGCCTTTAAGCGACTCATTAAAATCACTGTCAATCTCTATTCCAATCCGCTCCGCCATCTGCCTCCATGCTGTAAAATGATATTTTGCCGTGTCGGTAATGACTCCATCCAGATCGAATAATACAGCCTGTAATTTCATTATTATGCCTCCTTGCTTGACTATCCAACTTCTAGGTTTTACAGTGTAATCGACAGCTGCTTCTCTTCCGATATATAAGTTTGACCATTCCACTCCAGAACAATCTTATATCCGGATGAATTGATAATATCCGCCCGTAATGTTCCCTGATTACTTAGCAGCATAACATCAACCGTGGCGTCTCCGATCCGCATATGTTTTAACGTGATTTTTTTGCCTTCCCATTCCGTTGGGATCAGCGGTGCTATATGCAGCGTACGCATATGTGCCATCGGCTTGATCCCTACGAAATGACGAATGAGCGGAACAGCCATCGCGTACACCGTCCAAGCCTGCACTGCACAGCCATAGTCCGGTGACATTTCGTTCATGGAACCTGGCAAAGCCTTGGAGAATGTGCCCATCATCCGCTGCAGCAAATCCAGAGCTGCATCCGCATTGCCATAAGCTGCCTCCGCGGCGGCATGCACTCCTGTTGAGATCGTCATGATCTCATTCCGGTATAACCCGGATAAATACGTGCCGTAATCTCCGATAAACTCACTGGTGCGCATCCGCTCCAGAGCACGTCTTCCCTTCTCTTTGTCAGCAATTCCCGTTTCCATCGGAGTCACGATGACCCAGTTTTTGTTGAGAAGCCAGCCGCGGTCAGCATTCTCATCTTCATGACCGCCGAGCAGCCCTTCCAAATACTCACGGTATCCGGAAATACCATGCTTTTCAGCGATACGGACCAGGTGATCCACCTTCGGAATGATATCCTTTTTCGGAGCGACCGCATCAGCGAACAGGCTTTCGCCTTCTATCCAGTACATATCGTTGATTGCTGTTTTCATCCGGTTTGCGAGTGCTTCATATTCATCAGCATTCCCTGTATCCCCGAGCGTCCGGCTCATTTGAGATAATGCCCCTGCTGCTTGTGCCGTATATACTGCGGAGTCAATCAACTCCATGTTAAGTCCGGAGATTTCGATGATGCCGTAGCCCGAAGGGAATAAATCCTGGTCTGGATCCATTTCTTGAAGCAGCCAGTCAAAACCTTTGACGCAAATCTGGTAATTTTCCTGTAAAAAGGCGATATCTCCGTTCCAGCAGAACATATCCCAGATCATGGCAATAAAATGAGCCGTTTCTTGCGTGTTTCCAGGATTCGCTACCGCACCCATCGTCGTAATTTCATGGACAATTCTCCCGTTGCCGTTGGTTTCCCAGGACATCCTGCGCAGAATATCCACGGTATCCTTCGCAAGCTGGAAATCCCCGATAGCCATCAGCCCTTGAATGGAATAAGAGTTGTCACAGCCAAACCACCATGGATAATGTGGTGAACCTGCGGTCAATCCCCTCCCAATAAAGTCCACACGCTGTACGAGCCACTGGGTGTTCCATTTTACCCAACTGAAAATATCATTGAGCCGACTCTTTCCCTCCACCTCAAAATGGGACATCGAGTCAACTTGCTCGTATTTCTCCATCTTTTCGGCGAACAACTGTTCATGGCTCTGCAAACGGGCATACGTGGCTTCACAATCATCCCTTGAGGTATAAGATCCGGCAATATAAACATAAAATGTGTACACCGTACCTGGTGCAAGTGTTATCTCTGATGTGATCGAAAGCCCCGTTCCTTTGCCTGCTGTCCATTCCGGTCCAATCAGATCATCCCCCGAGTTCAGCTGCTGCCCCGTAACGTCAGGCATATCTGCTCCAACCATAACGTACCAGTCATTTCCGCTGTCCTTAGCCATACCAGACCAATCGGATACCTCTACGAAGCTGTCCTTCTGCCCGTCCTGAATTCCGATTTCTTCCGAAAACCATACTGGCCGAAGATCGGTTCGGCAAAGCAGTTCAAGCTCAAGCTCCGTAGGCTGATCCGAATAATTATGAAGCTCGTAGCGCACGACCATGCCCTTTTCAAGCTCCGGTGCGAACTGGGTTCGTTTGATCGAGATCGGTATATGTCCAAGGCCATGGTCGTAGCGGAATTCACTGCCCCACGCGTAATTAATGAATTCATCGGCTTTCGTCCATACGGAAATATCACGTTTTTTATCTTTTACCCGAAGCCAGAAGCCGTCCAGCAGCTTGATCGGATGAAGCCAAATACCGCCCATTTCTCCTGCAAGATGATGCCCGAAATCCGGGAAATATCCATCCTGCGTCCCGATGGTTTTGATATATTCTCCTGACGTTAAATAAACCGGAAACGGATGTCTGCTGCTCACCTGCTTCATCATATTCCCCTCTTCTCTCCGTAATCATTTCACAGCCTATCCCTTCATGGCTGACGACAAGGAAATACCTTCAATAAAGTATTTCTGCAGGAAGAAAAATACGATAATGGCCGGGAGCATAATCAGCACCGTTGCCGCCATCAGCATATTCCATTCCACATTGTACAAGCCCTTGAACATGGATAATCCGAGTGCAAGTGTATACTTTGTATTCGTATTCAGATAAATGAGCGGCCCCTGGAAGTCATTCCACACTCCCATAAAGGTAAAGATGGAGACCGCAATCAGCGGAGGCTTGCTCAGCGGCAGCATTATCCGTGTGAAGATGCTCCATCGGGATGCCCCATCCATGAATGCCGCTTCGTCGAGGTCCTTAGGAATGCCGCGCATAAACTGACGGATCAGGAAGATGTTAAATGCCCCTCCACCAAAGAACGCCGGTATGATCAGCGGTAAGAAGGTATCCACCCAGCCAACTTCCTTGAACATGATAAACATCGGGATCATGGTGACCTGTCCCGGCAGCATCATTGTCGCAAGCAGGACCAGGAACAAAAACTTCTTTCCTCTAAATTTGAAACGAGCAAAACCGTAACCGCACAGCGCTGAAGAGAACACCGTTCCGATCATGACCGGAATGAGGATCAACAGTGTATTTTTCAGGAACAGAAAAAATGGAACGGCTGTAACCGCATTTTTATAGTTATCCCAGTGCCATACCTTCGGAATGAATGATTCCTGAAACACTTCCGCAGGTGATTTCAGCGAGGTAGACACCGTCCAGAGCAGTGGAACAAGAACAATCGCGGCCCCCGTAATCAATAGAAGAAGTGTTATGATCCGTGCCAGACTCCACTTATGATGTATGGTATGCATAGCGTTTCCCCTCCTTAATCTCGTTCATCATCGCCATTGTAGTAGACCCACATGGAAGAGCTGCGGATGACAATGAGGGTGAAGATCATGATGATAGCGAACAATATCCAGGATAATGCCGAAGCATAACCCATTTCATAGCTCACGAACGCCTTGTTGTACAAATACAGGTTATAAAAGAGAGTTGAATTCAGCGGCCCGCCGTTGGTCATAACAAAGGCCTGCGTAAAGTATTGAAACCCGCCGATAATCCCCATGATGAGGTTGAAAAAGATTGTCGGCGAAATCATTGGCACAGTTACGCTCATAAATCGCCGGATCGGACCCGCACCGTCGAGCTGAGCAGCCTCATACAGCTCATCCGGAACGCCTTGGAGACCGGACAAATATATGATAATGGTATTGCCTACGCCCCAAATTCCCATAACGATTAATGCCCCAAGCGCGTAGCTTGGATCCTGAAGCCATGCAGGCCCGTCGATGCCGAACCATTCCAGCGCACGGTTCAAGATGCCGTACTCCGGATTAAAGATCATGATCCACATCATGGAAACGGCCACGGCTGGGATAACGGAAGGCATAAAATAAATCATTCTGAAAATTTTCATACCCCGCGTGCGCATATTAAGCAGCAGTGCAATCAAAATAGAAACTACTTGATACAGCGGCACCGACACCAGTGCAAAGATAAACGTGACTTTAAGCGATTGATAGAATAGCTCGTCGTGAAAAATCGCTTTGAAATTATCCAGTCCTACAAACTCGATGGAGCCAATCCCCGTGATGATGTCCCACTTGCTGAAGGAGAGTACAAGAGAAAACAGCATTGGTCCTAGTGTAAAAATTAATAATCCGAGAAACCAAGGAAGAATGAATAAGTAGCCAGCTCTCTCTGATCGTGGATTTCGCATGGAGACCTCCTTGACTGTACAGATGCAGGAACGGTCCAGAAACGGACCGCCTCATCCAAAGTAGCGCAAAGGGTGAAACGGTTTTACCACCGCCTCACCCTGCCGCCCTATTTCTTAATTTTGCTATCTACTGTTTTAGCCGCTTCATCCAATGCATCCTTGACCGTGGATTTATCGAGCAGTACTTTTTCAATCGCTTTATTGAATTCTTCTGTGAAGATTGGAGCATTGGCTGAACGCATGGAGATCGGTTTTTTCGCATAATCCATCATTTCGATGACAGGTTTGTCGACGACTTCCTTGCTCTTCACCTGATCAAGCTCAGCAACGGTAGCAGGCAGCACTTGACCTTTTTCGGAACGGGCCTTCTGTGCTTCGGTGCCGGACAACCATTTCATCAGCTCAAAAGCTTCCTTCTTATGCTTGCCGTTGGCATTCATAGCCCAGCCGGCTGCTGCGATAATGCTGGCGCGGTCGCCTCCCTCGCCTGTAGGAATGAGAGCTGATCCGTATTGTACATCCGACTTATCGAGATCACCCTTAACCCAGCGTCCCGTAACCATCATGGCCAGCTTATCCGTCATGAACATGGAGGAATCTCCACCAAGCGTCTCGGTATCCTGCGGAGTTGGAGATACGCGGTCATCTCCCTTTGACAACGCCACATATTTCTCCATCGCTGCAACCGTTTTGTCACTGTTCATGAAGCCTTCCGCTTTCGTTCCATCCTCATTACCGATATCCGTACCGTTCAGCCACAGATAAATATAGATTGGATATTCCCATTTCGTCGCATTGAAGCCGAATTCCTTAACCTTGCCTTTATCGTCCTTCTTGGTCAGCTTCTTCGCCGCGCTGATCATATCATCCCAAGTCCATTTGGCATCTGGATAAGGAATTTTCGCCTCATCGAACATCCGCTTGTTATACCAGAGAGCAAGCGGGTTAAAGTCTTTTGGCAAATAGTAGAGCTTATCATTAATCTTGCCCATATTAATCAGATCGGGCTGGAAGATATCCGTCTTGAATGAACTGTCTGATTTCAAGTAATCGTCTAATGGCTCGACAACGCCCTTATCCACATATTTGAAGTAATCACCTTCGCCGATCAGGAAGACATCAGGTGCCTGACCTGCTGCGAGTGATGTTGTCAGCTTTGTTCCGTAACCATCACCTGGTACCGGCTCAAAGGTAACCTTGATATTGGGATGGGAGTCATTGAATTGGTCAGCCAGCTTTTTCTCTACTGAATCGGCTGTGAGCTCTCCCCAAGTCGTGAATTTCAGTTCAACGACTTTATCGGTACCCCCATCACTTTTTTCTTCCTTGCCAGAGCCGGTTTCTTTGGAAGTACCGGATGAACATGCGCTCAGCACCACGCTGAACATTAGAATAAATGCGAGACCTGCAGACCATTTTTTCATAAAAATTGACCTCCCTGAATGATAATTAAATGTGTATCATTTCAAATTGCAGCTGCCCGGTAAAACTCATTTTTTTTCCATAGATGACAAGGTGTACTTCGTCTGTGCAATCGGTCTTGATCTCTAGTTGATCCTTCGTGATGATACACTCCAGCTTTGATCCCTTCCAATACAGTGGGAAGGCGAGTCGATGCCATGATTCAGGCATTCTCGGATGAAAGTGAAGCTCTCCATCCAGCATTCGGACACCGGCAAATCCCATAACAACGCATTGCCAAATCCCGCCGAGCGAAGCGGCATGAACGCCAGCATCTGATGAGTGCTCATGCGGTCCCAAATCGATTTCGGTAGCCCTGCGGAAAAGCTCGTATGCCAATCTTTTATCATCGAAATCACTTGCCAGAATACTGTGTGTTGAAAAGGATAATGAGGAATCATGCAGCGTTTTGGGTTCGTAATAATTATAATTCGCCCGCTTCAGCTCCGGTGCGAACCGGTTCTCCAGAAGATAAAACAACATCAGAATGTCAGCCTGCTTGGATACCTGCATTTCATTAACCTGATCAAGACTGTAGTCCTGAAATAACGATCCGACCTTGCTCTGCGATTTATACGGTGCCAGATCAAGAAGCTGCTTCTGCAGATAGGTATCATCCTGAGCAATGATTCCCCGTTCATCCGGCTTCGGGAGGTAAATGGCATCCGCCTTCTCCTTCCATTCCTGTGAGGAATGTGCCAGATTGAGTATGGTATCCAAGCGACTAAGCAGCTCTGGATTGCGGGTCTTCAGCTCATCATAATAGTGGAGCGCAAGCTGCATATTAAAATGCGCCATATAATTTGTAAACGCATTGTTGTCCACATGCTCCTTGTATTCATCCGGACCGATAACCTCGTTGATCTCATATCTGGAAGCCTCTTCATTCCATTCCAAACGGCTGGCCCAGAAGGTAGCCGTATCGAAGATCATCTCGTAACCGCATTCATCCATGAAACTCTGATCCCCGCTAGCCTGATAGTAATGCCATACTGCATACGCAATATCAGATGTGATATGCTGCTCGATAAAACCTGACCATATCTTGGTCTGTTTACCTGTAACGATATCTACAGCACCCCATACCGGTGTCACTTCTCCATCGCTTGGCCAGGCCACTTCCCAAGGATACATCGCTCCTTCAAATCCGTTCTCCTTTGCCTTCCTTCTCGCACCCTCAAGACCAAGATATCTGTATTCCAGCAGCGATCTTGCAATCTTGGGCTCACTATAAATAAAGAATGGAAGGATAAAGATCTCGGTGTCCCAGAAGGAATGCCCTTTATATCCTTCGCCGCTGAGCCCCTTGGCTCCGATTCCCATGCGGTGATCATGTACGGGAGTCATCACCATCAAATGATAAATGGCGAATCTGAGGGCCAGCAAATCAAAGCGGTTGGCGGAATCAATCTCAAAGCTGTATCTGTCCCATATTGCCGCCCATTCCTGCTGATGCTGTTCGAACAACCTGTCATAGCCCGCTGCTTCTGCCTGCTTAAGCGCTTCCAGTGAACAGCTGCGAAGACTTTCGAGATTTGCAGATGCATGGGAATCCGAGTCGCGGCTGGTATGAACCTGGACCAGTTTATGCATCTCAAGTGTCTGCCCGGCCTTCAGCTCCATGGTGTACGCCATTTCCATCTTGCGGCGTTCAATCTCCATTTGCGGCTCCAGATCAACATGACATCCGTCAATCCAGAACTGATGCAGGGCACTTAGAACAAAATCAACCTTGGATTCCGTCGTCGTCTGAACCAGCTGGAGATATTTTTTGTTAAATATGCGCTTTTCGCCTTCATGAAAATGCTGGCTGCCCGAATTGCTCATCTGTGCGTTAATACCAGATGCCAGGCGGAGCGTTATGCCTTCATCCAGCGGTGTGACCTGAAGCTTTATTCCGATCAGATGAAGATCATGCTTTGAGACAAAACGCCTGAACTCAAATTGGATTCTCTTCCCCTCATCACTCCTCCATACGAAGGCACGGGTCAGCTCGGCATCACGCAGATTCAGTGTGCGGTTATAATCGGTAACATTTCCGGTCTCCAGGGAGAACCGCTGCCCGTCAATGAACAGCTCCACCTGCGTCACATCTGCTGCATTCGGAAGCTCCGTCACCTCCAGTTCATCAAATCTGTTGAACGTTCCGTTCACGAACAAATTCCGGGTTGCCCCTATATAGGCTTCCTCTGTTGCCGAACGAAGGCCCATATATCCATTGCCAAGGGACATGACCGATTCACATTTGCCTTGAGCCAGTGAATTAAATTCCGTCTCCGTAAAGCTCCACTGCTCCATTTCGGACCTCTGTATGGCATTGTAGCTAAGCATGTGTCTCAACTCCTGTCTGTGTCTAAAGCCTTGATCCCATTGAGTCGAAATCGATTTCGAACTCCTTAAAAAAATATTCACTCATTCTGAAAGCGCTTCCGGTGAGATTATAGCATCGCCACAGATTCCCTGTCAACCAGTTGAAATGAAATTTTCTGATGCCGCCCTGCTTCCTTCTTTTCAAGAATACGAATGACCTGCTCGAAAGCCATAAAAGCCATGTGTTGAAAATCCTGATGAATGGTTGTGAGCCTTGGAGTTGTGTAGCTGGATAAAACGATGTCATCGAAGCCGACGATAGACAGTTTCTCAGGAACATGAATATTAAGTTCGCGGCACCTGCTCATAAATCCGATCGCCATCAAATCACTGGCAAAAAAAACAGCCGTCATCTCCGGATGGGCCTGCAGATAGGTTTCAGTCAATTCATAAGCATATTCCTCGGTATAATCACCATTCACGACAAGAGACGGATCGTAAGCTATGCCACTTTGCTCCAATGCTTGGCGGTAGCCTTCCTGACGTTCCTTACTTACAACTGCATAGTTGTGTCCGTTCACCATACCGATATGGCGGTGACCATGGTTGACCAAATGCTTTACAGCGCATTTTGCCGCTTCAACGTTATCGGTCATTATGGAGCCAGTATGTGTCCCGGTAATATCCGCATCAATAACGACGCAAGGAAAATTGCTGTCCACGATTTCCAGAAAATACGGATCTGTCGTCTTTAACCCGGTAATGACGGCTCCTGATACCTTATGCTCTTTGCAGAACTGCCAGTAGGATTTATCCTGCTGTTCAGACAAGCTGCGGGTGTAGAGCAATACTTCATAATTGTAATGTGACGCCGCCTCAAAGATCCCCGTCATCATCTTGAACAAAACGCCGTCTTTGCCGTTGGAATACTCAAAATTCGAGAATATAAGTGCAATGGATTTTGTTACCTTTTGCTTCAGGTTTTTGGCCAGCATATTCGGAGAATAATTCAGCTCCTCAACGGCCCTCAGCACTTTCTTCCTTGTCTCTTCACTTACATCGGTATACCCGTTTAATGCTTTGGATACGACAGTAGTCGATACATTCGCAAGCTTCGCCACATCTTTAATGGTTGTCATGATGTTCACCTCCTGTATTCAGTATTTGTGCATTGATCACATATTCACATATTAAATCATAGTGCCGATATCCTGTCAAAATCGAAAATGCAAGCGGGATGTACCTGAGAAATCCAGTATTCACAAATCTCCTTTTAAAGTATAATTATTCCATATGAAGCCTTACGAAATCGCAAATAGACAAGGGGGGACACCGATGTATAAGGTTTTTATCGTCGATGATGAAGCGGTTGTCCGGGATGGGTTAAAAAGAACGATTAACTGGCAGGAGCATGGCTTTGAGCTCATCGGAGACTATGCCAACGGCCGCGAGGCACTTGAGATGATGGAGCATACGGTACCTGATGTGATCATATCCGACATTTCCATGCCGTTTATGGACGGGCTGGAGCTGGCTTCCGCCGTGTCGAGGAAATATCCATATGTGAAGATGATTATTCTTACCGGCTTTGATGAGTTTGAATATGCACAGCAGGCCATCCGGCTCAAGGTGTCCGATTTCATTTTGAAACCGATTACGGCTCATGAAATGAGAGATTTACTGCATAAGGTCAAGCGCGAAATGGACGAGGTAGCCCAGCAGCATGAGGACTTAAGCCGTCTGTACCATCAGCTGAAACAAAGCCTTCCACTGCTTAAGGAGCGCTTTTTGGAGCGGCTTGTCGTGAATGGCCTCAGGACTTCAGAGATCGATGAACGGTTTCAATATTTCGGTCTTGCCCCGCTTTCTCCGCTTCAGCTCGTGATGGTGGCAGATATCGATGATTTCGGCACGCGCACCATCCGGACCGATACCGGACATGATACCGAAATTCTCCGCTACGCGGCATTTAATGTTTTGGAGGAAATAGCCATCCGTGAAAATTTGCTGCTTTTTCGGACACGTGAGGAACGGCTGGTTTTGGTATTCTCCGGTGAGACAGAGGAAAGCGCTCTCTACGAGCAAGCCTATCATATTGCTGAAGAAGCCCGGTTTTATATCGATAAATTTTTAAAATTCACCGTCAGTATCGGCGTCGGGCAAGCCTGCAGGTCGGCTGAGGAGCTTCCTCTTTCATATCGAAGCGCCCTTTCTGCGCTGGACTACCGTTTTTTGCTTGGCAAAAACCGCGTGCTCAGCATTTTGGATTTTGAAGGAAAGCCGGCATTTGAGAACCATTCCCGGCGCGATTGGGACCGGCAATTGGCCTCCGTAGTCAAGACTGGCTCCGTCCAGGAGGTTCATCAGCTCATTCATGAATTTGTGGCGGATCTTAAAGAAAGCATGGTACCGCTCGACTCCTGTCTTTTGCATATTCAGAAGGTGATCCTTTCATTGATGAATACGACACAGGAGCTGGGTCTTGAGGGCAGCCGCCAGATCCACCTGACTGATGTGTATAAATACAAGACTTTGGACGAAATTGAAGTTTGGCTTGAAGAGACGGTCTCCTCCGTCATGACATCCATCGCGGATAACCGCAACCACTATACCCTGACACAAATCCGCAAAGCGGTTGAATATATCGAGACCCATTATGCTGAAGAAAAAATGTCGCTGCAGGATCTGTGCCGCCATGTGTTGATGAGTACCAGCTATTTCAGTCTGGTGTTCAAGCAGCATACCGGCGAAACCTTTGTCGAATATCTGACCCGGATTCGGATGGAGAAGGCTAAGGAAATGCTCCAACACACAACCATGAAGTTTTACGAAATTGCCGGGAAGGTCGGCTACGGGGACCCGAATTACTTCAGCATCCTGTTCAAAAAGCATGCCGGCATGACGCCAAGGGAATACCGCGACCGGCACTCCAAGGAGATCTGAGCCTGATGTCCAAATATAAAAAGCGAGACTCCTTCATTCCCTTTCTGCCGTTCAAGAGCATTCAGTCGAGCATTTTTTTCACGTTCTCCTGTCTTATTCTGGTTACGGTCATGGTTATCAGTTTGAACAGCTATCATTTATCCGTTGATGCGGTTGAAACAAATTCCCAAAGCTACGTGCAGGAAATTATCAAGCAGGTTAATTCCAATATTCAATCCTATATCGACAACATGGAAAATATCAGTATTCTGGCGATGACCAACAAAGACGTCAAATATTATATTTCAAACAACAGCTTTATCAGCAAAAGCGACCGCAGGCCTTACGAGAAACGGATCTCGGACTTATTCCAGGCCATCCTCTACTCGCGCAAGGATATCTCGGCTATTATGGTTTTCGGTTATAACGGCTTTTCCGTTTCGGATCGAAGGATCACCCTCCTCAATCCGTACACTAAGCTCGAAGAGCAGACCTGGTACAAGGAAGCGAAGAGCAAGGGCGGCCAATCGGTCATTTCTCCTCCGCATGTCCAGAACATTATCCAAAATGAGTACCGCTGGGTCGTATCCCTGAGCCGGGAGCTGAAAAGCACGGACGGGATCCGTGGTGAAGGTATCTTTCTCGTCGATTTGAACCTCAGCATCATCAACGACATCTGCAACCAGATTAACATGGGCAAAAAGGGTTATGTCTTTATCGTCGACAACAACGGCAATATTGTATATCATCCGCAGCAGCAGCTAATATACAGTAATTTACGGTCTGAACAGATTTCAGAGGCGGCTGCGGCCAAGAGCGGCACCTCTTTTACCGTCGATGATGATAAGGGCAAACGCATTTATTCTGTCCAAGACACGAATTTCGGCTGGAAAATTGTTGGCGTCGCTTATACGGAAGACTTGATTGCCAATGAAGGCACGATCCGTAACTCGATTGTAATGTATGCCATTATCGGTATCCTTTTTTCACTTTTATTATCACTGTTCCTATCGTACCGCATGTCCAAGCCTTTGCGGATCTTGCAGCGTGATATGAAGAAGGTTGAACGAGGCAATTTCGATGTCCGGACCAATATTGAACCCATTAACGAAATCGGCCAGCTCGGGCGTTCCTTCAATTTGATGCTCGCGCAGATCAAGAATTTGATGCAGGAGATCATCAACAATCAGGAAAGCAAAAGAAAAAGCGAGCTTATGCTCCTCCAATCTCAGATCAATCCCCATTTCCTGTATAATACACTCGACTCAATCATCTGGATGGGCGAACAGAAAAAGAATGAGGAAGTCGTACTGATGACTTCTGCTTTGGCAAAGCTTTTCCGGGCAAGCATTACCAAGGATAAGGAGCTTGTGCCCATCCGGGTGGAAGTGGAGCATATCACCAACTATCTTTTGATTCAGAAAATCAGGTATGACGAGCAGCTTGAATACGAGATCGATATTTCTGAAGATATTATGCATTACAAGACCCTGAAAATCCTTCTGCAGCCATTTGTGGAAAACGCGATTTACCATGGCGTGCGCAATAAGCCGGAACCGGGTAAAATTACGATCCGCGGGCGCGAGAACGATCAGGTCATCATTTTCGAAGTTGAGGATGATGGCATGGGCATGACTCCGGAGCAGCTGGAAGGCATCTGGACGGTACATGACAAAGAGCACAGAACGAAGACGACAAGCGGAATCGGAATTGGTAACGTGAACGAGCGGGTCAAGCTGTTCTTTGGCAGCATGTATGGTATTCAAATCCAGAGCGAGCCGGAAGAAGGTACGACTGTGACCATCACCATTCCGAAAATAAAGGAGTAGCAGCCTATGCGAATACAACGTGCCACTCTACTCATGACCATCATTTTTATTGCATCTGTTGTGTATATCATTTTGTACTTCAAGCTGTTTATCCCGACTCCGGAGCAGGAACGCAATATCACGGTGATCCTTAAGGAGCATAATATCCGTTCGGATTTTTGGCAGACCGTAAGTGCCGGGGCCGAAGCGGCTGCCAAGGTATCCGGAGCAGAAATTACGATTACCGGCCCGCTGCAGGAAACCGATATCGAAGCACAAATCAGACTTCTGGAAGATGTTCTGGAGCAAAAACCGCAGGCTGTGGTGATCGCACCGATCAATGATGACCGGGTCACAACGGAATTAAATAAGATTCAAGAGGCCAAAATACCGCTGGTCATCATTGATACACCGGTTAGTCTGGACTCCACCCCGGCCATAGTTTCTAATGACCATATTGCTGCAGGCATGCAGGCAGGCAAAGTGACGCTAGAGCAGACCGAAAACCATCCTAAATCGGTCATTATCAGTGATTTCGTCACTTCAGGTGTGTCCAAGGAAAGGGAGAAAGGTGTCCATAAGGCTCTTCTTCCCTATTCTGAAAGCGTATACGGAACTTATTACTGCTCCGATTCAGAGGAACGCGCCTATCTGATTGCCAAAATGATTATGAAAGATCATAGTGATCTGAACGCGATTATCGCCCTGAACGAATCGGCGGCACTTGGAGCGGCCAAGGCCATTAAAGATGCCAATAAGACCGGTCTTGTCAAGCTCATCGGCTTCGATACCTCCGTATATGAGATCCGCCTGCTGGAGGAAGAGACGATGAATGCAACCATTGTGCAGCAGCCATTCAACATCGGTTATTTGGGTGTACAGACCGTGCTCGATCTACTGGACGGCAAAAAGGTCAAGCCGGTAACCTACACGAACTCGATCGTTGTCACGAAAGAAAATATGTATTCTCAGGAAAATCAAAAGCTGTTATTCCCTTTTATCGATAAATAACCATCATCATCTATTGATCCTAAAAGAAAGGTGTGAGAGCAAGATGAACATCCGCCTGCTAACCAGCCTGGCAAAGTTATCCTTCTCCCTCTTGGTCATACCACCGCTGCTCCTCTCCTGCTCCAGCACGGATCAAGCTAAGCAAACCGTGAAGCCAAAGGAGGATCCGCCGGCGCTTATTAACTTCGTGGCATCGGAATACAGCTCGCAAACCAGACCGCTGCTCGAAAATCTGGTACAGGACTTCATGCTTAAAAATCCGGATATTGTCATTAACCTTCAGGTTGCGAACTGGGATATTCTCGATATCATCTATACCACCATGATCAGCAAAAATCAGCCGCCGGACCTCCTCAATACGAATGTATACACTCATTTTGCCAATGACGGTCTGCTGAATGACATGGATGATATCATCTCACCCGAGCTGAAGAAAAAGTTCTACCCGGATTTGATGAAGCTCGATAACTGGAACGGAAAGCAATACGCCATTCCTTACGTGTCTTCGACCCGAAAGCTGTATTACAATAAGGAACTCTTCCGTGAAGCGGGCATTGCCTCATCTCCAAAAACATGGTCCGAGCTTAAAGTGGATGCCGGCAAAATCAAAAAGACCGGCAAGGCCCGTGGCTTTGGGGTGGATTTGACCGACAATGAAATCCAGGCCTATCTCTCATACTTTTTCCTCGGCGCGGGCGGCGGCTGGATCAAGGACGGGAAGTGGACCATCAATTCACCTGAAAATGTGGAAGGACTGACTTTCCTAAGGGACATGTATGTTCAAGGCTTAACCGATTCCGATCCAACAGTGACCACCCGGGATGAGAAGCAGCGCGTGCTTGGTGACGGGAAGCTTGGGATGATGATATCGGGCAATTATTTCAATTTGGTTGTTCCCCGTGAGTTTCCGGATTTAGAATACGATAAAGGACCGATCCCCGTAAAGGATGGGGTCAAGCCGATTAATTTTGGTGTCCAAGACACGTTGGTTTCCTTCAAAACCGATCATACGAACAAGCAGGCTCTTTCCAAATTTCTGGACTATTTGTACTCCAGCCCGATCTATGAGGAAATTATCCAGCAAGAAGGCTTCTTGCCTGTAACTCAGCTTACGGGCGAGCGTTTGGGATCAGCCAACGTGGACATGAAGGCAGATTTGGCCGCTTTGCGAAGCGCGAGCTACTATCCAATCCAACAGCCCGAATGGCAAGCCGTGATGGATACGGCACGGAAAATGGGAGATGCGGTTCTCCATGATCATGTTTCGCCCCAACAGGCGCTGGATCAGCTTCAGAAGTTTGCCGAAGAGGAGCAACAGGAGATTAAAAGCCATCATCGGCAGTAAAAAAAGCATCTATCGACGCGTTCTTCATACGCTGCATTCTTTATGAAATCTCTAAAAGAGCCGGACAAACGTCCTGCTCTTTTTTCGTGTTCTTACGAGCTTTTTTCAGTACCCCTTCTATTTTGGATTGTCCCGAATAAGCTATGGGTAGATTTATACGGAAAATTTTCGAGAAAAGAAAATAACAAAGAATTCGTGGAAGAATTTCGATGGAGCCGCACGTCCCATCTCACTATGATAAATGTAGGCGCTGTAATTCAAGACAGTAGACAAATATAGCGTTGAACATTATCTAAGGGAGGTTAGCCTTTATGGTGTCAAAAACAAAATTGGCTGCGCTGGGTATTGCGGCTTTACTGGCCGTAGCTCCACTTGCAGGCTGCGGAAGTTCCAAAGACGAAGCTACCAAACAACCGGAACCCGCAAAATCGGAAGAACCGGCTAAAACAACGGATGAAGGAACCAAAACAGCAACAGACGACGGCGCGAAGAAACTGACAGGCGACTTTGAAATCCAGTACTTTGTTGGCGGTTACGGTGACAAATGGTGGAAGAAAGTCATCGCTGATTTCCAAGCTGCAAACCCGGATCTGAAGATCAAAGAAAGCGGCGGCCCTAAAATCAACGATCAAATGAAGCCCCGCTGGGTTGGAGGCAATCCGCCGGATTTCGTATACATCGACGGACCTAACTTGAACGACCGCCAAATGGTTGAAGACGGACAGCTCGAAGATCTGACCGACTGGCTGAAGGATGCCAAAAATATCGATGGTGAGAAAATCACAGATATTCTGGCACAACCTGCTCAGGAGTTTGACGGTAAAGTGTATGATATCCCTCTCGTACTGAACTCTTGGGGCGTATTTTGGGATAAGGCACTCTTTCAAGAAAAAGGATGGGAAGAGCCAACCGACTGGCAGTCCTTCCTGGCTGTGAGCGATAAGATCAAAGCTGCCGGAACGACACCTTTCATCCATACGGGTAAATATCCTTATTACATCAACGGTGCTATTTTGTATCCGGCTATCGTTTCTGCTAATAACAACGATATTTCAATCCTTCAAGATATGGCTGCTTCTAAGGTCGAAGCGTTCCAACAACCAGCCGTACTGACAGCATTGAAAAAAATCGTGGAGCTTCGCGATAAAGGATTCATTGACAAAGCTTCCATCCAAATCAACCATACGGATTCCCAAATGCTGTTCCTGCAGCATAAAGACGCTTTCATTCCAAACGGCCTCTGGCTGCCAAACGAAATGGCTAAAGACATTCCTGGCGGGTTCTCCTTCGGCTTCATTCCTTCGGTTACTCAAGATGCCGGCGGTAAAGTCGTTGCGAACACTTCCACAGCTAACGTAGCTATTGCGAAAAATGCGAAAAACAAAGATGCAGCAAAAGCATTCTTACAATTCGTATTCTCCAAAGCTCAAGCTTCCCAATGGGCAGAGCTTAGCGGCGCTCCTTCCAACATCAAAGGCGATATCAGTGCTTCCAACGCGCCTAGCCATGTTAAAGACGCAGCTAAATACCTGACCGATGCTAACACTGTCGTTGTACCTGCCATCACGTTCAACGCCGACGTTGATAAAGCAATGCAAGATGCTACCGACGCTTTGACTATCAGCAAAATCACCCCGGAACAATGGGTTGAACGTGTAGTAGAAGTAGCAAAAAAAGCAGCTAAATAATCATAAATAGCTACAGACGATAGAGACGGAGGATGACGAGGATATACTCTTCGGTCATCCTCCTTAAATTATTTTGGAAAGGCAGGTTTAACCGGATGAAATTGGGAACAACCAAGTGGCAGCGTAACCTGTTTATCGCAACCTTCATACTTCCTACGTTTCTGTTCTTCTGCGTGTTTACGATATATCCCGTTGCACAGGCGATGTATTATTCCTTGTTTGACTGGTCCGGATCGTCGGATAATAAAACGTTTATCGGTTTGGACAACTTTAAAGAAATGATTCACGACCCCATTGTATGGAACGCGATGGGCAATGATTACTTCCTCGTCATTGGGAAAATTATCGGCATTATGATTCTGGCAACCTTTTTTGCTGTAGCATTGACCCGGTTTCGCTTTAAGCTTTCGAATTTTTTTCGGTCCATCTTTTTTATTCCGAATGTTATTTCCGTTGTCGTTATCGGCGTACTTTGGAACTTCATTTATAACCCGCAGATCGGATTTTTGAATTCTTTCCTCTCCTTGTTCACGAAGGATAAGGTAGACATTACTTGGCTCGGCTTCACGAATCATACGATTTGGATGCTGCTGCCACCGGCCATCTGGGCCGGGATCGGCTTTTATATGATTCTCCTGATCGCGGCGATTCAAAGCATTCCGGAATCCTATTATGAGGCATCGGGTCTGGAAGGCGCAGGTCAATGGACACAGTTCCGTTACATCACCCTGCCGCTGATCTGGGAGCAAATGAAAGTATCTATTTTGAATATTATGATGACAACGCTAAACGGATCCTTTGTCATCGTTTTAATTATGACAAATGGCGGACCCGACAATTCGACACAGGTCATGGGTTCCTACTTATATCAAATGGCGTTTAGCCAGTACCACTTCGGTTATGGTGCGGCCATCGGCGTATTGATATTGATCGCTTCACTCATTACAACCGTTATCATGCAAAAATTAATGCATCAGGAAACTATTGAGGTCAGCTGATTTCCAAATGCCCAGGAGGAACCAATTATGAAATCAGGCGTTTCAAACCCGATTATCAAAATCATATTCTATGCCATTCTAGTGATATGGGGAATTTCCGTTATTTATCCGCTTCTTTGGACGCTGCTGGATGCCCTTAAGAACAACGATCAATTTTTCCGGAAAATGCCATGGTCGCTGCCGGACTTCCCGCTGCTCTGGAGTAACTTTACTTATGTGTGGAGTGAATTCAGCTTCGGTACGTACTTCACGAATTCGGTTGTCGTTACCCTTGGTTCGACTCTGCTAGGATTGTTTTTGGCAGCCTCAACCGCATATGTTTTGGCACGCTATCCTTTTAAAGGAAGCTCTGCGCTCTTCCTGCTTTATATTTCTTCCATGATGATTCCTTTCAGCTTGGCATTGATTCCTTTATTCTTCTTGTTAAATTCCATGCACCTGACGAACTCTTCCTTTGGCCTGATTCTGGTATATGCATCCACCCTGATCGCCTTTGGTATCTTCGTATTGGTTGGTTTTTTCAAGAGCTTGCCTAAGGAATTGGAAGAAGCGGCTTCTATTGATGGTGCATCATACTACGGAATATTTTTCAGAGTTATGCTCCCTCTTTCCCAGCCTGGACTGATTACCGTCGGCATCGTCAATGTTCTGAATATATGGAATGAATATATCATCGGAACCATACTGGTGAATGATCCTGTACACTACACGCTGCCTGTCGGCATCGCTATGATGCAGGCACAGATGCAGTACCGTACGGAATGGGGTCCACTCTTTGCAGGACTACTTATCACGATCGTTCCTGTACTGGTTATGTATATGTTCTTCCAGAAGCAGATTGCCAGCGGAATTACGGCAGGCGCCGTGAAATAGCCGGAATACGGCTGAAATGCTAGCCATGAATATCATATTGAACAAACCTTAGTCTGGTGAATCCATGCTAAGGTTATTGTTTTTTTGGGGCTCAATTTACATTTATCTCCATCACGAAAAGGGAGCGGGCAACGTGTCAAACGATATACGAAAACTGCTGATCATGAACATCATCAGCTCGATCATCTCCATATATATCGCCATCTTCGTTAATTTGTATATATGGGAGTCCAATCATGGAATCGGTGAAGTTTCCCTTTATAATCTGTCCATGTACATATGCTGGGGGCTGACGTTTGCGCTCGCCTCAAAGCTCATCAGCAAATATTCCATCCGGGTGCTGCTTGCGATATCTGCCGTATGCGGAGCCATGGCGTTCATGTATTTAATGACCGTTCAGCTCGATAACCGGCTGCTCTGGATTACGCTGCTCGGGATTCCGGTTGGCATGATGTTCGGATTCTCCCAATCCTCTCAGAACTTAGGGATCGCCATGCAGGGAAAGGAAAACGAACTTGCGCCCTACTTTGCCGCTATTAACATTACATCTCAGGCGCTGAATATGGCCGTTCCCATCCTTTCTGCGGCAGTCATCCAAGGTTTTGGTTATAGGGGTTCATTTATTACAATGTTGATTTTTATCGCTGTGATGCTTATCTATTCGTCGAGAATGCCGCGGATCTATCTGCCCCCTCAGACTTCGCCCATCGAGATGCGTGAACCCATCTATACCTTAGGCTTCCGATCGGCCTTCAGCTACCCTGGTGCCAAATGGGTTCTGCTATCGCTGCTTGCAGCCGGAGTGTTTCTCCAGTTTCAAAATTTGTTCGCCCTTCTGTTCACCTTTTCCGTCACACAGAACAAACTATGGATTGCATTATTGAATTTACTCTATACCCTATCTTCCCTGCTTGGACTTTTGCTCTACCGCCGTATTAAATTCAATGAAATGAAGTGGCTTTGGATTGGGACGCTGCTGCTTGCCTTCGGGTTTCTGATCGCTCTGCTTCATAATCCCATCATGCTGATCGTATCCAATATCTTTACCTCCGTCGGCATGTTCTACTTTTCCATCGTATGGAACGCGCAGCAGTTCAAATATATCAAACATCTGAGCCCGACCACCAAGCGAACCTTTCTCGTATGGAGAGAATGTATTCTCGTATTTACACGCTGTCTGCTGCTGAGCCTGACCTTTTCGCTGACCGAAATGCAGGGCATGGCCTTCGGCATCATCGTGATGATCACGATTGCCTGCCTGGTCGCTATCCCTGTATTCCAGGGGCTTGCCGGACGCGAGAACAGTAAAATGAATCAAACACCTAACACCAGTAAAACCGAGCAAATGACAGTGTAGATTGGTTTATAAACGAAAAAAAGACTCCCGCCCGGAGTTAAATCTTAAACCGGGACAGGGAGTCTTTTAACACTCCGGAAAGTACTTGAAGCTTCTTGGACAGATGAACCAGACCTGTGCTGATGCCAAGCTGTTCGTTACTGAGTGATGCTACTTCTTCAGAGGTAGCCAGCGATTGATCCGATACGATACTGACGCCCATCATCGCATCCGACAGCAGCAGCTGGGACTGCTCCAGATCAAGAATAGAACGGTTAACAAGCGCTAAATGACTCATCAGCTCACCCATTTGCGAACCGACCTGATTAAAGAGCTTGTCGGCGTTTTTCACCGATGAGATTTGCTGCATAAAGATAGGGCTTGAATCACTCAACACCAGGGCGGTTTCCTCTATATCCTGTTGTATGGCTTCTGTGATCTGACCAACGGCATCTACCGACCGCTTGGCCTGCTCGGACAGGGCACGTATTTCGTCAGCCACCACTCTGAAGCCTTTGCCATAACTCCCCGCTCTGGCTGCTTCAATCGTAGCATTCAGGGATAAGACATTCGTTTGCTTCATCAATTGTGTCAGTATCTCCAGCACTTCAGAAATAGACTCCGTGCTTTTCTGCAGCTTCGAAACCTTGCCGGTGATGGAACTAATTCGTTCCTCCATATCCCCGGTTTTCTGAATCAGCTCGTCCATATACTCCGTTCCCATACGGCTAGTTCCATTTACATCCTCCGCAAGACTCTGCATTTCCCTGCTGGTCTGGACAAGGGTTTCCGTCTGTTCCTTGGACCTTTGCGCCAGCAGCTTGCCATGCTCCGCATCGCTCGCCAGCCCTTCGCCGCCTTTGGCGATATCTGAGGTGGCAGATGCAATTTCCTTTGCTGTCTCTTCCGTATTCAGGGATACATGAGAAAGTTCGCTTGCCATTGCCAGCATCTCAGCAGCAGAGTCTCCTGTATGATGCACTAGATCGGTTAAATGCAGCATCATTTCATCAAAGCTTCTGCCTACCTGGCCGATTTCGTCCTTCGATGACGCATGGGTTCTGACCTGCAGGTTGCCGTCTGCTCCCTGTTTCATCAGCTCCCGCAGACTGTTCAGCGGTTTACCGATCATTCGGGCCACCATCCAGCCAATCAGAATGGCCAGTATAAATGCACAGCCAACCACCCACAGCGTTGCTTGGAAAATCTGCTTGGTATCCTTCAGCATCTCACTCACCGGAATCATTCCGATGGTGAACCATCCGTTCGTTTCTGATTTAGCCATCACAACCTGTTTGGATTTATCCGGAGTGAGAAAAGAATATTTTGGATTGCTCATCCCTTCTGGAGGGAGTGAAATACCGGACGTTTTCCCAAGCTGCGAGGATGCTTTACTGTAAATAATCTGATTCTGGGGACTAATGACCTGAATGGCGCCTCCGTCACCCATATGCACATTCTCCACCTGTTCCTTAATGGCTGCCAGGTCGATATCAATAAGAATGACACAATATCCGGTGGATACGCCTTCTCCGGAAATCACTCTGCCCAGCGTAATGGTCGGATTCGTATTCCGGTTTCCTTCCAGATTATGATCAATCCAAACGGATTGTCCGCCGCTCTCCACGATTTTCTTAAACCAGTCTTCACTGCTGTAATTTTTGCTAGCAAGAAGACCGGATAGCGTTGGAACGATTGTCCCATCGGTTTGCAGCACTTCAATGGAAGTTATATACGTATCTGAAAACATGTACGATTGCAGTATGGTATCCAGTGTATCCGCAAGCTGCGTATATTCTACCGGATTATCCTTTTGTTCTAACATTTCAAGGACCGTATTCTGCATCGGTTTGTCGACCATCATCTGCAGCAAAATCTTATTAAAGGAATTGTACAGAAAATCGAGCTTCTGACTCGTTTGCAAAGCGGTCTCCAGATACGCACTGGTGACCTCACGTTCTAGCGCTCTCTTGGAGATTTGATATGATACTACGCCTGTAACCGCCACAAAAGCAATGATAGCAGCGACAATAATCAGGGCAATTTTCGTTCCGATTGACCGCAGCGGGTTCCAGCGGAACGGCTCTCTTAATGATTTTCCATGCATTGGCAAGTCCCCCTATATTACCGTACAGTCTATTTAAATGGTATAATCTTACTATATCGGTCTTTACGGGCACTCTCTATGGATTATCTTCTTCATTTTCTTGAAATTATTCTCTTACCGATCCGTTCTTTCGAAATCGGTTAAGCCTTTGTTTAATTGCCGATAATGGAAATGTTCCATACTTTTTAAGTTGACTATGTACGGCAGATTCATCTACAATGAAATATGATAAATTTACAAGACAGGTGAAAAAATAATGACAGCATCTAATGATTACCGTATTTTGCTATATTATAAATTTGTAAGCATTCCTGATCCAGAACAGTTTACAGCTGAGCACCTTCAATATTGTAAGGATCTTGGCGTCAAAGGACGCATTTTGATAGCATCGGAAGGCATTAACGGAACTCTGTCCGGTACTGTGGAACAAACCGAAAAGTATATGAATGATATGAAGGCCAATCCATTGTTCGCCGACACGGTCTTCAAAATCGATGAGTCCGAAGGACATGCGTTCAAGAAAATTTTTGTGCGCTACAAAAAGGAACTGGTCACTTTCCGTTATGAAGAAGAGCTTGACCCCAATGTCATCGGTGGCAAGAGACTGTCTCCGGTAGAATGGCATGAAATGCTGCAGAAGGAAGACGTTGTTGTCATTGACGGCCGTAATGATTATGAGTATGAAATCGGCCATTTCAGAGGCGCCATCCGTCCTGATGTTGGTTCGTTCCGCGAGTTTCCGGAGTGGATTCGCAACAACATGAGTGAATACAAGGACAAAACAGTACTCACTTACTGCACAGGCGGCATCCGCTGTGAAAAACTGACAGGCTTCCTGATCAAAGAAGGTTTCCAGGACGTATCCCAGCTGGAAGGCGGCATTGTCACTTACGGTAAGGATCCTGAAGTACAAGGTCATCTATGGGATGGCAAATGCTACGTGTTCGATGAGCGCATTTCGGTGCCGATTAACCGTACGGAGGAAGATACGATTATCGCCAAATGCATTCACTGCGGCACAACGGAAGACCGTTACATCAATTGTGCGAATCCGGTATGCAACAAACAGCATGTTTGCTGCACCGATTGTGAAGAAGAGCATCAATCCTTCTGCTCCGATGAGTGCAGAGAAGCTGTTTTGGCTTTGCAGGCGTAAATTACAAGTTCTGGTTAATACGCAGGTGGCTGTACTATGGGAATGTTTTGATTCCTACGGGATGGCCGCCTGTTTTTTTGTTTGGAGCATGTGGAGCGTTTGGAGTGCTGCGAGGTCAGACGATGCTCCCATCGCTGTTGTCTCCAAATTTTCATGAACTATTTTTAAAGGTGAAAATCCGGAGACAAAGGCGACCGCTGCCGCTTGTCCGCATTCGTCTGCCCTCTTCGCTACTTCGAGAATATCCATTCTTTATAACATTAGGTAGTGCCGCATGGTAGCGGAGAGAACGAAACGATTCCGAAAAAGCGTAGCGGTCGCCTTTGTCATCAAATTTCTACTTCAGAAAAATTAATTCAGGAAATTTGATGATAACAGCGATTATAGGAACGTTTCGTACATGGAGCGTCTCATCGAGCGTTAAGACTTATTCAAAAAGCCATTTCATTCTAATGTGCTACTTAGCGCAATTTGTTTCGTACAAAATAAAGGCTGTCCCGTTAGTTACGGGACAGCCTTTTCACGTACAATTTTATGTCTCTTCCTCCAGCAAAATGTCCAGCATTTGCTCGCGGTCATTCATCATTTTCCGGGTAATAATGTAATGCTCTGTGTCCTCCAGCGCCACCTGGCGCATCCCTTCTTCGTCCAGCAGCCAGATCTCGGCATGCGGGTATGTCATCAAGATCGGTGAATGCGTAGCGATCACGAATTGCGACTGCTTGGTGACCAGCTGATGCATGCGCGTCAGCATAGACAGCTGCTTCAGCGGCGACAGGGCTGCCTCCGGTTCGTCCATGAGATACAGCCCCCTGCCTCCGAATCGGTTCATGAATGTCGCGAAAAAAGATTCGCCATGAGACTGCTCATGAAGAGATTTGCCGCCATACGAATCCTTGATGGGAGGTCCTGATCCCCACTCAGCATCCAGCTGATCAATGTTGGTTGCTACGTTATAATAGCTCTCCGCACGAAAAAAGAAACCATCCCGAGGACGAACTACTCCCTTGGCGAGACGCATATAGCGGTACAGCTCCGAATGTGATGACTTGGTTTCGAAAGAGAAGTTCAACGTTCCACCTTCAGGATTAAAGCCCCAGGCGACAGCCATCGCTTCAAGAAGCGTAGACTTTCCCGATCCGTTCTCCCCGATAATGAATGTCACCGGCTTTTGAAACGAGAGACTGTAGAAATCGTGAACTGCCGGCAGACTAAAGGGATATGTCCGGAAGGAAGGTACCTCCTCCCTTTTCAGCATCATACTCCGCAAATATAATGATCGCGGGTCTAACATGAGGACTTCAGCTCCTTTCGTCTCTTACCTTTCACATTGCATAAATGATCATAAAAGGGCACCATCCAACCTTATTATGGATGGAATGATGCCCTTGATACGACTTGTCCAGTTAAAATTACAGCAATTCCTTGCGGAGCTGCTCTGCGGATTTAGGTGACAGCAGGCCAAACGGAATATCAAATACCGTCTTGGCGCCTTTATCACCCTGTGCAGACAGCTTCGCAGCCGCACGCGCATAAGCTACCAGCACGCTGGCAGTAAATTCAGGGTTACTATCCAGCTTCAGGCCGAATTCGATGATTTGGGTGCTGTTCTCACCGGTCCGTCCGCTGCGCAGCACGGTACCGCCGTGAGGCATAGCGGAGTGGTTAGCCTTCAGTTCATCTTCACTGATAAAGTTCACGGTTGTGTCATAGTCAGAGAAGTAATTTGGCATTTCTTTAATTTCTTTTTCGATGCGGGCTTGATCCGCTCCTTCTTCTGTCACCACGAAGCACTCACGCAAATGCTTTTGACGAGTGCTCAGCTCCGGATTTTCGCCGGCGCGTACTTTGGCAACCGCATCCTCAACTGGAATGGTATACTGGACGCCATTTTTCACGCCTTCAACGCGGCGGATCGCATCGGAATGCCCTTGGCTGACGCCGCGGCCCCAGAAGGTATATTCCTTGCCTTCAGGCAAGATCGCTTCTGCAAGCATCCGGTTCAGTGAGAAGAGACCTGGATCCCAGCCCGTAGAGATGACACTGACATGCCCAGCAGTAGAAGCCTCTGCGTCCACAGTAGCAAAATACTCAGGGATACGCGCATGCGTATCAAAACTGTCGACCGTGTTGAACATTTTGGCAAACTCCGGACCTTGTTCTGGCAAATCTGTGGCGGAACCACCGCATAGAATCATCACATCGATTTTACCGATGTATTTTTCCGCTTCCGAAATATGTACAACAGGCACGCCAGCCTCTACGCCGTTCGGCTCGCGGCGGGTGAAGATGGCTTCAAGCTGCATATCCTGATTTTGACGGATCGCCTTTTCCACACCTTTGCCCAAGTTTCCGTATCCAACAATACCAACCGTAATCTGTTTCATATAATCCTCCCAAAGCACTCAATATAGTGTCTTTTCTCTTTCTTTCTGTTTTCTATTATAAACAGATTTGTGGATACATGTCATCCGATGTGAGAAAAAGCACAAATTTTCCGTATAATAATACAGGGACTAAAAAGCCCCTGTACCTCCGCCGCCTCCTCCTCCACCGCTGTAACTGCTGCTGCTGGAGCTCGAAGAACCCGAAGCAATGAAGCCGAGATGACTTTGCGTGTACATCATGGACGACAGAATATCGGCGCTGAATAAAAGCGGAATGGCAGCGGCGTAAGCTGCGGTGTTGCCCGGCTCTTGTTCCTTGATCCGCTTTACGTATTGAGGAAGGACACCAAGCAGAACGGCGTGTTCTGCATCCCGCTCCACATGGGTCGGATCCCATTCAGCTGTATCTCCACCTTGTCCGAGCTCCCTTCTCCAAGTCTTGAGAGCATACCGGTACTGCTGTGTCTTCCTGGACATGAGATATCTCGGAAGCAGCGCGGCGAAGAGTGCGGAACATATAACTAGAAGCATGTAGGAGCTGCAAGCATCCTCATGGACGATCTGGGTTCCGATCGCTAAGCAGGCAGCATGGTAAAGCAGAATCCATAGCTTGGATTTATATTGGAGGCAGGTCCAGATCCCTCCGGCGCCCAGGAAAATAGCAGTCAGGAGTATACTTAAGCGGGAAGCAACATCCACGTAGTACAGATAAATCAGCATAAGATAAAGAATGATAACCATCAGCGGAATCAGCAGTTTGAGCAGCTTATTCGTTCGCACCTCTTCCGCATACGGCTCTGTGTGGGCTAAAGTTCTGCTCCATGTTCTAAACTGCTTGGCATGTTTCTCCGACTTTAGGCGATATTCTGCGATCAGCTTCGAATCCTGCTTTTCTTTAAATGTGGGCCCTGCGACGGAGTCCAGCCGGAATACATTTTCCTCGTTAAACAGCCATTCGACCAACTGACGGTCGGCCGCATTCAGCTGCTCCACATTACCTTGAAAAGTGAACAGCAGGGTTGTGTCAGGTGCTGTCGGCTCCTCCAAAAAGCGTTTTGATGACGGCACTTCCCGGACCGTAACGAGTCCACGCTTGCGTAGGGATAGAAGGCCTGCGATAAAGTCTTTCTGCTTCAGCTTGCTCTTGCGGAGAATATACGTTTTCAATAGGGGATCCAGCTTCTCCAGCTCATCCTTGTTAACCTGACGGCGGCTTGACCAGGCTGATATGCTTTTCCATGACAACAGGTACAGAATTGAACCCAGAAGGAAAATAATCGTCAGCACCTGAATGACCTTAACCGCTTCCTGCATTCTCCCCTCCCGGAGCTGCATCCGGTCTTCCCGCTTCTGTTCATTCGCGAGCAGCTGTTTTAGAGATATACCCTTCTGGTTATTTTTCATTTGAGTTAACTGATCCTGCGGGAAGAGAACCAGCATCTGGGCATCCCCATACTTCGAAAGATTTTCGTTTTCGTAATGAACCGCGGGCTCTTCTGCGGTCGTAATACTTCCTCCCGTCCGATCATGCAGATAGGCATGCACATCGGCTTTTTTGTAATCAGACGGCAGATATACATCTACTTTGACATGATGAATGTCCTGATTACTTTTCTTAAAAAAGCTATAATCCAACTTACCTGCATCACTATATCTAACAGCGGCCTGGTTGATGCGGTACCGGTAATAGACCTGCTTCACCTCATCATTAGCCGCATTGTATATGTAATAGGTATCGTTATCTCCATCCCACTTCACATCCAGGGGCTCCAGATTTTCATCCTTGAATTCACCCAGCTTCTTGCCTGGAGGCGGAGCATAGGCTTCAAAAAACTCGATCCCATTCTGTTCGCCCTGATCGATATACCTGGTGGTGCCTTGAAAATTGCCTTTGAAATTGTATGTGAATAATTCCTCCACATATAAATCCCCATCGGGCATGACATAAGCTCTCGTATCAACCTGATCCATGGAGAAGCTTTTTTTGTCGCCACAGCCTGTCATGACCAATATGAAAACAAGACCTACCATCGCCAGCATCCATTTCTTCATCCACTCACTCCTATTCCAGTACTCTCGGTGTTTTTCTCTCTGGTTTTATTTAATGTTTCTTTATATATTAACAAATGTTGCCTATGGTGAATCAAGAGGATAAGGTACCAATATGCGATAATCAACCATCCTCTTCCAAACACAAAAAAAGAAAAGCCCCGCACACTGCATTCAATCCATTTGCAGCAGTGCTGGGACGCAGTTTGGCGGGTTAAACCGGATTATCGATTCATAGTGATATTGGGATCTGCCCAGGCAAAACTTTAGGCACACGGTCATAGGTGAGCATTCCAAAATTTCCTGTTTCACATCCGCGAGCTGCTTATCACATAAGCCGTGAATAATCAGCGTACGGTGAAGCGGTCCGATCACGACCCGTAGATGATTCAAATCATCCTCTTCATTGTCTGCTCTTCCGTAAAAAAGCCGCTGCCATGTGCATTTGCCTCCGATATACCTATCAGGCTAAATACCACAAAACAACGGCGTGATCTTTTATTTTTTCAGGGCCATGTCAGCTGCTCAACCGGATCAAAGCCTGTGGAAGAATCATACTTGATATGATGTCGAAATTGCTCCAGCAGCTGTGGACATGCCTCCTGCTCCATATCCACATTGGATAACATGCCCCGTTCAAATTCAACAGATAGCACGGTTACATATTCCTCCTGCCCCGTATCCCGGACAACCTTCGTATCCCTGGCATGAACGAGAACCGTATCCAGCGGCAGCACGGCGAACAGCTCCCTGGCAATCCGCAGTACGGAACCGCATACGTATTTACGCTCCATTTCATGCTGTTCCTCTATGTCAAGCGGACTCGCCGTCAAGATCCCTTCCCCAGTCAGCTGCTTCGACTCCATTGGAATCATCTGCCCTGAGTTCACATCCATCTCAACCTCTACTGCGGCCGCATTCAGAACGTTAAACTCCAAGCCGCTTCCCAAGGTTAGCAGATCTTCCAGCGGAGCCATTTCTTCAAGCACACGCAGATATGCCGTTCGGTTACCTTCGAGAATGCTGTGGGCAAAATCCGTCAGATTTTTCCACTGCAGATAATCTTGCTGATCCTGCTCTCTGGCCTTCGTTATCTGTTCACTCAGCTCCTGCATCATTCCGGCATCCTGTTTCAGAAGCTTTTGCATCCGTGTCGGTTTGAAATCCCTGTAGTTCTCCTCGGCCAGCTTTTCGCGCGGTCCCGTCTCTCCTCTTCGGAACGGCGCAGATGCGGCCGCAATCTGATCCCAAGAAATCGGTTCCCCGCATATTTGATGAATGGATGTAATCCATTCCAACTGATTTTCGTACCATTCAACTTCAAACGCTGATTTCTCGGCTTCGCTCCAATCAGCCTGTTCCTTTTGTCTGGCATTTCTTTTGGCGACCAGCTCCAGACGTTTCAAACAAGCGCTGCTTTGGACTCTCCGGTCGAGAAATGGCTGCATGAACGTAACACCTGACACTGCCGCTTCATCGTATCTATATCCCATATCATTCTTCTCCTCACAACAAAATCCATGAATTGATCACAGATAATAGGTCAAATATACTAGTGCTATGTAGGTAAATTTCGCCATTCCCTCCGAAATTCCTTCACAAATCCTTATATAGAAAAATAATTCGATGACATATGAACAAAAAAGAGGAAAAACCCAATGTCGAAACAGGATTTTTCCTCTATTTATGCAAATCCATCCTCTACAGAGCAAGCAGCTCGCGGATTTCCTGTTCTGAGAGTGCAGTCTGCACCTCTGAGCCAGGCTCCATCACTTCGCGAATGAGATCTTTTTTCCGCTTCTGGAGATCCAGCATTTTTTCTTCCACAGTCCCTTTCGTCACCAGACGGATGACCTGAACGACATTCTTCTGTCCCATCCGGTGAGCCCGCCCTGCAGCCTGCTCTTCCACAGCGGGATTCCACCATAGATCATATAAAATAACGGTATCCGCCCCAGTCAGGTTCAGTCCCGTACCTCCGGCTTTGAGTGAAATAAGGAACACATCATTCTCCCCGCTGTTGAAGCGTGCACAGGTATCCACGCGTTCTTTGGCTGGTGTCTGTCCATCGAGATAAAAAACCGGAATGCCCAGCTTGCCGAGCTCACTCCGGATAATTCGAAGCATGCTGGTGAACTGGGAGAAAATCAGCATTCGTCTGCCGCTGTCCAGGCAATCCTGAGCAACCTCCAGCAGCTGCTGGAGCTTCCCGGACTCACCTTCATAGCCGTCAACAAACAAGGCAGGATGGCAGCACAGCTGGCGCAGTCTCGTAATACCGGCCAATATTTTCATGCGGCTCCGCTGGAAGCCCTCGAATTCTAGATCACGCATCGTTTCTTCCTTAAATTCCTCCAGATATGCAGCATAGAGCTTCTTCTGTTCCTTGCTGAGCTCGGACTGCTGCACCGTCTCGATCCGCTCAGGCAGCTCTTCCAGCACATCAGCACGCAGCCGCCGCAGAATGAAGGGCTGCACAATCCGTGCAATTCGGTCACGAGAGAGACCACGGAAGTTTTTAAGTCCGGCAAATAGCCCCGGAAATACAGCGTCGAAAATCGACCACAACTCATCAACGGAATTTTCAATCGGTGTTCCGGTCAGCGCAAATCTGCGCCCTGCCGTTACTTCCCGCACGGCCTGAGCCGTTTGGGTAGATGAATTTTTGATGGCTTGGGCTTCATCCAGAATCAGTGTACTGAATGTCATTTCCCGGTAGATTCGGATATCCTTGCGCAGTGATGGATAGGATGTAATGATAACATCCGCATCATAGTCAGGCATGTTGTCTTCATCATCCGCTTCAGGGTCTGCTTCAGGGTCTGCCTCCACATCCGCCATACGCAAAAGCATGTCATTTCGTTCCTTCTTCGCTCCCAAAGCCACTTGAATGTTAAGGGATGGGGCAAACCGGTGAAACTCATTTTCCCAATTGTAGACGAGCGACGCAGGGGCCACAATCAGCACAGGCTGACGCGTCGACTGCTCCCGAATTTCTGATAGAATAAAGGCTATACTCTGAAGCGTTTTTCCCAGCCCCATATCATCCGCCAGAATTCCGCCAAATCGGTATGATCCAAGCGTTTTTAGCCACTGATATCCTTCCTTTTGATAATCACGTAGCACATTAGACAGCTCTTCCGGAATAGAAAATTCCCCATGCTCAGGACGCAGCATATGATCCAGCAAACCGCGAAGTGATTTTCCGAGCTGGAGACTGCCGCTATCTAGGTCCCGAAGCTGGAGTCCCCTGAATACAGGAAGCTGCATTCGGCTGCCGGTGATATCCCCTTTTTTCATTCCCATCTCGTCGTACAGCTCACCGAACAACTGGAAGGCATCTCCCTCAAGCGACAGGTATGCTCCCTCAGGAAGTCGGTAAAATTTCTTCTTCTCCACAATACTCAGCAGAATCTTGCGGATTTCCTTTTCGCTGATTCCGTCCAGCTCAAAGCTGATCTCCAGCCAGTTCGTCGTCTGGTCCGTATCCGCCTTGATTTTGGGAGCCTTCCGGCCCGTATGCATCATCTGTTTAACTCTGTCCGTAGCGTAAACCTCAACCCAGGCCTCAAGCTTCGGCAGCATATGGAATAACACATCGTACATGCTTTCCTCCTCGGAAAGATCGAGCGACCACTCCTTGTCGAAACGGATAAACTCGCTCGCATTCAGCATGTCCAGCAGCTTTTTCTCCTTTTCCGTATCTCTTACCAAAATCAGTTCTACATCTTTGCGAGCTTCCCAATCATCGGCGAGCGCATCAATGACAATTCCCCCGTACACAAATTCCACTCTGGCGAAAAGGGAGGTTTCATCCCGGTCCAGATAAAGCTTGGCAGATAGTGCAGGCTGCACTATTCGGTCACGAATAGCCGAATCCACCGAAACTCTCCCGATTTTACGGAGGCCGGGAACAACCCTTTCCATCAGGGCATCCATTTGATGAGGTGAAACCTGAATCTTGGTATGATCTTGGCGGTACAGCATGGACTTCATCTCCGACACAAGATAAAGCTCCCGTTCCGCAAGAAGAAATATCTTCCCTTCCAGAACGGCACAACTGTAGGCATTCATCACCATGACTTTTTTTAGTCCCCGAATTTCAAGACCGTAAGCATTGCCGGTTCCACTACTGATTTCAAAAGAGATTGGCAGCTTGTCCTCTGCCGCAACCATCAGGACCGGTTCGCCGATGTCCCGCTCCAGAAGAGCTCCTGCAGCAATCAAATGCGGCAGCAACGTCCCCCAGGCAAGTGGTGGTACGGTTAAGAGTCGCTGATTCCCGGAAGATGAGAAACCGCCGTAGAACCTTCCCGTCTCGTCATAAGCAAATTCGCTGTCTGCGATACGCATCAGTTGTTCTATGACTGACCAGTCCTCATCCCGGAATGTATGCAGGCTTGGATCGTAAGTGAACAGCTTGGTGAAGGGAAGCTGCTTTCCTTCCTCGATATGAAGCAGGAGCTGCCGAATGTTCTGCACGACATACAGCCGTTTCAGCCCTACCTTCATTTCAATCCTGAACTTGGGATCCGGCAGATATTCATCCGTAATTTTGCAAACAAATTCGACACTGAGTGTTTCCTTCAGGGCATTTGCAAGCCGCTGCCCCGCTTTGATGCGATTATGATCTGCAGCTTTGTCAAACAATTCAATTAAGCCGCCAGCCAGACGGATATCACGGGAGGTGATACTGGGTGTGGGAAGTGGCAATACCTCGCCTCTGCGATGGCCCTCCTCCACTCCGTTTTTCTCTTCCTCAAGCATGTTGATCATCACGGCTGCAATATGTTTGCAATACGGATAGTAACCCCCATATGCGGCACATTCGCATTCCGCACTAAAATCTGCCCCGTCAATATCGATATGAACATGAAAGACCTCCTGGTCCTGCACAACAGCCTTCTGGCAGCGGTCCTCTTCGTCGCGTTCCAATACCATAACCTGTCCCTGCTCTACCATCGTCTCTCCGCGTTTGAAGCCTGTGACTCCGCAAAGAGTCTTGATTCGTTGAGCGGTAAATGCCAGCATGTATCTGTCCTTTCCGAAATATCCATATTCCTATATAAATTGAACGAAAGAAAGCCTTGTTCAATATTGTGATTGTCTTTTCAATATACCATAAACAGAGGAAAGGAAGCGAAAAATTGAGAACTCCCGTTCCCTCATTTATCTATCTTGCCGTCTCCTTAATTAATTGGAATACAGAGGAAAGGGCTTCAGATTGTTTGTTTTTTCTCATATTGCCGATGAAACCTTCACGTTTGTTATATACTTCCATCACGCCTGCAACAAGAGAGGCTGCGGTCATCTCTTCCTCTTCCAAAACCTTGCAATATCCGGATTTTTCGAAAGAACGGGCATTCAGAATTTGATCGCCCCTGCTCTGCTGCTTGGTCAGCGGAATGAGGAGCATCGGCTTTTGAAGCGACAAAAACTCAAATATGGAATTGGAACCGGCCCGGGAAATCACCATATCACACATGGCTAATACATCCGGCAGCTCTTCGTTTATGTATTCATACTGCTGGTATCCACTGAGTCTTATACTCGTGTCCAACTGACCTTTTCCGCATAGATGGACAATCTGGAATCGCTCCGAGAGATCAGAGAGCGCAGCTCTGACGGTTTCATTGATTTTACGGGCTCCGAGGCTCCCGCCCATAATCAGAAGAACAGGTTTATTCGCATGAAATCCGCAAAACCTTCTTCCTTTATCCGCATGACCCTGATGAAGTTCCTTTCGAATGACGGCTCCAACATAGCGGGTTTTTGCTTTGCTGATTTGGCCGGCTGTTTCTGGAAAAGTCGTGCATACGGCAGCCGCAAGCGGAATGGAAATACGGTTTGCGAGGCCGGGCGTAATATCTGATTCATGAATGATAACAGGCACTTTGTTCAACCATGCCCCTATGACGACCGGTACAGATACGAATCCCCCTTTTGAAAATAACACCTGCGGCTTCCGTTTGTGAATCAATCGATAGGCTTGATATACTCCCTTGGCAATCTTGAACGGGTCCTTCATGTTTTGAAAGTCCAAATACCTTCGCAATTTACCTGTTGATATTGGAAAATAATCCACCTCGGGAAGGGAGCTGACAAGCTGTCTCTCAATGCCCTGAGCAGAACCTATATATTCCACAGACCAGCCCTCATTCAGAAAAAGCGGCATTAACGCCATATTAACGGTCACATGGCCTGCGGAGCCGCCGCCGGTAAACATAATCTTCTTCATAAATACCTCCTGCTCGTTGACTTCTTGTTGTTTTATTGTATTATACAGCCGATATTTATATAAGTACCGGTGCCTCCTTCTCCCATGCCTTATGACTGCCCCTTGCTATCTGAGGGCAAAACATATAGAATAAACATAACTTTTTTAAACAGGAGGTGAGGTAGCAGTGGCACAACATTTTTCGAACAACCGGATTGATCAGCTTCCGATGACGTTATCCGGCATTTTTTACAGAGCAGCACTCAACGGGATCCGTCTGTCCAATTTTAAATATCCGGTTGTTCTAAAAAAATGTGAAATGCCGCTCCTACCTTAACTTCAACGGAAAATAAGCGTTGAACGTTCAGCCGCAGGGACATTTCCCTGCGGCTTTTTTTCTGTAGTTCCGGCATCTATGGAGGAAAAACAATGATGATTCAATGTAAAAATGTGCAAAAATACCACGGCGCCCAGTTGGTGCTGTCAGATATCAGCTTCGAAATCGCAAATGGGGAAAAAGCAGCTCTGATTGGCCGCAACGGCTGCGGCAAGACGACCTTATTTCATCTATTAAAGGGAGAAGATGCCCCCGATCAGGGGAGCATCGCTATCCAAAAAGGAGCTCAGATCGGTCTCCTCGCGCAGATCCCGGAAGCATCCGCTCAAGAAACGGTGTATGAAGTGCTTCTTAAGCCTTTTGCAGCCGTACTCGAATGGCAGAGCCGGATGCGGACGCTGGAAATGCTCATGTCAAATCCTGCCGAGGCCAGTGAGCCCGCAATCCTCACAAGCTGGCTGGAGGAATACGGCAGGCTGCAGGAACAGTTCGAAAGAGCAGACGGATATGAGATCGAGTCTGCCGTCACCCGTGTGGCAGGCGGACTGGGCATTCCCTTCCAGCAATTTTCGCAGCCTTTCCCCTCCCTGTCCGGCGGGGAAAAAACGAAAATCGGACTGGCGGCACTACTGCTTGAAAAGCCTGATGTCCTATTGCTGGATGAACCGACCAATCACTTGGACATGGCCGCCATTGAATGGCTGGAGCAGTTTCTCGCTGAATATAGCGG
Source organism: Paenibacillus sp. J23TS9 (assembly GCF_018403225.1). Lineage (NCBI taxonomy): Bacteria > Bacillati > Bacillota > Bacilli > Caryophanales > Paenibacillaceae > Paenibacillus > Paenibacillus sp. J23TS9. The sequence continues at coordinate 129,602 of NZ_BOSG01000001.1, read as the reverse complement.
TACCGTACTGGCTATCTCTCATGACCGCTTCTTTCTCGACAGGCTTGTCTCCAAAGTAATTGAAATCGAGGATGGAGAAGCCCACATCTATCACACCAACTACAGCGGTTATCAAAAGGAAAAGGAAGAACGTCTCCTGCTGCAGTTTGCACATTATCAGGAACAGCAGAAAAAGATTAAGCAAATGCAGGAGAGCATCAAGCAGCTGATTCAATGGGGCAACGAGGCCAATCCGCCGAATGCGGGCTTCCACCGCCGGGCAGCATCCATGCAGAAAGCACTGGACCGCATGGTCAAGCTAAAACGGCCTCTGCTCGAACGCAAGAAAATGGATCTTCAACTTCATCAGGATGACCGATCCGGCAAGCAGGTGCTTCTCATCGATCAAGTGGGCAAAGCCTTCGGGGACCGTTTCCTGTTCCGCGATGTCAACGGACTGCTCCGTTACGGGGAAACCGTCATGCTCCTGGGGCCAAACGGCTGCGGCAAAAGCACCCTGCTTCAGATGGTTCTTGGGGAAGAAGAAGTTTCAGAAGGAGCCATTACCGTGGGCTCCCGCGTCCTTATAGGCTATCTTGCTCAGCAGGAGCAACCGGAAAACACCCGGCAATCCGTGCTTCAATTTTATCGTGAGCATGCAGGGATCGAAGAAGGAGAAGCCCGTGGCAAGCTTGCACGTTTTCTGTTCTATGGAGCCGATGTATTCAAAGGTGTCTCCAGTCTCTCCGGAGGCGAATGGACGCGTCTGCGATTTGCCATATTGATGGAGCTGAAACCAAATTTGCTGATCCTCGATGAACCGACCAATCACCTGGATATTGACTCCAGGGAAGTGCTCGAGGAAGCACTGGAGGAGTTTCCTGGGACCATCCTTTCGGTATCTCATGACCGCTATTTCATAAACCGGCTTGCCGATACGATATGGAATCTGGAGCAGGGGAAGCTACGGATGATTGCGGGTGGATTTGATGAATACCAAACACGTTCACGCCATGAAAAAGCACAAGTGATTCCAGAAGTGAAGATTGTTCCTTCCGCCCCCGTTTCTGGGAAGCAACGCATGTCCTCGCCAAAATCCGCACCGGCATACTCGGAAAAGGATATCCTGGCAGCAGAGCAAAGGCTGCAGGAGCTGGAAACGCAGATGATGGATGAGACCATCGCCTGCGATGCAAAACAACTTGCGGAGCTACATGAAGAAAGCGAACGGCAAAAAGAACGGATTCAGAAACTGTACGAAGCCTGGATGAGTTCCGCGGAATGAATGCATGTAATAAAAAGCCCGGCCAAATGGCCGGGCTTTTAGACATGTATATTAAACGTTATACGTTATTCCTTCGATTCTTCTGCAGAAGCTTCCGGAGCTGCTTCTTCGGTTCCTTCATCGCCTTGCGCTTCCAGAACCGCACGAGGAGCGGTTACATGTGCAATCAGCTCTTCAGGAGAAGCGGTCAACGTTACGCCTTCAGGCAGCTTGATTTCTGAGGCCACAAGCTTGTCGCCCATGTTCAGATGGCTAACGTCCACTTCGATGGAAGCTGGTAGATTCGCTGGTAGTGCTTCAACCTCAAGCTCTGTTTCCAGATGCTGAATCACGCCGCCCGACTTGGTTCCTTCCGCAGTTCCGTGGAATTCAATCGGAACACGAACTTTAAGCGGCTTATTAGCGGAAATTTGCAAAAAGTCAACGTGGCTCCATACCCCGCCTTTTTTCTGGAAATCCTTGATAATGACATTCAGATCAGAGGAGCCCTCTACTTTAAGCTTGAACATTTCCGTACGGCCCGTTCTGGCAATCTTCACGAGTTCCTTAGCGTCTACGCTAAGCGGAATGTTCTCGGTTTGTGATCCGTATACAACGGCGGGAATACGACCGCTTTCTCTGAGGCTGCGCAAGCTCGAATGTTTGTTGTCGTTTCTTCGTTCTGCTGTAAGTGAATGAGATGACATCTTGAATAACCTCCTTTGATAGTTGCATATCTGTTACCGCAAGCTAGACGGCATATCTATGTATTACCCATTCCAGAGACAATACAAACGTTTCTGCCAGAAAGGATTCCCCATAAGGCTTATCTTTACGCAAAAACCCTGCTGCGAAATGCCCACAGCAGGGTTTTTGCCACTAAACAATAGAATGGCCAGTTTAATCAATCATGGTAAAGTCATCAAAATGAAACCCCGGAGATACAACGCAGGACACGAGAACCGGTTCATCTCCAAGCGGACGGGCTTCCTGCCACACATTGGCCGGAACCAAGGCCTGAGGAACCTGGCCGTTTTCCAAATCCATGCCGAGAATGATTTCCTGCCGCTCAGCCGGGTCCTCTCCGTCACCGCCAAGCGCAAGCATCAGCGGACTTCCAGCATGCCACATCCATAATTCATCGGAGTAAACCCGATGCCATTTGGAAAATTCCTGCGGATGCAGCAAGAAATAAATGGATGTCGCTGCCGGACGGGGGCCGGAATATTTGGGATCCAGTACTTCCTTGGGTATTTCAAAGGACGCCTCCCAAAGCCTCTTGTACCAGCCGCCTTCAGGATGGGGCTGAAGATCCAATGTCTTTATCAAGGGGGACAATAATGTTTCAGTCATGTTCTGCCTTCTTTCTGTGTCAGGATTTTGCAAAATCCTCATGTAAGTAACCCTGTACCAACAGGGAATCTGCCATTTACTTTATCAAATGTGGTACAAGGTGTAAATCGTCAGATTCCAATTATGATGAAGGTGCTTAGCCCCTTCATTTATGATTCCCCGTTTTTCCTCCTATTTTCAAAAATTAGATGCTGTGCGCGCTTGTCCGCCCTGTTCATATGGTTTAGTTCCCTGCTGTCAGCTTACGCCGTTTTTCGGCTTCCGGATCCGCATCAACCCGGCTTTCTTCAGCAAACAGCATGGTCCAACGCTTGTCGCTGTCATAAGCTGGCCATTCCAATGTTTCCGTTGACGGATTACCTCTCTTTGCAAAAGCCGTCCATGCATCCTGCATCTGCTCAGCCATAGCCCTCATTCTCTCATCGACAGGAAGCCCCGCTCCTTGAAGAAGCTCCAAGTTGTTAAGCACAAATGGAATTTCTGCTGAATGGAATGCCTTGCCCAGCAAAGGATGTCCCGGAATCATCGCGAAATCGTAGCGGTACATCCACACGGATGCATGGCTGCGCTGGGCATCGGCAAATAACAGCGCCGATCTAAAGAAGTACAGATCCGTCATCGCCTGGCGCTGGCCTTCAACCGTAACCGTATAATCTTCAACCCAAGAAGCTGCTTCTGGCGTTCCCGTCATTGAGGTATATGCTTTGGCATTTTCCTCCTTAGACAAGAGCGGTGCGCCCTCTTTGATAAACAGAGCACCTTCATCCTTATTAATTCCGATGATGATCTCTACTCCTGCCGCTGAACCTTGAGAGATTGCCTGCAGAGGAGAAAGGGGTAATTCCTTACCGTCAATGACAAGTTGGAACAGCATGACAGCGCTGGCGCCTGCAGCTTGTTTCAGCCTGTCCCCTGCATGCAAAATTTCTTCTGCAGGCACATTTGTGAGCTTTTCCAGTCCATCTTCCGAAACGTCGAGCATGTCAAGCAATGCCTTCGCCAGAAGCCGTCCCTGCTGATCCGGGATAGCTTGTGAAGCACCGCTCTGCATAATCGCCCGGCTGAACAGCCCCTTTGCCGCGGGCATCGCCAATAGTGCCGCAATACTCATGCTGCCTGCCGATTCGCCGAATACCGTCACCTGCTGCGGGTCCCCGCCGAAAGCGGCTATATTGCACTGAACCCACTGCAGCGCCGCGATCTGATCCAGCAGTCCGGCATTGCTGACATACCCGTCTTCTTCTCCATTGGAATAAGGCGCCCAATGCGCAAATCCAAGCGGACCAAGCCGGTAGCTCAAGGTGACAACAATCAATCCGCCCCGCCGTGCGAGTACAGAACCATCATAGATCGGCAGACCGCCGCCACCCGTTACGAAAGCTCCACCATGTATCCATACCATGACGGGTAGTGGCTCCTTCGACGGATGATCCGGCGCCCAGACATTGACATACAGGCAGTCTTCCGACTGGGGAATTCCACCGCGCTTCAGACCGAAAACTCCTCCAGCCGGGTCCACCGGCTGAGGTGCAAGAGGACCCGGGGTATCCGCATTTCTTATTCCCTGCCATGACTGGACGGGAGCAGGTCTCCGAAATCTCCGTTCACCGACAGGTGGTTCAGCGTACGGGATTCCCTTCCATGCTTTTACTCCGTGCTGTCTAATTCCTTGTATTACACCGCTATGTATGCGAATGATGAGATCGTCCAAATCTGACATCCTTTCTGAATGAAATACGATACTTTCATATTACCACCAATTTTAATGCTTACCCAATGTCCATCCGATGGTCGATTTCTATCAGGGTACATCTAGATTACCCTATATAAAAAAAGAACCTGCCTCATGGCAGATCCTTCATCTTATTTTTGTCAAATCATCCTCCTATTAATGTGAAAAGGAACTGCCCCGCCGTTCTATCGAAGCGGTAACCTCGCAGACAAGCTTCTGCGCTGCGGCACCATGATCGACCGCCCCTGTAATCGCGGAAATCACGGCAATTCCATCAGCTCCAGCATGGATCACTTCCGAGGCACGCTCCATTGAAATTCCACCAATACCTACGATAGGCAGCGTCACATTCTTCAGCTTCATTTCCCGGATCACGCCAGGTCCCTGGGCCTGCCGGGCATCGTCTTTGGACAAGGTCGGAAAGATCGGCCCAACGCCCATGTAATCCACGATCTGATGATCTGCTAGCTCTGCTTCCTCTATGGAATGAACCGATAATCCCAATATTTTATCTCCGATTCGTTTCCTCACTTGACCCGCCGGCTCATCCTCCTGTCCGATATGAACTCCTTCGGCATCGATTGCAATGGCGAGGTCAACGTCATCATTGATGATGAGCGGGATGCCGAATCTGCGGCATACTGCTTGAATGCGCCTCGCAAGCTCCTCCTTCTTGGTTCCCTTTAGTGCATTCCCGCCCTTTTCCCGGAATTGTACCAGTGTAACTCCGCCGCGGATCGCTTCCTCCACCACGATAGCGGGATCAATTTTGCAATTTGTACTGCCGAGCACAAGATAAAGCCTCAGAGATTCCCTTAACTGTGATACTTCAAGACGGCTCATCGGACAGAGTCCTTTCTGCGGCTGTACGCCCAATGATTCGTTGGCCCATTGCCTTTTCCAATTCCAAGCGTATCCTCAATCGCAGCCTGGATAAAACTGCGGGCCGTAAGGACGGCTTGCATCACGTTCATCCCTTTTGCGAGTTCTGCCGTAATGGCTGCTGAGAAAGTGCAGCCTGTCCCGTGAGTATGCCTTGTTGCAATTCTCCGGCCTTCAAGCAGCGTGAATGAGTATCCGTCATACAGCAGATCCACGACTTTCTCCGTCACTGGATCATGCCCCCCCTTAATCACGACCATACGCGTACCATATTCGGATATCTTTATGGCCGCTTCACGGCGGTCTTCCATGGTCGTAATCGGCATGCCCGCGAGTGCTTCCGCCTCCGGTATATTGGGTGTGACGATCAGTGCTAGCGGAAGAAGTCTGCTCTTCAGCGCGTCAGCAGCATCTTTGCGCAGCAGCTCCGCTCCTCCCTTCGCCACCATCACAGGATCAACAACAACATTCTTCCATCCGAAGACTTCAATCTGGTCAGCCACAGCCTCGATAATATCAGCGCTAAACAGCATTCCTGTCTTGATGGCATCGACACCCAAATCTGTGCCAACTGCGTTGATCTGCTCTGCTACCGCCGCAGCCGTTAAAGGGAATACGCCTTGGACACCGAGCGTATTTTGAACCGTTACTGCCGTAATAGCCGACATCCCAAACGCATTCAGCTCCTGAAATGTTTTGATATCTGCCTGAATTCCTGCGCCTCCGCCGCTATCTGAGCCTGCAACCGTCAATGCTCTGGCTATACTCATTGCAAGAATCCTCTTCCCGCAGAAACCCGGTGACAGATTACCGCCTCTTCCGAAACCGGATATTGATCCATTTCGGATAAGGCATCCAGGAATGCAGATTGGAAGCTGCCCGGCCCACGGTAGCCGGCAGCCTGATAAGCCCGGGCTGCAGCTTCTCCATAAAAAGCCAAAGCCGCAGCTCCGGCTGTCAGCAGATCAGGTTCTACGGCGGCAAATGCACCCATGATGGAGGTCAGCAAACACCCTGTACCCGTTACCTGAGTCATGATCGGATGTCCTCCACGAATGACATAACCTTGCATACCATCCGTAATCACATCTTCCTTTCCTGTAATGGCAACGATGGTGCCCATTCGATTTGCAGCCCGCGCGGCAAGACCAACCGGAGCTTCATCCTCAAGACCGTCCGCATCGACACCCTTGATGGAAGCTGCTTCACCGATCAAGTGAGCGATCTCTGCTGCGTTGCCGCGTACCATGGAGATGCGGACTTCCCGCAATATCTCCAGAGCTGATTTCGTCCGGAATGGGGTGGCACCAGCTCCTACAGGATCAAGGAGAACAGGGACGCCATGCAAATTTGCCGATCGCCCCGCGATAATGGCCGCTTCAACCAATTCTGCGCTAAGCGTGCCCAGATTCAGCACCAAGGCACCCGCTATTTTGGCCATATCTGCTACTTCCTCGCGGGCGTACGCCATCACGGGTGACGCGCCCATTGCAAGCAGTCCGTTTGCTGTGAAATTCGTGACGACCACATTCGTCACGTTATGTACAAGGGGACGCTGCTGCTTGACGATGCGGGGGAGATGCTGCATATCAGAGATCATCGTCCCACCTCTGTTGCTTCCAGCAGGTCAACCGGCCAAGCCTCCAAGGCAAAGGCCATGTCCCAGAACATATACTCCAGCTGACAGCTGGTCAGAAAATGCTCCTTCAGCCGATCTTTACGTGCCTGGGATAAGGACTCTGCCCACTCATCCAGCAAACGGCGCAGCTGCTCCGTAATTCCAAATTCCCTGTCTCCGTAAAAATGCATCCATTCATAAAACGGATGGGATTCATCCGGGTTCACTTCTTCGATTAATTTTTGTCCAATCTCCATATAAGTCCAAGGGCATGGCAGCAATGCAGCAATCACATCTTCCAGTGCACCCTCATGAGCGACATTAAGCATGTGGCGGATATAATGATTGGCAGATGGGGCAAGAGGATATCCTTGCATTTCTTCATAGGTCACGCCTGCAACATAGCAAAAATTCTGATGTGGATGCGTTTCACTATTGAGAATAAACGAGATTTGTTCATTAAAAAGAGCCATGATTGCACGGTCTTCGCATCTGGAGATCGCAATTCCGTAAATTCGGATATAAGCGTTCAGATATTCGAAATCCTGTTTCACATAATGGATCAGCTGTTCCTTTCGTAACGTTCCATCGGCAATTCCCCGGACGAACGGATGATCAAAGATCGCTTGATAGATCGGATCCGCTGCGCTTCTGAGTTCTTCGGTAAAACGGGTCATTTTGAGCACCTCCGTATACATTTGGATGAAATCCATACAGGGAGCACCGGAGCAGCATACAAAAAAGCCGCCCCGAAATGGAGCGGCTTCGCCTATTCATGATGAAAAAAACATCAATCAGAAACATGTGAAGTCCGTCTCCACTTCCCTACGCCGGTATGATCCGGATCAGGTTCAAAGGGTCCAAGCATCCTTGTCTCAGCCGCTCTTAGCGCGGCTCCCCTAGTGGATTTCATATGAAGTTCGATTTCACGTTATACTTTAGCTTCGTTTATACATCTTGTCAAACCCATTTTCCATCATGATCCATCAGCTGATCTTCTTCCAATCATCCGAACCGCTGCGGATTAGAACAGTAATGGCACTTTGGCTGTGGCCCAGCTCAATAAAACAATCCTGGTCCACATCCTTCGCTTCCCAATCATTCAAACGCACGATATAACCGATTCTCTTCACATATGCAGGGACAGTAAAAGAAGCCACAGCTCTGCCATTTTCCGTCCGTTCAAAATCAACCCGCTGTTCGCGGAGTCCGGTGCCCCATACCCACAGGTTCCAGCCGTCATATTTGCCGTCGGGACGCTCGTATTGCACCTCGACTCGTTTGGTTGGCCGCGGCACACCTCCGACTTCTTCGAACAGCACCATCATCGACAATTCCGGTACGCTCACCTGTTCATCCACCAGAAAATCAATCGCCTTGTTTCCGGCATGCTCCTCATTCACCGCAATCTTCCATCCGGTTTTGGAAAAAGGAAGCTCCATCTTAATCTCATGATAGTTGGCATTATAGATCACAACGATATTTTTCCAGACATCACCATTTGCAAAATCCTTCAGCATATACGCCACCGTGTTATCCTGACAGCGGAGTACCTCCAGATGCTTCTCTACCTGCTCCTTTGAAGTCATGCGGAATGCAGGATGCGTTTTTCGAAGGTCGATCAAGCCGCGATAATAATCGAAGACGGGTTTAAATCTCCGCTTATTCTCCCATCGGATCGCATTCACGAGATCACCGCTGCGGTAGCTGTTATGGTCGCCGTATTTCGTGCGCAGCAGCTCATCGCCGGCCTGGATCATGGGAATGCCCTGGGAAGTGAGCACGATTCCATTAGCCAAAATAGCTCTCTTCACGGACTCGCTTTTCATCATATAATCCCTGTCTACGCTTCGGTATGGCTCTGAATGCTTCACAGCTTCCTCCAGGCTTTCTCCGTTCGTCAGCTCACCATTCCGGATCTCCTTGAATCCTGCTTCATTGCGGAGACCCTGCGTGGTCAATACTTTATCCCACAGGTTTAGATTATCGTGCACGGTTACATAGTTAATCGTTTCCAGTGGAGAAGCTGTAAAATCATGCACCGCGCCTTTTACCCCTTCAAGAATTGACGCTTCCATTTCGGGTTGGCCTGTGGCAAAGCCTTTTCCTCCGCCATCGCTATCGCCTTTTATGGCTCCTCTAAAATGATCATTGAATACGGCAAAGCCTTTATTCATTTGGCTGCCCTTCAATGTTTGCTGCTGCAGAGGCGTATCGCCTCCTGTCCATGGCTCACCATAGATTAAAATCGACGGATCAACCTCGCTGTGCAGCTCCCTGGCGATCTGGATAATCGTTTCGGTGTCGATCAATCCCATCAGATCAAACCGGAAGCCGTCGACGTGATATTCCTCCGCCCAGTACCGGACCGAGTCCAAAATGTACTTCCGCACCATCGGCCGCTCCGTCGCCATTTCATTACCAACGCCGGAACCATTCGTCAGTCTTCCCTCAGCATCCCTACGGTAATAATAGCCAGGCACAATCGCCTCAAAAGGCCCGTCTTCCACGCCAAAGGTGTGATTATAAACGACGTCCATAATGACGCGGATACCTTTGCGGTGTAATGCCATGATCATTTCCTTGAACTCAAGAATCCGTACTCCCGGATTTTGCGGATCGGTCGCATAGGATCCCTCAGGCACATTGAAATGCTGCGGGTCATATCCCCAGTTGTATTTCGGTTCGATTGAATCGGGATCATCCACGAGAAGCTCATTCACCGTTTTAAAATCAAATACCGGGAGCAGATGAACATGGGTCACACCAAGCTCCTGCAGATGATCGATACCCACCTTATTTCCTTCCTGGTCCCGAAGACCGGTTTCCGTGAAGGCTTTAAATTTGCCTTTATATTTAAATCCCGATGCCGGATCTGCCGAAAAATCCCGTACATGCAGCTCATACAGCACGGCATCCTGAAGTCCCTCTAACGGTGGCCGCTTTTCTCCCTCCCACCCTGGAGGACTCCAATACTGCAAATCAACAACAGCCGATCTGGCCCCGTTAGCGCTCACCCCCTTGGAATAAGGGTCTGTTACGTAACGAATACTCCCGTCCGGACCTTCTATTTTATACATATAGTATCGACCGGCGAGATCTCCATAGAAACGCAGGAACCAGACACCGGCTTTCCAATTCTTCATACCGATCTCCAGCCCGTCCGTATGAACAGCAACCGCTCCTTGGGCATTATAGCTTCCCGCATCCTGATAGAGAGCCAGCGTTACTTTTACCGCGTCCGGAGCCCAAAGTTTAAAGATGCTTTCTGTTCTGGAGTAATTGCAGCCCAGATCACGGCCATCGTAATAATCTGTTTTTTCATTCATGATTTGTACACCACCATATAATTGACATTCGATGTATGCAAAATCGCCTTCAACACATCCTATGTGTCTTTGTTGCCATTTGCAAGGGTTTATATGCGTTATATCGGCCCAAATTCGAGCTAGCTGAATAGCTTAGGGCATATTTGGGGAGCAGCAGTTGCACAAGGATTCGAAAAAAATACATAATAGAGACAGAAAAGCTAGTGTAGGCTGCCAGGTTGGGAGGAACGGTAATGATTGAAAAAGCGGGCCGGAATGAAGTCAAACGCTTCATTCGCTTTGGCCTTGTCGGCGTAATGAATACAGTGGTGGACTTCATCGTCTTTTTCCTTGTGCATTCCTTTCTCGGCAGCATAGCGGGTCAAATCGTTTCTTATACGGCGGGAATGCTAAACAGCTATTTCTGGAACCGTCGCTGGACCTTCGCACAAAAACGGACACGCGACTATGGTCAAATGCTTCGTTTTACCGCTGTGAATGCGGCCATAGCCGCGGGGACAGCGGTTCTGCTGCATCTGCTGGAAGGCCATCTGCCGCTTGCAGCAGCCAAGCTCCTTGTCACAGCCGCAGGCGTTTTCATTAATTACTTTCTGAGCCGTTCATGGGTATTCCGTCCACATAAAATTGAAGATAAATAGATAAAAAAACGGCGTGCCGGATGACAAAGTCATTCCGGCACGCCGTTTTTTCGCTCAGATATTACTCTTCCAGGAACTTTTCATACTGCTCTGCGCTCAGCAGTGTCGACAGATGCTCATCCAGTTCTCCCGGAACTTCAATCTCTGCCATCCAACCGCCTTCATAAGGCTCGCTATTCACGAGTTCAGGCTCATCATTCAAGTTTGAGTTGATTTTCATGATTTGACCGCCAACAGGGCTGAACAGATCCGATACGGTTTTTACGGATTCAATCGTTCCGATCGTCTCCTCGGCTTTGACTTCTGTGCCTTCATCCGGGAGCTCTACAAACACAATATCACCCAGCTGATGCTGTGCAAAATCACTGATACCGATCCGCACGACGTTTCCGCTTACCTTTTCAACCCATTCATGATCCTTGCTGTACCAACGGTTCTCTTTCACATTGCTCATTCTTTTCAACTCTCCTTTGATTAGTATAATCATCTATGACTAGTACTGTAGATGAGCCATTAATTCATGTCTGACGGCGGCTGCTTGGCTTCTTTGACTTTTCTGCGCCGCTGCTCCACCAATTCTTTCGTCAGCTTCCGCCCCGTAGGTGTTGCGGCCAGGCCGCCCTTGCCAGTTTCCCGGTGTTTGGTCGGCATGGCACTGCCGACTTCCAGCATCACGCCGATAACCTCATCGGCTGGAATAACACTTCCCACGCCGGCCAGAGCCATATCGGCAGCCGCCAGCGCAGTAACAGCACCCAGACCATTGCGCACAATGCAGGGTATTTCCACAAGCCCTGCTACCGGATCGCAGATGAGGCCAAGGCAGTTTTTCAAGGCGAGACCCACAGCGTGAACCGCCTGCTGTGGTGATCCGCCTCTTAGCTCTACCATGGCCCCGGCCGCCATACCAATCGCCGATCCAACCTCAGCCTGGCATCCACCTTCCGCTCCAGAGATGGAAGCGTTATTTGCAATCACAAATCCGATTGCACCGGCAGTGAACAAACCGTGAACCAGCTTGTCGTCATCCCAGCCGAAACGTTCCTGTGTACTGACGAACACGCCAGGGATAATTCCGCATGACCCCGCCGTAGGCGTGGCTATGATTCTGCCCATAGATGCGTTGACTTCGGAAACAGCAAGTGCGTAAGCCATCGCAGTGGCAGAAGGCCCGCCAAGGCATGGTTCGCCCTGCTGCATGTAATCCGCCACTTTTTTAGCGTCTCCGCCCGTCAGTCCGCTTCGTGATTTCGTGTTGCCGGTCAACCCCTTCTGAACGGCCTCCTTCATGACCTGGTAATAATCAGCCATCTGCCGGAATACCTCATCCACAGGGATATTAGTTTCCTTGGCCTGATCCTCCATCATCACTTCAGCAATCGTTTTGTTCTCATTCAGGCAGATGTCTGCCAGCTGTTCCAGCGTCTCAAATCTCATCGGTCAACTAGCTCCTTTGGGTCAAGTCTATCATCGTCACTTCCAGAATAAACGGCTGATTCGTCATCTCTTTGATGATGTTCTCCGCAGGGGCAGAATCCAGCTCAAACACCGTCATGGCTGCTCCGCTGCGTCCCTTGCGGTCCACATCCATATACCCGATATTGATTCCTTCCCGGCTGAGCAGAGCCGTCAGGCTGGCAAGCACTCCCTGGCTATCAGAGTGGGTGACGGCGATCGTTGGATATTCTCCGGTAATCTGTACATCAAAACCGTTCAGGGAGTAAACAGCAATCGTGCCGCCGCCGATGGAAGCTGCAACAATCTCCGCCTTGCTCTCTCCCGCCCAAAGTGTGATTTTTACAGAGTTCGGGTGAGGTCCGTTGCCTTTTCCCTGCACCCATTCCATGCTCATGCCGGCCTTTTCTGCTTCGATATCCGCTTCGGGAATCCGTTCATCATCCGTATCAAAATTAAGTAATCCGGCCGTTAAAGCCAAATCCGTTCCATGTCCCCAATACGTTTCTGCAAAAGATCCGAACAGCGTGATCTGCGCCTTCTCCGGCTGACTGCCGAGCAGCTGGCGGGCCACTCTTCCGATGCGCACGGCACCGGCGGTATGGGAACTGGAAGGTCCTACCATGGACGGACCAATGATGGAAAATACATTTTTGAATCTCAAGGTCTTCCACGCTCCTGTAATGATATTGAAGTCAGGATATTGTTAAGTCTTCGCATGGCAGCAAAAAAAGGACAGCAAAAAAAGGTATGCAGCACCTTTTCTCTGTCCCTTGTACCTGAGAGTTTAAACGGAAATTCAACGTTTCCGCGTTCCCCTTGGGTGGCTGACGCTCTCTCCAGAGCCGCGTCCGGCGACGGTTCCTTGTACCTGAGAGATTAGCTGCCTGTATGTGCGTACCTGCAGCTTGCTCCTTCGGTGCCGCCCGTTACAGGGCAGTCTCTCCCGTTCGCTTTCATCCGCTAATATATGGAAATCCATGATATCCTGGAACCATTTACAATCCTATTCCCCTTAAGAATAAAGCAGAGCGAACAGCGGTGTCAATATAACACAACCCCCATTTTGATGTTTCGCCGAAATCCCCTTTTCAAGATATACGTAATGATAATATTTGAAGTCTCCGCTTCCTTATCCATCAGTAAATTCCCGCCTAAAGCTGCATGCCGCTGCGCATATATTCCATAGCTCCGAGAGCTACAATGCGTTTGTTGTCTTTTGCCGGAGTGATCAAGCAGTGGCCGAACATATCCGGCAGTGTATGTTTTTCGGCGGTTTCAAGCGCCTGCTCCATATAACCGGGATAAGTAGCCGTGCTTCCACCGATCACGATTACATCCGGATTGAACAGATGTATCACATTCGTCAAAGCCAGCCCGAAGTGAACCCCCGCCTTGGCCAGCAGCTTCTCTGTGCCTGGATCCTTGCTGCTTATCCGTTCGAGAAATTCCTCGATACCGCATCCTGCCTGCATCAAAATTCCGATACCACCTGCCAGACTGTCCAATGTTTTCGGTCCGTTTTCCGTTGGTATTACACAATAACCCAGTTCTCCGGCAAAGCCGTGCGCCCCTGTAAACATGCGTTCTTTCGAATAAACGCCCAGCGCAATACCGGAACCCGCCATAATAACAGCAATCGTGTCCTTGTCTGTATAATGGACGGTTTCCGCCACCGTAGCAGCTTTGACATCATTGATAAACCGGACCGGAAATCTTCCCCCGCCAAAATAATCTGTCGTTATGCCTGTCAATGAACGGATATCCGAAAGCTTCACCCGGCTATCTCCCTCCACAAGACCCGGCACTGCCATACCTAGACCCTCAGGCACAAAAGGCAGACCCTCAAGGAAGGTATCAATATCATGCTTCAGCTGCTCCCTGGGACAATCCAGCCCCGTCGGTACTTTCTGTTCCACATGCTCCCCGTTCACCTGCGCATAAAGATACATTTTCGTACAACCGATATCGACACCGACCACTCTCTCCACGCTTGATCCCTCCCGGAATAAATAAATCGTGTTTGCTTGGATGACTGTATAAACATTGTAACGTGTCCATATAGAAATCAATACAGTAAAATGGATGAAAATCCGTATTTTTACTTAATACTCCTCCTTGCCGCTGATCATGCCTCCTCCTATAATCTTGTTGACATTACAGTGGCCTTTGAGTATTAATGATATTAAGACAATTCAATAGCGGATGAAGGTAATGGGAGAGATTACTGAACTTTAGTGACGCCGAAGGAGTAAGCCCTTGCAAGGGTGAATCTCTCAGGCAAAAGGACCATTATTGGACGCATCTCTGGAGAGAATTCTTAAGCGAAAGAATCACCCAAGGGGAAATTTGCTGGCCGGTGCAGGAATCGTATGGACGCCTTTTGTTATCCCTTTTTTGCCCGGAATCAGCAAGGTAACTCTCAGGTACCAAGGACAGAGCATGAAGATCAGTATGCCGTAAAAAAGGCATGCTTGTTCTTCTGCCTGTCCTTTTTGTGTTACGTAAAACGTAAACCGACGTAATGCTTTTGCAGACGCATGGACCGCTTTTAGAGGTAGTTTTTCTTGCAATTAAAGAATTGATCAGCTTTGTTGAAAATGTATTAATTTTATATTTCCCAAAAATAAAAAAGAGAAGGTGATCTCGTGTCCGAGCTTAAACGAACCCCGCTTTACCCTCTTTATGCCGAAATATCCGGATTACGCTGCATCGATTTTGGCGGCTGGGAGCTGCCTGTTCAGTTCAGCGGTATTCATAAAGAGCATGAGGCTGTCCGTGAAGCCGCCGGTTTATTCGATGTATCGCATATGGGTGAATTCATGGTGAGTGGTCCTCAGGCTGAAAGCTTTATCCAGCATGTGACTGTCAACGATGTAACTACCCTTACCCCCGGACAGGCGCAGTACAGCGCGATGTGTTATCCGGATGGCGGCGTGGTCGATGATCTGCTGGTCTACAAGCTGGGCGAGCAGTCTTACATGCTGGTCGTGAATGCATCGAACCTGGATAAGGACTGGGAATGGCTGCAGCAGCATCTTGTGGATGGTGTTCAAATGACTAATGAGTCTGAAGGAACAGCTCTCCTTGCGCTTCAGGGACCCAAAGCTAAAGAGATTCTCGCTCCGCTCGTTGATACGGATCTTGCTCAGCTCGGGGCGTTTCACTTCCTGCAGCAAGTCCCCCTCCTCGGCGCATCTGTCCTCATCTCACGCACCGGTTACACCGGCGAAGATGGCTTTGAGATTTACCTGCCTGCTGGAGATGCTCCCGCTGTATGGAAGGGACTGCTTGAACACGGCGGCGCCCATGGTCTTCTTCCTGCTGGACTCGGTGCCCGCGATACGCTCCGTTTTGAAGCCAAGCTGCCTCTTTACGGACAAGAGCTGTCCCGAGATATCTCTCCGCTGGAAGGCGGCATTGGCTTTTTCGTGAAGCTGAACCAAGCTGATGATTTTATTGGCAAAGAAGCCCTCCGGCAGCAAAAAAATGATGGTGTACCACGAAAATTGGTTGGTATCGAAATGATCGATCGGGGAATCCCGCGTTCGCATTATCCGGTATATTCCGGTGAAACGCAGATAGGTGAAATTACTACAGGAACGCAGTCTCCCACGCTAAAGCGCAATCTGGGGCTTGCTCTGATTGAGAGTGGTCATGCCGCAATAGGCACACAGGTTGAAGTGGATGTCCGCGGCAAACGACTGAAAGCTGAAGTTGTAAGTGTCCCCTTTTATAAAAGAGCCCAAAAAGGAGCTGACTCCAAGTGAAGCACCGTTATCTGCCTATGACCGAGCAGGATCAGCAGGATATGCTGAAAACCGTCGGAGTGAACTCTATTGAAGAGCTGTTTAAAGATATTCCTGAAGAAATTCGTTTTAAGGGCGAACTGCCTGTCTCCAAAGGTTTGGACGAATATGCCCTCACCAGCCATTTATCCGCACTAGCCGCCAAAAACGCCAATACTGACCAGTATCCAAGCTTCCTTGGTGCCGGCCTGTATGACCATCATGTTCCCTCAGTGATTAACCATGTCGTTTCGAGATCCGAATTCTACACTGCTTATACGCCTTATCAGCCTGAGGTCAGCCAAGGCGAGCTGCAGGCCATTTTTGAATTTCAATCTTATATTTGTGAGCTGACAGGCATGGCTGTAGCCAACGCCAGCATGTATGACGGTGCAACCGCTCTTGCTGAAGCCGGTTCGCTGGCAAGTGCCGCCACCAAGCGCAGCAAGCTCGTGGTTTCCACAGCAGTTCATCCAGAATCCAGACAGGTGCTTCTCGCCTATGCGCATGGTCTTGGGCTTGAAATCATTGAGGTGGGCACGAAAAATGGCGTGACGGATATGGATGAGCTTGCGAAGGCTATTGCTGATGACACCGCAGCCGTTCTGGTGCAAAATCCAAACTTCTTCGGCTCGATCGAGGATCTCGCTTCCATCGGTGAACTGGTGCATGCTCAAAAGGGCCTCATGATCGTAAGTACGAATCCAATATCTCTTGGACTTCTGGAAGCCCCCGGCAAGCTTGGCGCAGACATCGTCGTCGGAGATGCACAGCCGCTTGGCATTTCTTCCTCCCTCGGCGGTCCGACATGCGGATTCTTCGCTGTTTCGAAGGATCATATGCGCAGAATGCCAGGCCGGATTGTAGGCCAGACCGTCGACCGAAACGGCAAGCGTGGCTTCGTGCTGACGCTGCAGGCCCGTGAACAGCATATCCGCCGTGAGAAGGCGACCTCGAACATCTGCTCAAACCAAGCGCTGCTTGCGCTCTGCGCTTCCGTATACATGTCTGTAATGGGCAAGCAGGGGATGATCGAGGTCAGCCAGTTGAATCTGCAAAAAAGCCATTATGCCGCAAAGCGCCTTGCAGATGTGCCTGGAGTGACAATGCCGTTTACATCCCCTTACTTCAACGAGTTTGTTGTTAAACTGCCTGATGGCGTTTCCGCTTCCGCTGTAAATTCCAAACTGCTGAAAGAAGGCTTCCTCGGTGGATATGACCTGGGCCGCTCTTATCCGGAGCTGGAAGGCCATATGCTGATTGCTGTCACGGAACGCAGAACCAAAGAACAGATAGACCAATTCGCATCACGGCTGGAGGGCTGTTTATGATACAGGAAAAAGCATTGATATTTGAGCTCAGTCACCCCGGCCGCATTGCCTATTCCCTGCCGGAACTCGACGTGCCTGCCCTGGATGCTGCGTCCGTCATTCCAGCCTCCATGCTGCGCAGCGAGCCTGCGGCTTTGCCAGAGGTTTATGAAGTGGATGTCATCCGCCATTACACGGAGCTCTCTCGCCGCAATTTCGGTGTGGATAACGGGTTCTACCCTTTGGGCTCCTGCACGATGAAATATAATCCGAAGGTCAATGAAGATGTGGCCCGTTATGCCGGATTTGCTAAAATTCACCCTTATCAGCCAGAGGAAAGCATTCAGGGAGCTTTGGAGCTGCTGTACCAGCTGCAGGTAGACTTGGCCGGACTCACAGGCATGGATGCAGTCACGTTGCAGCCTGCTGCCGGTGCTCACGGCGAGTGGACCGGTCTGATGATGATCCGCGCTTATCATGAAAGCCGCGGAGAGCATCGCGATAAGGTCATCGTACCTGATTCGTCACATGGTACTAATCCGGCAAGTGCTTCCGTTGCCGGCCTACAGACCATTACCATTCCGTCTACGGATAAAGGCCTTGTCGATCTGGATGCACTCCGCGCAGCTGTAGGAAGCGACACGGCTGCCCTGATGCTGACCAATCCGAATACGCTTGGTCTGTTCGAAGAACAAATTCAGGAGATTGCTGCTATCGTTCATGAAGCTGGCGGTCTGCTGTACTATGACGGCGCCAACTCCAATGCCATTATGGGTATTACCCGTCCTGGCGATATGGGCTTTGACGTTGTGCATTTGAACCTCCATAAAACGATGAGCACGCCGCATGGCGGCGGGGGTCCCGGAGCTGGTCCAGTCGGCGTGAAGAGCCTGCTCGTACCGTTCCTTCCGCGTCCATTCGTTTCAAAAACTGAACATGGAGCATTCACTCTTGAAGGCGGGAACGACCAATCTATCGGCCGTGTGAAGGCTTATTACGGTAACTTCGGTATCCTGGTGCGTGCTTACACCTATATGCGAAGCTATGGTCCGGAAGGTCTGCGCCGCGTATCCGAATGCGCTGTGCTGAACGCCAACTACATGATGAAACGACTCGAGCCTTATTTCGATGTACCCTATCCGGGCATCTGCAAGCATGAGTTTGTTATGTCCGGTACACCGCTGAAACAATACGGGATACGCACCTTGGACGTCGCGAAGCGGCTGCTCGATTTCGGGTATCATCCGCCAACCATTTACTTCCCGCTTAACGTGGAGGAGTGCATGATGATCGAACCGACGGAAACAGAAAGTAAAGATACCCTGGATGCGTTCATTGATACAATGATTCAAATTGCCAAGGAAGCCGAAGAGCAGCCGGAACTGCTCCTGAATGCCCCTTACGATACGCCGGTTACCCGTCTGGACGAAACGACAGCGGCACGCAAGCCGGTTCTGAACTGTGCCTGCAGCTGAGTAATCAGCCGGATATAAACCAAGTCGAAGAGTAGATGCCTTCCGTTCTTATATCTAAAAAAGCGCATTCCCAGGAGGGAATGCGCTTTTCCTTTATTTGAATATGTGAGAAACAATGCACGAAACGAAAATGCCATCTTCAACTTCTTGGTTCAGGGATGTGAACTACCGTTTCCGAATCTATTCCTGCGCTGCGCCCGCTTCCAGACTAACCAGCTCATGAGGTGATTGCTGGGCAACCGCCGGAGCAGGTTTCGATTTGCTGGTCAAATTCTTGATCAGACTCTCGACATCGATGCCGGACACATTTTTCAGCATTTCAGGTGCCGTAGACATCAGCTCCGTCACATAGTTGCTCACACGGGCTGCGCCTTCGCCTTTGCCTGTATCGACCACCGTAAGCTTGTCGATCGAGGAGAGCGGCTGGGCGATTTTCCCTGCCAGTTCTGGCAGCATCTTGACGATAATATCGAGCACTGCAGCTTCGCCGAATTTTTGGAAGGCTTCCGCCAGCTTCTCTTTTGCTTCCGCCTCAGCCAAACCGCGCAGCCGGATGACTTCGGCTTCTGCAGTACCTTTGGCCCGCTCTGCATCGGCAACAGCCTGACCTTCCAGACGTTTCTGCTCGGCAGAGGCCCTGGCCTGCGTTTCGATGGAGTATTGCAATGCGTCGGCTTCGCGCA
The DNA here is from genome assembly GCF_018403225.1 of Paenibacillus sp. J23TS9. NCBI lineage: Bacteria > Bacillati > Bacillota > Bacilli > Caryophanales > Paenibacillaceae > Paenibacillus > Paenibacillus sp. J23TS9. Next base: position 110,096 of record NZ_BOSG01000001.1, on the reverse strand, counting down.
TTCTGCGAGCTTTATCCGCTTCAGCCGCCTGTTCAACCGCATAGCGGTCGGCATCCGCCTTTTTCTTCACTTCAGCGTCGTACTGCTTCTGACGTACCACAATTTCTTTTTCCTGCAGATCGATCTCCCGGTCTTTACGAACCAGTTCCACCTTCATCTGCTCTTCTACCATGGTTTGTTTAGCGCGTGCTTCCTGAATATGGTAGGCCTGATCCGCTTCCGCCTTAGCCGTATCCTGATCTTTCTTAAAGGACGCGACCTTAAGCTCTTTCTCCTTCGAGGCTTCCGCAATATTGGTATCCCGCAGCAGCTCCGCCTTCTGACCCTGCTCTTCTGCATTCGCCTTTTGGATCCGTGCATCGCGCACCGCCTCAGCTTCCGCTATTTCGGCATCCCGTTTGACTGCAGCGATCCGCGGTTTACCGAGAGCATCCAGATATCCCTGCTTATCGCGCACATCCTTAATGGTGAAAGATACGATCTGAAGGCCCATTTTCTTCAAATCGCGTGCCGCAACCCCTTGAACCTCCTGCGCGAACTTATCACGGTTCCGATATACTTCCTCTACGGTCATGGAGCCCAGAATCGCACGCAGATGGCCTTCAAGCACTTCCTGTGCCTCGCCTTTCAGCGCTTCAATTGGCTTACCAATGAACTGCTCTGCCGCGGTGGCTACGTCTTCAATGCTGCCTCCAACCTTGATGATCGCTACGCCATCAGCAATAACCGGCACTCCCTGCTCGGTGTATACCTCAGGTGTCGAAACGTCCAGCTTATGGGAAAGCAGCGAAATAAATTCCGATTGCTGGAAGACCGGCAGAATAAATGCGCCGCCCCCACGAACAATTTTAATTTTACGTCCGGAGTCATCCTCCGAGATGTTTTTACTGCCTAAAAAAGATCCCGTCACGATCATGGCCTCATCCGGTCCCACCGTCTTATAGCGTGCCCAGAAAGCCAAACCCAAAACGAAAATAACCCCTACAACAATAATCGGAATAATCAGGTACTCAGGCAAATCCATTAAACAACATCTCCTCTTCTCTCATCTAGATTGGTGACACGAAGTACCCCGTCTTGCACATCCACAACGACTACCCGTGTACCGGCAGACAGCTGGTGGCGCTCAAGGCTTGAAGCAATATGCAGCGTATTTCCGGCACCGAGCTTGATCATGACCTCGCCGTATCCCGTCTCGGGAATCGGAATCGTGACCTCTCCAATGCGGCCGGAAAGCTCGCGGATGGAATACCCGGTGGAATTTTCACTGTTATCCATGGGCTTGACATAAAAAAAGTAGACAAGCGCTGAAATCACAACAGCGATAACCACCGACAGCAAAACCACTACAAAACCGCTCCAGACCGTATAATGCGCCAATAAAATGCCCGCTCCGCCAAACACCGTTACTGCGCTTGCGATGACCATTGGCTTCAGGAAGTCAACTGACATAAAATCGAGCAGCCCGTCGAGTGCATGGCTGACCAGATCGCCCAGCAGCACGCTGACCGCCGCAAACAGGATTCCGCCTGCCAGACAGCTCCAAAACAGCGTTTCCATGGTAGCATCCTCCTAAATATGTTCCAAACTGTCTATATAAAGATATACGTATTAAGGTTCGATCTTGTTTCAAATCTTTCCTGCTTGATAAAATATTGTAAAGATATTTGCAGAATACGGAACTTTATTGCAGGTCAGTTGTCTACTTTACGGGAGGGATGAACATGGATGGCCTGGCTGATCTCATGATTGCCGATGACCCGTATGACGCGCTGCGCGATCTCATGCGCTGTTATTCGCAGGATGTCTGGAACTTCGCCTTTTTCTTAACGAGGAACAGGGAAGCCGCTGACGATATATCACAGGAAGTTTTTTTGAAAGCTTACGAACACTGGAGGGGTTTTGAGAGGCGTAGCTCCCCCAAAACCTGGCTGCTGGCCATGGCTCGCAACTTGAGCCGGAACTGGCTGAAATCCCACAGCGTGAGAAAAGTAGTTCTGATGGAGCAAATTTTTCATCGCAGTATGGTCAGCTCAGCCGAGACAGAATATTTGGACCAGCTGCAAACACAAACCATCTGGCACCATATGTTGCAGCTGCCTGCCAAATACCGGGAGGTGCTGCTTCTCGATGCCCATTACGGAATGGGTTATTCCGATATCGCAGAGCTGCTTGGCATTGCCCAAGGAACGGTCAAATCCCGGATACATCGTGCAAGAAAACGGATGGAGAAAGCGATGAAAGGAGACCTGCATGATGAACAATGAGACGAAACCACAGTGGTACGAACAGCTGAAAACGCCTCCTTTTGAAAAACCGATGTTCACACCTCAAATGGAGCAGCAGGTACTCCAGCAGCGGCTTCGAATGCAAAAGCAGTACCGTGCAGCCAAACAGCTCAAAGCTACCGCTATCATCGGCGTGGCCGTTGTAATGACGGTTGTACTAATTTTGGCCGTCACAGGAAGACTGGGCACGGACAGCTCTACCGATTTGGCTGGACTATGGCTCAAGAATGATGAAGCCAAAGCATGGGAGCCTCATTCGGTGTATATGCAGCACTCCACCCCCTTGATCGAAGCAATCCCCGGAGGTGACTACCAGGCGGGCAATGCATCAAGCTGTTACTGGCTGCTAAATATCCCTTATGAGCAGCTTCAGCAATCAACCATTCAAATCACAGCTACTGAACGGAACACCGGAATGGCAGTGACTGAGCTGCCTGAAACGGCCATTGACCGAACCATGAGCAATAAAGATTCAATTCGGTTCGGTTCCGATTTCGCGCTGCCTTTTGCCGGAACCTGGAGATTCGATGTCATGATTGACGGGCAAAAGAAGGGTGATGTCGTCTTTGACATCCCCGATTCCGATTGGCAGATCGCACCGGATTTTGAGTTTGAAAATTCGGTGATAACCGGAAAAAACATGAGAATGGGATATGTATCCAGCGGCTTTACAGCGGGCAAGCCAAACAAGTTTCTATGGCATTTGTTTAACGTTGAAAAGCTGGCAAAACAAATACGTGTCAATGCAGTCAAGCAGGGTTCCACGGATGTCCTTACCTTGCTGGAAACCAGGCTCAGCGGAAGTGAATGGCATAAAACCCTGCCAAGCTCCATGCAGCTGCCTGAATCCGGACTTTGGAGACTGCTGGTATATGTGGATGACAAGTTTTTTGACAGCATGATTGTTGTGGTGAAGGAGCCATAGAATGAGATATGCAATAAGAACAAATAGGCATACACGAAAAGGACCTCCCGGTCGGGAAGTCCTTTTCGTGTTCTATTGATCGTTGATCGTATATTTTACAGAGACATTTTATAAATTTCTACCACGTCTTCTTTATTCAAGGTTCTGAATTTGCCGAAAGGCCCGAAGCGAACGGTTTTCTCTGCCATCACATCAATTTGGCTATCATCGATGTCATAGTCCGCCAAGCGGCTAGGTGCGCCAATCGAGCTCCAGAAGTCGCTCAATGCCTGAATGCCTTCTTTTCCAACCTCTTCATCAGTTTTGCCGGACGGATCGATATGGAATACATTGACCGCCAGCTGCGTGAAGCGCTCAGGGTTCGTATGAAGGTTATATTTCATCCAGTTCGGGAACAGTATCGCAAGTCCGCCGCCATGTGGAATATCATAAACTGCCGACACGGCATGCTCGATATTATGGGTCGCCCAGTCCCCTGCATAACCCATATTCAGGATACCGTTCAGGGCCATCGTTCCGCAGTACATAATCGTTGAACGGTCCTCGTAATTTTCCAGATCATCGATCAGACGTGGTGCAGTGTCAATAACCGTGCGCAGGATCGTTTCGCAGAAACCGTCTTGTACCGGGGTGTTCCGCTCGGTATGGAAATAATGCTCCAGCACGTGGGACATCATATCCACCATGCCATAGACCGTTTGATCTTTAGGCAGCGTGAAGGTGTTAACCGGATCCAGAATTGAAAACACAGGGAAAGCATGGGGACTGCCCCAGCCCATTTTCTCCTGCGTCTTCTCGTTGGTAATGACCGAACCCGCATTCATCTCGGAGCCGGTTGCCGCAATAGTAAGGACGGTACCCAGCGGAAGTGCATCTTTGGCCGCTGCTTTGCGCTCTACAAAGTCCCACATATCTCCGTCATATTTGGCACCCACGGCAATGGCTTTCGCACAGTCGATGACACTGCCGCCGCCAACCGCCAGAATAAGGTCAATATTTTTCTCACGACACAGGTCTACACCCTTATGTACCGTGGACAAGCGTGGATTGGGTTCAACGCCGCCGAGTTCTGTCACCTCTGCGCCGATTTCCTTCAATAGGCCGTTTACATGATCGTACAGGCCGCTGCGCTTAATGCTGCCGCCACCGTAAACGAGCAGAACGTTCTTGCCATACTTCGGTACTTCTGTCTTTAATGTATCAAGCTTACCTTTGCCAAAGATGAGCTTGGTCGGATTATGGAATTCAAATGGATTCACGTAAAATCGCCTCCAGGTCAAATAAATAGATACTACCCATTTATTATAACCCTCAGTGCGGACAAGAAACAAACCGCCCTTATCCGAATACACGGAAATGAACGGTTTGTATGATTAATGCCTTGACAGCTATGCAATTAAAAGGAAATTAATGAGCCTGAACACATCCAATATGCGAAACAAATCGGTGGAACGCTTCCTTGCCCGCCTGGGTTCTCTTATAAACACCTGCATGACCGAGTATTTCAACAAAAATGCTGCCAACTTCGGACTGGACGAGCTTCCATGCTTCTTCCTTGCTGCGTTCCGTGCCAAACTTTGCAATGAGCTGTTCAATCCAAGGCTGATGCAGCTTCAAGGCATGATCCTTCTGGTCCATCATAGCATCGTACAGATCGCTGTCACCTGCAAGAATATCAGAAGTAAGATCCAGCTCCTCTTTCAGCCTTCCGGGCAAAATTGCGAGTCCCATCACTTCGATCAGGCCGATATTTTCCTTTTTAATATGATGCATCTCTTCATGCGGATGGAAAATACCTGCGGGATACTCCTCACTGGTACGGTTGTTCCGGAGCACCAGATCCATTTCATAGCTACCATCCGGTGTTCGATGCACGATCGGGGTTACCGTGTTATGTGGTATCTTTTCCCCATTCTCTTCGCTGAATGCCAGGATATCAACTTCCGGATCACTGTACTGCTTCCACGATTCATAAATCATATCCGCCAGCTCGAGCAGGACGCCGCTGTCTTGTCCGGTCAGACGGAGTACGGACATCGGCCATTTCACGATACTCACCGACACACCCGAGTAGTCCGAATGAGTGAATACCGCTTCCTTCGGCGCATTTTGAATCGGGAACGTATGCCGCCCCCCTTGAAAATGGTCATGGGTCAGGATGGATCCGCCCACGATCGGAAGATCGGCGTTCGAGCCGATAAAGTAATGCGGATACAGGTTCACAAATGCCAGGAGCCGCCTCAGACTGTCTTTGGTGAGCTTCATCGGCACATGATTATGATGGAACACAATGCAGTGCTCGTTATAATACACATAAGGCGAGTACTGAAATAACCACGGTTCTCCGTTCAGCGCAAGCGGAATTGCACGAAGATTCTGCCGTGCGGGATGGTTTACCCGTCCTGCATATCCGACGTTTTCGCGGCATAGCTGGCATTTAGGATACACCGGTGGCGGCAGCAGCTTCGCCATGGCGATTTCCTTCGGACTTTTTTCCGGCTTGGATAAATTAATCGTCATTTCGATAGTACCGTATTCCGATTCATGCTCCCAATACACGTTTTTGTTAACCCGATCCATACGGATGTAGTTGGAATCAATCGATAGCTGGTAAAAGCGTTCCGTTGCTGCCTCGATGCCCTGAGCTGCTTCCAATCTTTCGAACTCCCGGATCACCTCGGAAGGCCGTGCCATAAGATTGCCCATAATTTTGGCATCCAGCAGATCGCGGTACGTGTCCGTGTTCTCCGGAATGAGGCCGATACCGAAACCGTAATCAATCAATACATCCAGTGCGGGCTGCGGCCCTTCCAGACGCTCCAATGCCTCATCTCCCATAAAGGGCTCGCTGAAACCAAACAGCTCGAGCAGGAGATTGCGGCTGTAATCTTCATCCAGTGGTTCGATTAGTCTCCGTTCCAGCGCGAAGCTTACGAGCAGATCGATTGCTTTAAGGGCTTCATGCTGCGGTGTTGTTCTGGTTGCTTCAGATGCGTTCAATGCTCTTCCCCCTTACTCTTCTCCGTAGCCTTGCGGATGGCTCTGATGCCAGCTCCATGCGCTTTGAATGATGTCTTCCAGTTTTTCGCGGGACGGGTTCCAGCCGAGCACTTCCCTGGCTTTTTGAGAAGATGCGACCAGCACTGCCGGATCACCGGCACGCCGTGCTTGCATGACCACAGGAATATCTAAACCCGTCACCTTCTTCGCCGTTTCGATGACATCCTTCACCGAGAACCCTTCGCCGATTCCGAGGTTGAATACATTGCTGCTTTCTCCTTTGCGCAGATAATCAACGGCACGGAGATGGGCGTCGGCCAAATCGCTCACATGAATGTAGTCACGAACGCAGGTTCCGTCCTCCGTCGGATAATCGTCGCCAAACACCGCAATACTTTCCCGCTGCTTCAGTGCCGTTTGCAGCACGAGCGGAATCAAATGGCTTTCCGGGCGGTGATCCTCACCAATTTTTCCGCCGTCATGCGCACCCGCCGCATTGAAATATCGCAGAGCCACATATTTGATACCAAGTACTTGATCAAACCAGGACATCATCCGTTCCATCATGAGCTTGGTTTCCCCATATACGTTGGTCGGCTGTGTGCGGTCGTTTTCCATAATCGGTACGCGTTCCGGCTCGCCGTACGTCGCCGCTGTGGAGGAAAATACGATGTTACGCACATTCGCAGCATCCATTGCTTCCAGCAGGCATAGTGTACCGTATACGTTGTTGTCGTAATATTTCACCGGTTTCTGCATGCTCTCCCCGACAAGTGAATTGGCAGCAAAGTGGATAACAGCATCAATATTATTTTCGCTGAAAAGCTTCGCCAGCAGCTCCTTGTCTCTCAGATCACCTTCATAGAGCTTGCCGCCCAGCAGCGCATTCCGATGCCCCGTTTGCAGATAATCGAGTACAACAACCTCTTCGCCGCGTTCCAATAAAGCCGCTACCGTGTGGGAGCCGATATATCCCGCTCCGCCTGTCACCAATATAGCCATCTTATTTGTCCTCCTTCAGCTCTTTTACGCCGTCGCCGGTTCCACAAACATAGAATTCAGCCTTGAGTCCTGTACGCTCCTGGTAGGCTTGGCCTACTTGCTGCACGAACTGCTCTACCGAATCCTCATGCACGAGAGAAACTGTGCAACCCCCAAAGCCTGCTCCTGTCATACGGGCTCCAAGTGTTCCGGGAATGCGCTGCGCTTCTTCAACCATGGCATCAAGCTCTTCACAGCTCACCTCGTATAAATAACGCAATGATTCATGCGATTCGTTCATCAGCTTGCCGAATTGATCCAGATCATTATTTTTCAAAGCTTCCACAGAATCGAGCACCCGTTGGTTTTCCTCAACGACATGCTTCGCCCGCCGTCTGACCGTTTCATCCAGAATATGATCCTGCAGTGTTTCATACTGATCCGGTTTCAGCTGTGCCAAATATTTGAGTGCATGAATATCCTTCTTCAGAATCTCCAAGGCCGCTTCACACTGCTGTCTGCGCTCATTGTAAGCCGAATCCACCAGGCCTCTGCGTTTGTTGGTATTGCCGATAACAATTTTATAAGCACCCGTACGGAATGGTACATGCGTATATTCAAGCGTATCGCACATCAGCAAAATCGCATGATCCTGCTTGCCGTTAGCTACGGCAAACTGATCCATAATGCCGCAGTTCACGCCAACATATTGATTTTCTGCCCGCTGCGAAAGCAGCGAAATTTTTACCGTGTCTGTGTCACAGCCCTCCATCGTTTGCAGTGCAAATGCCGTCACCACTTCAATGGAAGCTGAGGAAGATAGGCCTGCGCCATTGGGGATCTCTCCATGATAGAGCAGGTCATAGCCTGTCGTGACCGGACAGCCGGATTTTTTATTTTCTACCATCACGCCAACCGCATAATCTACCCATTCACCGGTTTTTTCCTTGCCCAGCTCCTTCAGGCTGAATTCCTTTTCATATGGAAAATTGGTTGTTGCGAGGTGGATCTTTTCATCATCACGCCGGCGCGCCAGCAATGTCGTTCCGAATTCAAGGGCTGCGGGAAGGACATAACCTCCGTTATAATCGATATGCTCCCCGATCAAATTCACACGGCCCGGAGCAAAAAATACCTCCACGTCATGCTTGCTGTCTCCGTACTTTTCGATAAACTGCTTTTTAAGTAATTCTGTTTTCATTTGTGATGCACCATCCTTTCCTTATGGTTACTTCCTGACTTTATTATAGAAAAAAGCGCTGCCTTTCGTAATGCAATTATGTTTGTTCTATATGGATATATGTGACCTCAAAGATTATAATAGCAATATCCTTCATCTATCATTACCCACCTTAATAAAAAAGGAGTCTTTTTTATGGCAGTTCAGGAAAGCTACAGCGTGGCATCCAATCCGGTTTATCATGATAAAAGCCCTCTGCATGTGCTGTTTGCCGGCGAAAGCCAGACCAAGCCGCTGCATATCGTCGGACCAAAAATATATGACTACTATCTGCTTCACTACGTGGAAAGCGGTAGGGGGATGTTTCGCTCTGAACATCATACCTATGAGCTGGGAGAAGGAAGCTGTTTCCTCATTCATCCAGGCCGGCTTGTCAGCTACGCTTCGGATGCAAATGATCCCTGGCGCTACCGCTGGACTGCTTTTTCCGGGAGCGAGGCCCAGGCGCTTGCAGACTCAGCCGGCTTCTCCGGCGGGCAATCCGTTCTTTTCACAAGCAGCGGCAGCCTTATCCCCTCATCAATCAAACGGATAGCCGATGTCTTTTACAGTAAAAAGGAAAGTGCTGACATGGCTGCACTTGGTTATCTCTATCTTATTTTTTCCGAAGCCAGGGAGATTCTGACCAGCGAAATCCGTCTGACAGGAACCGAATCTCAGGTGCAGAGGACCGTTAAGCAAATGATCCACTATATGTCCGCTCAATATGCGCATCCCGTATCGATTGAACAAATGTGTGAAAGCCTCGGCTACAACCGCGCGTACCTATCCCGGATATTCAAAAAAGAGACCGGCATGTCTCCTGTTACGTATCTCCTAAAGCTCCGGATCGACAAGTCGCGCCAACTGCTCAGAGAAAGGCCGGAGCTCTCGATTGAACAGGTCGCAGCCTCAGTCGGGCTCACCGATGCCTTATACTTTTCGCGTCAGTTTAAGCGGCTGTGCGGCCATGCTCCGAGCCATTATCGTACACTCGTCGCAACCTCCCCCTCCTCCCTGCATGACTGTCTCTATTAACCCGCAATTTCATTCCATTCACAAAATAAGCCCGCATACTCCATCAGGAGCATGCGGGCTGGGTCATGAGCAGGATATTTATGACTCGCTTTCCGTTTTCAAAATCGCCTCGATACGGTCCAGCTCTTCGCTGCTAAACTCGAGATTTTTCAGGGCGGCGACGTTATCTTCAATCTGGCTGACACGGCTGGCGCCAATCAAGGCAGAAGTGACTTTGCCTCCGCGAAGCGCCCAAGCCAGTGCAAGCTGCGCCAGACTTTGACCGCGGGCCGCCGCAAGCTGGTTCAATGCGCGTATTTTACGTTGAACCTCAGGTGTAATATCATTGACGTTTAAAAATACGGATGAACTCGCAGCCCGGGAATCCTCCGGAACGCCATTCAAATATTTATTGGTGAGCAGTCCTTGTTGAAGAGGTGTGAAAGCAATGCTGCCCACACCGTTCTCATCAAGCACGTCCTGCAGGCCGTTCTCAATCCAGCGGTTGAGCATCGAGTAGCTAGGCTGGTGAATAAGCAGCGGGGTCCCTAAAGATTTTAGTATCGATATGGCTTCCGCCGTCTTCTCGGCCGTATAGTTAGAAATGCCGACATATAACGCCTTGCCGGAACGCACGATATGATCCAGTGCCATCATGGTTTCCTCAAGCGGCGTGTTCGGATCGAATCGATGGGAATAGAAAATATCAACATAATCCAGATCCAACCGTTTCAGGCTTTGATCAAGGCTGGAAATCAGATTTTTACGGGAGCCCCACTCGCCATAAGGTCCCGGCCACATATAATATCCGGCTTTGGAGGAGATGATCAGCTCATCCCGATAGCCCTTCAAGTCCTGCTTGAGAATTCTTCCGAAGGTTTCCTCGGCGGAGCCGGGAGGCGGGCCATAATTATTCGCCAAATCAAAATGGGTAATGCCCAGATCAAACGCTCGCGTGACCATATTGCGGGCATTCTCAAACGTATCCACTCCGCCGAAATTATGCCAAAGGCCAAGAGATATGGCCGGAAGCTTGAGTCCCGACCGGCCGCAGCGGTTATAAACCATCTCTTCATACCGTGCTTCGCTAGGTGTATATACCATTGCAATCCGCCTTTCTATGATAAGGTGCCATTACTTAGAAAATATCATATCTCTTTTGCGCCTGCTTTGACAAGAAACCGATTACAAGGCTCGTTGAACCGCGTTTGATACCATCAGATGCCGAGAATTCGACTAACCTGATCCATAACTTCACCAATTTTATCATTGATCAACAGGTTGGCCCTCTGATCATAAGGCGTCGGGTCCATATTGAGCAGCACCGAACGCGGCCCTTCATAATAAGAAACAAGCTCTGCTGCTGGATGAACCGTCAATGACGTCCCTCCGACGATGAGCAGATCCGCATTCGTGATCGCATCCATGGAGCTGATGAGCACCTGCTGATCAAGTGCTTCCTCATAAAGAACCACATCCGGTTTCACGATTCCTTGGCAAAATGGGCAACGCGGTACCAGATGCTTGCTGGCCATCACCTGCTCCAGTCCGAAAAAGCGTCTGCAGCCCATACAATAATTACGGTGCACCGAGCCATGCAGCTCAAGAACCTCTTTACTGCCTGCCTTTTGATGCAGTCCATCGATATTTTGCGTCACCACGGCCTTCAGCTTCCCCTGTTCCTCCAGCTTAGCCAAAAGCCGGTGGCAGCCGTTCGGCTGGGCGTCCGGATGAAGCATTTTGCTGCGGTAAAAATCAAAAAAGATTTCGGGCATTTTGACGAAAAAAGAGCGGCTGAGCATAAGCTCGGGTGGATAAGGAGAATGCTGCTCGGTTTGGTACAAGCCTGCGGCGGAGCGGAAATCGGGAATGCCACTCTCTGTAGAGGAACCCGCTCCGCCAAAAAAGACGATATTATCACTCTGTTCAATCCAAGAGGCTAATGTTTCAATCTTCTGCACTTTCTGTGCACCTCCACATATGATCGGGTTCCATGCCCTTGCTTTCTAATTTTTTTCGATTTCGATAAAGTAATGGATACATGATCAGCCTGCCTCCCATGGGGACGGCAGGCTGACTTCATAAGCCGCTTTGACACGGCCGAGCTGCCGCATTGCCCTCGAGGGCTTTTTTCACGTTTAACGATCTCTACTGTTTGGCGTCACGGTAAGCTTGCATATATTGCTGAGCTTTATCACGCACCAGTTCCATATTTCCAGTCTTTATCGCGTCGTTTGTTAAATCCGATCCGATCCCAACGGCTACAGCCCCGCCATGGATCCAATCTTTCAGATTGGAAAGCGAAACTCCGCCTGTCGGCATAAAGTTAGCCTGCGGCATAGGACCCTTCATTGTCTTGATAATTCCCGGTTCATACAAATTACCCGGGAACAGCTTAACAATATCGACCCCAAGCTCCAGCGCATGCTGGACTTCGGCTATGGTCATGACGCCAGGCATAATTGGTATGCGGTACAGATTGCATATTTTAACCGTTTCTGGATTGAGCGAAGGCCCTACCACAAACTCGGCACCCGCCATCATTGCAGCACGTGCAGTCTGAGGCTCCAGCACGGTGCCTGCTCCAATCACAGCAAATTTTTCGGGATCACTGGTTTTCCAGCTGTACAAGCGGCTCAGCTTCTCAATCGCCTGGAGTGCGCCTGGTACTGTCAATGTCACTTCAATAACTTTAATTCCACCGGCAATGGCCGCTTCCGCCATGGCGAAAACCTGATCCGCAGAATCGCCCCGCAGCACAGCCACAACGCCGTTATCGATAATCTTCTGTAATACCTGGAGTTTTTTCACAATCAAACGCTCCTTTTCACTCATTATATGGAAATCCCGCCGGGATGTCTATCGATTGCAGCGATGGCTGAATATGTCAGGAATTTCACAATAATACCCATTGAATTATGTAACATCTTAAAATCTTGCAGAACCAAATTATCTTTCAATATGCGTCTTACGCTCAAGCTTTGCTTCCACCTGCTCCCAGGTTGGTAGCGCTTCCCAATCTCCCACGGCTTGAATGACCATGGAGCCCATCAGGTTGCCAAGGCGCACGGCTTCCACCGTTGTTTGTCCCTTAAGCAGTCCGGCAATGAAGCCCGCACAGAAGCCATCGCCCGCCCCGACAGTGTCCAACACCTGATCCGCTTTAAAATAAGGAACTTCCGTCAGGGTACCATGCTCCAATACATAGGTCAACTCCGGTCCGCCCTTAATAATGGAAACTGCATTCAGACGGGACAGCTCGGCAAAAACAGCCTCATCCTCTTCCACATCGTAAAGAAGCTTCAATTCATCCAGCCCCGGCAGGAAGTAATCTGCTTTCTCAGCTAATCGCAAGAGAACGCTGCGCGCTTCTTCCAGCGTCCACAGCTTGAGCCGCAAGTTGGGATCAAAGCTGACTTTGACTCCGGCGCTTCGCGCAATATCCATGGCTCTTTCCACACAAGCTAAAGCCGAAGGACTAATGGCTGCTGTAATTCCCGTCACGTGAAGTATTTTCGAGCCCTGAATATATGAAGCGTCCAGATTCTCTGCCTTCATTTGACTTGCAGCCGAAGCTTTACGGTAATAATATACCGAAGACTTTCCTGCTGTGTTTTCACGGATCATCAGGCCTGTCGGAGCCTCGCTGCTCAGAACAGCACGCGACACATCAACGCCTTCGCCACGTATCGCTTTATATATCATCGTCCCGATCGGATCGCTGCCAAGCGCACCGAACCAGCCTGCGCGATGTCCTAACCGGGCAACTCCAATAGCCACATTGCTTTCTGCCCCGCCAAATGACTTGTTCAGAGTAGAAGCATACTCCAATCCCCGGGAGTCTTGTGCCGTAAACAATCCCATGCTTTCGCCGAAAGTAACCAGTTCAGGTGCCAAAAGTGCTGTGTCCTGCTGCATAATAGTCCCCTCTCCGTTTTTAAAGTCTGTACCTATTGTCAGCGGATGAGGTTTTGTTGTCAATATGTAACAATTTCATCGCTTTGACACACTTAGATTGAATGTTAGCGTTTTCTCTTGTGATTAAAATCACAATACCTCCTTTCAAAGCGTAGTATTTTTAAAGTGAAAGAAAATGGAGGGAATCATCATGGAGAAGACATTAGCCAAACAGGGAGAAACCTACTTTTTGAATCTACGGTTCGTATTGATCCTGACCGTTTTTATAGGAAACGCCATCGAGCCGCTCATTCGTCAAATGGACGGTATACATGCGCTATATTTGTGGATATTCACTTTTCATATGCCGCTGTTTGTATTCGTGACCGGGTACTTTGCCAAAGGCGGACTCAGGGGCGCCAGGGGACGCAATACACTGCTGCAAATCGGCCTGCAGTATATCATTTTTCAAAGCCTGTACTCGTTTCTGGATCTTACGGTCTTTCAATTACAGAACATTCATCATTCGTTTTTTGCCCCTTACCTGCTGCTCTGGTTTCTCGCGAGTCATGTAGGATGGCGCCTGCTGACCTTAGGGATGCATAAATTAAGCCCGGCAGCACAGATTACTCTCTCGCTGATTTTGGGCGTACTGGTCGGCTATATCCAGTTGGACGGAGCTTGGCTGAGCTTTAGCCGGACATTTGTATACCTTCCCTTCTTTGTCATTGGCTATCATTTTTCGTTTCCGACCCTTGTGCAATTTTTCACCAAGCAAAAAAAGAGAATCGCTGCTGCTGCATCGGCCCTTCTCTTCATCATTATCGCCCTGTGGGGACTGCATATGCCGGAAGGCTGGCTCTTTGGCAGCATGACCTACCTTCAGCTCGGACATCAGGAATGGTACGCCGGATTGTACCGGATCGCCCTTTACGGCCTCCAATTGATATCGGGTGCTGCATTTCTGGCTTGGGTACCTTTCCGGGAGAGCCAATTGACCGATCTGGGACGCCGTACATTGTATGTATTCCTCCTCCACGGCTTTATCATCCGCTTGGCCGCCAAGTCGGGGTTGTATAGCTACATCCACCATCCAGCGGCAGCACTTCTGCTCATCGCCGGGGCCATTTTGCTGACCATCGCTCTCGCCCAGCCTGTCGTGCGAAAACTAGCACATCCAGTGATTGAGCCGCCGGTGACGTGGATTATTCGACTGGAGCGTTTCGCTTTGGGCAGACCGCTGTAAAAGTTATTGCTTCATATCAAGAAAACAGCATTTTGATAAAAATGATGACTAAGTGCATGGCAAAACAGTTCAAGGATACAAGCAAGTTATTTACCAATGATTGCATAAATTAATTGTTTCACTCCATTTAGAAGGTGGTAAGTAAATGATGCGCGCAACAATAACAAAAAACGACTACCAAGGAGTGATTTGTAATGGCACGTAATAATAACGGTAAAATGAGCAGAGAAGAAGCTGGACGTATGGGTGGAGAAGCAACCGCTAAGAACCATGACAAAGACTTCTATCAGGAAATCGGTAAAAAAGGCGGAGACGCAACTTCCAAATCCCATGATAAAGATTTTTATCAGGAAATCGGCCGCAAAGGCGGAGAAGCTACTTCCGATTCCCATGACAAGGATTTCTATAAAGAAATCGGCCGCAAAGGCGGAAAAAACTAATATAAGCTTGCGTGAAGTATAACAACGGCTGAAAAAAGGCATCTTCCATCCGTATGAGGATTGGGAATGCCTTTTTTCTTGCTATTAACAGCTCCTGACAGCTCTCAAGCCTTTATTCGTCGCTAGAAAAACCTCTCATTTTGTGATAGACTCATTTAAAATCGTTTATTCGGGCACTTCTTTCGGTAACCGCGCTAAAGCGAGATGGGTTTATACATTCACTAAATAGGGGGAAGAGACATCATGGCAGCTAATAAAATGCGTTCAGACATGATCAAAAAAGGCTTCGACCGCGCTCCGCACCGCAGTCTGCTGCGTGCAGCCGGCGTAAAAGAAGAGGATTTCGGCAAACCGTTTATCGCGGTGTGTAACTCCTATATCGACATCGTTCCTGGGCATGTGCATCTGCAGGAATTCGGCAAGATCGTGAAGGAAGCGATCCGCGAAGCTGGCGGTGTTCCTTTCGAATTCAACACCATCGGCGTTGATGATGGCATTGCAATGGGCCATATCGGTATGCGCTACTCCCTTCCAAGCCGCGAGATTATTGCGGATTCCCTGGAAACCGTCGTTTCCGCTCACTGGTTTGACGGCATGGTCTGCATTCCAAACTGCGACAAAATTACACCAGGCATGCTGATGGGCGCGCTGCGCGTTAACATTCCGACTATTTTTGTCAGCGGTGGACCGATGAAAGCTGGCGTAGACAGCAAAGGTCGCAAACTTTCCCTGACATCAGTATTTGAAGGCGTCGGCGCTCACCAGGTTGGCAAAATCACGGACGATGAGCTGATGGAACTCGAACAATACGGTTGTCCGACCTGCGGTTCCTGCTCCGGCATGTTTACGGCCAATTCCATGAACTGTCTGGCAGAAGCTCTTGGCCTCGCGATGCCGGGTAACGGAACCATCCTCGCCGTCGCTGAAGAGCGTAAAGAATTCGTTAAGCAATCGGCGCGCCAGCTGATGGAACTCGTGAAAATGGATCTCAAACCACGTGACATTGTCACCCGCGAATCGATCGACAATGCTTTCGCACTGGATATGGCCATGGGCGGATCCACCAACACCGTACTGCATACCCTGGCACTTGCACAGGAAGCAGGCATCGACTATCCGCTGGAGCGGATTAACGAAGTCGCAAACCGCGTACCTCATATTTCGAAGCTGGCACCTGCTTCCGATTACTTCATCGAAGACGTTCATATTGCGGGCGGCGTAAGCGCCGTGCTGCACGAGCTTCTCAAAAAACCGGATGCATTGTTTGGCGATTGCATGACCGTAACCGGCAAAACGATCGCTGAGAACGTGGCCGGCTGCGAAATTCAAGATAAGAATGTCATTCATCCAATCGATCAGCCTTACTCCGAGCGCGGTGGTCTGGCCGTATTGTACGGCAACCTGGCTCCGGAAGGTTCGATCATTAAAGTCGGTGCTGTTGATGCCTCGGTTGGTGGCTACCATAAAGGTCCAGCCATCTGCTTCGACTCCCAGGAGCAAGCTCTCGAAGGCATCGCGAACGGCAAAGTCAAGGAAGGCATGGTCGTTGTTATCCGTTATGAAGGTCCTAAGGGCGGACCGGGCATGCCGGAAATGCTGGCTCCAACTTCCCAGATCGTGGGCATGGGACTCGGCGCCAAAGTCGGTTTGATTACCGACGGACGTTTCTCCGGCGCATCCCGCGGCATCAGCATCGGCCATATTTCTCCGGAAGCTGCCGAAGGCGGACCGATCGCTTTCGTTCATGACGGAGACATCATCGAGCTTGACCTGAACAACCGGAAGATCGAACTGCTGGTGAGCGAAGAAGAAATGGCTTCCCGCCGTACCAACGAGTGGAAGGACTTTGAGCCGAAAGTAAAAACAGGCTATCTCGCCCGTTATTCCAAGCTTGTCACCAACGCAAGCCAAGGCGGCGTCTTAAAGATCTAATATAATATCTTCTCATAGAAAGGGGAGTACTACCGGTATCTCAGAACGGTGGTACTCCCCTTCTTCATGTCTGCATATAAAAAAGATGCCGCCGATCCGTAGATAAATCCACTTTAGGAGCACCTCTTGATATAAAACTGATTACAAAGACATTCGCAGTTGACTACATTCGAATGACCCTATTTCAGTGATCGTTAAGATTATTTTCCAACTAAAACAAACACATTTCCATCGGGAGCTTGCATAATAGCGACATGCCCTGATTCCGTCTCAAAAGGCAAGCCAATCCACTCGATCTCTTCATGCTTGCTCAATTCGTTGTATGTTTCCTGCACATCATCAACAAGGATTTCAATTTCGGTAGACTGATTCTGAGGGTGATTGCTGAGAACGAGTTCAGAACTGTTAAGCTCTGGGAATACCAATCCGACCAGCGTCCATATAAACCCACTATCCAGAACTCGTTCAATTCTCCAATTCTCTTTCAGCCCCATGATGGTATAGAATGCCAAAGATTTATCGATATCCTTTGTATGAATACATACGCATTCCAGCTTCTTAAACATCGGAAGATCCCCTCCTCACCATATCAGAACAAATGTTCCTATGAACCAATATTATTCTATTATTAGTGGGAATGCAAGTATTAATTTCTATAAAATAGAAAATGCAGTTTAAGGGAATACATATAAAAGAGCTCCGCAAGCATTTGGCTTACGGAGCTCTTATCGTATAAATAAATTAGATGGCGGGTGTGGAACTTTCCAGTCCTTGTGCCGAGGCGCTCAAGCTGAGGTCATTATTATCAGCAGTTTGTTCCGGTTGATTCCCTCTTTCGCGTTTCATTTCATGATGAGGGCGGTGGGATCCATTTTCAGCATACCGTTCCATTAAGACACTAATAGGCATTAAGATCATTTTAGGAATCAACCGTTGTGTATGTTCCTTAAGACGAGATTGTCCAGACGGATGAATGACGCTTAATAAAAATTTCAAATAGAGCTGTGATGATCTTGCAAAAAGCCCGTCCTTCAAATCAAGAACCTGAAATCCGAACTGCTGTGGTCCGCGATTTACCATGGTGACACCATAAAGAGCTTTGGCATTTTTCGCACCTGCAATCCCCATCACTTGATGGGCCAATACCGGCAGCTCCTTCTCCATCGAGCGAATCATTTGTATAGCCAAATGCACCGTCGAGCGCGACCTGATTCCAAAGCGGAAAAGCTTCTCATTATCAAAATGCAGTTCTACGACTTTATCGCCCTTTTGAAGCAGCTCCCCATCATCCAGCTCAACGGTCTGACCACTGTATTTTCGCAGCCGGTAATGGAGAAAGGGATTCTGAGGATTGACCGTTTTAAGCCGGAACACTTTGTGAAAAATCGTTTCCCAAATCAGCCATAGCTTGACGACAGCAAGTTTGCCGCGGGAAAGCTTCTTTTCAGGAGCATTTTCCTTGGCCTTAATCATTTCGTCAACCCGGATACTCTTCAGTCCGCGTTGTTCTGCTTCTTGCAGCACACGTTCCAGAGCAATCAACATCTGCTGCGGAGCATCGGGATTCGCACCTGCCGTCGTGCCGCAATCATGAAGAAGAAGTACCTCTCCCGGCTGAAGCTTACTCAGAATCCGCTCCGTTAACCGGTCAGCACCGATTCTTTCTCTCCAATCCCCAAACATGGCGGACCAGAGCACAATTTTAAACTTGCCGCCGCGCTTCTTCAAATCGAAGAGATTGACGATTCCCCATGGCGGACGGTAATACGATGTACGCTCTCCGGTGATGGAGTGAATAATCTTATCCGTCTTCATAATTTGCTTGGTTACGGTCGCCGGCCGCATCAGCCAGTTCGACTTGTGAATGTAATTATGAATGCCGATAAGATGACCTTCGTCATGCATTCGTTTTACGAGCTCCGGATTGTTCTCGGCATGCGTTCCAACGACGAAAAAGGTCGCCTTTGCATCATACCGCTTCAATAAGTCCAGCAGCTTGGGCGTATACACCGCGTCAGGCCCGTCATCAAAGGTCAGGGCATATTCATGCTCACCGCTGCCTTTCCGGAAAACACGGAACCCGAAAATACGGGTGATGAGTCCGGGAATAAACGCATAAAAAGATGAAATATAAAACAACCAAAGCAGCAAAGTCTGCATGTCATAATCCCCACTTTTCTCTGATTGACTTTGACTTGCCGAAAGGCAGGTTACTCTATAGAATGAACTAAGAGCGGAAGGCTGTTACCAGTATAGGAAACCCGTCTCATTTCTGCATAAAAAATCAAACGTTCGATGAAAAATATAAAGACGCTATCTTTTATTTTATCACAGCCATTCGCGAAATAGGCATTTTTTTATAAATTTAGTTAAGCTTTAAAATACATACTTTAAGGAGTGACGTTCGTTCATGCTTCCTCTCTACAAAAAATACTGGAGGACCTTTATAGACATTGGGATGATCGTGCTGACCGTCTTGTTGATTATGTACGTATTCAGCAAGCTTTACCAGATCGCAGCCCCCGTCTTTTTGTCCTTTCTCGTCTTTTTCATGATTGAGCCCTTGGCTAAATTCCTTCACCGGAGAGGCCTCCCTAAAACGCTCGCCGCAGCCATTTCGGTCCTGCTGTTCGTGCTTGTCATTCTGGGCATCCTCTTTGGTATCGGATTGATCGTGGTCTCCCAAATAGCCCAGGTCCAAGATAATTTGCCCCAATACACACAAATGATCCAATCGGCATTTACCAAAACAACTGCATTTCTCCAGCATAAAATCGAAGCTCTGCCTCCGAACATTACCGATAAGATGAATGAAAACTTTAAAAATTTCACGGATTACGCGACCGGATGGGCCACCAGCTTCTTAAAGTATATGGTATCCTTGTTCAGCTCGTTCTCATCTTTTATGGCTAATTTTGGCGTAGCGATTATTCTTGCCTTCTTCCTCAGTACTGAAATTGGCGGATGGCGCAAAATTGTCAAGGACAAGTCCCCCAAAACCCTAAAAAACGCTTATACATTCCTGACAACCTACGTACTGAAAGCCATCGGTTCATACATAAAAGCCCAAATGATTATGGTGTTGATAACCATGGTTCTTATTTACATAGGTCTTCTGATTCTGCGTACTGGCAATGAGTTGTCGCTCGCACTGGTATGCGCCGTTTTTGATATTCTGCCGTTGGTCGGTGTACCGGTCATCCTGATTCCATGGATCGTATACCTTTTCATCGTCGGAAATATCAGTCTTGCCATCGGACTTTGCGTTTTGCTCGTCGTTGTCCTGTTGACACGTCAGCTGCTGGAACCAAGAATTACCGGTAATTCCATCGGTATATCCTCAGCCTTTCTCATGCTGTCGTTCATGATTATTTCGCTTTCCATCTTCGGCGTTGCCGGCCTGATCCTGTCACCGGTACTGCTGATCTTGCTGAAAGAGCTATTGCAGCAGGGGTATTTGCAGCGCTGGATTCGACTGCCGCAGGAAGAGTTTGATGTTTCCCCATTTGATATGGCCGTAAAAGCACCTGAACCTACGATTTCTGAGAAGCAAGCAGATTCATAATCTCACCGAATAAGGCTGTAGCTTGATTACTGCCTTCGGTCGGCATATTTTGGAACAGTACGGCTGCAGCGTATTTCGGCCGATCAACCGGCCCATACCCGATGAACCACTGGTTGTTACGCTGCCGCCCCTGAACGGTAATCTGCGCCGTACCTGATTTTCCCGCCAGCCTCCACTTCGATTTCAGCAGCGATTTACCTGTCCCTTCTGTAACGACCTTCTCCATCCAGCTGCTTACCAGCCGGGCCGTTTCAGGCCGTATGCTCCCCGATCGTGAAGGGGATAAATGCGGCTTGAATTCTTTCATGACCTGTCCATTCGCGTAAACAAGGCTCTCCAGAATACGCGGTGCCCGAACCTGTCCCCCATGTAAAAGCGTAACCACCAAATTTGCTGCCTGCAGCGGGGTTACACGTACATCCCTTTGCCCGATTCCGGACTGGGCTCTCGTGCCTCCATCGAGCGCAGAAGCTGCACTCGAATAAATGGTTCCCGCTTCCTCATGATCAAAGGGCTGCAGCAATGGCATTCCTGCCATATTCTTCGCTTCCCAACCAATGGTACGACCAAGCCCTAGCCTGCTGGCTGTGATCTCCAGCTCTTCCCCTGATAAACGTTCCGACAGCTGAGCAAATACAACGTTGCAGGATTCGGCGAAAGCCTGTTCCAGTGAGAGAGATCCATGTCCCGAGGGTTTCCAGCAGGATAATCCATAGTTGCCGTAATCGCCTGAGCAATAGAATGATTCGTCTGTGGACGTCACCCCCGCTTCCAGCGCCGCTGCGGCCACCACGGTTTTGAAAATAGAGCCCGGAGCAGCTGCCTGTACCGCCCTGTTGTTCCAGGCGCCAAGCTCAGGATGGATATCGAGCGGATTATAAAAAGGCTTTGATATCATGGTTAAAACATCCGCATTGCTCGCATCCAGGAGTACAACTGCCCCCTCTTTCATCCCCGCCTTCTGCGTCAGCGCTTCGATTTGTTGCTGAAGAGAGAGATCAATGGTTGTATGAAGCCGAAGCGGATAGTATGGATTGTTAGGTGACTTTAATTGGATGCCCGTACCGGGAATCGAGCGGTTTGTACCATCAACGGAATAGTAGGCGGTCGTGGGACCAATGCCACGCAGCAGCGGCTCCAGCGTCTTCTCAAGACCGGAAGCACCTTCCTTGAATGCAAAGCCGGTATGCGGCATATGCTTTTGACCGGATAGCTCTGATAAGTGACCGAGCCACTGCATACCACTTTTCTTGTTTACATACCTTTGGGTGTAAGGAAGCACTTCAATGCCGCTAACCTTCAGCTCAGAGATATGTTCGGCCTGACTTGGATTTAGCGCCTGCGGTGTGTTTTTAAGTGCTCCTTGCCAAAAAACAGGCACACTGAGCTTGTTCCAAATATTCGTTAGCTTGGCCGTATCCGTACCCAGAGCTCCGGCGACCAAGTCCATACTCCCATCTTGATTGGTTAAAGACTTATTATCTATTGGAAATAGAACGGCTGTAGAGACGGTTTCACCTGTGATGGGCTTCCCATTCCGGTCAAAGATATTTCCCCTGCCGGAATCCAGCACGACTCCACGCTCGCGTTGGAGGACCGACATTTCCTGCAGTGTATATACGCTGTCCGGCAGCTTGGAGGTACGGGATACGAGCTGAATATAAGCCAATCTCAATATGAGAACGACCAGAATACCTGTCAGAATGACCAATCCATAAAAGACCCGCTGTTTCTGTTTAAACATGACCAGCACACCGTCCCTTTTTTCGACGTTTTTCCCATTATGTCCTATTCTGAAGGCTTCCAATCGAATCAGCGCCGTGTATCGCTGCAGACGGCAAAAGGCTGTCCTTAAAGGTCAGCAACCTTCAAGGACAGCCTTTTGGCTGTATTTTCCAAATAATCTTCTTATATCGTGAATCGCGAAAGTGTTTCCTTCAGTTCACTGGATACATTCTCGAGTTTACCCGATAGCTGTACCAGCTGGCTGCCGATGCTTTGCTGCTCATTACTGAGCGAAGCAACCTCTTCGGATGTTGCGGAGGACTCTTCGGCTACCGCACTGACATTGCTCATGGCATCGGACAGAACTTCTTGTGAGTGATTCAATGTCTCTATCGATTGCGTCACGGAATCCAGGCGCTGTGTGAAATCAGCCATCTGCTCCTGTACAGAAACAAATATATCATTCGTCTCTTTAACCGAATCCATTTGCTGCTGGAATAAAGGATTCGCTTCCTGTAAAGCCTCAACCGTTTCATTCATTTCACTCATGATTTTCTCTGTGATTTGGCCAACCATATCAATGGATTGTCTGGACTGGTCTGCCAATTGGCGGATTTCGTCAGCAACCACCATAAATCCTCTGCCCGCGGCACCCGCACGTGCAGCTTCTATTGTTGCGTTGAGTGACAGGATATTCGTTTGCTTCGTGATATTCTGCAATACTTCAAGGACTTTATTGACGGACATCGTCGTTTGTTTCAGATTGTCCACTTTATGCATGAGAGAACGCGTCATGTCTTCCGTCTGATGCGTCTTATCCATCAAGCTGCTCAAGTGCTTCGTACCCAGCTCACTGGATTGCTCGACATGATGGGCTGCGCTTCCCATCTCTTCATTAGCATTCACCACGAGCTGCATTTGACGCGAAATGTTATCCGTCAGCTCGTTGCCGCGCTCTGCTTCGGTAGCCAGGCTGCTCGCTCCATTGGCAATTTCCTCTGTTGCTATAGCAATTTCTCTCGCAGAGAGGGCTGTCTTTTTCGATGCATCCGTCAGCTCGCTCGCCGTTTCGAGAACAGCTTGAGCTGTTGTGTTCGTCTGCTGCACAAGCTTCGTGATTTGATCCATCATCAAGTTGAAGCTTTTGCCCAGCTCACCAATTTCATCGGATGATTTATGATTCGTCCGCACTTTAAGATTTCCTTTGGAACCTTCGATCATCAGATCCTTAAGCTGGCTTAACGGTCTTGCAATCAAACGAATCATCCACCATCCAATGAGGATCGCGATAATGATTACAATCAATACAAATCCTAAGGTCAGCCGCAGAATCCCTTGAGCGTCTTTCACAAGCAGTTCCGTTGGAATTGTACCTACTAGCTTCCAACCGTTCGTCTCCAAGGTGTTATAGACTGCCAGGATACTGTTACGCTGACTATCCTCCGTATACAGACTGTTGGCCGCATCTTTCTGATCTTTCATAAAAGTAAAGTTCGTCGCATTTCCTGCTTCATCATCTTGATTGGAACCAGCCACCTTGTTATCGGTAGAGATTAACTGCAGCTTACTGCCCTCGCCCAAATTGATGGCCTTCAGTTGATCCTCAATCAGAGCTGTTTTCAGTTCTATAACGATCACATAGGATTTCCCACCACGGGTTAAGCTTTGCAGAGGGCGGACCAATTTGAAGTTTTCCCCTCCATCCTTGCCTTTATCCGATGTAACCCAATAGGCTCTACTCTGACCTTGCGCTTGCTTAAACCATGCTTCATCACGGATGGTAGTTATATCACTGCCAGCGCTGCCTGCCATAATCGGATTCTGTCCGTCTGACGGCGGAACGAGATAGATGGCTTTGATTGTACTGTTGCTGTTAATCTGATTGCTTAGCTTTTTGCTGATCTTATCATTCAGAACGAACATATCATACGCGCTTACATCTGATGAGGACATATCATCAATCAATGTCTGAGTTTCCGGATCAAAAAAGATTTGCAATGAGATATCCTCATACTGCTTCAGAATAATATCAAGCTTCTGTGATGTCTGAATCATGGTTTGTTTGTTCGCTGAAGCGGCATTATTCTTGATGGTGCTCTTAGCCTTGTTGTATGACGTTAGGCCTAGAATTAATACAAAAGATACAATCGCTATAAAGAAGATCAAAAACAGCTTCACACCGACTGATTTTGCAGGATTGAATTTCTCTATCCGGGAACCCGCATTCCGCAAATTGAATCTTTCTTTTTTAGCGTCAGCCTGAACCTTAACAGTTTTCCCTTCCTGTTTCTCTTTCTTCCGCTGTTTCCCCCAACGGTTTTTTTTGCCTTCTTCCAGTTCCTTCTTCTGAACCTCTCCCATTTCCTCACCTACCACTTTAATTTCTTGCCTCACGTAATATGTAAGCAACACCTACTTTATTCTTCGACATTTTCCACCATTATCCTTTGGTTTTTCGGAAAATTCTTTATAACTATTTTCCTAATACGAATGGTCCATACGTCCTTGCATGAAAAAAACCGCTGTACACAAGGAGTCAGCGGCCTAAAATATAGTTTCTGGGACTTGCTAATGTTTTCTGCGCAGCATGTCGAAATATGCGACGGGCTGATCTACCTTCACGCGGATTCTCTGCAGCGGGTGACGCGCTGCTTCCAGAGGCTGTCCCTCCTCATCCCACATTTCATGTACCGTTTGCTTGAAAAAGGCTCCCTTTGGCCCAAAGAACTCAATCTCCTGACCTTGTTTAAAGAAATTGCGCTGTTGAATGACCGCCGTTTGAGTAGATTCATCATACTCAAGCACCAGTCCTGCAAAATCATAAGGAGCTGCCTTTTCCTCCGGCTCATAAATATGATCCTCATGATCTGGTATGTCGTAGAAAAAACCAGTATTCAGCGGGCGGTTTGCTGCTTTATGTAGATCATCCAGCCACTCAGGTTTAAGGGCATAATGGTCCGGGTCCTCAAAATAAGCATCAATCGCCTGGCGATATACATTAACGACCGTAGCTACATAGTGTATGGATTTCATACGCCCTTCAATCTTAAAGCTGTCAATGCCAACTTCAATTAAATCCGGGATATGCTCAAGCATACATAGATCCTTGGATCCCATCGTAAAAGCATGATCCTTTTCATCAAAAAGAGGAAGCTGCGTTATTCCCGGTTTCAAAGCTGCTGGCTGCACCGCCATAGCGGATTCTTCTTCACTGTCTCTGCCATCTTCAAATAGATCATATTTCCAGCGGCAGGATTGGCAGCATCCGCCGCGGTTGGAATCACGGTCTGTAAAGTGGTTCGACAGCACGCAGCGGCCTGAAATCGATGAGCACATCGCACCATGAATAAACGCTTCGATCTCAATCTCCACATTGTTTTTAATCTCTGCGATTTCTTCCAGACTCGCTTCCCTGCCGAGAACAACACGGGGAAGCCCCTCATCCTTCCAGAATTTCACCGCCTGCCAGTTTAACGTGGACTGCTGTGTACTGAGATGCACCTCAAGCAATGGAACTGCACGCTGTGCCACTTCGATAATGGCCGGGTCGGCAGCAATAATAGCCGAGATTCCGGCATCGTAGAGACTGCGTAAATACTTCTCTATACCATCAATATCTTCATTATGCACGTAGATATTGGTGGCCACGAATACCTTCGCACCATATTTCTTTGCAAATTCCACACCTTCGCGCATTTCCTCAAACGTAAAGTTATCTGCATTCGAACGCAACCCGTATTTTTGTCCGCCAATGTATACCGCATCCGCACCGTAATGAATAGCGAATTTCAACTTTTCCAAATTTCCGGCAGGTGCCAGCAGTTCCGGTTTTTCGAGACGGACTCTTTTCCCCCGGTATTTCGGTTTAGAAAGCACTTCCTTCACGATTATGACACCTCCCTCTCTATCCTAATAGACTTGTTCCTTATAAAAGAATCCAAATGTCAGCTCGCGCTCCGGATCCTGAAGCTCCCGGATCATTTCCAGCCATTCTTCGCGGAACTTATATCTGTCGGGATCCGCCGTATAAGCATCGATAGCCAATCGATATGCCTTAATTACCGCGGTATTATAGGATACTGGTTTCATAAAACCATCAATCTTAAAGCTTTCGATTCCGGCCCGCATCAGCAGATGAAGGTCTTCCAAAATGCAGATGTCATCCGAGCTCATAATATGCGTTCCATGCTCATCCTCGAAGATAGGATACTTTTCCTGAACGCGGTCCGCCTCAACGAGAAATAAACCGCGGTCTTTGTCCAAACTGCCGTTCTGGATTGGCTGTCCCTGATGAGCCATATAGCTTTCAACCAGTCTCCGCTTTGAATGGTACATATTCGTCATGCCGTGTACCTGAACCTGTGCTTCAATTTCCAGATGCTGCTTCAGTTCCAGAATTTCATCCATGCTGAGTTCCTTGGCGGCAGCAACGCGAGATGCCCCTTTACGACCCCAATAATTGGCTGTAGCATAGTTGGTGGACATCATCTCGCCGTTCCAGTGCAGCCTAATCGCAGGCGCATAAGCTTTAATTGCAGCAAGAACGGAAGGATCACTGTATTCCACCGCATCGACGCCAGCATCCTTCAAAAACAAAATATAGTCCGGCAGCCGTCTGAGCATATCATTGGTCATGATGTTAGTCATACTCACCATTACTTTGACGTTGCGGGCATGTCCCAGACGGACAACTTCACGAATATCCGAATCCGAAAAATATCCGGGCATTCTAATTCCGTAACAGGCATCACCAATAAGCAGTTCACTTGCTCCCGCATCCATGTATGCAGAGCATTCCTGCAAAGAGCCGGCTGTAACCATAAGCTCATGTCGTTTTGTCATACGGCACCTCTTTTATTTCGTCGTGCTATTGCTCTTCTTTATGTTCTTTAAATGTTCCTGATACGTTTTGGCAAACAAATGCTCATGCGAACCGTCTTTCTTGGTGACATAATACAAATAATCGGATGCTTTAGGACTCAGCGCCGCTTTAATGGAAGCGATGCTTGGACTGCAAATAGGCCCTGGCGGAAGTCCATCATGCAAATAGGTGTTATATGGACTCTCTACCTTCAGATCTTTATAAAGCAGACGTTCCTTTGGCTCAGCGAGGGCATACTGCACCGTGGCATCAATCTCAAGCTTCATTTTTTTATCCAGGCGGTTATAGATGACACCAGCTACCAGCGGCCGCTCTTCATCCACTACAACCTCACGTTCAACAAGCGATGCAATTGTCAGAAGCTCATGCAGGGTGATGCCCCGGTCTTTAAGCTTTTGCTGCAAATCAGGAATATTGTCCAGTTTACTTTGCATTTGCTCCATCATTCTATGAAAAATGTCATTGTCATTTGTTCCTTTTTTAAATTCATAGGTATCCGGGAATAAATATCCTTCTGCTGCATGCTTCAGATTAGCGCTTTCAGGAACATCCTTAAAGGCAGCAACCGCTTGATCTCCCGGGTGATTCGCCAGCTTCAAGAATTCATCCGTTGACGTCCCCGTTGCTTCACTTACCTTCTTCGCAATTTGCTCAATGGTGTAACCTTCCGGAATGGTAATACGGATCATCGCTTCCTTCACGACTTCCCCGCTGTTCAGCTTGGCAATAAGCTCATCGAATGTGGCCCCAGGCTTAACCTCATAAACGCCGGCTTGAAAATGGGAGCCTTCATTTTTCCACTTCAAATAACCTTTAAAAACAGATTCATTTTTAATTAGGCCATTTTTATACAGTACATCGGCGATTTTCGAGGTACCCATGCCCGATTCAATCGTGAATTTGATGGCCTGGTCAGACGCTTTAACCGGCTGCAGACCATTCCATATGTAATACGCCCCTCCGCCTGCTCCAAGAAGGAGAATGACCAGAATAACAATCACAACTTTGACAGCTTTCAAGAAAAATCCAACCCTTCACAACCAAAAAGGGCGGTCTGCACCGCCCTCTTAGGTTTATTCATTTTGAAATTTTGTCTACTCTGGGAAGCTGTAAATCTGTAAATTAATTCTCAATGTCGTCCGGGAAAGTCATTTCGTCGTAAAGCTCGGTAACATTTTCCCATTCATCATCGTCATCAATGGTCGCCAGTTCGAGATTTCCGTCTGGTGCCTTAACGACTTTCAATATATTGTACTCGCCATCCTCATCACCGGGGCTTTGCAGCACCGCATAGGTTTGGCCGCCTACTTCAAACTCCGCTGTAAGATCATAGACTTCAATGGAACCGTCTTCGTCTTCCAGCTCTACAGTCGGGCCGAATGCTTCCTTCAATACGGAAGTCCAGGCAGCCTGGTCTGCAGAAAAATCATTCATGATCATTACCTCCATCAAGTTCAGCAACTAAGGTGTTGAAGGTTTCCTCCACGATCTGCCACTCTTCATCATCTTCGATCATGTAGAGCTTGAGATCGTCCCCGTCTTCTTCATAACGGAATGCGTAAACCTCATCAGAATCATCGTCCGCTGCTTCCAGCGGAACAACCATCATGTATTTGGAGTCTGATCCATCAACCTCAAATTTCATGATGACTTCAAATTCTTCCTCGTTACCTTCGTCGTCAGGAATATAAATAATATCCGGTTCTTCCTCAAAATAGTCACGCTCATTGGTCATCTGTTATCACCCTCACCCTTTAGTCTTTGAGTCCAAATAATTTTGCAAAATCAAGCTTGCAGCCATTTTATCCACAACTTGCTTTCGCTTCTTCCGGCTGACGTCAGCCTCAATCAGCGTCCGCTCGGCAGACACGGTGGTCAGCCGCTCATCCCACAGGTGGACGGGTAATTCCAGCATTTCTTTAAGCTTGTCAGCGAAATCGATACAGATTTCACCGCGGGGACCAATGCTGCCGTTCATGTTCTTTGGCAGTCCGACAACGAGCTCCTCGACCTCATACTCGCGGACCAGATCCGCAATACGCTGCATCTCGGCACCGTCACGCCGGCGTTCTACCACCTCTAGTCCCTGGGCAGTCCATCCGAATAAATCACTGACGGCAACACCAATTTTGCGGTCGCCGTAGTCCAATCCCAAGATCCTCATAAAGCTCTCCTATCGGTGATTGGCTAAGTAGAACCGGACCAGCTCTTCAATCAACTCATCACGCTCTTTTTTTCTCACCAAGCTTCTGGCATTGTTATGGCGCGGAATGTAAGCGGGATCTCCCGATAGGAGATAGCCGACAATCTGGTTGATTGGATTATATTCCTTCTCAACCAACGCGTCATATACCGTAAGAAGGATATCCTTGGAGGAAGCTTCCTTCTCATCGCCTTTGACATTAAACTTCATTGTCTTATCCATGGAGTCCATTTGTGACACCTCGCTTCTTCAAATGCATGCCCCTAAGCACACTTTGACGAATTGATTCTTAGGCTTCATATCTTATTCTAATATAACATACTCATCCCGTTGTAAGGAAACTTCAGGGACAAATAAAACGAATTTTATTCGAATTTATTTGTCATACAATCTATTTTAATCGAAGAATATTGCATGAACCGCCTTTTTGGATTCATGCAATATTCTCAATATATGCTTTATGCCTGTGCTACTAGCTCTTCTGCCAACTTCAGTGCCTCATCCAGCTTACTTGCGTCCTTAGCTCCAGCCTGTGCCATATCCGGACGTCCGCCGCCGCCGCCGCCGCAAACCGATGCGATTTCCTTAACAAGCTTGCCTGCATGCAGTCCCGACTTGATCTGCTCCTGTGGAACGGATACGACGAAATTGACTTTGTCTTCGATCGCCGCGCCCAGAACCAGTACAGCCGATGGAAGTTTATTCTTGAGCTCGTCAGCAAGGTTACGCAAGCCATCCATACTGCCCACGCTGACGCGGACTGCCAATAGCTCTTTGCCCCCTACCGTTTTCACCTGATCCGTTAGCTGGCCTGCTTCAATCAAGCTTAGCTTGCCTTGCAGTGATTCATTTTCCCGGCCAAGTTCCTTCATCTGGGCATGTACGGACTCAATTCGCTTCGGCACATCATTCAGATTGGATTTCAGCAATTCAGCAGACTGTTTCAACAGATCAAGCTGTCCTTCAATGAACTGATATGCGGAGCGGCCAGTTACGGCCTCAATCCGGCGTACACCTGAACCAATGCCGCTTTCGCTCACGAGCTTGAAGATCCCAATTTCTGATGTGTTGCTGACATGGCATCCGCCGCAAAGCTCAAGGCTGTAATCTCCTACCTGAACGACACGTACAATATCACCGTATTTCTCACCGAATAGAGCCATGGCTCCCATCGATCTGGCTTCATCAATCGGTTTGAGCTCGATATTAACACGAATACCGTTCCAAATCTGTTCGTTGACGCGTTGTTCAATATCTGTGAGCTCCTCCGGAGTTATACTGCCGAAATGCGAGAAGTCAAAGCGCAGTCGCTGCGGCTCCACCAATGATCCTGCCTGGTTTACATGCTCGCCCAGCACTTCTTTTAGAGCCTTGTGCAAGAGATGCGTTGCTGTGTGATTCTTGACCGTATCGCGGCGCTTGGCTTGATCCACTTCCGCTTTTACGGTTTCGCCTACCTTCAGTTCACCGGCTTCAACCGTTACGACATGAACATGCTGTCCGTGTGGAGCTTTATAAAGACCTTCCACTTTCGCAGTCACGCTTCCACCGCGCAAGAGTCCTTGATCACTGACCTGTCCGCCACTTTCAGCATAGAATGGAGTCGCATCCAGAATAACCTGACAATTTTGTCCTTCGCCGGCAGTATCCACCATGGCATCATTCACAATGATCGCCAAAATTTTCGAATCCGTTACGGTGTCATTATATCCAACAAACTCACTTTTAACCGTATAGTCAGAGAGTACGCCGCCTTGAATTTTCATGCCACCGTTATCTTGACGGGCTGCGCGCGCACGGTCACGCTGCTCCTGCATGGAAGCATCGAAGCCTTCACGGTCAACGGAAAGGCCATGCTCCATTGCATAGTCCTCGGTCAAATCAAGCGGGAATCCGTAGGTATCATACAGCTTAAATGCATCAGAACCGCTGATCATTTTGCTGCTGTCTTCGAGCGCTTTTTTACTGATGTCTTCGAGAATGGCAAGACCATCGGATAATGTCTCATGGAAACGTTCTTCCTCGGTACGGATGACCTTTTCAATAAACTCACGCTTTTCGACAACCTCCGGATAATACACGCCCATAATATTGCCAACGGTTTCGGTCAGTGTATAGAGGAACGGACGGTCCAGACCCAGCACTTTGCCATAGCGTACAGCGCGGCGGAGCAAGCGGCGGATGACGTAACCGCGTCCTTCATTGGAAGGAAGCACACCGTCAGCTACCGCAAAAGCAACCGTACGGACATGGTCGGCAATGACCTTAAGCGCAACGTCTTTTTCCACGCTGTCGTTATAGTTAACGCCTGCAAGCTTGGCTGTCTGCTGGATGAGCGGCTGGAACAAATCTGTGTCAAAGTTCGAATCCACATTTTGCAAAATGGAAGCAAAACGTTCCAGACCAGCGCCCGTATCAATATTCTTATTAGGAAGCGGTGTATAGGAACCGTCCTTGTTATGGTTGAATTGGGAGAATACGAGGTTCCACACTTCCAGGAAGCGTTCGTTTTCTCCGCCCGGGAACATTTCAGGATCGGACAAATCTCCATAAGCGTCACCGCGATCGTAGAAGATTTCAGTACATGGACCGCAAGGGCCCTCGCCGATATCCCAGAAATTATCCTCCAGCTTCACAATACGCTCAGCCGGCAATCCAACTTTCTCATTCCAGAGCTTGAAGGCTTCCTCGTCCTCAGGATATACCGTTACAGACAGGCGTTCAGGATCAAAACCAATCCATTCCTTGCCGGTCAGAAACTCCCACGCCCAAGTAATGGCTTCTTCTTTAAAATAATCTCCGATTGAGAAATTGCCGAGCATTTCGAAAAACGTATGGTGACGGCGGGTTTTGCCGACATTCTCGATATCATTCGTACGAATGCATTTCTGCGAGTTCGTCAGACGCGGATTCTCCGGGATGACCCGTCCGTCAAAATATGGCTTGAGCGGCGCCATACCCGCATTAATCCACAGAAGCGATGGGTCATTGTGTGGGACGAGCGGGGAGCTCGGTTCAATCTTGTGTCCTTTACTTGCGAAAAATTCCAGCCATTTGGAACGGATTTCACTTGCTTTCATGGTATACAGCCTCCATCATCAAATTATCTTCATTTTAAGTCCTTGGAAAACAACATAAAAACGCCCCTGAATAATTTTTCAGGGACGATCATAATCGCGGTACCACCCTGGTTATCGCTCAAAGCTTCCACGGTATCATGCATCCGTTTGTTCCCTAAAGAGCGATCTCCTCGTAAAAGCCTCTAACGGGGCCAACCGGCGGGTTTTGCCCGCACTCCGAAATCAGCTTTCCGGCCAGTAGCCCGCATGCGGATTCTTGCAGCCAACACGTTTCTAACGTGGAGGAACCCGTTCTCTGTCACAAGGAGCTTTCTGCCGTACTTCATTTCATCGCCGTTTTGTCCATTTTAATCAACTGTCTACAAGTATATCGGCGGCGCTAATGAATGTCAATGAGGCATCTCAGACGGTATTTCGCTTCACATAATAGGCAAAAAAATGCTGGAGAAGCACTTTAAATACCGCGAAAACCGGAACCGCCAAAATAAGACCCACGATGCCTGCGAGCTCTCCGCCGACCAAGAGCGCAAATATAATCACAATCGGATGCAGATGGAGCTTTTTACCGACCACCTGAGGCGATATGACATTACTTTCCAGAAGTTGACAGATCCAATTGACGACAATGACCAGCAGCACCATCTTCCAGGAAATCGTGGAGGCCATGACCACGGCTGGGGCTGCCCCCAGAAATGGTCCAAGATACGGAACGATATTGAAGACTGCGACGATACTCGCCATCAGCAGCGCATACTGCATGCCAATCAGCATGTATCCGATATAAGCCAGAACACCAATGATCAAGCAGACCAGAAACTGTCCCCGCACATAATTCCCGAGCGCAAGATCAATTTCCTTTAAAAGGCCTACCATCTCTTTTCTACGAGAACGAGGCAGGTAAGAAACAATAGTTCTTTCAAAAACATCGAAGTCCTTAAGAATATAGAAAATGAGAAACGGTATGATGAAAAGATTCAGGACCACATTAATGGTCGTCCCAATATTGTCAATAAAATCGGAAATACCTTTTGCAAGCCTGTCTTCCCACTGTAAAAACCACTGATCCACACCGGCCATTACTCCGTCTGGCAGCAGCTTTTGATCCAGCCGGGTCATTAGGCTCTGGGCATGCATAGTCATCTCCGGCAGATGCTCATTCAGTTCCTCCATCTGCTCCACCAGCATCGGTATCATGTTGATAAGGATGACGGCTAGACAAGTCAGAAAGACTGCATAGATAAGCAGCACCGCGATCCCCCGGGGCATTTTGCGGTCAGCCAGCATACAGACAACCGGATTCAGCACGTAAGAGATGATCATGGACACAATGAACGGAGCCAGAATCGCTTTGAAAAAATGGTATACATTCATGAACATGGGCCGGAGCATCCAGATAAAATAGAGAGCGATAAGGCTGAGAATGACCCAAATCAAGAGACGGAACCATTTGTTTGCGATCATCTTCTCCATGCGGTTTCCTCCTTTCGGACTTGCTGTACACGTTATTATATGTACGAAAGGAAAAAATTAACCTTCAATCTATACACGAAGCTGCCGCGGCATGACAAAAGAAACCCATCACTAACGTGCGCCGCAAGCGGGCGCTAGTGATGGGTTTCTTTCTAATAAACATGCTTGTTCATAAGTTCACTTTCAATTGGATGCATGAATCTGCGGGAAATCCTGAGGGATCTCCTCGAAGAACAAATCATCCAGTGAACTGAGCGTTCCATCTTCTTCTACCTGGTAGACGGACATTTTCTCTCCGTTGACTGTCAGTTCGATAAAGCAGCCCCAGCAATAAAACTGGTGTGAACCGATTTTACCGATATCTTTGGAATTGCAGTTGGGACATCTCATATTCATTTATCACCTATCCGTTAACAGAATGAATGGTTTTCTCCAAGCGCTCCTCGCTCATCGGAGGTACCATAATCGCATTTTTACCGATGGACATGTCCTGTGTAAGCGGCAGCCATTTGCGGCCTTCCATCAAATCCGAGACGAAGCCGTCGCTGATTTCAAGACCTAGTATTGTATTTCCCATTTCCTGGTCAAAATAAACGTCCGTCACTTTACCCAGCAGGACGCCATCCTCCGTCAATACATTTAAATCCTTAAATTTATTTTTACCCAGAAGATAGGTGTAGTGTATGTCGTCGGCCCCCGTCTTTCGAACAGCCTGTTGATTACGAATCATCACAGCATCTTCGCCGTAAGCCATAATGTCCTCCCAGGACACTGACTTAGCCGAGCTGGAAAAGAACCCTTTGCCTTCAAGCTCCAAAGCTTGAATCTTCCAGTCCTCGCTGATCATAACATCGCTGATTTTGCCGATCTCCTTGCCTTCTTCAACATCAAAAACGGCAAGTCCGATCAATTCTTGGAACTTCATGGCCAGGATCCCACCTATCCCTATTTAGATTAAAACCAAGGAATCCCGCCTGCGCGGGACTGATGCGTGGCAGCATCAATCCTTTGATTTTCCGGATGGTATGGAACACTCCTCCCTCCTTGTCCATACATAGAGAATCCCTAACTTCTATTACGT
This sequence comes from Paenibacillus sp. J23TS9, assembly GCF_018403225.1. Taxonomy (NCBI): domain Bacteria; kingdom Bacillati; phylum Bacillota; class Bacilli; order Caryophanales; family Paenibacillaceae; genus Paenibacillus; species Paenibacillus sp. J23TS9. The sequence goes on along the minus strand of NZ_BOSG01000001.1, from coordinate 75,145 downwards.
AAACGACGAAGAATGGTTGCAATTTTTTGGGCGGTGTATTCCATATCTTCAGTAGTATTACCCAATCCAAAGCTAAAACGAATCGCAGAGCGCAAAACATTTTGTGGAAGTTTCATAGCCTGGAGTACATGAGAAACTTCAAGGGAACCCGAGGTGCATGCAGAGCCGCTGGCTGCCGCAATGCCTTCCATATCCAGGTTCATCAGGAGAGTCTCCGTATCTGTATCCGGGAAGCTGATATTCAGAATGTGGGGTAAAAATTCAGAGGGATGTCCATTGATGATAAACGAGTCTTTTCCAAGTTCCTGTTCCAGCATGCGAATAAACGTATGCCGTAGCATAAGATCATGATCCCTGCGTTCCTCCAAATGGGAAGCTGCAATCCGTACAGCTTGACCAAATCCGGCGATTCCCGCCATATTTTCCGTCCCTGCGCGGCGTTTCTTCTCCTGAAGTCCTCCGTGCTGTCTCGGTGCAAGATGAATCCCACGGCGAATATACAGAGCGCCAACGCCCTGGGGTCCATTAATTTTATGAGCAGAAAAGCTCATGAGATCTACAGGCAGATCATGGCAGGATATTGGAATGGCTCCTAAAGCCTGTACTGCATCCACATGAAAAATAATGCCGCGTTCTCTCGCTAGCTCTCCGATTTCCGTGATCGGCTGCACTGTACCAATTTCGTTGTTGGCATACATGATGCTGATCAGCACCGTTTCCTCCGTCAGAGCGTTCTCCACATCCTCTATCCGAACCCGTCCGGTGGAATCAACAGGAAGATAAGTTACCCGGTATCCCAGCTTCTCCAGCTCTTCGCAGGCATGCAGAACCGCATGATGCTCGATTGATGACGTAATAATGTGCTTGCCTGAACCGCTTAATGCGGATAAGGCACCGAACAGGGCAAGATTATCGCTTTCCGTTCCGCCCCCGGTAAATACCAGTTCATCCGGATGGCAGCCCAGAGATGTTGCAATCATATCCCTGGCACTGCTCACCGTACGCTTAGCGGAACGGCCAAAAGCATGGACGCTTGAAGCATTGCCGAACTGCCCGGTCATCACTTTCATCATTTCTTCGGCTACTTGCGGATGTACGGGTGTGGATGCCGCATGATCCAAGTAAATGGAATTCATTATTGCATCTCCTTTTTAAATGTAGAACATGTAGTTATCTGCCGCGTCCTGCTCCTGGTAGGATATAAGATCAAACAGCGTGGTTGAATCAAGCACGGCGGCAATGCCATCACGGATGCGCAGCCATAAGTTACGTTTGGCAGGATCGTCTTCTTCTGTAAAATCAACCGGAGAAATCGGTCCCTCAAGAACGCGGATCACATCCCCAGCGGTAATTTCGCTGGATTCGCGAGAAAGAATGTACCCGCCGTATGCACCGCGGATACTTTTTACCAAGCCCGCATTCCGCAGCGGAGCAATTAACTGCTCTAAATAATGTTCGGAAAGTTGATTTTTCTCAGCAATGCTCTTCAGAGAGATGGGGCCTTCGCCGTATTTTGCTGCAAGTTCCATCATTATAGTCAGGCCATAACGCCCTTTTGTTGATATCTTCAAAGGTGGCACCTCTTTCAAAAATTCATGTTTTCTATATAGAATGAACTAAAGATGCAAATAACCATCACAAAATCATGTTTTTGATCAGGTTGATGGCAAAAGAAGCTTTAGTTTAACCTATAGTATATGAACGATCAATAGGCAGACCTGGGCTATTAAGCATATCTGCGTATTCCGATCATAACCCTTTGCTTATGTTAACATACCTGGCAGCTATTTGGTAAGAAAAACGTCCACCGGAGTATCTCCACAGAAGACAGACTGTTTTCTGTGGTTTTTTCTTTCGATTAAATAATCGTTCAGCTTCGCTGAAACTTATCAATTCTTTAATCTTAAATCAACAGTCACAAAACTGCAAAATGTTCTCCTACCGTGGACAAAGCTTTTCTGATGTGATCCGGTGCAGGTTGTGTTAAAATACGATATGGGCACAATTTCAAATAGAAATGGTGATTACTCTTGTCAAACAACAATCAAAATACACGCGTTGTCGTCGGTATGTCCGGCGGCGTCGATTCCTCGGTCACTGCACTCCTGCTGAAGGAGCAAGGCTACGATGTCATCGGGATTTTCATGAAAAACTGGGATGACACCGACGAATTCGGGGTTTGCACCGCCGAGCAGGATGCGGAGGATGTGCGCCGTGTTTGCGAACAGATAGATATTCCCTATTACACGGTCAACTTCGAAAAGGAATATTTCGATAAAGTATTTTCCTATTTCCTGGATGAATATAAGTCTGGACGCACACCAAATCCTGACGTGATGTGCAACCGTGAAATCAAGTTTGGTGAATTTCTCAATAAAGCGCTCGATCTCGGCGCTGATTATGTAGCCACAGGTCATTATGCCCGTGTCGTGGAAGAAGACGGCGTCTTAAAGCTCCTTCGCGGCGTGGACAGCAACAAAGACCAGACCTACTTCTTGAATGCGCTCAATCAGCAGCAGCTTTCGAAGGCCATGTTCCCGATCGGTCATTTACCCAAGCCGGAAGTGCGCCGCATAGCGGAAGCCGCAGGTCTGTATACGGCCAAGAAGAAAGACAGCACCGGCGTCTGCTTCATCGGTGAACGCAATTTCAAGGAGTTCTTAAGCCAGTATCTACCCGCCCAAGCCGGGAATATGGTGGATATTGCTACCGGTGAAATCAAGGGCCGCCATGACGGCCTGATGTATTACACCCTTGGTCAGCGTCAAGGCCTCGGAATCGGTGGATCCGGTAACGGCGAGCCATGGTTCGTGGCCGACAAAGATTTGCAGCAGAACATTTTGTATGTCGTGCAAGGAGACAAGCATCCCAGCATGTATTCAAAAGGTCTTATTGCCACAGGCGTAAACTGGATTGCAGGTGAAGGGAATGTGCCCAAAGAACCTTTCAGCTGCACGGCCAAGTTCCGCTATCGGCAGCCTGATCAGCAGGTTACGTTGCAATGGCTGGAAGATGGAACTGTTCATATACAGTTTGCTCAGCAGCAAAAAGCCATTACACCTGGTCAAGCGGTTGTCTTCTACCAAGGGGATGATTGCCTCGGCGGCGGCACCATTGATCAAGTGGAGAAAATCCCTTACAAGATACCTGCCACACAAAAAAAATAAAGCACAGACCTTGAGCCATTGCCCAGTGAACCTGCGGCAGTGGCTTTTTTCGTCTGTGCAAAACATTCTCTATAAATACGATAGAATCCTGCTCATTCTTTGAATATTTCCTTGTAAAGCTATTATTCTTCCCCGGAAAGAAACTGATTGCGTCGGCGCTGCTGATTGATCTGGATTTTGGACTCGTTTCCCTGCTCGGTCGCCTGATAAAATACCCGCCGTGAGATCTCTTTCGGCAGATAATCCTGCTTAACGTAATGACCAGGGAAGTCATGCGGGTACTTATAACCCTCATGTCCAAGTTTCACGGCGCCTTTGTAGTGAGTGTCCCGCAGATGCATCGGCACCTCCGGCGATTTCAGCTCATCAATTGCCGACGTTGCACGTGAAATTGCCGTATATACAGCGTTAGATTTCGGACTCTCCACCGCGAATAATATCGCCTGTGCAATATTGAGTTTTGCTTCCGGCCAACCGTTGTTCCGGTAAGCATCCAGCGCGCTTACCGCCTGAACCATGGCTTGCGGATTGGCAAGACCGATATCTTCGCTGCTCGCAGCAATCAGACGGCGGATGAATACCATCGGGTCCATCCCCAGCTTCTCGACCGCGTACAGAAACCAGAACAGCGCAGCGTCGCTGGATCCGCGGATGCTTTTATGAAACGCGGACAATACATCATATTGCGTCGACTCGTCCGCACGTACCGTTGGGCGCCTGATAGACTCCTCCGCTACTTCTAACGTGACATGGACGGTGCCATCGTCTTCCGGCGGCGTAGTCATGGCCGCAAGCTCAAGCGCATTAAGCGCTCGCCGGATATCTCCGTTCGCCATTGAGGCAATATGATCCAGCGCTTCATCGTCAACCTTAAGACTCATGAAACCAAGACCCTTGTCCGAATCTGCAAGCGCGCGCTTCATCGCAATCAGAGAATGCTCCTTCGTCAGGGGCTGCAGCTGGAACAAGGTGGAGCGGCTCATCAAGGCCCCGTTCACATAATGAAACGGGTTTTCCGTCGTCGCCCCGATAAAAATAATCGTCCCCTTCTCGACAGCCGGCAGCAGGGCATCCTGCCGAGAGCTGTTAAAGCGGTGTACCTCGTCCAGAAACAATATGGTCTTCGTGCCATACATCGCTTTATTGCTTTGTGCCCGGTCAATAATCTCGCGCACATCCTTGACAGATGCATCGACCGCGTTCAGCTTAACGAAATCCGCCTGCGTTTTTTGCGAAATGATGTTGGCCAGCGTTGTTTTACCACATCCCGGCGGGCCATACAGAAGAATCGAAGATACCTGATCCGCTTCTATCGCCCGGCGCAGCAGCTTGCCGGGGCCTATAATATGTTCCTGCCCGATATATTCATCCAGACTGGTCGGACGCATCCGGTCAGCTAGCAGCCTGCTGCTCGGCTCTGACTCCTGCTGGAAAGAGAATAAATCCATTTGTATTCACGTCCCTCGAGCTAATTTCGTTATGAATTTAGGCAAACTATAACTGTCCCTTTATCATAACATATCAGCCCGCTCAGATCATGCGTTCGTATCGCTGCTGTACACCTCAAACGCGGAAAGATTCGGCCACCACCGCGATTCGGAGATGGTCAGACGCAGGTAGCGGCTGCTAACGGCTTCGAATCCGCATATTTTTTTGTAACCGACCACGGTTCCGTTATAAATCGTTGACCATTCACCGCCGATCTTGCATTCGAGCGTGAAACGCTCGATCCGCTGGCTGTAGCGGTACTCCTGCAGAATGACACTGTCAAATGCCGTTTCCCGCCCTAAGTCAACTTCGATCCAAGCCTGCTCCGTACCTTGAAGTGGTGCCCAGAATGAGTCGCGACTGCCGTCCACTGCTTGCTTCGCTTCATGTCCCTCTGACGATTCAGACGCACTTGCAGCAGCCTCGGACGCCAAATTGACGCTATATCTATGCCGGATTGCATCTCCCAGCTCCTGCAGTCTTCGTACATCATTCTCATGAATAAGTCCGCGGCGATCCGGCGGCAAATTCAGCAGAAATGTTGCATTGCCGCCAACGGATCCCTCATACACATGCAAAAGCTCCTCCAGTGATTTTACCTTGTCATCCTCAGACGCATGATAAAACCATCCCGGACGGATCGACGTATTCACTTCCGCCGGATACCAGATCAGCTTCGGGGTATCAAGAATGATCTCCCTGCTGCCCAGGTCCTCGTCCTCGGAGCTGAATTTCCGGGCAAACTCCCGGTCGTCCTGCTGCTGCGAATTCTCATGAATTTTCTCGTTGTCTTGAATGGATGCCGGAACGACACTCCATTCCGAGCTCCGGCAGTGTCCCGCTTCATTCCCGCACCAGCGGATGTCCGGACCGCATACCGAAATGGAGGCCTCCGGCTGAAGCTCACGGATCAATGCATAATACGCATCCCAGTCGTAAACCTGCCGCTTGCCGTTTGGCCCTTCCCCGCAAGCGCCGTCAAACCAGACGCAGAAAATATCTCCATATTCGGTAAGGAGCTCGCGCAGCTGGCTTTTAAAATATTGATTATATACCTCCGAATCACCATAGGTAGGCTCATGTCTGTCCCATGGGGAAAGATAGATGCCGAATTTGATCCCCCCCCTTCGGCAGGCATCGGATACTTCACGAACCACATCTCCTAGTCCGTTCTTCCATGGGCTGTTCTTGACGGAATGCTCTGTATAACGGCTTGGCCACAAACAAAACCCGTCATGATGCTTGCAGGTCAAAATCAGTCCCTTCATACCCGCAGATTTAACAGCCTCCACCCACTGATCAGCATCCAGCTCAGCAGGATTAAAGATCGACGGATCCTCTTCCCCCGTTCCCCACTCGGCATCGGTATATGTATTGATCGTAAAATGAATAAACGAATAGAACTCCATTTCCTGTACAGCCAGCTGTCTTTCTGACGGTTTCACCTGTGCGGCATACTTAATTCTTTCATTCATTGTTCGATCCCTCCAGTTTTTATGCTTGCCTATTACATTCTCCTCAGAAAAACAGGATACCTGCCGCATACAGCAGGTACCCTTGACTTCATGCCCTACTTCCTTAGCGATTTTTGGTAAATCGCCAAATACTGCTCCAGCTGCAGCCCCTTAAACCCGGCCAAATAACTATCCCAATCCTTATCGAGATCTTTATTGCCCGTCACGAATTGGGCCAGATTCGATTTAACATAGTCCGATAGTGTCTTCTGCATCTGGGCTATCGTTAACGCATCCGTTGGATCTACGAAGGTATCGGACGGATACACCACTTCAGGCTTCGCAAATGGCTCATATTTTTTGGCTGCCAGCCATAAACGGTATTCAAAAGCCCCGTTTCCGAGTGGATCAGCAGGCGCTACAAAAGATTCACGGACCGAGTTGAGCATCTGCATCGTTCCAAGCTGCCACCAGTAGTCATCCGGCTTGGTCTCCCCATTATCTGAAGCCGCTTTGGCGATCACTTCGTATTTCGCTGGTTTACCATTGTAATCCTTTTGACTGCTGTCAGCCTTTTTCCAACCTTCCCCTTCAAAGCCCCAGGACTGCATAACCGTCCCTTCTTCGGACCAGAGGAAATCTGCCAGCTTGACCGCTGCAATCTGCTGCTCCTTGGTTGCCTTATTCGTGATGACAAACTGGCCGTCACCCGCCCCTACGCTGTATCCAGCAAGCTGTACTCCATCCGGTCCTTTGAGCGGTGGAACCACGTCATAATCCTTATGTCTCGGATGGGCATCATTAACATCGAAAACGCTGCTGATCAGGGCATAACCTACAGCTCCTACATCCGCGTCCGGTTTATTGGCCATCTGCTTCACCGCATCATTATTTTGGGTGAAGACGCCTTTGTCCATCAGGCCCTCCGCAAACAATTTCCGCAAGTATTTAAGCCCTTCTTTCCATTCCGGCTGGGCCGGTGAAAAGATAACCTTGCCGTCCTTCACACTTAAATAATCCGAACTGTTGTCATAAATAAAAGCGTTCATCAGGAATGTATCGACTCCGCCGCCCCAGACGTTGTCCGAGGTTGAGGTCGTGAAAGGAACTTCATCCGCTTTGCCGTTGCCGTTAGGGTCCTTTTCTTTGAAAGCTTTCAGGACATTATAAAATTCATCCGTAGTCGTCGGCATGGTCAGCCCGAGCTTTTTCAGCCATTCCGTATTGATCCACATTCTTTGCCCATACGTGCAGTGCAGACATTCATTCAGCTTGGGCAGCGCATAAATATTTCCGTCCGGTGCCACCATCCCCTGCTTCAGGTAGGACACGCTATCCATTGCTTTTTTGATATTCGGGGCATACTGATCGATCAAATCGTTTAACGGAAGAAAAGCGCCCTGCTGACCGTACTTAATTTGATCCGCTTTGGATATTCCGGCATTCATAATGACGGCGGGATAGTCTCCGCTTGCCAGAAGCAGCAGTTTTTTATCGCTAAAGGCTGCATCCGGCACCGTATTCCAATTGAATTTGATGTTCAGCTTCTCCTCGATATATTTGGAAAGCTTGTTCACATCCAGGTTCTCAATGCCCACGTTTTGCGGAGCAAATACGGTCAGCGTTGTCGGTTTGTTCGGATCGGATGAAGAAGCCCCGGCATCTTCCTGTTTCTTTTGGGAACTGCCGCATGCAGATAGTAGAAGAGATACAATCATCATGATACTGATTCCGATAAATACCCGTTTTTTCAAAAAAACTCCCCCTTATGAGTAATGATCTCAAATACTGCCTCCTCAGAAAAGCCTTCGCTCCAAAATGTCCGGCACACACCTCCTTAAATTAATCAAAAACAATCAGCCCTTTAACGATCCGATCATGACCCCTTTGACAAAGTGCTTTTGGACAAATGGATAAATGATTAGAACCGGAGCGGTGGATACAACGATCAGTGAATATTTGAGCAAATCTTTGAGTCCCTGCTGGACAAGCAGGCTGTTCACATTGGTCAGCATATCGGAGTTTTCCGAATTCAGGATCAGAATGTTCCGCAGGAAAATTTGCAGCGGGAACATGCTGCTGTCCTTTAAATAAATCAGTGCATTAAAGTAAGCGTTCCAATGCCCGACGGCATACATGAGAAACAGTACGGCCAAAATCGGCTTGGAGAGCGGCAGCACAATCCGCAGAAAAAACCTCATGTCGCTGCAGCCATCCATGTCAGCAGCTTCGGCGAGCTCTTCCGGAATGGATTGGAAGAAGGTCCGTGCGATAATGACCTGAAATACCGCAAGCGCTCCAGGAATGATCATCGCCCATCTCGTATTCACCATTCCAAGGGATTTGACCAGCAAATAATTGGGGATCAGCCCCCCGTCGAAGAACATCGTGAAGACGAGCAGTATCATAATGAGACCGCGTCCGTAAAAGGTTTTGCGGGCGAGCGGATAGGCAAGCATGGCAGTAAAGGAAACATTGACCAGCGTACCCACGATGGTATAAAAAAACGAGTTGCCGAAGCCAACGAGAATATCGGAATTTTGGAAAACGGCCTTGTATCCAATCAAACTGAAATCAACCGGCCAGAGCCATACTTTCCCTGAAGTCACAGCCGATGGCGAGCTGAATGAAGCGCTTAAAATATGCAGCAGCGGGAACAAAATCAGAATGAGGACAAGAGATAGAAAAATATAGACGATGCCAAGAAAGAACTTGTCTGTTACTGATTCCCGTATCGATGTTTTATTCAACACGCAGCCCTCCTTACCATAAACTGTTGGATGATATTTTTTTGGAAATGAAATTCACCAGGATCAGCAGAACAAAATTGATGACCGAATTAAACAATCCGATCGCGGCCGAGAAGCTGAAATTGGCTCCCAACAGACCGACCTTGTACACATAGGTGGAAATGACCTCGGATGTATTCTGATTTAAGGGGTTTTGCATTAAATAAATCTTTTCGAAGCCAAGGCTCATCATCTGTCCCAGGTTCAGGATGAGTAAAATGACGATGACCGGAATCAGGCTTGGAATATCGATATTGATAATTTTTTGAAACCGTGAAGCCCCGTCCACCTTGGCAGCCTCATATAAATCCGGATTCACTCCGGATAAAGCAGCAATATAAATGATGGCCCCGTAGCCTGTAAACTGCCATACATCGGAGAAGACATAAATCGTTTTGAAAAATCCGGCCTTGCCCATAAAATCGATTGGTTCCCATCCAAGCGCCCTGAAGGCATTGCTGAGCAGTCCCACATTAGGAGATAAATTAACGATCAAAATGGACACGATAACCACCGTTGATATGAAATAGGGAGCGTAGGTAACCATTTGTACCGATTTCTTGAATACGCCATTCCTGATTTCATTAAGGGCAAGAGCCAAAATAATAGGTGCGGGAAATCCGATGGCCATGCCGTAAAGCGATATTTCCAGCGTGTTTTTAAAATACTGCCAGAAGAATGGAACCTCAAACAGCTGCTTGAAATATTTCAGCCCGACCCATGGGCTTCCGAGTATCCCCTGTACAACGTTGTACTCCTTAAAAGCAATGATCACGCCGAACATGGGAATGTACTTAAAAATAATGATGTAAAGCAGAGGGAGAAAGACCAGCAAATAAAACTGCCAATGCTTCATGATTTTCCGGCCTGCGCTTGTCCCTGCCCTCTTCCGCGGGGCAACCCGTTCAGACGGATTCGGCGGAACCGCTTTGCTGCTTGTCACTTCCATACCTGCCGACTCTCCTTCACGTTTTGTTGCTCTTATGTTATAGGCATGGACTAATTCCGTTCAATATACATGTTTCTCGGAGCCAACTTATTTCCCTAGAGAGCCACAGATACCGCTAAAAGCAACGGTTCCGCTCTGGTAAACTTTTTTCTCAGGCAAACCTTTTTTCATTCCTTTCCATTCCTGTGAAAACAACAAAAATCCCGCAAGAACAGCATCCAGCGGGACAAAAAAATCGGACAAAAGCTTGCCTTCCAGTTATTAAAGCGCGGTCTTATCTTTATTTCTCCGGATCATGTGATCACGGTATTCGCCTGGAGACAGGCACACGATCTTTTTAAACATCCGACCGAACGATATCGCATTCACATATCCTACTTCTTCGGCAATTTCCTGGATTGTCTGATCCGTTTCCGCAAGAAGGGTCTGGGCATGGCCGATTCTGAGCTCGATCAAATAATCCACAAACTTCTGTCCGGTTTCCTCTTTGAATAATTTACTGAGCATTTTGGAAGAAAGATTGAACAGATCGCTTAAAAAGTCCAGGGACAGATCCGGATTGGCGAATTCCCGGTCCATGTATTCACGTACACTTCGGATCGTTTCGGAATGATTCCGTGTCACCTGAACCTTCTGAAGCTCCCCGTAAAACTGCTCCAGAGTCTGCTCGAAATTCACCTCCACCTGCTCCAGCGTATCCGATAGCTGAATTGCCTCCAGTAAGGTAGGCCGTCCTGTATGTTCCCACAGCTCCTGGTATTCCTTCGTCATTTTATCCATTTCACGTCCGATGGAGTAAATCAAATAATCCGCCAGGCTTATGATATGATCGCTGCTCAATATATTTTGTTCAATGCTGCGGATCAGCGTCTTGTATTTCTCCCGCCATTCCTCTTTTCCAAGCCTGAATGACTGGGCGATCGAATGCACCAGCTGAAAATAATCGAACATGGCGCCGTGCTCTTCCTTAGCGAGCAGATTATAGAAAATGATCCGGTTATTACCCAGAATCATTTTATATTTCAAAGCCTGCTGCGCTTGAGCATAAGAATCCGGAATTTCTTCCAGGTTATAGGCGGTCCCACCCGCACCAACCGTCACTGTGAGCTTCAAATGCTCCTCCACCCACTTCCTGGCATGATCCAAAATTTCTGTAACCTGCTTCTGCGGATCCTGCAGCTCTTCGATTTGCAAAAGCACTCCCAATGCATCATTGGCAATCCATTCGGTCCAAACGAAGCCGCCATGCTCTTGGGCTGTTTCTTGGATGACGCTTTTCAGGGCAAACTTCATCAAGTACTGGTCCTGCTGGGTGAACTGGCCACAGAACTGCGTGTATTTATCGATTTCGATGACGCATGCAACTTGTCGTTCAGCAAAATCATTCAGCTGCATCGTATCCCGCATGACCTCCCATTCTTCAGGTCTTGAGAAATGCTGGCCTTCCATTAACTGCTGAAACAAATAAGCCTTTTTCACATGAAGATCTTCGCGGTACTGCCGTTGGTAGCTGTTGGATTGCTCCAGCATCTGGTTAATGGCTGACTGGAGAAAAGTGAATTCGTCCTGCCCGTTCCCATGCAGCAGGGTTGTAGCTTTATTTTGAGAAAATTTCTGCACCTGGGAAACAATTTGCTCAATTGGCTTATAGCTTTTTTTGGCGGCATACACAATCCACGCCACTCCAGCTAAAATCATCAAGATTCCCAGCATAAACCAGATGTTGAAAAGCTGATTCGCCACGTTAACCCACTTTCCGTTAATCAGCCCACTCTGGTACTGCCAGCCGGTCACGGGAGAAATGGCCTGTGAAACGATATTTTGCTTCTTCTCTGCTTCAGAGACCGGAAGAACATCGCTGCCGCCTTGGTCAAGAATATGGATGTAGCTGACATCCTGGCTGTACATGCTTTCAATCGAATGATTGATTGCATCGGCGGATACGTTGACGACGAGGAAGCCTTGGCCGGTTTTGAGGAAGGGGGCTTTCAACGCTAAAGTAACAACCCGGTTTGGTCCCTTGATGCTGAACTCTTCGAATTTTCTGACCCCTGTCCAGCCGGCATCCTTCTTTTCCTGATTGATGTACGGTTTGATGAAAGGGTAATCCGGATAATCCTGCAATCCGGAGCTGGTGGCGCTGCTCAGGATGAAGTTGTCCTTAGTCCGAACGAGATAAATGGAGTCGACCAGAGGGTACGCGTTTTTGAAATTATTAATAATCTCAACGAGCTTGATATTCAAATAATAATCATTTTGTGTGCCGTTTTTATAAAATGCGGATATATCCGTGTTCTTCAGCATTTCGGTCATCAGCATCTGCTCGATGGTTTTGAGGGAGGAGTCGATGGAACTCATTGCTTGCAGAAGGAGGGTTTCATTGGCCTTAACGGCTTCCTTGCGGCTCTGATCACTAAGCAGCTGAAAAAACATGAAGAAAATAAAGGATATAACAATAAAAAAAGCAGGCATGTACGAAAAAAGCTGGCGGTAAAACCATTTGCGATTCCGCATCGGCTCCCTCTCCTTACGCTTGGATTCTCTTTCGGATGTCGTCTATATTCTGGACTTGCATTCCCTGAGAGGGTCGCAAATTAATTAAAACGCTTTCAAACACATGTGCATATTATAACATTCCAATCCATGGAATTCATTAGTGCCAAAGTAGGCAAATAAAACCCCCTCGGTATTCCGGGCTCAATAGCCATGGACTGCCGAAGGGGCTGATTACTAATGACTTCCGCTTTATTTTTTGTTCCGATAAGCTTTTTCGTGGTAACGGAGAATAGATTTGAATACGTTTATTCCATTATCATCAGGTTTTATGGGGCTATTCGCATCCAGGCTTACGTACATTGCTTTGTATGTCTCAGGCACCCAAATATACGTGTGGACATAATCCGTTGCCGTGTACCCCGCTTTTTTCCAAAAAGCGATTCTCTTGGCATTTTCTTCGCTGGGGTCTGCTTCCGCCTCAATCACGATGCCTCTGCAGTTTCTGGATTTCGCCCATCTTTTCAAATCTTCGAGGCAAGCCAGCCCCAAGCCTTTTCCGCGTTCACGTCTGCTTACCGCAATATAATCGATGACAAGCAAATTCTCCTTCGAATCCATTCCCGTCAGAGCCATGGCGACCGGAGCGGCTTGGATATACCACACATGCAGCGCACAGAGGCCTCTTTCAAACATTTTAACAATAATGCCCCTGTTTTTTCGCCCATGCTCCGGAAAGGCTTCTTCATAGACAGGCTCTGCCTGAAGCCACATTTCTTCATCCCATTGATCGGTAACCTGATGCCGCATACCATGATCTCCTTTATCAAAATCTTTTCTTTTCTAACTGCTCCCTTTAGTGTATCTCTGCATTCTCCCCATAAGCAAACGATAGGGTACAATATTTAAATTTGTAAACGAAAAAACACCGCAGACAAAATATGCTCTACGGTGTTTCTGTAAATATCGGTTAAGAATCAATCATGCTATTTGCCGATCAGCTCACCATTTTTCATGATAAGCTCATCGTTCAAGTACACGTCCGGCTTGCCGACGACGCAGTCGATATGAACCCCCGCCGCAACCGTTCCACCGAACGTGTTATTGCTGCCAAAGGCCACATGGATCGTGCCGTAGACCTTCTCGTCTTCCAGCACAACACCAGTAATTCTGGCCTTTTCATTCGTGCCTATGCCGAATTCTCCGAGCAATCTGCCATCGCCGTCTCCCAGCATTTGCAGCAGCTTTCCCCCTTCTTCCCCGCCTTCGGCAGCAACGAGACGCCCCTTCTCAACGCTCAGGACAATCGGACCTGCCAGCTTGCCGACACCGGCGATCGAACCGTCAACGACGATTTGACCTGTTGCAGAACCTTCGACGGGTGCAATGTAAGCCTCGCCGGAAGGTAGATTACCCGATTGACCCGGCTCCAGATACATGCCTGTGCTTGGTACGCCATCGCGGCCCTCAATGGAAAATTCCAGCGAATGGCCGTCTTTTTCGATTCGTACCTTGCGGCTTTGGGTCAGCATCTTCGTGACCTTCTCCGTCAGTGCTTTGACCTGCGTGTAGTCGGCGGCAATCGCGCCCTCCAGGAACATATCCTCCGTGATTCCCGGCATTGTCGCAACCCGGGCTCCGGCCGCTGCAGCCTGCTTGCGCGCCTGTGTGTGGGTAAGAGAATGCTTCGTGATGCACACGACAGCCTGTGAGTTGACCATAGCTGCGGCGACAGCCGCAGGCGGTTCTTGCCCGGACTTGCCCCGCTCCTTCATGACCATCAGCATAGCCTCTGCGCCCATACGTCTTCCCGCTTCGTAAAGTGACTCCGCCAGTTCCTTTCGGGTATCGTCGGTAACGACGAGAAAGGTCTCTCCGGCGTTTAGTCCAAGGCAATCCGCTAACGTTTTCATGCTTATTTCAATGATTTTTTCGCTCATTTTTTTATTAGCTTCCTTTCATTCGGGAAATATCTTGTATGGGCCGAATTATATCATTTCCGATACGATTTTTGCCATAATGGCATTGGAGAGGATGACAGGCAAGCCTGTCTCTTCGGCAACGAGTGCCCGCGCTTCTTCTGTATAACCCATGCAATCCAGCAGGAAAATATCCGCTTTGTCCTTCAGCTCGAATGCGGCGGCTTGGAAATTCCCATCCATGAACAAATACGGCGAAGCAACGGCAAACTCCGGATGAAGCCCCTGCGGCTCATATTTTGGCCTCAGGCTCTCCATCTGCTCTTCAAGCGGGACGATAACGCCCAGCCTTCTGCTGCCGACCATTGCTTTCACAACCGGAGGAATAATATGATCAGGCTCGATCAAATAAGACGTTCTGGTATGAAGTCCCGGGAATACGCCCGTGCACAGCAGGAGAATATGCTTTACTCCCTGCTCTTCCATTTCGAATATTTTATTTTGCAGGAGTGGCTGAATTTTATTCCGCCCCATAATAACGGACTCGCCGGTTGTTAACCGGGATGTCAATACGTAGTCATGTTCACCCGGCTGCAAATGGACGTCGATATATTCCTTCGTCAATCCATCCAGCACGCCGCACTGGATAATCTCTACCCGCTTAGGCAAATGCGCTTCCAGAATCGGGGTGACGTCTTTACGCGGCGCCTGACCGATCGTAATTACCCCAAGCTTCGTCATTGGTAATCCCCTCCACGCTTCATCATGAAACTTTCCTCAAAATCTTTCCAACAGCTTCGTTGACCTGTTTAAAAAAGGGAAGAGAACTATCTCCCTTCCCTTCCACATTTATTTTCCTTGGGCTTTGCCTGCGGTTTGCAGAGTTTTCATCGACCCGTAAAGCTTGCCGATCAATTCATATTCCACTTCATCATAGAAGGCACAGGTTCCATTCGTTACTTCCTTAGCGGTCTCCACTGCAAACCGAACCGCTGCAGCAATGTCTACTTCGTGACTGGCTCCCGTACCGCAGCCCGGAACAACGGATTGCGTAGTCACTGCGACGCCTACCACAGGTGCGGATGTCGCAACTGCCGGCTGCAAAATGGAGTTGATGTGATATAAATCGTTACCATAGGGCGTAATATCCTGCATTGTAATCGGGAAGGTCACCGGAAGTAGACCGGTCGTCATTTCCATAATACGCAAGAGATCTTCGCTAACCCGTAAAATATAGCCTTCTTTCACGGTAGGTGAAATGGCAAAACCCTTGTGATTGATCACGCGGTTGCCCTTGGTCGTATCGATTGAAAGAACAGCCTCCATCTCGGGCAAAACCTCATGAGCATTCATGGCACCAATATCAACCGGCGAATCCATAAAGTCGACCGGCTCATGCGGACGAGTCGGAGCATCGGGGCAGATATGAGTTGTCACGATGACATCGCCTTTCAAACGATCTCCTTTCGCCTGCATATCCGCCAGCTTCAGCGCTGAGGCCACCGCGGCTACAGCGCCATCGGCGTCGGACACGAGTCCGGTTCTGGTCGGACGGGCTCCTATCCCGCCAAGGCGTCCTACGATGCCAAATGTCGCGGCGCTCCCTCCATTTGCCTTGCCCTCGGTTCCCGGGATCATGATTTTAATGAAATCCGTGCTACCCTTCTCACCGGTCACTTTTTTGACCTCTACAGTGACATCCGGATAGCTGCCGAGCAGCTCCTTTACCTTTTCTCCGGTTGCATTTGCATCGTCCAGCGCGTCCAGCGCAATCATCGTTTGTTTTAATGTCATTTTTCGATACCTCCATGCTAGTCTGAAATGATGAGCCGAACATTTATTAAAAAATGTAATCCAAAACCGGCTTTTTAATGATATCTTCTACAGGCTGCAATAACTTTCTGTTATTCATCGTGCTGCTCAGCAGTAATTTCTCCCTTGGGACGACGATGATCGCGAGCTGCTGTCCTTTTTTAAGAGCGGCCGTAACGATCGGTTTTGCCGTTTTGACATCCAGTGTCATCATGAGATCCGGGAAAGTTGCGTAACGCTCTCCCCCCTTTTCCAGAGTCATGTATTCATTCCAGAAGGTCATCTCGAAGCCATCAATTCTTACCGTTCCGACATCGAAACCTCCCACTGTTTCAATCTCAAAATCCGTCACTTCCCCGGCGGCGACAACTTGTCCTCCGAGTTTCGTGGCGACGGCGGTGATTGCGGCTTCACCCTTTGCTCCAAGCAGCGCTTCGCCAACTTCAATCGCCTGCGTGATCGCGCCGGGAGCCCCGTTATTTCTGGCATACGCTGCCGTAACCGGGTTTCTCGCTACGGCGACCAAACCACCGGCTTCAACAGAAGCCTTGCGGATGAGCGAAGCTGCTTTGCCAAGTGAACCTGTGATGCTGAACTCCAAGTAATTATCGTCTTTACCGCCAACTGCGGTTTGATGCGATACATAATCCCCGACCTCAGTCAAATTCATCGCGCCCATCGTTCCTGTAGGGTGAGCTCTTCCATTGCAGGCAAAATCTACTAGAGGGATGCCTGTCATGACCGATTGCAGCCATCCGTTCACCGTTGTCCCGGCCCCGTTCTCATTCGTATGAATCGCGGAAATCGGTTTATGAAGCCCACGGGCCAGCATTTCCAGTGACCGTGCATAATGAATAGGCTTCAGAAATTTATCCTTTGCTCCGGGTGCCCCGACAAGCGATACCGTCACAAACGTATCGTTGTCAGCGAACTGGTCGATCGTATGCAGCTCAGGGGAACCCAATTCAAGCGCCAACCGTCCAATCTGCAGCCCCTCTTCGATCCAGCCTCCACCGCCGCCTCCCAAAATGGCGCCACCGAATACGGCACTTTCCATCATTCTCTCGTCCAATTTAATCGTGTTCATATCTTCAGCACCTACTTTCTGATTTTAAATATAGAATTAAAGAAGCTGTATATAGCATCGCCTGCGATGAAACCGGCAGCCAAAATACTCATTGAGGTCTCAGCTTCCTTGCCTTTCACTTTCAGCACGACGATCCGGATCAGGAGACCCGCAAGGACCGCCCAACAGGCATTTGGTGTCAGGATGAGCAGACCGGTTGCGAACATGACACCAACCTGGCGCTTCGCACCACCGATCCATTGCAAAATGGCTCCAGGTATCGCCCACACCAGCAGCTTCATCGCTACATCCGGTGAAGCTCCGGCTTGAATGGTTGATACATAGACGGTATCAATCGGCGGAACGAGATTCTGCGAGAAATACGAGTGATATGTCAGAGCCACGACAACCACTGCTACAGCAAAAGCAATCATGCCTGTCATATACTGCTGTTTTCGGCCCCGCCGTTCAAACTCTGGATCCTCCCCGTTGCCCCGAAGGATGTAACCGGTTTTCAGATCATAACCCATATCTGCAAACGCCGGACCCGTTGCGGCACTAAAGCCGGCAAGCAGGGCAAGCGCAACCGTCGGGAAACCGATCATCATACCGAATAACAAGGTAATGAAAGCGACCGCGAACGCCGGGAACCAACCCGAATGCATCGCAGCAATGCCGACGATAAGTTCATGGACGAACGCCGCAAAGGCGGCAAAAACAAGAAACCCGATCAGCATGCCGAAGGACATTTTCGTAATCAAGCCGCCGATAATCGCGATAATCAAGGCAATGATTAGGTAGGCGACAAATCCATAACCGAGTGCGCGTCTCGCCTCACCCTCCGTACGTGTGTATTTGCCGGCTTCAGCTTCCCGATCTTCTTTCTTCGGGCGTTTCAGGATAAGAAAAGCCGCTTGTACCAGCGCAACAATGCCCGCGCCGATCATGACACCATGCGCGATATATAGCTTGTCAACGTCGATGTTGAACCATGGAATCGAATATTGGCGGATCAAAAGCCCAATACCGAACATGCCAAGCGCCCAGATGTTACCGATGAACGCCACACCAAAAGCGGACATTGAAATATGGAAATAGGAGCCGATCAAGCCTACAACGGTTCCGACACCAAGCAGCCCAGCGCGTTTGCCGCCTTTATCACCGGCGATAATCGATTCGGCTGTCGCTACGCCTGGTGCCCAGGTTCCGGACGCCGGGAACAGCTTCGAATCAAACAACTTATACAAAAGTGCGGAGTCTACAAACATTGCAAGAGCCGCGCCGATCAGCATGGGGATAATCAGCTTGGTCTCTCCCATGACAAAAGGGATGCCGATGGGAATAAATAAACTGTTGGCTGCCCCAAACGTCGCGGAGGAAATCGAAGTTTGGACCAGGTTTTGACGGTGCACCGATTTATATTTTTTAAAAATCGCAATCGGTATTCTCGCGATCAGCATCGCGACAAGTGCCCCGATGATCGCTGTGTTTGGCGTCACACCCAGTGTCGTTACAATCTGAATGCCGACAATAGCGCCAAGAACGCCGGTTATGATATTGAGAATCAGGGCAAATGGTTCAAATATACTGGGATGCTTCTCTTTTTTGCCTTCTTGTCCCACATCATTCTTCATTTCGCTCATCCATATGCCTCCAATTTGTGTAAGTTGATCACTCTTTTAATTTTCGCGGCATCCAGATCGAAGACCGATAGAAAGCGATTCATCTACTGTCCATATAATCGTTCCGCATGCCGATCAGGAAGTTTGTTTATAAAAATTAGCAGCTATTAAGCCTTCCGATTCAACCGGATCGATGACCGGAATTTGCAATTCCTTGCGGATCACATCTGCAAACGAAATGGTCGCAAATCCCGTGCAAGCGAATACAATTGCTTTTGCACCTTTGTTAACCAGCGATCGTGCCCCTTCCAGAGCCATCCTGCGTCCCTCGTCCGTTAACAAATCCGTCGTATTTGTCACGCCTTCCGGACGGTTATAGCCAACAATCAGATCACCCAGCACGTCTTTCATCACGGGAGGAACGTCTTCAGTGATACCCATTAATCCAACCGGTTCGCCAAGCGCACGAGCCACCAGCGCTGCAGAGCTTCCCCCTCCGATTACGGGAATCGAAACACGACCGCGCAGCTCTTGGATACCGGGATCAGCTGCACAGCTGATAATCAGCAAGCGGCAGCCTTCCTTTTCCAGCCCGATGCCCAGCTCGACAATCTTCGGAATAGCTACCCTCTCCGACGCGTCGTCATAGATACCCAGTGGTTGGTCAGGAATACTTCTGCTTAGCACAGGTACACCAAAATGCTTTTGAATCATTTTCCCATGCGATTGAAGCACTTCATTATCTTTTGCGGTAAATACGCGAATTAACCCTATCACAGCTGACCACCCTTTCGTCCCTTTTCTATTATGTTAAATTTTATTACATTAGATTTTATTCTTTTACCTGTTAGCCAACAATGTACTCATCCACCAAAACTAAAAACGCCCCCTTGTGCTGGCAGCACAAAGGGGCAAACAAAGGCGATATATAAACACGATATATCTTCATTAGAAATTACAACAATAAATTTCTCCTCATGAATGATTCAATAAATAAAAAGCAGAACACAGATACAATTCATATCGAATTTGAGCGCTGCTCAGATCAAATCCCGTAATCGTTTTGATGCGGTCGATCCGATAATTGACCGAGTTACGATGGATATACATCCGTTTCGAGGTTTCATTCAGACTGCCGCCTGTCGCCAAATAATGATAGAGCGTACTGAGGTAATTGGTGCCACTTGCATTGTCATGCTCGGCGAGCTTACCGACTTTCTCTTCTACAAATCTGCCCAGCCGGGCCAGATCTGTCGTTTCCAGCAGTAATTGAATCATCTCGACCTCAGTGTACTTGAACAACTGGCGCCCCCTGTTCAATCTGAAACCGATCGATACCGCTGTCCTGGCTTCGTTATAGCTCCGGTGTGCTTCAAACAGCGAACAAGGCCGGCCGATACCGATTCGGACTGATTCCCATGATTTAAGCTGCCGATGAAGCTCGTCGCTCCAAAGTAACGGCTTATCGGGGTCTTGGGAGTGGTTATCCGCGCTCATAGATTTAATGGAAGGCAAAAACAATACGATTTTCCCTCCATAGATCTGAAGATGGGATCGGACCTTCCGAATTGCCGACTCCCTGCGTATGAATGATTGAATGGCTGCCATAACGGCAGATTCATCTTCGTTGTACATAGGATCATCCGTTTCAATGACAGCGACTTCCCATGACCATTCGGGAGCAAGTCCGAGCTGGCGTCCTCTCGATGCGATTAATCTTTCGTCTGCGACCGGGTTAAGAATCAGCTCCTCAAAGAACGTCCCCCTTAATCTGTTCTCGGTATCCATGGCAATCTTATCTCTCATTAATTCCAGCGAAAATACCAGCCGGGCCTGCTCAATCAACATCAGATCGAATTCATCCAGCTCCCGCTTCTCCACCACGAATTTCCCCAATATTTTATTATCGACATTAACCTCCCACTGACGGTTGTCTTTCGATGACCTATATGGATAGCCCTCCGGGGATGAAGCAAGCACCTCTCCGGCTTGATCGACAACCCAGATCGGTGAACCGATTAGCTCAGATACCTTATCGGCAACGACCTGCATGCCTCTATTGTTCAATACAAGGCCTGTCAGAGCCCTGTTTACTTCTTCGGACCGCTTCAGCAGCACAGCCTGTCTATTTAAAATTTGTTCCATGACATGATACGTAATATCGATATATGCCATCCCAATCGGAAGCTGAATGATCGGAACATGATACAGATTGCTTTTATCAATCATTTCCTGCGGAATATGAGGGATAAACCTTTCCGGTTTGATGGCGACCCCTGCTCCGTTCACTTTTGCGAGCTGTTCGACCATCTCTGCCAGAAGTGACGGGTTGTTACGCGTCGAGTAGCCGGTCGTCAGCACCATCTCGCCTTCCCGCAGCCAATTACCGATATCGGGCACCTCCCAAATATCGATATACTGCACGATACGATCCAGACCATCCTCTCCGCTGATCAGTGTTGCATGTTCCATGACAGGAAGCTTAAGCATTTCTCTAACCGTAAAGCCTTTCAGATTCATCTTCTCACCTCTAACGGTTCAAGGTTATCATGTATGAGCCTTCTTGCTGGTTCCATGACCGCTTGAATCATGTCTTTAATCAATTGTACCTCAGCTTTCCGGATTCATACTACCGAACATGATGGATATGTATATCAAACTTTTTTTATTTTTTTCGGGTCAAAAAAAACAGCCGTTCTCCTGTGAACGGCTTGCGGCGATTTGCTCTTTTAGCTAAAACTGAAATCATACCAAATGCTCATCTGAAAATGAATGGCCCTTGAAAAAGTCTAACGCTGTGCAGCCGCTTTCTGATTCAATGCTTCCGCCTCATGCTCCGACCGCTTTTTAAAAATTACTTTCCTGATGCTATCTACGGATAAATGATAGGTTTTCATTAAATGCTCTACCGAATGACCGCTGCAATGAAGATTATAGATCTCTTCGTTTCTGCGTTCGATCATCTGTCTGGTGCCGCTGTTAACTCCCCAGCCGACACGCTCATTGCTTTTCTTGGGAATATAAATGAGCTCACCCTCTATATACTTCTGAAGCTCCTTCAGCAAGCTAGGGGGCAGCACATCCCTCCCATTCCTGTAATTCACGATAAACGTCCTCCTTAGACGGATGATTGTTCCAATCTACGATTTTAGCGTTGAACATTTTATCGTTCCCTCCTTTCGATTATGTATTGTGTATTTTTAAAAGGTAATTAGGGAGGCCTATACCGGCCTCCCTGCACTTTGCGATTTCCGCTTTACGCGGAAACCACCTCGTAATTTGTGATCAAAATTGCATCAGCTCCTTTCTTTAGGAAAGTTGTCGGCCGTCCGACATCTTTATTAACTCATATTTAGAGCCTAGCTTCAAGCGAAAGAACGAGTATAGACGTTCTTTACCTTATTTTTTTGATCATTCTCATCAAGACATCTGCCTGACGGGTCCAGAAATCCTCTCCATACGGGCTTTCCTGAAGCATCAAGCCTGTAATGACAGAAAAGTAGCACAGCAGCAGTTGTACCGGTTCGCCCTCATAAAATTCTCCCAATTCCTGTCCCTTGATGAAAATAGGTACGAGGCGCTCAATTGTCATTTCAGGGGGATGCTGCCTAATCAAACGCTTCGCTGCTTCAGGCGCATCTTCCGATATCTGTACCTGGCGGATCAACAGAAATGACAGTCTGTTGTCCGGATCAAGCATCAGGCATGTAAAGGCTCTGATTTGTTCCGCAGGACTACCCGGGAGCTCGTGAATATGCCCCATTGCAGACTCGGCCTCATCCAGAGCTTCCTGCACCAGTTCGGTGAATAGCTCTTCCTTAGAGGAAAAATAACGGTAAGATAATCCCTGGCTAATACCCGCTGCAGCTGCAATGGAGCTTATTTTCGTACCGGCAATACCGTGCAGTGCGAATACTTTAAGTGCCGCTTTTTTAATTTGCCTTTTGCGTTCCTCGTGAATTTGTTCCAGCTGATGGTCGTTTAATGGCGACACTGCTGCTTCAACTCCATTCATAACTTATGTGATAACACCATTGTAGGGCTGAGGTCACGGAGCATCAAGTACTGTCACTTGGAAAAGGCGGCTCTAATCTGCTTCTCGCTGATCTCCCAAAGATGAGCAGCACTTTCGGAATCTTGGGCAGCCCTGGAGGAAGTCCCCAACTTCAAATCCTTGTAATAATTGCCGCTTTGACCCGTTAGTTCGGCGGATTCTGCGAGCCATACCAGTGTTTCCGCCCCCTTTTCAGGTGTACGGGAGAACGGCTTCATGCAGGCCATCGTCATTCTTGCGAGTGCGCCGTTATTCATGTTAAAGCCTGTGGACACGAGTCCCGGATCAAAGCAATTTGCCGTCACGCCGGTACCCTGCAATCTTTTGGCAAGCTCCACCGTGAGCAGCAGATTAGCTAGCTTCGTTTCGCCATATCGGAGATTGGCACCACCGAGAAGCCTTTTGAACGGACTATATAAGCGATGGCCATCCAGATCATCGTAACCAATCCCCTCTCTCGCCATTTTATGACCATGCGAAGAGGTGAAGATAATCCGGGCCTCTCTATTTTCTTTAAGACGGTCCAATAGCAGAATGGTCAACAGAAACGGTCCCAGATGATTTACAGCCCATGTCATTTCAAATTTATCTTCGCTCCAGTGTCTCTGATCGTAAAAGGCACCTGCATTGTTGACCAGCACATCAATATGCGGGCAAGCTTCGAGAATTTCACCGGCAACCTGCCGAACAGAGCGGAGAGAGCCCATATCAGCTATAAAAATATCGATTTGGTCATGATGCATACCACTTTCCGTACGGATCCGTTCTACGCATTCCACGGCTCTATCCCTGTTCCGGGCAATGATGCCGAGTCTTGCACCATCCTTTGCCAGCTTAAGCGCCGCGGCAAGCCCAATGCCACTGGTTGCCCCTGTAATGAGTACATATTTGTTCCGGATAGACCATGGCAAGACCGAATTTTCCTTTTGCACATTTAACATAATTATTCCTCCGTTTTGTTGAATGAATTGTTCATTCATTTATAAATCCACTATATTCTGTTTTATTGATTTTGTCAACGCTTGGAAAAATAAAAAAAAAGAGAACTGTCTTCATGTGACAGTTCTCTTTTGCAGCAAGCCGGATTACCAGCCTGTGACCGCAATATCTTCGTGCATATTTTGCAAATAATCCGGAAGAGGGCCTTCATGCATCAGCCACAGCTCATGGAGTGCACGCGTGCAGCCCACATACATCAGCTTGGCATCCCAAGCCGAAGTACCATAATGCACCGGATCCGCGTCCGCTACGATAACAGCATCGAATTCAAGACCTTTCGAGAGGTAGACCGGCAGGACGGAAAGTCCTCCCTCATACGCTTTTTTCCCGCCATCGATCAAATGAAGCTCCGGAATGTCAGGCAGCAGCTGTTCATACAGCTCCTTCGCTTCCTTAAGAGTCCGTGTCAAAATAGCAACCGTGCGGTATTCACCCGTAGACAGCTTCTGCATCCCTTTGCGGAGATCATTCAGCCGCTCCTGCTCATGACCCCCGTAAGGAATCATACGTACCGGATTTCCGCTCCGGAACACCGGTACGGCAAGGAGATCGCTGTTCACACCCTTTTCCAAAATACGGTTGGCAAATTCTATGATTTCCATGGTCGATCGATAGCTTCGCGTCAGGGCAAAATAAGCCGTTTGCTCCGGAGCGAACAATGAGCTCATTTCTTCCCAACTGTGGACTCCCCGGTACGCATGAATGCCTTGGGACAGATCGCCGAGTATGGTAAAGGAATGACCTCGAACAAACAAATCAAGAACGGCAACCTGGAACGGAGAGAAATCCTGCGCCTCATCAATAACAATATGATCAAAGCGCTGTTCACCCGTAATGTCATGGAGCAGATAATGGATGTACAGAAGCCCTGGCAGGTCCTCTTCACGGATAATATCCTTTTTCAAATCCTTTTGCGTTGATTTCATTACACTGTCCGGAATAAGCGCAAGCAGTTCCTCAGGCCAGCCTGCCTGCAGCTTCAACGCCTTGAACATCTGCTTATACAGCACAAGCGGCTCGTATTTCGGCCATTTGGTCGCATAGGATTTCTCGCGCTGGGCTGCCTTTTTCTTCCGTTCCTTCAGCGCCGCAGCCGATGGCGATTTCTTCAGCTCCATCTCGACCCAGCGGTGAATTCTCGCCATGACCCGTTCTTTGCGCTTAGCTAGCGGATACGGCTTGTATTCCTCATTGAACCAGTGAAGAATCATACTTCGCTTCAGCACAGCACCTTCCCACGGCATGAAATCCGCTTCGGGCACTGAAACATTTTCCATGGATTCCAGGCAGCTGCGAATCATATTCATGAAGCTGATTGAGCCCTTAAACCGGCCGGGTACCTCATCATTCACTTCAGGCATCCCTCCAGCTGACTCAAACCAGTAATCAAGCGTTTCGGACGTATCCGCAATCGCAAGATCTATGCCAAGCAGCTTCAAGGCCCAATCCGTGAACGTACTCTGCTGGATATCCCCTACACCAAGCTCTGGCAGCACATCCGAAATATAATCCAGGAACATATGGTTCGGCGCGAAAATAATCATTTTCTCAGCCGTAACCTGCTCCTTATACTGATACAGCAAAAAGGCGAGACGGTGAAGGGCAACGGTTGTTTTTCCGCTTCCCGCAACCCCCTGAATGATCAGTGCCGTGTTTTTCGCCGCTCGAATAATCTGGTCCTGTTCCGCCTGAATGGTGGAGACGATATCACGCAGCTTGTTATCCTTGTTCTCACCCAGCCGGTAAACGAGAAATTCATCCGATACAGCCGGCTGATCGCTGTCGCGGTCATACGTATCGGATACCCGTTCCAAAATTTGTTTCCGGATGACTAGGTTGCGTTTTAAATACACCAGGCCCTCAATGGTTCCCTCCGGTGCTTCGTACGCAGCCGGGTCATCGCCCCCGGTAAAGGAATAAAATACGCTGGCAATCGGTGCCCGCCAATCAATGACCATCGGCTGATCTCCGACTTCCCCGTGATCCACACCGATTTTTCCGATATAGAGCGGTTTTGGCTCTCCATCTTTGTTTTCTTGGAAATCCAGCCGTCCGAAGTAAGGTGCCGGCAGGCTTTTGGCCAGCGACTGCCTTTTCTCCTCACGTCCTGCCTCCAGAACTTGCTCAGTAAAGTCATGTCCTGTATAGACATCGATGCCGCGCAGCCGCCCAAGCTGCTTATCAATTTCCGCAATAGTTGCATTTAGCCTTCGCTCTTCCTCTTGATAGGCACTTTGAAAAGTCTGTTCCAATTTCAGTTACCTCCTAAAAGTTTTTCCGTAAGCCGAGAAGGCTTCGGGGGGACGGTTGACTGTTAATTGGCGTCCGTGAAAAGTTTTCTTCTTCATGAAACCACCGCCAAGCCGTCCCAACCCTGGTAAGTCGATGCTTTTGCTCATAAAGCCTAAGCCCGCTTAGAAAGGATTTTCAGTATATCACACTGAAAGTGCATTCACCATAGGGGCCATTTGAAAACTCATCCCAGTCCACGGAATTACCGCAGACTTGCTCTCCATTCTCCCACCGTCCACACATCCGTTACCCAATCCTTATAAAAGGCCGGTTCATGGGAAACAAGCAGAATTGTTCCCTTATATTCCTCAAGTCCTTTTTTCAGTGCTTCCTTTGCCCTGATATCCAGATGGTTCGTCGGTTCATCAAGGACCAGCAAGTGACTAGGTGTAAGCATCAGCTCCGACAGCCGCACCTTGGCCTGCTCACCACCGCTGAGTGCGCAGATCGGCTTGCGGATATGCTCTGCCGTAAGGCCGGACATGGCAAGCACCTTGCGGATGTCTTTTTGCGTCAGGTCAGGCCGCAGCGCCCATACCCTCTCCATCGGCGTTTCTCCTGATGCGATATCCTCCTGACGATAATAAGCCGCTTTTACCTGCTCCTGCGCAATTAACTCTCCTTCCAGCGGTTGGATGTGGCCAAGCAGAGTATTTACAAGTGTAGACTTGCCCGCACCGTTTTCACCGACAATCGCAATTTTATCGCCTCTGCGCACCTTCAGCGACACAGGCTTGAACAGAGGACTGTCGTAGCCAACCTTCAATTGCTTTGTCTCAAAGACCGCCGCTCCTGCTGTAACGCCAGGGGTAGCAAACGTGAATCGCGGGGAAGGGCCATCTGTCGGCTTCTCGACTCGGACAATTCTACTGAGCATCTTCTCGCGGCTTTTGGCCTGCTTGGCTTTACGGATCCGATTCTTGTCGATAAAAGCTTCCAGCTTTTCGATCTCCTTGCTCTGCTTCTCAAAAGCCGTATGCTGCTGGGCCTGCCCAAGTGCCAGCTCTTTCTTGAAATGCTGGTAATTGCCGGCATAGCGTCTGATGTTTTGATGGGCCAAATGAAAAATAACCGTCGTAATTTCATTCAGAAAATGCTCATCGTGAGAAACGACGATGTAAGCATGCTTGTAGCGTTTGAGATAACCGGTAAGCCATTCGATGTGGATCGTATCCAGGTAGTTCGTAGGCTCATCGAGCAATAGCACCTGTGGCTCCTCGAGCAGCAGCTTTGCCAGCAATAGCTTGGTCTTTTGCCCTCCGCTAAGCAAACTGACATCCTTGTCGAGTCCCATATCCATGATGCCGAGGCCTGACGCGATATCTTCAATTTTGGAGGAAACCTGATAAAACTCATGATGCTCCAAAGCTGCCTGGAGCTCCCCGTAATTCCGTAATAGGGCATCCAGCTGATCGCCCGCATCCGCAAAGCGCTCCGCGATGCTGTTCATTTCCCTCTCCATATCATACAAATACTGAAACGCCCGCTCCAAGTATTGTCTGATGGTAGTTCCCGGCTGCAGGCCGATATGCTGCTCCAGAAACCCGACCTGCACCTGCGATGCCCATTCAATTTTGCCCGCATCCGGCAATAAATTGCCGGTAAGCAGACGGAACAAAGTGGACTTACCGGCGCCATTGACGCCGACCAAACCGGCATGCTCACCTGGAAGCAAGCGGAAATTCATATGTGCAAACGTCATCTGATCACCATACATATGCGTCAGATCGGTAACATTTAAAATACTCATGATTTTTCTCTCCTTTTGGTTTTCAACTTGATTAGAAGCGAAAGCCATCCGGAGAAACAGTAGTATGAAATTTAAAATACAGGGTTGCTTCTCTATCTTTGCCGGGCATAAAAAAAAGAGTAAGGCGAATACACCTCACTCCTTTACGCTATAGCAGAGTAAGAAAGGATTCGGATCATATCAACTGTTCTCGAGATGGCTTGTTAAAAAAGGGCAGACTTCTCCCGTTTTAGGCCAGTTCTCTTGTTAGAACAGTAGATAATATTTCCATTTCCTTTCCACCTCATGTCGTCATATTTTAAAGACAGTTACGCCAAAAATTATATTAGAGTTCTTTCGCTTTTGTCAACCTCTTCCACCTTTTCGAGCTGACTGATACGGTAATAGCCCGATGGAGTCCAGCTTTGGGCCGATAAAGAAAATTGATCAAAGCTGCAATAAACGGACATTCCACCCGAAATAACAGTCCGAATCATTCCTGTTCCGTATTCCGGATGCTGCTTATGTCTGACTCTGATACCTGGACTCCATTCAGGCAAATTGAGCGAGGCAGAACCCGGCATCAGTTCCATCTCCCTGATCCCCTCAGCGGCCCGCTGAAGCTGCTCTGCGAGCTGCGGGAATCCGGTGTTTGAATCCAATCCGGCTCCATCTATGTGCTTGCCTCTTCGCTTAGAGAACCTTAAAGTCTTTTGCGGAGCGTCGTTATGCTTCTCTGTCACTGATATATTCGCTCCTATGCTGTTATTACGATCTTTCTATTCCCCTTTGGCCCGATAGAATGCCTTATTCTCCAGAGCTCGGACCGGAGAGGTCCAATCATCGGTCGTAGGCATCGTGGAGATCGCATCCTCCGCAGCCTGCAGCTTCGCGTCCATTTGATCGATCAAATGCAGCGCGAGCGCTTCGGGTATTTGCGGCTGTACCGTACTACCCCATTCAGGTAAATTATGATGAGCTAATATCATATGCTGCAGCAGAACGATTTTTTCAGAGTTTACATCCATGCCATGGATAACTGCTGCTTCTGTAACCCAGCCTGCGGCAAGCGGAATATGTCCGATCAGCTTCCCGGTAAAGCTATACTCGCTGACGATACCGAGCTCTGCCGTCAATTCTTCCGTCTTGGCAATATCATGCAAAATGATGCCAGCGACCAAAAGGTCCCTGTTCAGAAATGGCCGCTGTCTGCATATGAATTCTGCCAGCTCCAGCATACGCACCATATGGTAGGCCAGACCTGCATAAAATGCGTGATGCATCCCTTTAG
The DNA here is from genome assembly GCF_018403225.1 of Paenibacillus sp. J23TS9. NCBI lineage: Bacteria > Bacillati > Bacillota > Bacilli > Caryophanales > Paenibacillaceae > Paenibacillus > Paenibacillus sp. J23TS9. Next base: position 46,021 of record NZ_BOSG01000001.1, on the reverse strand, counting down.
CCGCAGGATAATGCATCAGTTTGTCACCAATCTTGCTGAAGCAGTGGTCAATAATGACCTGCATCTCCACATCCTGAATACTGGATGCAGCTGTTTTGATTGTATATACGAGATCATTTGGCGGAACAGGAGCCGCACGCACAAAATCGGTAATATTATAACCTTCATCATCCGATACCGGACGGATTTTATTAACCTTAAATTGCAGGCGCTCACGGTACAACTGAACTACACCCCGCACCTTAACCAGCATGGGTGCAAAAAATGTTTCCTTGTCCGTTGAAGAAGCATCCCAGTACTTGGCCGAGATTTCCCCGCTGGTATCTGAAAGAATAATATCGAAATAATCCTTCGGGGGTGTAGAATTAGTCTGCTTCACGTTTACAGATTTTAATAGATAATACCCCGTAACTTCCTGTCCTTCTGTGAATGATTGTATAAGTGTCATGTCATTCCTCCTCCCCAAGTCTCTTTTTCAGTACTACATTAATGAATGCAGGACAAAGTTGGCAACAAACAAGGCGGCTATGCCATAAAGCACAGGAGAAACATCTCTACCTTTTCCCCGGGCAAGCTTTACAACCGGATAAGCAATAAATCCGAAAGCCATGCCATCCACAATACTGTATGTGAAAGGAATCATGACCATGATCAGAAATGCCGGAAAAGCTTCCGTGAGATCGCCAAAATCCATTTCCTTGACGTTCTGAACCATCAATCCGCCAATCACAATCAGTATCGGAGCAATTGCGCTGTCAGGGATATAAGCGAGCAGCGGGATGAAAAAGAACGTAGCTCCGAATAGAACAGCAGATACGAGTGAAGTCAGACCGGTTCGTCCGCCAGCCGCAATGCCCGCCGTTGTCTCCGCCGCAGCCACGACTGGACTGCTGCCGAAAATGCCGGCAAAAATATTCGTCAGCGATAATGCCCGCAGGCTTCCCTTGAAATTCTCCGGACGTTCAATCATCCGGGTCTGCGCCGCGATCAATCCGATGTTCTCAAACACAACGATTAGCAGCAGCAGAAATACCGCGATCCAGAACACCAGGCTGCCGATACCCGACCACGACAAATGCCCGAATATTGCACCATACTGTTTGAAGATATGACCGGACTCCATCTGCTGTGCCGGCTTGACAGCTCCGAGCAGGTAAGCCAGCCCCGTACCCGCAAGGATACTGATCAGAAGTCCCCCCTGAATACCGCGAATAAAGAGAACCAAAGCAAGCAGCAGGGTAATGCAGGCTACGATGACCGAAGGATCACTAAAATGGCCAATCGTCACAAACGTTGTCTGATGCGCAATCACAATTTCACTCTTTTGCAGGCCAATAAAGGTCAAAAACAAACCGATCCCGACAGTGATCCCATGCTGAAGATTTTGCGGTATCGCTTCGCTGATAATCCGGTACAACGAGGTAAAGGTCACTATTGTGAACAGAACACCCGTCACGGCCACGACCATCAGGGCTTCCTCCCAGCCCAGTTTCATGGAATGAACCAGCGTATAGGTGAAGAATGCGTTAATTCCCATGCCCGGTACAACCACAATCGGCGATTTACCGCCAAATGCCATGAGCAAACATCCTGCGATCGAGGTCAAAATGGTGCCGATCATTGCTGCTTTCAGTGGCATTCCCGCATCATGCAGGATGTTTGCGTTTACCATAACAATGTATACGACTGAAAAATAAGATACCGCCCCGGCAATGAGCTCTTTCTTCCAGTTGTCTCCCGGTCTTAAACCGAGACTTTTCTGCCAAAATCCAGATTTCAAACAGATCCTCCTCTTTCCTTTTACCACCAAGCATTCTAACAAAACGCTTATATCTTACCCCAAGTCGAAACAAAAAGGCGTGACCGCCGTTATATACGGCCATTCACGCCATATGATTGTACCACATTTTAAAATGCGATAATGCTCTCTTTATACTTCAATCCCAGCTTTCTTCAGCAAATCCTTGACGGCTACGCTAACCATGATCAGTCCTGCAACAGGAGGAACGTAAGCATTACTGGCAGGAGGCTGCTTGGCTTTACGGATGGCTGGAGCGTTTTCGGGTACGATTTTTTCCGTTACATCCACGCGCGGCTTCATAGGCTCTTCGGTCGAGAATACGACTTTCACGCCTTTTTTGATGCCATCCTTGCGAAGCTTGGTGCGGATCACCCGTGCAATCGGGTCGACCGTCGTCTTGGAAATATCAGCTACCTGGAATCGGCTTGGATCCATCTTATTGGCAGCGCCCATGCTGGAAATCAGCGGGATTTTGCGTTTCAGGCATTCTTTAATCAGATGGATTTTGTAAGAAACCGTATCGGACGCATCCAGCACATAATCCAGATCAAATTTAAAGAGCTCTTCGCAGGTTTCTTCGGTATAAAACATATTCAATGCGATTGCCTCGCATTCGGGGTTGATCAGCTTAACACGCTCTACCATCAGATCGGCTTTTTTTTGGCCAACGGTTGTGGTAAGAGCATGAATTTGACGGTTGATGTTGGTAATATCCACTACATCCTTGTCAATCAGAATCAGCTTCCCAACGCCCGTGCGGGCAAGGGCCTCCACCGCAATGGAGCCCACACCGCCGATACCGAGCACAGCCACTGTGCTATTTTTCATAGCTTCCAGACCTTCCGGCCCTATAGCTAGTTCTGTACGGGAAAATTGGTTGAGCATAGTGTATGGAGGCCTCCCTCTATTTTAGGCATTAACTTTTTTGTCTTCAGGTTTTTTCGCCAGTTTGATATGAAGCTGATCAAGCTGCGAAGAATCCACCGTCGACGGTGCGTCCATCAGCAGATCCGTGGCGCTTGCCGTTTTCGGGAATGCGATGGTCTCGCGCAGGTTGGTGCGACCTGCCAGAAGCATGATAAGGCGGTCAAGACCAAAGGCAATGCCGCCATGCGGTGGCGTGCCATATTCAAACGCATCCAGCAGATAGCCGAATTTCTCACGTGCAACTTCTGGAGACAGACCCAAGGCATCGAACATTTTCTCCTGAATATCGCGCTTGTAAATACGCATCGAACCGCCGCCTACTTCATAACCATTCAGTACGATGTCATATGCTTGTGCACGTACTTTAAGCGGATCGGTGTCGAACAACTCCAGATCCTCATCGTTTGGACGGGTGAACGGATGATGTTCTGCCACATAGCGCTTCGCATCCTCATCATAGCTGAGCAGCGGGAAGTCGGTAACCCACGCGAATTTATATACTTTGTCATCGATCAGGCCGAGCTGACGTCCGATTTTCAGGCGAAGTGCGCCCAGTACATCGGCAACAACCTTTTTATTGTCAGCAGAGAACAAGAGCAAGTCGCCGTCTTCGGCACCTGTACGTTCTCTTACAGCTTCGATTTCCTGTTCGGTAAAGAACTTCACGATTGGCCCCTTGAATTCGCCGTCCTTCACTTGAATCCAAGCCAGACCTTTCGCGCCGTACCTAGCAGCATAAGGTCCAAGATCATCAATGTCCTTACGGCTCCAAGTGCCGCAGCCTTTCGCATTCAAACACTTCACTTCTCCGCCTTTTTCAATCACGGAAGCGAATACTTTGACGCCGCTGCTGGCTACGATATCGTTCATTTCTACCAGCTCAAGACCAAAACGCAGATCAGGCTTGTCAGAGCCGTATTTACCCATTGCTTCGTCATATGTGATGCGTTGGAACGGCAATGCCAGCTCCACGCCGATCGTTTCCTTGAACAATTTCACCATCAGCTGCTCCATCATATTCAGGAGCGTATCACGGTCGAGGAATGAGGTCTCGATGTCGACTTGGGTAAATTCAGGCTGACGGTCAGCACGAAGATCTTCGTCCCGGAAGCAGCGGGCGATTTGATAATAACGCTCCAGACCACTGACCATCAGCAGCTGTTTGTAAATTTGCGGCGACTGCGGCAGTGCGAAAAATTCGCCTGAATGCACACGGCTAGGTACCAGGTAATCACGGGCGCCTTCAGGTGAGCTCTTGGTCAGAATCGGAGTTTCAACATCGATAAACCCGTTTTCGTCCAGGAAATCACGGAATATTTTGGATGCTTTTGAGCGCAACATCAGCGTTTTTTGCATTTCCGGACGACGGAGATCCAGATATCTGTATTTCAAACGCAGCGATTCATCGACCTCAACACCGTCTTCAACGAAAAACGGAGGTGTTTTAGCCGCGTTCAGTACCTCAATTTCGGTAATGTGAACTTCGATTTCACCTGTCGCAAGGTTAGGGTTGATCGTTTCCTGATCGCGTTGAACGACTTTACCGGAAACCGCCAGCACATACTCACTACGCACTTTGTCAGCTACAGCCAATGCATCCCCCGAGTAAGCAGGATTGAACACGACTTGCACGATACCACTGCGGTCACGCAGATCAATAAACAGCACGCCTCCAAGATCACGGCGGGTTTGTACCCAGCCGTTCAGTGTAACGGTTTCTCCAATATGGCCTGTTGTCAGGCTTCCGCATTGATGAGTCCTAAGCATGTTTCTCATACCCCTTTTCTATTATTCAGCCTTTTCGGCGAATTCCCTTAATTTCATAAGAAGCTCACTCAGCTTAACCGTCTGCTGCTCGCCTGTAGCCATCGACTTCAGCGCAATTTCGCCCCGCTCCAGTTCATCGTCTCCCAAGATCGCCGTCACTTTGGCATGGAAGCGGTCAGCGGACTTCATTTGGGCTTTCATTTTTCTGCCCAGATAATCGCGTTCAGCCGACAATCCTTCTTTACGCACAAGGTACAGCTGTTTCGTAATCTCACGGTCAGCGGCTTCGCCCAAAGCAACAAAATACACATCAAGCGCTTTGATCGCATTCAGATCGATTTCCTGTTTATCCAGAATCAACAGAATACGTTCCAGTCCAAGGCCCAACCCGATCCCCGGCTGCTCCGGTCCGCCGATTTCGCTGACTAAACCGTTGTAACGTCCACCGCCGCCGATGGTGTCGATAGCACCGATTCCTTGAGCCTTATACTCAAAGGCCGTGTGCGTGTAATAATCGAGACCTCGAACCAGCCGGTGATTCACGACGAATTCAACTTCCATAGCCGTTAGGTACTGTTTCACTTGCTCGAAGTGATTTGTGCATTCCTCATCCAGACTGTCCAAAATCGAAGGCGCATTCGTGAACTTGTCCTGGTCCACCTTGCAATCCAGCACCCGCATCGGGTTGCGGTCCATCCGGGACTGGCAGTCCTTGCACAGACTGTCTTTCATCGGTGTGAGAAATTCCAGCAGCCTTTCACGATAAGCCGCGCGGCTTTCAGGATTGCCAACGGAGTTAATCTCCACTTTGACTCCCTGCAGTCCCAGTTCCTTGCAGAACTGATAACCGAGAGATACCACTTCCGCATCAATGGCTGGATCAACCGCTCCGAAAGCCTCAACACCGAATTGATGAAACTGACGGTAACGACCCGCTTGCGGACGCTCATAACGGAACATTGGACCGATGTAGTACAGCTTGCTCACATCCGGCTCCCCATACAGCTTGTTCTCCACATAAGAGCGGACAACCCCTGCCGTGCCTTCCGGACGAAGCGTCATACTGCGATCGCCTTTATCTTTAAACGAATACATTTCCTTTTCGACGATATCCGTCGTCTCTCCAACGCCCCGTTCAAACAACTCCGTTTGCTCAAACAAAGGGGTGCGGATTTCCCGGTAATTAAAACGCCGGCATAAGTCTCTTGCTTTCTCTTCGACAAACTGCCATTTTTCAACCACACCCGGCAAAAAATCCTGCGTACCTGTCGGTTTTTGGTAAGCCATGGTTTGTTCTACCCCCATTCAAATTGATCTTTTTCTGTATTCCAATCCTCACTCATCAAAGCATAGGTTTGTATAAGGATATAACAAAAAATCCCCCGTCCCGCTGCTTTAAAAAGCAAACAGGGACGAGAGATTGTTATTTATCAATCACCCGTGGTGCCACCCACATTCCGGACACCATAAATTCATGTGTATCCGCTTCATAACGATTAACGCCCGTTCCGCGCAGTGCGTCTACTCGCAGGGAAATTCCTAAATAAAGGAGCTTCCAAACTTTCGCCGTCTGTTCTCGGGGAAGTCATTCATTCGGTCATCCATAGAATCCTTCCAGCCTAAGGGATTCCTCTCTGCATGGTGGGGCGCGAACTACTTGGTCCCGTCATTGAATCAAATTTAGATTATTTTTAGATTGTAATGAACCGCTGCACTAAAGTCAAGTGGCAAACAAAAGAAAAACCTACAATCCGTATTGTAGGTCCAAAGGTTATATATTAAAAAAGGGGGTCATGCTTGTTATTATAAACAGGCTATATTAAGGGAGTATGAATCTAATATTACAGTTATATTACAAACGGGAAAGCGCTTTATATATGATCCAAAATAGCTCTCCATCCCGCAATGAATACGGGTTTGGAGAGCTGTCTTCTTTAGTCGAAGATTTCAACATAACCGCCATTGTTGCGCAGCTTATTGAGAACTTCCGCATAATCTTCATCACTTACCTTACAGGATAGAACATAATCCAGGTCATCATAATTATCCGCATTCAGGTCAGCAAAGCCAAGCACGGGTTCATCCTGATCAATATCCCTGCGCGTTTCACGCTCCTCGGGAGGCGTATCCTCGCTCTGACGGTAGATATCATTCTCATCATCCACAACAGGCACTACCGGAGCGCTATAACCTACACCAGGTACCCCAACCGCAGCTGAAGCACCGCCGGTATTCATATTCCCCGCCATGCTCACTGGCGCGATCGGCAGTAGGATATGTCTGTTTCCGTCGAGTGTCGTACCTAGGCGGCTGACTTCCAAATGTTCGGTATGTGTTCCGATCAATTTGGTTTTTGCGCTCTCCGCGTCATCCTCATTCTTGAAGTAAGCTTGTATTTGCTTCGTCATGATCATTACCTCCTCATTTTTAGGATTCTCGCAAATCCTTTTTAACATAATGAATCATAGGCCAAGCTTCAAAGCACTCCTATTTGATGGATTACAGCACTTTCAGCAGTTCCCGGACAAAGGCCGGTTCGTCTTTAGGAGTACGAGAAGTAATGTAGTTACCGTCCACGACAACCTCTTCATCTTTAAATTCCGCGCCTGCATTGACCATATCATCTTGAAGCGGCGGATAAGAGGTAATTGTACGGTCTTTTAACAGATCGGCGCTCGCAAGAATTTGCGGGCCATGGCAGATGGCTGCTATGGGCTTCTTCGAGCCGTTCATTTCTTTTACAAATTTCAGTATGTCAGGATCCAGACGCAGATTCTCCGGAGAAGAACCACCCGGAATGACGACTGCATCATAGTCAGCCGCATGAACCTCGGAAATGGATTTTTCAGCCGTGTAGGTAGCTTTACCGTTTTTCCCCTTCAATGTTTCACCCTTCTGGAGTCCGATAATATCCGTTTCATGACCTGCTTTGTTCACTTCATCATAAGGTACCTTCATTTCTGAATCTTCAAACGCGTTAGCCAGTAAAAAAGCAACTTTACTCATGGATTTCGATCTCCTTTCAGGTTGTTGTCCACGCTTTGTTATTACCCTAATACGAATGCTTTATAACACACGGACCCATGTTTGAAGTGATTACATTAAAAAAAGAGTCAGGCTCTCCACAAAGGAAACCTGACTCTTTAAATTCGTACCAGCAGCGCTTAACGTAATTGGTACGGTGATGATCCTTTCCCCTTGCTGTAACCATTCCAGAGTGGAAAAGGAATTTCGCCTGCCCGTTCCAGCTTGACTGCTTCCTTAACGGATTCAAGCGGGATCAGCGGCATCAATTTCAATGTAAATGCATGGGAAGATTGACGCATAAAATGACGACTCCTTTGGATAAAAGGCTGATGTTCTATGATCAGCATTCCCTCCAAAACGCTTTTCTATGCCGTTGTTTTGCTGTCAATGATCAGTGTAACCGGGCCCCAATTGGTAAAGGTCACATCCATCATTTCTCCAAATCGTCCGGTCGCTACCTCCAAACCCTTTGCAGCCAGCTCACGATTAAAACGTTCATAAAGTTCAAGCGCCGCGTCGGGTTTGGCGGCTCCCATAAAGTTGGGACGCTTTCCTTTGCGGCAGTCGCCGTACAATGTAAACTGCGAGACGGACAGGACGCTACCGCCCACATCCGTTACGCTGAAGTTCATTTTGCCTTCCTCATCCTCGAAAATACGCAAACCGGCAACCTTGTCAGCCAAATACTGCGCATCTTTGTCCGTGTCTTCATGGGTAACCCCTACAAGCACCATCAATCCCTGGCTGATTTGTCCAGTGATTTCCCCGTTAACCGTAACTTGTGCTTCCTTGCAGCGTTGAACAACAACTCTCATGCGGGTGTACTATGCTCCTTTAATCAACCTGAATTATTGAATAATCCGGTGCACCGTATAGACATCTTTCACACGCTTGATCCGCTCTACGACGGAATGCAAATGATCGGTATTGCGGATCAAAATCGTCATGTGTATCAGCGCCATTTTGTTTTTATCCGATCGTCCGGTAACGGCAGAAATATTCGTCTTGCTTTCCGATACGGCCTGGAGAACCTCGTTCAGTAAGCCGTTGCGGTCATGTCCTGTAATCTCAATATCCACACTGTAATTTGCTTCGATTTCCGTTTCCCATTCCACTTCTATCACGCGTGCTGCTTCCTCCCCATCATCCGTGGTTGGGAGGTTCGGGCAATCCGCCCGATGAACAGATACACCACGTCCGCGGGTTACATATCCTACGATATCGTCTCCTGGCACCGGATTACAGCAGCGGGCAAAGCGGACAAGCAGGTTGTCGATTCCCTTTACACGAACACCATTGGTCGGACGCGATCTTTTCTCCGTAGGAACCTTGATCTCCTTCTTCTCGGAAGTCAGTTCCAGCAGACTTGCTTCTTCCTGCTCTTTGCGGAGACGCTCGGTCAGACGTGTGCAGATCTGGGCTGCCGTAATGCCGCCGAAGCCAATGCCTGAAAGCATATCTTCGATATCATTAAAGGCAAATTTCTTGGCTACCTCCAGCAGTTTATCATCCGTTGTCCACTCGGAAGGATCCAGTCCGCGGTTCTTCAGCTCGCGTTCAACCATATCGCGGCCTTTTTCCACATTCTCTTCGCGTTTTTCCTTCTTGAACCACTGCTTGATTTTGCTCCGCGCGTGAGAGGATTGGGCAATTTTCAGCCAGTCTCCACTAGGTCCATAAGAATGCTTTGAGGTCAGGATTTCCACGATATCGCCTGTTTTCAGGCGGTGATCCAGCGGCACGATCCGTCCGTTAACCTTGGCGCCGATGGTTCGGTTGCCGACTTCCGTATGAATCCGGTAGGCAAAATCCAGCGGCACAGAGCCCGAAGGCAGCTCAACGACTTCCCCCTTCGGAGTAAAGACAAATACGAGGTCCGAGAAGAAGTCCATCTTGAGGGATTCCACAAACTCGGATGCGTCCTTCGCTTCATGCTGAAGCTCCAGAATCTCCCGGAAAAATGTCATTTTATTCTCGAAGTTGCCCCCTGGTGATGTGCCTTCCTTGTATGCCCAGTGCGCCGCGATACCGTATTCAGCGGTGCGGTGCATTTCCGTGGTACGGATCTGTACTTCTGTTGGTTCCCCGTTCGGACCTACCACCGTTGTATGCAGCGATTGATACATGTTTGCTTTTGGCATAGCTATATAATCTTTAAACCGTCCAGGCATCGGTTTCCACAAGGTATGGATAATACCCAATGTGGCATAGCAGTCTTTGATATTGTCCACAATAATACGGATAGCAATCAAATCATAAATCTCATTGAACTGCTTGTTCTTCGTCGTCATTTTATTAAAAACGCTGTAAATATGCTTTGGTCTGCCTGACAAATCCCCCTCGATCCCCATTTCATCCAGCTTTTCACTGATGCGGGAAATCACGGTGTCAACAAACTGTTCGCGTTCAGCGCGCTTTTTATGAATCAAATTGGCGATACGGTAATACTGCTGTGGATTCAAATATCGAAGCGAAAGATCTTCCATTTCGCTCTTAATTGCCGAAATACCAAGACGATCTGCGATCGGACAGAAAATCTCCAGCGTCTCGTAAGCAATTCGCCGCTGGCTTTCTTCTGATTGGTATTTCAGTGTGCGCATATTATGGAGCCGGTCGGCCAGTTTGATCACAATTACGCGGATGTCCTGCGCCATAGCGATGAACATCTTGCGATAATTCTCATTCTGCTGTTCTTCCTTGGAACGGAATTGGATACGCTCCAGCTTGGTCAGCCCATCAACCAACATTGCACAGGCATTGCCGAACTTGTCGCGGATCTCTTCCAGCGATACGGTTGTATCCTCAACGACATCATGCAGCAGCGCGGCGACAATGGAGGTTGTATCCATCATCAGGTTCACGACAATATCTGCAACCGCAAGCGGATGCAGAATATAGGGTTCGCCGGATTTGCGGACCTGGCCATGATGGGCTTGATCTGCGAAATTATAGGCTTCCCGAATGCGGTCCAAATCTGGATCTTTTATATAGGCTCCAGCCTTTTCAAGTAATCGCTCTATGCCCATTCTAGTCGTTTCCGTTTCCCTTCTATATGAAATAGAACCCGCTGACGTTTCATCTTTAGCAGGTTCCCGGTTCAAACAAGATTTTATATAATTATGACGCTTGGAAGGCTCTACGTCAATATTTCTTGCCAGGAACAGGAAGCGCTGGGGCAACAAACTTCATTTTTTGGCATTTCCTCATTTTTTGATAAAAAAATGATTGAAAAATGTCGGTTTTCTGGCTAATCTAGATTGAATGCAATTCGAGATACGAAATCTTTTATTGGGAGTGAGCTTATTGCAACGCGAAATTCAAGTTAATGAAAGGCTTCCCTTGGGTCCGGGATTCCTTCTCAGCCTGCAGCACCTGTTCGCCATGTTCGGCAGTACGGTGCTCGTACCAAACCTGTTTCATGTAGACCCTGGTATGATTTTGCTAATGAACGGAATCGGAACCCTGCTTTACATTTTGATCTGCCGCGGAAAAATCCCCGCATACCTCGGTTCAAGCTTCGCCTTTATTGCTCCGGTACAATCCGTCTTGTTAGATAATACGGACAATTATCCGCTAGCTCTCGGTGCCTTTATCGTAACCGGTGTCATCTTTGTCGCTGTCGGACTTATTGTACAGTATGCCGGAACACGCTGGATTGATGTCGTTTTCCCTCCAGCTGCCATGGGTGCCATTGTTGCTACTATCGGCCTTGAACTCGTTCCAACCGCAGCCGGTATGGCTGGAATTATTCCACAGGGTGGTGCATCGGCGGATTGGTTCAACCCAAATGCTGTCATCCTCTCCATGACGACACTTGGCGTTACCGTCATCGGAGCTGTACTGTTCCGCGGTTTCCCTAAAATCATCCACATTCTGATTGGTATTGTAACTGGGTATGTTATGGCTTACTTTATGCCTGGCATGATTAACAAGGGAGCTATTGCAGACGCTCATTTCTTCTCCGCCCCTACCTTAACGACCCCTGTTTTTGATATGACGGCAATTCTCACTATCATTCCCGTATCCCTTGTCGTTATCGTTGAACACATCGGACACCTGCTTGTGACCAGTAATATCGTTGGTAAAGACTTGTCCAAAGATCCCGGACTTAACCGATCCCTTCTGGGTAACGGTATTTCCACCATTATTTCCGGATTCGTGGGCTCCACTCCCAATACGACCTATGGGGAAAATATCGGTGTTATGGCATTAACCAAGGTTTACTCCGTGTTTGTCATTGGTGGTGCCGCAATCATTGCAATACTACTTTCTTTCTCAGGAACTTTCTCCTCTATCATTTCCAACATTCCTGTACCTGTCATGGGCGGCGTGTCATTGCTTCTGTTCGGCGTCATTGCGGCTTCAGGTCTGCGGATCTTCGTTGAGCAAAAGGTTGATTTCTCCAAGCCAACCAACATGCTGCTTGCCACGCTCGTGCTTGTAGTCGGCATCAGCGGCGTACAGCTGGATATTGGCAATGTTCATTTGAAAGGCATGGCACTGGCTACGATTGTAGGTATTGTACTCAGCCTGTTCTTCAAACTGATCGAGGTGCTGGGACTCTCTAACGATAAAGACGACGAGCTCGTCGAAAAGATTCCTGATTGAATCCATTTCATAACTCACTAAAACGATAAAATTGAAACTATATATAGACCAATAAATTGGATCTTTATATGGCCTTGATTGAAGCAGCGTAAGGTATTATGAAATTGATTCGATTGATAACCATAAAAAAGAGCCGGACAAGCCCCTGTCAGGGAGCGCTGCCGGCTCTTTTTTCTTTATTTCGGATGTATAAGTCCTTCTCTGGGAAAGTATGTCATATGTCAGCTATTGTTCGCAGAGATGATAGCGTACGCTGAGGCCTACTTCAAAGGTCCGGTTCCATGGCATATAGCAATCCGTGATCTCAACGCGGCCTTTTTCTCCATTAATTCGTTCCTCCAGCTCTTGAACAAGCCGCTTCCGCACCATCCGGGAAACCTCGCCTCTCTGACCATCCAGCTCGAATTTACTTAGCCCCATCGCTTCGACTTCACCCTGGTTCAGCCCCATCCTTACAACGGAACAATAGCAGAGATCTTCCGCATAGCGCAGCGCCAAAAAATCCAGATGCTGCGAAGTCCGCCCGTAATGCAGATACAGCATCGATTGGGCGATGACGGTTCCAAGTGTATTCGAGCTTGTATTCCAGCCAGCATAACCGGCTAGGTCGAATAGCATTTCCTTTTGCTTCAGCAGCTTAAGCAGCTTCAGATCCGCGCCATTGGCGTATCCGACATCGGCTGCAGCCACAGGCTTGCCTTTGTGACGCAGCATGTAATTACCATACTCCACCAACTCGATAATATTCCGATATACATCATAGCTGAAGAAAGCATGCTTTTGTGATTCGGCTTCCATCATCGTTTCACCGGGCGTATTCACAATCAGAATCAGGTCTGCCTCTTCCGCCGAGGACGTAATTAGGCCGCCAGCAGCCATAATCTGATACTTCAAGCTTTCGTAAAAGAATCGATCCTCATATAACGGTGTAACAAACGGCCCCTGCACCGCCGACATCCGCGGATAAACGAGCGGTACTTGGTGCGTACTGTTATTTATCATTCTGGCCAGGAGAGTGCATCCAACCTCGTCCGCACCTGGGTACATATAGGTTGTAAGCTCCAGATCAAGCTCCGAAATCATGGCTCTTACCTTCTGTTGATCCTTGGCGGTATGCCCATATGGCGCCGAGTCATCCTGAGGGAAAATCATAAAATCGATTCCCCCTCCTGCAATCAGGTCAAGAACATCTCGGATCACACCAATATTGACGGATCTGCGGTGCATATAATCCTCCAGAATTTCAGCCGGGAGACGCTTCTCGATATCTGACAGTTCCTCCAGTTCTTCCCCCGTTGCAATTCCCAGCTCCGAACGATGGCTGATATACCCTTTCCGGAAAATCTCCCGTCCCCAATCGGCGTAGTAATCCGGTTCCTCATCGGCAATCGAATATTGCGGACAGCGCATAATGAGCTGAAAGGCAAATATTTGGAGATCCGGATTCCGCTCTTTCAAACCCCGGAGTCTTTGAAGTCGCTCTGCCACTTGCGGATGCTCCAGATCATGCAGCCTCGAAGGAATAATGCCGCCGTACAGCAAAGTATCGAGTGAAATGACGGCTCCGTCCGCATCCATAGACTGCTCCTCCAGCCAGCTCCACAGCCGGTCTGTGTCCCCCGGTCTTTTTTTGAGCCCCATCATTTCCATCGGTGGACGTGCCATATGAATTCCTGTTCCTTGTGCAAGAAGATAAGGAAATTCGTAATTGCACGGCCGTTCATCCAGTGGAACAAAGGCGATTTTGTCCAGTTTCCCCATCGTTGTTAGCTCCCTTTGGACTTGATTTATAGTCAATGTTCCCTTCTAAAGCTTTTAAATGTCTATCCTTTTACAGCCCCTGCAATGCCCTCCATATAATAGCGCTGGGTGAACAGAAATACGGTGATAATCGGAATTACAGAAATCATTGTACCTGCTGCGATCCAACCAAAATTATAGGAGAATTGTCCGTTCAAAAAGGTCAGTGCTGCGGCAAGCGGATATTTTTGCGGATCGTCAAGCACGACAATCGGCCACAGAAAGTTATTCCAGAAGGCCATCATCTCGAGCAGGGAAATGACCGCAATGGCCGGTTTGACGAGCGGTAGAACCAGCTGCAGCCATATCCGGAATTCAGACGCGCCGTCCATTTTGCCCGAATCACGAACATCCGATGGAATACCGAGAAAGGTCTGACGCATCAGAAAAATATTAAATACGGATACGGCGGAGGGCAGGACCACCCCCAGGAAAGAACCCGTCAAGTGAAGCCACTGGATGGTTAAATAATGTACGATCATCGCTGTGGAGGATGGTATGACCATGGTGGCGATCAGCAGCGTAAATACCAGGTTTCTGCCTTTGAAGCGAAAGGTCGCTAGCGGATAGGCCGTCAGAGCAGCCAGAATCACATTAAAAATCACGCCTAGGGCTGTAATGACCACCGTATTATAGATGTATTTCGGAAAATTCATAAACTGCCAGACTTTCACGTAGTTATCAAAATCAATAAACGTCGGCAATATGGCCGGAGGATTGGAGAACACATTTTTGCCCGGCATGAGCGAAACGCTGAGCAGCCACAAAAACGGTCCCATCATAAACAAAGCGAGCGCCAGCAGCAATACATAAACAACAGCCAGCCGAATTCCGGCAATCGATTTTTTCGGTCGAAGGGTCGCACTCATCAATATGGATTGACACCGCCTTTCTGGTTGAACCGGAACACAAGCACACTGAGCACACCGACAAGGATGCTGACGATCAGCCCCAGTGCCGATGCATAGCCGAAGTTAAACTGCTCCAGGCCCTTTTGAAAAATGTACACGCTTGAGGTTAGCGTCGAGGTACCCGGACCACCCTTGGTCAAGATATACACCTCATCAAAGACACGGATGGCACCCATCAGCGAGATGAGCGTACAGAACAGGATATGCGGCCGCAGCAGCGGAATCGTAATGCTCCAAATTACACGCCAGCGGCTGGCACCATCCACTCTGGCAGCTTCATACAAATCCGAAGGAATGCCCTGCAGACCGGCGAGATACAGCATCATGTAATATCCGAGGCCCTTCCACATCGTAATGAACATCAGGACAAACAAAGCCGTACTGCTCGTTGACAGCCACGCAACCTGATCATTAATCAGTCCAAGCTTAAGCAGAAAGAAATTGACTACACCGTTATTGCTCAGCAGCCAGCTCCAAATCAGGGCAACGGCAACCATGGAAGTCACAACAGGTATGTAATATGCCGTACGGAATATTTTCACGCCTGGTATTTTCCCGTTCACCAGGATGGCCATCATGATCGAAATGATTTGGATGATCGGTACGATGATGACGTACAAGAGCGAGTTCCAGAGAGATATCAAAAAGTTTTTATCATGAAATGCGGTGACGAAGTTATCAAAGCCCACGTAATGCGTTTCGGAAATGACGGAATAGTCGGTAAACGACAGCGGAATTCCGTATATAATCGGCCAAAACACAAACACGGCAATGAGAGCCAGTCCAGGGGCCATAAAGGCCCATGCTGTATAGGATTCTGTCCACACCCATCTCTTCATGCTGTATTCACCGTCCTATTTTACGAAAATCTTGCGTACGAAAAGGCATTATTTTTTCAACACCTGATTGACTTCCTGCTCCATGGCATCCAGGGTGGCTTGAAGATCCGCGTCATTCAGCATGATTTTCTGCAAGCCTCTGGCTATTGCCGAGTTGATATCGGATGCATTCGGTACACCTACCATGTAGTCAACTGCTTTATCCAAACTGTTGGCGGATGCGATCTTAGCCTGGGACTCCAGCGTATTATCCGATGCAGTAAAGAACGGATCCTTAATCGATTCTTTGGTAGATGGGAGGGTATTGGCTGCTTTGGAGAAAGCCGTTTGGTTATCTGCATTGGTAATAAATGCTGCAAATTCTACCGCTTCTTTTTGATGCTTCGATTTACCGGGAACCACAACATCCATGCTGTTGGACAGACGTACATCTGCTTTGCCTGTTGGCATAGGAACTGCAATCGTATTTTTATACACATCCGGCGCAGAGGTTTTCAGAAAGTTAATGAACGTCGGACCTGCGATCTCAAAAGCCACCTGCTCGCTGGAGTAATACTGAATCTGCTTCGTAAAAGGAACGTCTTCCTTCATAATGACGCCATCCACAATTTTCTTCTTTATATTTTCCAGAATCGTTTTCGTTTCCGGTGTATTGAATACCGCCGCCGATTTGTCATCGTTTAGAATCTTAATTCCTTCCTTAGGAAACAGGTTCGAAACCCACTGCGTGGAATAACCGGTTTTGCCTGTTTTTTCCTTGATCTGCTTCGCCCAAGCGACCAGTTCATCCTGCGATTTTGGAGGGTTGGCAGGGTCAAGACCGGCATCCTTGACGATTTTAGTATTCATAAACAGCACCTCGGTACCGGTATACCATGGCAAGGCATAAGCTTTTCCATCAATAACCGTAGAATTAAAGATGCCGTCAAAATAGGATTGCTTCTGCTCATCCGTTAGAAACTGATTAAGATCTACAACCGCTCCCTTGGAACCCATCTGACTGGCGAACTCTGTATTCAGATTCACCACATCAGGACTGCTGCCGCTTGCGATACTGGTCAGAAGCTTGTTGGTAACGGCGTCGTAAGGATAATCCTTCCAGTCGATGATCACTCCCTCATGTGTCTTCTCATAATCTGCGATCAATTTGTTGAAATAATCGGTAAAGGTGGGCTGTAGTGAAATCGTCCAAAACTCCAGCTTGACGGGATCGCCCTTGCCGCTTCCCATTTGTCCTGATTTCTCTCCCCCGCAAGCACTCAACATGAAGGACAGCAATAAAACAGACAATAAAGTGATTACCATTCCCTTTTTGCTCTTTTTCATTTTCTCGGCTCCCTTTACATGATTAATAAAAGATTATATCCAGCGACAACAATGACAATTAACGGATAATTCCGTTATTAAACCGCTTTCAAGGGAAATTATAGCAAATATAGTCCGAATAAAAAAGTTCTTTTTCTATTTAGTTGATTAACGCGGATATTTTCTCCTTTTTCCAGTGTATATGCATTACTTTGAAGTTAAAATAATTACATCCTGATTTGCTGCACTTTTGTGAGCTTTTAATCAAAAAAAATACCCTCAGGCCTAAGTTGGCCTAAAGGTATTTTATTTCCCGGGAAACACAGTTCCCGTAATCGAATGCTTGTATTAGTCTTCGTATGTCATTAAAGAGAACACTTCAACGCCCGGCAGTTTAGCACGACCGTTCAAGGCTGACAGCTCGATTAGGAATGCAGCTCCTACTACATTGCCGCCAAGCTGTTTAACCAGATCTACTGAAGTGGAGATTGTACCTCCAGTGGCCAGCAGGTCATCCGCAATCAGGACATTTTGCCCTTTGTGAATAGCATCGGTATGCATGGCCAGACGGTCTTTACCATACTCCAGATCATATGCAACCTCAATCGTTTCGTATGGAAGCTTCCCGCTTTTACGGATCGGTGCAAAGCCAACGCCAAGCGCATAAGCCAGAGGAGCTCCAACAACAAATCCGCGCGCCTCGGGACCAGCAATGACATCAATTTTCAGAGCGGAAACCATCTCTTTAAGTTCGTTGATGGTTTTTTTGTAAATCTCCCCGTTCTGAAGCAATGTCGTGATATCTTTAAAGCTGATACCAGGCTGCGGGAAATCAGGTATCACCCGAATGTACTCTTTATAATCCAAAATAATCTCCTCCTAAAAATTATACAAAAAACGGTTATGCGTTTAGCTTGCACCTTCCAAACGGGAAATTACCCAGCTGGTACACTGCGAAGTGCCTGCATACACCAAATGCTGTTCCATTTCGGCCAAACTGCCCAGTGCAGAGAAATGTATTGAACTGCTAAGTTCTCGCTTCGGCGGTTTAGGAATCACGACAATATTTCCATCTAGGCGCTCAATAAACGAAAGCTCTTCAAATACGTCCATCATCATCGTTACCATACGAAGGGTTGAGGAAGACTGCTGACTAAGTCTGGCAAGCGCTTCCTGCTCCCTGATCGGCTCAGCAGCCAAACGCATCAATAATACATACAGCAATTTAAACTGTTCGCGGCTTGGAATCGTCAACTGCTCTGTTTTATTCCGTCCCGAATGAAGCAGGAATACGTTGGAGAGGTTTCTGAATGACGCCAGCAGCATATCCAGCTGATCTGCAGAGTCTGGTACATGAACCATAAACAAAGTCGTGATCTGATCTTTACCATAAGTATTCGCCGCATCGTTAAATGCCGAAATTCCAGCCTTACTATCATATACCCAAAGGGTACAATCATTCAAATTCATTTTGGGTGAACTTTCAATTCGCGGATTAAACACAACTGCGATATGTCGATGTTCAAGCCGCATATAAGGTGCAACTTGATCGTAAATCCGCTGTATTTCTCCCCAAGGCTCTTTGGAATCACGCAGGTCGAATACCTGCGGACCCGTTATTTTCATATCCTGCAGCATCAGCTGCGGCTTTCTCGATCCATTCCATTCATTAACGGAAACTTCACCGAGTAAATCAAGTGTCATACCTTCTTCAAGCAGCTCTGCCAGATCACCTCTGCCAAAAGCAACAGCTTCAATTCGAGCTCCACCTTGCCGGACAACAAGCTTCAAATGCTTGCCTTCCTTGCCCATCTTCCTAAGCTCCACTAATTGGGTGCCACGAAAAATAAGCTTGGGAACCGGATTGGCCATTCCGAATGGCGCCAGCATTTCCATCTCATCAATGACAGAGAGTGGAACATCAGACAATCTCCACTCCCCGTCCGTAGAGGTGACAGGAGTATAGTCATCTGCTGTAAGCACTCTTGCAGCATAATGGTTCAACGCGTCCTCGAATGCTGGCAGCTGCTCACGCTTTAAGCTCATCCCGGCTGCGGATGGGTGACCTCCATAATGCTCCATAAGCTCTTTGCAGGAAGTTAACGCTTCGAAAATATCCAGACCCGGGATGGATCTTGCCGAACCCTTGCACATACCTGTCTCCGGATCAATGCCCAGAATAATAACTGGACGGTAATATCGTTCAAGGATTTTTGAAGCCACAATCCCGACGACGCCTACATTCCAGCCTTCTCCTGCCAGCACGATGACATCCGGGACCGTTCCACCGGACATTTTGCCCTGCAGCTGCAGCATAGCTTCCTGGACAATCACCTCGACTACCTGCTGCCGTTCCTTATTCAGCTCATCCAGCGCATGTGATAAACGCTGCGCCTCATCCTTATCCTCTGTCGTCAGCAATGCCACCGCCGAACCGGCATGATCCAGTCGGCCGCTGGCATTGATTCTCGGAGCCATACCAAATGCTACATTCGTGGAAGTTACGGATCCCATGCTTATCCCGCTCACTTCCATCAGCGCGTGAATGCCCTGGAAGGATGTATGGCGCATACATTCTAGACCCCGGCTGACCAGAATGCGATTCTCCCCCGTTAATGGCATCAAATCGGCAATCGTTCCGATAGCTACGATTTCGGTCCATTCCACCGGCGGGTTTTTCAGTACAGCCTGAGCCAATTTATACGCCACTCCGACGCCAGCTAGCCCTTTAAATGGATATGGACATCCAGGCTGCTTCGGATTGATCAGCGCATAGGCATCCGGAAGCACCTCTGGAGGTTCATGATGATCCGTAACGATGACGTCAATTCCAAGGGTATTAGCATATGCGATCTGCTCAACCGCACTAATGCCGGTGTCTACCGTAATGACCAGACTGACTCCCTGTTGATGTGCCCAATCCAGCGCGTGGTTATGCAGACCGTATCCTTCATTAGAGCGATGCGGAATATAGATATCATAGGAAACTCCCAAATGACGCATGAAATAGATCATCAATGAAGTGCTGGAAACGCCATCGGCATCGTAATCCCCATAAATCAGGATATGTTCGCCATTTTCAATCGCTTGTTGGATACGGGGTACTGCCTTCTCCATGCCCAGCAGCAAATATGGATCATGCAGCGTCTCCAGATTCCCGTTCAGAAACATCCCCGCTTCTTCAACACTGCCAATACCTCTTGAGGCAAGCAGTGCAGCGGTTAACGGTGATACAGAGAGCGCCTCCGCCAGGCTTCGGGCCGTTTCCTCGGTTCCTGCCGGAGCCTGCCATGAATATTTTGATTCAAACAATCGTCTTCACCTTTCTTTCCCTGCCAGTCATGAGTTATATCCCATGGATGTCTACTGAAGCAGCGTCGGCATGTCATTATCCGTAAGCTGATGATTGGATTTATACGGATAACCGGGATCATAAGGAACGACTTGAATATTAACATCACTGATATGCACAAAACGATGCATCAGCAGTTTTTTTGCCCGATCGGCAATTTCATTCGCTTCAAGCACGGTA
Source organism: Paenibacillus sp. J23TS9 (assembly GCF_018403225.1). Lineage (NCBI taxonomy): Bacteria > Bacillati > Bacillota > Bacilli > Caryophanales > Paenibacillaceae > Paenibacillus > Paenibacillus sp. J23TS9. Next base: position 25,504 of record NZ_BOSG01000001.1, on the reverse strand, counting down.
ATCCGGGGATTCACGCTGATTTTGAGATCAACCGTAATATAATGTCCCTGCTCTCTTGCCTTCAAATCATCGACGGTAATAATCCCGTGTACCCGCTGCACCGTCTCGATAAAGTTGATAGCATCCTCTTGCTCCGCTTCCTGGACCAAAGAGCCATATACGGAATTCATAATAAGCAGATAGCCTTTGCGAATCACCAAACCAGCCACAATGAGGGCCGAGACCGGATCCATATACATCATAGCTTTCCAGTCGAAGGTTTCACCTGCCACAGACAGAAACACTCCGACACAAACGGTTAAAGATGTATACAGACTGAAGCGGTGTTCTTCAGCGTAAGCCGAATGCTGACCGTCCCCCTGCTTTTTCGAATAGCGGTATTGAAACTGGAACATTGCTTCTTTTACAGCCAAAGACACGAAGATAGCAATCAATGCAAAGTTATCCGGTACATGGATTTTTCCCGATGCGATCTCTCTTATGGAGGCAACCGCGATTTGCAGTCCTCCCATCAGCACAAGCACCGAAAACAAAATGGCAAACACCGGTTCCGTCCGGTGCGCCAGGTTCTGCTGTTTGCCAGTACCTCGCCCCTTCAGGGACGAAAAGCGAGGAATGAGTCGGTTAAGTGCAGACACAGCATCGGAGGCGGAATACAAGGCATCGCCCAGTAATGCCTTACTACCCGAGAAATATCCTACTGCGCCCTTAAAAACAGCGAGCGACAAATCACCGATCATTCCCGTCCAAGTAACGGTATCGGAAGAATGTGAACGTTGAACGCTCATGCTTGCCTCCTCTCCGGCAATCCCAATTTGCCGATTCTATTCTTTGAAATGGATGTGATATACGCTACCAGATCGACAGCATCCTTTTCTTCGAGATGAATGAGCCATTGATTGAGTTTAACCATGGAAGGTTCATTATCAGATCGAAAGCCGCGTCGCATTAGACGCGGCTTTCACCCGTACAGCTTTACCTTACGCTTTGGAAGGCTTGACCGCTTTCCCGTTTGGTTTTTGCTTGTACTTAAAGAACAGCCAAAGCGGACTTGCAATAAAGATTGAAGAATATGCCCCGAAGATCAGACCGATAACCATGGCCAGCGAGAACATTTTGATCGATTCTCCGCCGAAGAGGAACAGGAAGAACGCGGCAATAAATACCGTGAACGCCGTGTACAAGGAACGCATCAGCATTTGATTCACACTGTGGTTCAGCAGTTTCGCCAGATCCTCGCGAGTCTTCGTCTTGCCAAATCGCAAGTTTTCCCGAATACGGTCAAAAATAACGATTGTATCATTAATCGAGTAGCCGATGATGGTCAGCACCGCGACGATGAAGGTTAAGCTGACCTCCAGACGGAAGATGGAGAATATGGCGACAACCATAAACGCATCATGCAGCAGCGCGATGATCGCTGCCAGCGCAAATCTCCATTCAAAACGGATACTTACATATATGATAATCCCGATACAGGATATGAGCACGGAGTAAATGGCATTTCGTCCAAGCTCCTTCGCCATTTCCGGATCTACTGTATTGATTTCGAAAGATGCTGTAGCGTCCAGCTTATGAATAGCGGTTTTGAGCTGTTCGTCCTGATCTTCGGACAACTCTTTCGTGAAACGGATGTTCACGCGGTTGTCGCCAGGAGAAACCGTTGCATCCTTGCCGATCCCAATGTTGTCGAGCAGTGGCTGAACTTCAGCTTTCGTCACATTTTTGGAAAGCTTCACGTCCACGTTCGAACCTGCACGGAAATCAACGCTGTAGTTCAAACCGAAGGCGGCAAGGGCGATAATACCTGCAATCGTGAGCACGATTGAGAATATGAACGCAGATTTGCTAAGCTTCACGAAGTCAAATTCTTTTTTAAAGTGCATTGATTTCACTCTCCTTTACCCCGAACTGCTTCGGTTTTTTAAGCAGCCCAGCCTTGACCAGCAGGCTAAGCAGGTAGTGGGTGAAATACACGTTGGTCAGGATACTCAGCACGATTTCGACAATCAGCACGAGCGCGAAGCCTTTGACAGCGCCTGTACCAAAAGCGAACATAACCGCACCGACGATAATCGTTGTGATATTCGAATCCAGAATCGTACGCAAGGAAGATTTGTTACCCGCTTTAACGGAAGACATTACGCTTCTGCCGTTACGAATCTCTTCACGAATCCGTTCATTGGTAATAATGTTCGCATCGACAGCCATACCGATACCGAGAATAAACGCAGCTATACCCGGAAGCGTGAGTGTAAAGTCCGCCCACACGAATACCAGAATGAGCAGCCAGGTATGCACAATCAGACCAAAGCTTGCAATCACGCCAGGTAAACGGTACATCGCGATCATAAAGATCAAAATAACAATGGATCCAATAATACCGGCTTGAATGGTCTTGTCCAGCGATTGTTTACCCAGTGTTGCGCCTACGCTTTGAGAGTATTTCTCTGTCAATTTCAGTGGCAAGGCGCCTAGATTGATCGTATCACTGATTTTTTTTGCTTCATCCAAGGTATAGTTACCTGAAATCTGCGCTTTACCATCCGTCAGCTCCGCTCGAACGGTTGGATCGGAAAGCATCGTTTCATCCAGGAAGATAGCGAGCTGTTTGCCAAGCAAACGCTTCGTTACATCTGCAAATTTCTTTTTATCTTTAACCTTAATATCGATTAGAGGCTCATTCAGGCTGCTATAGCCTACAGAAGCTCCGTTCTCGACAAAATCGCTGCCGACGAGCTCCACCTTACAATATTTATCTTTATCAGCGACATTAGCCGCATCAGCCGCAGGTGCCTTACAGCCATCCGCACTTCGGAAAGTGAGCGCCGCAGGTTCCTTCATTTTCTTTCTGACTTCGGCTTCGTTGGTCACACCCGCGATTTTAAGTCGGATCCGGTTTGTGCCTTCAGTCGTCACCTCAGGTTCGCTGGTACCCAGCAAATTCGCCCGTTTTTCCAGGCTTTCTGCCGTACGCGTGAGGGACTGCTTCGTAACCTTTTGTCCCTGTTCCAGTGGTGTAGCTTCATATAAAATCTCGAAGCCCCCTTTAAGATCAAGGCCTAACCGGACACTGTCGAGCAATGCCGGGCTTGACCAGGCCATAATACCCACTGCAACGAGCACGACGATAATGAAAGTAGCAATTCTTTTCATGCCGTTCCTAGTTCCCCTTTCGTTCTCAATATTCCTATTATAGCTATGCGTCAAAATGCAGTCAATTTATCAATATTTGTCGCTTCTACTTTTACGATATCTTTTCCCCTCCATAGACTGACCAGAAAAGGGCCCCCTCCCTTAATCGAAAGAGGAACCCTTATATGCGGATATTGTCATGAAATTCATAAACGTCAACACCTTTAGAGAGAGAATATCGTTTACCAGCTTGTAGAGGGGAGGAATCCCTTCCTTCTCGTATTTGCTGCTGATGCATTTCCAAACATCTTTGCTCGTGACATATTCATATCCTACGAGTCTGAATTCCTCCGCCTTACTGCGGCATAAAGCCTCAATGGTAGCCTCCATCTCGCTTTCGCTCATATTCTCCGGGCTCACTTGTGTAGCCTCCTCTCTGCCTTCCTTGATGTCTATTGCCAAATGAAGCTTTTGTTTTACATTCGACCTATGAAGTCTTCATTCCTTCTTTTACTCAAATGTTCTTGCGTAAAAGACGTGGTATGAATGGACGAGTAGAGCATATCCATATATACAAAAGGTCTGTCACAGTATATGCCGCATCAGAGCTTCGACTCGGAAGAGGGAGTGGACATTTGAACAAGCTAACACCGAAAAAACAGACGTTTATCCAGGGGACGATGATACTGCTGGCAGCCGGAGTGATCAACCGGATATTGGGTTTTATTCCCCGAATAGCCCTGCCGCGGATTATCGGAGCCGAGGGTGTAGGAATTTACCAGTTGGGTTATCCCTTTTTTATTGTGCTGGTTACACTGATTACCGGAGGAATTCCGCTTGCGGTAGCCAAGCTGGTGTCGGAAGCCGAAACCGAGAATAAGCCGCATAATTCAGGATTTGTCCTCCGTGTCAGCCTCATGCTGACGGTCGGTTTGGGATTCCTGCTCATGGCTGTCTCCCTCTGGCTTGCTCCGTGGGTCACCCGTAACATCCTGACAGATTCTAGAGTGTACTATACCTTTGTCAGCATGAGCCCGATGCTTGTCATTGTAGCTGTATCCTCCGTTTACAGAGGCTATTTTCAAGGAAAGCAAAATATGATCCCGTCCGCGTCTTCTTCCATCATTGAGACATTGGCCAGAATCGTATTCACATTATGGTTTTCGTACCTGCTGCTTCCCAAAGGAATCGCTTTCGCTGCGGCGGGTGCCATGCTTGGCGTTATGGTAGGTGAGTTCTTCGGACTGATCGCACTCCTATGGCAGTTCAGAACAGACCAGCGCCGTTCCCCAGTGGAAAAGCCTTCACGACACATCGCTGCAAGCCGGGGATTGCTCTCCAGACTGATGGGTATAACCGTTCCGGTAACAGCGGGCAAGCTCGTGGGATCTTTCTCTTATCTGTTTGAATCCATCATTACCGCTCAAAGCCTTGCAATTGCCGGAATCGTAACTTCCGTAGCTACCGCCCAGTACGGCGCTCTGCAGGGGATGATCATTCCAGTACTGCTCCTCCCAGGTGCGCTTACATCATCGCTTGCCGTATCCCTGGTTCCTTCTTTATCCGAGGCGGCGGCACGCAAAGACCGGCTCACGATTCACAAAAGACTGAATCAAACCATCCGGCTCGCTCTCGTAACAGGTGCCCCTTTCTCCGTAATTATGTATGTCCTTGCCGAGCCGCTGTGCCAGCTGCTGTACAATAATACAGAAATCTCGGGAATGCTGCGCATGCTGGCTCCATTCGCACTCTTTTTATATGTACAGGCTCCGCTCCAGGCAACGCTTCAGGCATTGGACCGTCCCGGAAGAGCCCTGTTTAACACGCTGATTGGTGCCCTTATCAAGCTTTTCCTGATCTGGTATCTGTCCTCGCAGCCGGAATACGGTATATACGGGGCAATCATTGCAATTATCATCAACAGCATCATCGTCACGTTCCTTCACGGGCATAGCGTTAGCCGTCTGCTCGCTTACCGTTTCAAGCTGCTGGATATGCTTAAGCTTGGATGCGCTATGGTAATAATGGCCGCTGTCACAATGTATGCTTTCCGTTATCTTCCTTTTGATCATATAAGCTGGGTGCAGTTTTTTGCTGCTCTACTCATTGGGGTAGCGGCTTTTCTAATTACCGTTTTCTACTCAAAGCTTGTATCGTCACGAGATATGAAGAGAATGCCCGTCATCGGCAAATGGTTTGGTTCAGCCGAACCTAAAAACCCGGCCGCATGATTCACTATTTCCGGTCTACATACACCTTTCCTTTATGATCTACAGAGCATAAAAAAACATCCTTGAATTCCTTAACTCCCTGCTCCTGAATCTGATTTTTCAACCAAAACCGATTTTTTTTCAGCCTTTGCAGATTGTCATCCTGTACCTTACCATCCATAATCAGCGGAACAGGGAGTACCCCATAGCTGAATTTCCCTGCAGGAACAAGAATTTTTTTATTGGATTTGGTTCTTGTTCCTGCTGACCAGGTTGACCCGGCAGAGCTTTCTTGCCCTTGGCCCTGACTCCCTGAAGTCTTGATAATCCCCTTTGTTTTTAGTCCGAACCGGCTTACAGACTCTTGTTGTGAGGGGGAGGTTTGTCGTTCAGATACGGATTGAGTCTTTGGAATAACCGTTAACTGTCCGGAGTTCTCCAGGATTGCAAATTCCACATCCGCAATATTTTCAATATTTTGCCCGCGCAATTGCAGCAGCAGATCATCCAGATTATAACGCTGCTTTTTCATCTCAGACCTGTGCAGCTTACCCCCGGAGACCAAAATGCTTGGTTTGCCTTCAAACAGCAGACGTGCTTTTCTGCTTTTTAAGCTGATAAACGCAATCGAAATTTGAATGATGACCAGAGTAGCCATGGGAAATAAGCCATCATAGATTGGACGCTTGATGTCTTCCAGCACAAAAACACCAATTTCAGCAATCATAATGGAGATAACGAGATCAAAGATGGATAACTTTCCGATTTCACGCTTTCCCATAATTCTCAAGGTTAAAAAGATGACGAAATACATGAGTACCGTACGAAAAACGGGGATCAGGATATGAGCTGCCATATGCCATACACTCCTTGTTACGCTTTATTCACGGAAAGCTTTGTGCTGTTATTCTGACCTTTCTCCAGTTTCCCCATGCACTTCCGCATCGATTAATTATTGGAAAACTTGTACTACCCAAGAAAGCTTGGACATAGATTTACAATAACTTATGGAATATTAAGGGGGTTCTTGTTATGCACATGATCCGGCGTGTACTTTCTTTTCGGATCGCAAATCCTATCCTGTCAGGACTGTATTATTCTTTCTTCTGGATGATGCTTGGTGCGCTGCTACTCTCACTTTTGCTGTGGTCCAGCGGAATGAAGGAACAAAGCCTCTCCCGCTATATTTACCTCGTTCATGCTGTTGCAGCAGCTATAGGCGGACTGGTTGCGGGAAAACGTTCAGGGAAAAAGGGGTGGTACCACGGAGGTCTTACAGGGGTTATGTACGGCGTTCTGATCATGGTTATCGGCTTCCTCGCACTCGATACCTCTCTGCGCATGGGGGATTTGCTGCTCCTAGGAACGGTATTCGCATCCTCAGCCATCGGCGGCATGTTCGGAGTGAATATTAGAAATAATTTATAGAGTCTCTTCTCTTGAAATGTGGTAAACTGATTTCACGTGATTCTTACAAGAGGAGGCTTTTTCTGCTTTGCTATACCAATCTATGCAGGGAATATCCATCGCATCAGCAATTACAGTAGTCTTGTTGATTTGGTTGGGTACGCTCCGCAATCCGTTTACAGCAGCTTACCTGTTTATTAAGGAACTGCTGACTTCACGAAAGTTTCTGCTGTTGTTTTGCATTATGGTATGTATTCTCCTAGTTAACAAATATGAACTGCAAATAGAGAATAGCTTGAATTATCATAAAGACTTTACGCCCTGGGTATTTAGCCTGGAGGGACATTTTGTAAAGAATTTACAGGATTTTTTCCACAGCAGCTATATTACACCAGTCTCTGTTTTCTTCTATGTGATCGTGTTTCAGTCATTGCTGATCGCCTCAGTTGGTGTTTATGTTTCCGATCAAAATAAAGTGTTTGTATTAGCAACCTGCTTCTCCATTATTATGAACTATGCGGTTGCCATACCTTTCTATCTTTTCTTTCCTGTCAACGAGGTTTGGTCATATCCACCGTCTGGAGTCTCGTTCCTGATGCTGGATGTCTTTCCGAACTTTGAGCGGGAGTACAGGCCTTTATCCGGTTTGGATAACTGTTTTCCAAGTCTGCACACCTCTATTTCGGTCACCATGATGGTTTTGGGTCTGCGGTCGGGAAACCGCCGTTTCGGTATCATGACAACCATTAGTGCAATTGTTATTATTTTCAGTATTTTCTATCTCGGTATTCACTGGCTAACGGATATGATTGCAGGTACCATCCTGGGCCTTCTTGCTTCGAATTTCGGCATCTTATTTGCCAAGATGGCCCTGAGAGGCAAGGAAGGTACTATGCTTCAGCAGCGCAGTAAAATCTATGACAGCCTGTAATATAATGTGATAAGCAAAAAGAGGCAGTTCCCTAAGGGAACTGCCTCTTTTTAAAGATATAAGTAAGTTTATACAATCATAGTGTATGTCAGTTTCAGCTTACGCTTCACCATCATTTGCGCTGCTGGTTGCATGACTAATGGATCCGCGGTCAAATGTAAGCTTAGTTACATCATTCACACGCAGTACCACAATGTCATCCGTGATTTCCATGATGGTCCCGTGGAGCCCACCAATCGTCACAACCTTATCTCCCTTTTTCAATCCACCAAGCATCGAATTACGATTTTTTTGTTTCTTTTGCTGAGGACGGATAAGCAGGAAATAAAAGATCGCGAACATCAACACGAGTGGCAAAACTAAGCTGACAATGCTGCTTCCGCCACCGGTACCTGCAGCTGCTGCCAATTCAAAACTTTCAAACATACTCTTTCCCCCCTTTCATGGACTAACCCCGTTAATGCTGTTTCAGGATTTCAAGAAAATCCCTGTTTAAAAACCTTTATCATTGTTATGAAGCCCATATTGTTCAAAAAACTCATCGCGAAAATCAAGCAGCCTGTCTTCCATGATGCTTTGCCGCACTTGCTTCATCAAATTGATGAGGAAATGCAGATTGTGGTACGTTGTCAGCCTCAGGCCAAAAGTCTCATCGGCTTTGATCAGATGCCGCAGATAGGCTCTTGAATAATTCCGGCAAGTATAACAATCGCATGCGGGGTCAAGGGGGCCAAAGTCTCTGGCATATTGAGCGTTTCGGACCACAAGCCGTCCCTGGCTTGTCATCGTCGTTCCGTTACGGGCAATCCGTGTTGGAAGAACGCAGTCAAACATGTCCACACCCCGGATCGAGCCTTCGATCAGAGCGTCCGGCGAACCGACACCCATCAAATAACGCGGCTTGTTGTCCGGAAGAAGAGGAACGGTATAATCCAGCACTTCATACATAAGCTGCTTGGACTCTCCAACGCTGAGTCCACCAATAGCATACCCCGGGAAATCCATGGAAGTCAAATCACGGGCGCTTTGTTTGCGCAAATCTTCATACATGCCGCCTTGAACGATAGCAAACAGTCCTTGGTCTTGAGGACGGGCATGACTATTCAGACAACGCTCGGCCCATCTAGTCGTACGTTCCAGCGATTTTTTGACATAATCATACTCCGCCGGATATGGTGGGCATTCATCAAATGCCATCATAATATCGGAGCCCAAAGCATTCTGAATCTCCATAGCCACCTCAGGGGAAAGAAACAGCTTGTCACCATTCAAATGGGAACGAAAATGCACGCCCTCTTCGGTGATTTTGCGCATCTCGCTCAAGCTGAACACTTGAAATCCGCCGCTGTCTGTCAGGATCGGACGGTCCCAGTTCATAAACTTATGGAGTCCGCCCGCCTCCCGGACAATATCATGGCCCGGACGAAGGAATAAATGATAAGTGTTGCTAAGGATGATTTGTGCATTCATCGCTTTGAGTTCTTCCGGACTCATCGTTTTAACTGTAGCCTGCGTACCTACCGGCATAAAGGTCGGCGTTTCAATGATCCCGTGGGGGGTATGAACGCGGCCGAGTCGTGCTCCGGATTGTTTGCAGGTTTTAATATGTTCGTAATAAATTGCTGCTGCCATGTATATACCATCCTCTTATATCCCGTTGAACCGGACTTAATAAATAAACATAGCGTCCCCGAAGCTGAAAAAGCGGTACTTTTCCTTGATGGCTTCTTCGTACGCGTGCAAGATATGCTCCCGACCAGCCAGTGCGCTAACCAGCATCACCAGCGTGGACTTCGGCAAATGAAAGTTTGTGATCAGAGCATCGACAACCGTAAATTCATAGCCCGGATACATGAAAATATCCGTCCACCCGTTGCAAGGCTCAAGTGAGCCTCCTTTAAAACGGTTACCCACCGTTTCCAGCGTCCGGCATGAAGTTGTCCCGACCGCAATAATGCGACCACCCCGGTCACGTGCCTTGTTCAGAATATCCGCCGTTTCCTGGGAGACGGAATAATATTCCGCATGCATGACATGATCTTCTACCCGTTCGACAGACATCGGACGAAACGTGCCAAGTCCGACATGAAGCGTAAGGTAGGCTATGGTAACGCCCTTGTTCCGGATCTCTTCCAGAAGCTCCTTCGTAAAATGCAGACCCGCTGTCGGTGCCGCCGCAGACCCTTCATGGCGTGAATAAACGGTTTGATAACGTTCCTTGTCATTCAGCTTCTCTTTTATATAAGGAGGAAGAGGCATCTGCCCCAACCGGTCCAAAATCTCTTGAAAAATTCCGTTATAGGAGAATCTAAGCACCCGCTCCCCCATGTCGCCTTCTTCTTCAATAACTGCCTTTAATTCATCACCGAATACAATTACGCTGCCCGATTTAAGCTTTTTGCCCGGCTTAACAAGCGCCTCCCAGCGGTCCTCACCGAGGTTTTTCAGGAGCAGCACTTCTGCCTTGGCACCTGTATCCTCTTTTGTTCCAAACAATCTTGCAGGAATCACACGCGTATCATTGAGAACAAGCGTATCACCGGATTGCAGTTGTTCGACGATATCCTTGAAGGTGTGATGGGCGATCTTTCCGTCCCTCTTATCCAATGTCAGTAATCGTGAGGCGGTACGCTCCAGCAATGGAGTCTGGGCAATCAATTCTTCGGGTAAATCAAAATCATACAAATCTACATTCATATTGCGTCATTCCTTAGTAATAGTAACGTTCTGATAATAGTGTTTCAAAATATCCTGATAACCATACCCTGCATCTGCCATTCCTTTGGCTCCCCATTGCGAGAGTCCAAGTCCGTGACCATTGCCTCTGCCTACAAACATAAAGCCTTCGCCAGAATCAATACTGCGAGCACTTTGGTTTCCGTTCATAACCACCGTTCCACTTCCCTGTAAGGTGCTCTGACCAGAGGCTGAGAGCACGGTCATGCTGGACGAACCGGTGATTTTGGATGTTGTGCCATTTGCACTCAGTACAGTATAGCTTCCTGTCGGTACAATATCAAACAACGTGCTTGGAAGTCCGTTCAACGCGGAACGGAACATATCAGGATATTTCACATCGAGAATCTGGCCATTAGCCTTAATCTCTGTCGCACGGCCGGACGGCCCCCTCTTGGTCACTTCCAAGGTAGTGATCGAGGAAGGAGCCGCCGTTGAGGTTTTGCCTTGAAGACTCTTCACCAGCTCTGCTGATGAATAAGGGCCACGTACCCACGAGTAAGTGCCTGATTCCTGGACCTTTTCCAGTACAATAGCCGTATCTCCGGGATTCATCTTGGCCACCGGACTGGCATCTGACTGTATCAGCGGCAGCGGTCGGACATTCGTATCCTTCGCCGTTACTGTTAGTTTCGCCAGCCCACCGCCGGTTAATGTTCCGGTTTCCTTCGCATTATCTTCACGGATAAAACCGCTCGCACCGGAGGACAGAAGAACATGATACCACATTTTTTGACCCTTTACGGCAGCTTCATCGCCTTCACTTGGAACACTGGCAAAGGCATCTCCACCGCTGTTCCATACTTCGGACGGATCAGCGGATACACCGCCGGCATTGGAGGAAAACACAGCTTCCACAACCTTGCCGTCTTTAAGAATAACTTCTCCCTGTGTTGCATCGACTGCCTGAATCACACTCGCAGATTCGGATGAAATCCCGTTATAAGCCTGGCTAAGTGTTGTATCCACCACGTCGGCAATTTTAAACCTGCTGCTCTGCCCCGCTTGGAACTCTGCATAGCTGCGTGCCGCTACGGCCTGGGCCTTCAAAGCGTCCGCGGGCCAAGAGGAAGGCACTTCACCACCAACAACCGAATATAAATACTGCTCGAATGGCAGATCATTCACCAACGCCAGCTGGCCGTTAAGGGAGCTTATTTCCATCGCGCCCCGATAGGAACGGCCTGATCTTTCGGCCACCTTAATTTCCGAACCGCCGTTTTCAATCCAGCCCTTGGCATCATTGCCGCTTAGCTGATAATGATTCACAGCCTGTCCCAGGCTCACATCCTGACGAATGATGAAAGCCGGAAGATTGGAGTCCACATTCGACAATGTCAGCTGCGGGAGTTTGGCGCTGACGGAACTGCGCAGAGCTTCCAGTTCATTATCATTCCCTGCCTCCCCGACCCAGGCAGCATAACGGCTGCCTCCGTCAGAGGTTTGCTCCAGAGCAACCATGGCATCGAACCCAGCAGCCTTGATCGTACTTACAGCAGATGCTGCCTGCGCTTCAGTAGCGTATGTACCTGCCGATAAATGCTTGGGTCCTTTCACTGCGGGTGTCTGTCCATTCAAATAGGCTGAAGCGGTTTTTGCAGCCCGGGCTAGAGCCGATGCTGCTGTCTGTTCACTGGCATAATACCCCGTATACAACTGGTATACTTGGCCCCCACTCGACGTGGCCGCAAATATTAAAGGCTTGTCCGCCGTGGCTGCCAGTTTTTTATAGGCTTCTGTGACCGTGGACAGATCTGCTGTTTCGAGCACCTTGATTCTGAATCCGTCTACACTGAATCGGGCCTGTTCACCTGACCCAAGCGTAATCAGGTTTGAATGCCCGGCCGGCGTGTTAAAGCCTACCGTCCAGGCTTGCCCGGAAGAGAGAGTTACTGCCGCCGTCGTTGATTTATAAGTGCTGCCTAAATCCATAAACATGCCTACACGTATATGATCGACCGGAAGGGCAGCAGCCTTGCCGGGCAGCTGGAAGCTTCCAGCCACTAGCAGAGCAGCCAGCAGCCCTTTACCACACCATGCTACAACTCTAGGTACCGTTACATTTCCCACTCGCTATTTTCCTCCTTGCATCCCATGAAGTCTATGAAAATTCAATATTATTGGATATTGTACGTAATGAGGCTGTGGCGATGGATCATGCCATTGTAGAACAAGTACTAAGTATGATTGGATGCCCCGCTGCAATCAGCGGATTTCCGGCATCGGCAATCCCAAATGCTGATATGCCGCAGCCGTAACCATTCTGCCGCGTGGAGTCCGCTGCAGAAACCCGATCTGCAGCAAATATGGCTCATACACATCCTCGATGGTCTGGCTTTCTTCCCCTATGGTAGCCGCAATGGTATCCAGTCCAACGGGCCCGCCTCTAAAGCTGTTGATCATCGCCGTGAGCATTTTATAATCGATCTGATCCAATCCACGCGGATCCACCTGAAGCATCTTCAGCGATTCCTCCGCGATGGTCGGCGTAATCATCCCGTCACCGCGAACCTGGGCATAATCACGTACCCGTTTCAGCAAACGGTTAGCAATACGAGGAGTCCCTCTGGAACGCAGGGCAATCTCTTCGGCAGCATCCCCCACGATTTCAATGCCAAAAATATCAGCTCCTCGCGATACGATATAGCTGAGCTCATCTACCGTATAAAACTCGAGACGGCTGACGACGCCGAAACGGTCGCGAAGCGGAGCAGACAAAAGCCCGGCACGGGTCGTAGCCCCAATCAACGTAAATGGAGGCAGATCCAGGCGCACTGAGCGAGCACTCGGGCCTTTGCCAATCATAATATCCAGCGCAAAGTCCTCCATCGCCGGATACAGCACCTCCTCCACAGTCCGGTGCAGCCGATGAATTTCATCTATAAACAGCACATCGCCTTCCTGCAGATTGGTCAGAAGCGCTGCCAGATCACCAGGCCGTTCAATGGCAGGACCGGATGTAGTGCGCAGATTCACCCCAAGCTCATTTGCAATAATATTAGCCAGCGTTGTTTTGCCAAGCCCCGGAGGTCCATACAGCAGCACATGGTCTAAAGCCTCGTTCCGCATTTTTGCGGCCTCGATGTAAATCTTCAAATTTTCCTTGATCTGGTTCTGTCCAATATATTCATTTAAATACCGGGGGCGAAGACTGAGCTCCACCGCCTGGTCATCCATCATTAGATTAGCCGAGATAATACGGTCATCCATTTGTGTCGCCCTCTTTCTGCAGCACTATTGCTCTACTAACCTGCATAGAGCAGCTTAAGCGCCTTCTTCATCAATACATCCACCGAATCCCCAAACGACGTGTCATCCTTGATTCTAAGCCACACGCGGTCCAGCTCCGGATCGGTATAGCCGAGTGCCTTAAGACCTTCACGCGCTTCCGACCAGGCTGATCCATCCCCTTCCTGCGGCTCCGGTATTGCAAACAGCCCCGTAGCCATGGAGGCAGTACCGAATCCGTCCAGCTTGTCCTTCAAATCCAGGATCATGCGCTGCGCCGTTTTCTTGCCGATCCCGGGGAGCTTGGTCAGGAACGTAATGTTCTCCTGATAAATCGCCGTCACCACATGATCCGGTGTACCTCCAGCGAGTATTCCCAGCGCTACCTTGGGACCGATACCGGATACATCAATCAGCTTGCGGAACAGCTTCTGCTCTTCACGGGTAGGAAAACCAAACAGCAGCATAGCATCCTCACGCACATGATGATGCGTGTATACTGTCACAGGGCCTTCTGATTTGGCAAATATAAAAGGATTAGGGCAGAATACGCGGTATCCCACCCCTTGAACGTCAAGTACAATATATTCATTCTCCAGATGAGCGACAGGTCCTCTTAAAAAATCGATCATTTTCGCAATACCTCATTTATCTTGGAATTTAAAGTATACGAATGGGCATGGCAAATCGCCACCGCCAGGGCATCCGCCACATCATCGGGTTTAGGCACAACCTGCAGCCGCAAGAACATCCGTACCATTTCCTGAACCTGCTTCTTCTCGGCTTTGCCGTAGCCTACAACAGCCTGCTTAACCTGCATTGGTGTATATTCACCTATAGGCAAGCCGCGCTGCGTTGCAGCCAAAATCAGAACCCCACGTGCCTGGCTGACCGACATCGCGGTCGTTACGTTCCGGTTGAAGAACAGCTTTTCAAAAGCAACGCTGTCCGGTTTATATTTGTCAATGAGCTGTAGCATGGCTTCATATACATGCAGCAGCCTCTCTTCATCGGGTGTATGTGCTTCCGTCTGAATACAACCATATTGTACCGGAGTCACTTTGCTGCCGACCTTATCGATAAATCCAAAGCCGACAATCGCAATTCCCGGGTCAATTCCTAAAATACGCAAATGAACTCTCTCCCTTGCCATAAAGCGAACATATGTATTCGTTCTCTTCATTATAATGTAAAACTTCCTATCAAGTCTATGACCCTCTTGAAAGAAGTAGGCGCGCGTTTTGAAAGAGTCCGTTTACGACAGCGAATTTCCGACAGGATCGGACGGATTAAAGGTTTGCGTGAGTTCACGGATAAAAGCAAGCATCGAAGCGTTCATAAACTTCTGCTTGCGGTAGACAAGGCCGACCTTTTTCTGAAGCACCGGGTTAACGATGGGGATGATATGAAGATCCGAGTGAATCATGGATTTCAAATAGGATTTGGGCAGAATCGTGGCCCCCACACTGAGACGGACCAGCTGCAGCATGGAGTCCATGGTAGACAGCTCGATGATCGGCTGCAGGCGAATGCCTGCTTGTTTACTGTAGGCGTCGATCATTTGCCGTACCAGAAACTTTTCCGGAAACAATACGAGAGGCTCCTGAACGAGCTCCTTCAGCATGACCGATTCATTCCAGGCAAGCCGGTGCAAGGTGGAAACCGCGAGACTAAGCTCCTCGTTGTACAGCTCCATGCTGACCAGGTGTTCATCATCCAATGGCAAAAAAACCACTCCAAGATCCAGTTTATTCTCCAGCAGACCATTTTTGGTCTCTTCTGTCGCGAGCTCATGCACCGAGATGGAGATTCCAGGCGCCTTTTGATGAAAAGAAATCAGGGTTTGCGTCAGCAGATGATTGCCCGAGCATCCGATCCTCAGTTTCCCGCGGGCCATTCCTTTAAGCTCATTAATCTCGGTCTGCGCTTGCTCAAGCTCATGAAAAATATTTTGCGTATGCTCCCTTAACGTCTGCCCCGCTTCCGTAAGAAAATTGCGTTTACCAATGCGGCGGAACAGTG
Source organism: Paenibacillus sp. J23TS9 (assembly GCF_018403225.1). Taxonomy (NCBI): domain Bacteria; kingdom Bacillati; phylum Bacillota; class Bacilli; order Caryophanales; family Paenibacillaceae; genus Paenibacillus; species Paenibacillus sp. J23TS9. The sequence goes on along the minus strand of NZ_BOSG01000001.1, from coordinate 9,835 downwards.
GCGTACCCACTCTTTCTTCTAACAACCGTATTTGCTGACTGAGCGTAGGCTGACTGATTCCAAGCTTTACAGCGGCCTTGGTAAAATGAAGTTCCTCACAGACTGCCATAAAATATTCAAGCAGACGAAAGTCCATGGTCCGATCCTCCATTATAGTTGATAACTATTATTTTAATTGATAACATTGAATTGACCAATCATTTTTTGTTAACTATAGTAAACATATTATATACGTACGATAGGAGCGCGTGACCATGAACGAGGAGATCAAAGTTCAGTTAACCACCAAGCCGGCCGAGAAACCAGACAGCAAAAATCTCAGCTTCGGCAAGTATTTTACGGACCATATGTTCATTATGGATTATCACAAGGATATGGGCTGGTATGATCCACGAATTGTCCCTTATGCACCGATCGTTATTGACCCGGCAGCGATGGTATTCCACTACGGCCAGGCGGTTTTCGAAGGCATGAAAGCTTATTTGACGGATTCCGGGAAGGTTCTGCTATTCAGACCCGACCAAAACATGAAGCGTCTCAATCGTTCCAATGATCGTCTGGGCATTCCGGAGATCGATGAGGATTTTGTCATTCAAGCCATCAAAAAATTGATTGAAGTAGATAAAAGCTGGATTCCGACAGAAAAGGGAAATTCGCTGTATGTCCGTCCATTTATTATCGCGACTGAGCCTTGCCTTGGAGTGCGTTCCTCTTACACCTACCAATTGATGGTCATCCTTTCGCCGGTTGGCGCCTATTATTCCAGCGGCCTTGAGCCCGTCAAAATCAATGTGGAAAGCTCCTATACCCGCGCCGTTCGCGGCGGAATCGGCTTTGCGAAAGCGGCAGGCAACTATGCGGCAAGCATCAAGGCCCAGGAAAACGCAAAAAAAGAAGGATACTCTCAGGTTCTGTGGCTGGATGCCATTGAAAAGAAATACATCGAAGAAGTCGGCAGCATGAACATTTTCTTCAAAATCGGCGGCAAGGTCATTACTCCTGCCATTAACGGCAGCATCCTTGAAGGCGTAACCCGCAGCTCTGTGCTTTCCCTTCTTCAGGAGTGGGGAGTCCCTGTGGAGGAGCGCAAGCTTTCCATTGAAGAAATCTATGATGCCTATAAACAAGGCGAGCTCGAAGAAGTCTTTGGCACCGGAACGGCAGCGGTCATTTCGCCGGTCGGCGAGCTGCACTGGAATGAGCATACGATGGAGGTCAATAACAGCGAAATCGGCGAACTGTCACAGAAGCTGTATGATACCATTACGGGCCTTCAATCCGGCAGCCTGCCAGACACAAAAAACTGGACCGTTACTTTTTAAATAAGAGCAATTCAAAAATGGGGTGTTCCAAGAGGTCATTACGACCTGAAGGACACCCCTTTGTTATTTTGCAAGCAAAACTTATTTAAAGAAGAGGTTGTCCCGGTCTTATAACCATTGAACAGCCTCTTCATGTATTACCGGTTATTTTAATGAATGCATGAAAGCACTGGGCACAGCATGTTAATTTTTTGGCTCATACATATCGAAATCTTTGATCACTTCGCGGGTACGGGCCGCTTTAAACACATTTTCAATCAAATTCAGAACGCGCAGAACTTCGCCGTTTTTAACAATCGGTGCCGCAGTGCCTTCTACAACGTCTGCAAAGTTATCATAAAAGCTGCTCTCGTGTTCGAACGCTTTAGGCAGAGCTTCTGTCAGAGTCGCCTCTTCGGATGGAGGAGCCATCGTTTTGGTCAATCCAACACCGGCTTTGATCGGCTTCGGTTCGATTTTGCCCACTTCGTGGTTCTGAACGACGGAACGTCCGGTCAGCGACCAATCCTCAATGACTGCGGTCCCTTCTGTTCCTTTTACATACCAGCGCGGAAGTGTAATGAAATTGGTAGTGCCTACTTCAACCATGGCAGTCACACCGTTTTCAAATTCCAGAACGGCATCAAATCCGTCATCAACTTCGTCGCCCAAAATAAAGCTGAGACGGCTGGTTACGCTTGTAATTTTGCTGTCGATCATGAATACGAACTGGTCCAGGAGATGGACACCCCAATCCAGCAACATGCCGCCACCGTAAGCTTCCAGATGCCGCCAGTCCCCCGGAATACCGTTGGCTCCGTGTACTCTGGATTCAATCTGGAACAGATCGCCGATCGTTTTCTTGTCATACATCTCTTTAATAATTCGGAAGTCCTCGTCCCAGCGGCGGTTTTGATGAACCATCAGTACGCGTCCCGCTTTCTCTGCAACAGCCATCATTTCTTCAAAATCCTTCACATACATCGTAACCGGCTTCTCACAGATGACATGCTTTCCATGTTGCAACGCAGTAATAACCAGTTCTTTATGAACGTCGTTTGGTGTAGCAATCAAAATGACATCGACCGCCGGATCATTTAATACACCTTCATAACTTTCGTATGCTGGATATCCATCTTCTCGCGAGGCTTCCTGGCGTGAGGCCAGTACATCATAAGTACCTGTGACCTTCAGACGTTTGTTGTCCAAAATTAGTTTGGCATGGTAGCTGCCCATACCGCCATATCCTACAATGACTACAGAAAGTGCTTGTGTGCTCATGATTACTCCTTCTCCCTCTCGTTTTGGCGGCACATGGTCCATCCGACGCAGGTCCTTAACGAAGGAAGGGCGCCGTCCCCTGATGTTGATTCAACACTTAACCAGTCCGCATAATTTCAATATGGTTCTATCGTAAAGGATAATCGCGAAATTTAAAATGAATAATATGCTAAAAACATGAACAATCCGGTTATTTTTTTCACCAAAATTCCACATTGATATACTTTTCAGTTTCATGACCGATACATTCCCCATGAGATGTACAAAGAAATCCCCTCAGCTATAGACATTTGGTGCGGTTCACTATAGATTCATTTTTCAAAAAAAGCGACCTATCCAGTTGAAACCGGATTAGGCCGCTATTTATTTTTCCTATATAATGATTATCCTTCACGAGCATAATCGCTGAAAGTTGACAGCACACTGTTATACTCATCTATATCCTGAATACGAATACCGTCGTACAAATGTCTCAGTGCATCATCAGGCAAGGAAGACTCCATGGAGTTGATGTCCAGTTGAAAGAATGTCTTGATCACTTTGTCTTGTACAGGAGGACCATCGAATAAAGACAGATTACCATCCCTATCCAGACTCATATACGCCCGCTCTTTGCAGGTGGGTGAAAGATCCAAAATCGTCTCGTTCAGTATCACTTTCCCCTGTCCGGCGAATTGTCCTTTCCAGGATGGATGCTCATTAAGGAGATTGTAGATCTCATCCGTATTTAATTTCCCGAGAGTGCGCTCCTCTTCACCACAAACATAGCTATGCCGCACCGTAACCTCGTTCATTTCCTTGGACTTGTTCAGAGCCTTCCAAAAATTCACATCCTCCGGCGTATCATCCATCGCTTCGGCTTGCTGATAATATTGAAGCGTCTCTATGGCTACTGGAGGTTTCGTGCTGAGGAGACTTTGCACCCTATCCGGTAAATACATGCTGATCCATACCATTGCGATAACCAGTGAAGATAATCCTAATGTTAACGAACGGCGTTTCCACCACCGCCACTGCTTTTGCAGTTTCTTTTTAATCCGAGATGCATTCACAATAATCCCCTTCTATTCCCTGTCTTTTCTTCTATTGTGACCTGGGGATTACATAATTATACAGCAAAAAAACCACCGAATATCTTCGATGGTTTTCGAATCGGGATGACACGATTTGAACATGCGACCCCCTGGTCCCAAACCAGGTGCTCTACCAAGCTGAGCTACATCCCGTAATGAAATATGTATGACGAATATATGAATCTGGTAAGCTATTGCGAGTTAAACCGTAATAATTGTCTCAACATTCCCTATTATATAGCAGCCAAGCTAGCAGGTCAAATATTTTTTTACAATTGGTTCCTTAACCCTTCTCATCGCTCAAAACAGCTGGAACAGCGGATCTTCCTTGATATAGTGCACGGGAATATCCGGAAACATCGCTCTTAATCTGATCGCCAACGCTTTCATGCCGGGCTCCTCGCTCTCGGCGTGACCCAGTATCATAAGCGCTTTGGGGCTTCCTTGGCGAACCGCCTCCCTTACATACTCCGGTGTCTCCCATTCCTGTCCCTCTCCATAAATCACCAAATCTGCATGTTCCCTTTCGAATAAAGGAATCGCGAGGGAACCGCTGCCCCGGTATCCCGCCAACATGCCAATCCTGCTGAAGGTCATGTCCAGATCCCCAATGATACGTACATAGGAAACGCCAAGTCTCTGCTTAACATGTTCTGCAATGTCCTTAAGCGGGAGGGAAGGGATGTTTAGGAGAGAAGCCGAAGGTTGATGCTCGCTAACATAGGGCTCCCAGGCAAGCTCACGGATCAAGCCCTCCGTGATGCCATCCGGTTTGTAGCGATGCCAATAGTCATGAAAGCGGAATATCGCAACCTTCGATTCTTCTATGAACCGCTTCTTCGCCAGATGGATCATGTCAGCTCTTCCCTCTGCTTCATCATCGTGATGCGAAAAAAACAGTCCTTCATGCGCAATGACCAGGTTGGCCTTACGCTCCAGCGCTTGTTCGATCACATGCCGGGTGGGCATGAAAGAAGTCACGATACCCGTGACCTCCGTGGACGGATCGCCGAATTTCAAGGTGTCTACCGTTTGCTCCAACCTGCCGACTGGTTCAATCAGCGCATCCATGACCATTTGCACCGTTGTCTTCATCATTTCACTCCTCTTCCAAGTTCTAATGAATCCATGCCTCAAATTGCAATAGCCAGAAAAAAGGTCCTAAACATCTAGGAATACTCAGGTCCTTCTTTTTGCAGCAAATCATCGCTTATGAGTAGCCCATTTGGATATATCGATCCGCCCCGTTCGGCCCTTCCATCTTTAATAAATGTGACGGCCTTGAGCGTCCGGTATTCCCGATTTTCGATAAAAGTATGTATTGATGACATCCCGCCACTGCTTCGCATTGTTCTCTTGCCAACCCAGCCGTTCCGCGATTTGTTCGAACCGCACGGGGTCCATCTCATTTTTCAACTCCTGCCAGCGGTTGATCCATACCTCAACCCTCTCCACCCCTTCGAAATGGGTGTCATAAATATGCTGGATTACCGTTTTGCCCGATTTCAACTTATGAGTGTAGGGGACATGGTGAAAAAATAGGAGCAGTTCGTCAGGACAGGTATCTAGCGATTCATAACGTCTCCCATTTACGGGAGCATATTGCGCGGTATAACCGGTTCCCGTGGAAAGCGTCCGGTTCACGCCGATTCCATGGCAGTCGGCAAAATGATAGGTTCCCCATTTGGAATACTCATATCCGTCCACATCGACGGCATAGTGGTGGTGTGGCTGCATCATCCAGCCTACGCCGAGTGGAGCCGTGTAGCTCTCATAAATAGACCAGGATTGCAGCAGCAGCTCCGTTACCACTGCAGCAATACGTCCCTCGCAGCCAAAGGTCAGCAAGCTCCATTCATTAGCGATTTCTTCCGCCGTCAATTCCGGATCCCAAGCCAACCGTCCAAATCCGAATAGGTTGGCCTGCGCCAGGTGATGACCGGTCCAATTGTCGTCATTGCCAATGTTAGAAACGCCGGTAATTCCGCTGTGACGATAAGGATGGAGCTCGCCGGCGGCGATTCGTTTCACGGTGCTGCCCGGTCCTTTCAAATAAGTATCAAAGTCCAATGCTTGTTTCCATTGCGGCACAAGGAAGCATACATCCCGCTGCTGTCCGGTATATTCCTGCGCGATTTGGAATTCCATCATTTGATTGGTATGCTCCATGGCACCGAACAGGGGAGATACGGGCTCCCTTACCTGAAAATCCATCGGTCCGTTCTTGACTTGCAAAATAACGTTATCCCTGAAGCGGCCGTCCAGTGGACGGAAATGATCATATGCTGCTCTCGCCCGGTCTGTGGAGCGGTCCCTCCAGTCCTGATGACAGTCGTAGACGAAACATCTCCACAGTACAAGGCCCCCGAAAGGCGCTAAGGCATCTGCCAGCATATTCGCTCCGTCGGCATGGTCACGACCGTAGGTGAACGGGCCTGGGCGGTTCTCGGAATCCGCCTTAACCAGAAAACCGCCAAAATCGGGAATAATCCGGTAGATCTCCGCCGCTTTGTTACGCCACCATGTTCGTACTCCTTCATCCAGTGGGTCGGCGGTTGACAGGTCCCCCAGTTCCATCGAGGCTGCATAATTCACGCTCAGAAACAAACGAATGCCATACCGTCCGAACATGCTTGCGAGCTTAGCCACATCCGGCAAAAAAACATCGGTAATCAGCTTCGTTTCCTCATGATGAACATTGACATTGTTGACGGCAATGGCATTGATGCCTACGGAAGCCAGCAGCCTGGCATAATCACGTATCCGGTCGGATGCCAGAAGAATACGGTTCTCGCGATAGAAAATGGAGCCTCCGGAATAGCCGCGTTCCACGGTTCCGTCCATGTTGTCCCACTGGTTGATCATGCGTAAGGCATTTCGCGGCGTATGCGCAATGCTCAGATTTTCCAGTTCCGCCTCGGTGCCGAGCAGCCGCAAGAAATGATACACAGCGTACAGAAGCCCCTTTTCGGAACCTCCATAGAGCACCGCATACCGTTCGGCTCCTTCACCACCAGATCGTATGGCATATCCTTCCTCTGCAATCGAATGCGCTTTCAACTCTTGTATCATGGATTCCGTGGCAAACCGCGCTCCAAGCACAATCATCGGCTGACCGGATTCTACCGTCAAATCGGGATGAATACCCGTGTATGACACAATTCCGTTCATAAGTTCCTCAATTGCCACGCCTCCCGTTACCTGTTTGGGATTTACACTTGCGGTAACACATCCTAGTAAGGGCCGAGCGTCTTCGATCCGCGCTCCTTCCTTCCATCGATCTTCTGTTAACCAAGCCTGATAACCTCGTGATTTCAACTTGTTCCTCTCCTCTCATATTCTTGCATGCATGCCGCCAAGGTGCTCGCAGTGAACCATATTCTATAAGTCAGAGTAGTACATACACTTTGAAAAATATATCCCTTGCCCTGACCAGACTTATTTGTTTCTTAAGGTTCCGAAGATGCAACCCTCCTGGAGGGTGCACAGAAAGTACTCAGTATTATAGAAGCTGCAGTGGCCTGCCACGACGAAGAACAACACTAATTTTAAAGTTTCGATCAATCTTGTATACAAGATTGATATTATCATAATCATCCTTTATAATTCTGTCAATCAGACATTCCTATTGAATCTTAATATAATAAGTTAGATCAGACATTCCTATTGAATCTTAATATAATAAGTTAGAATGGTCTTCCCCTCACGTAATGGATCATTTCTTTCATGCTTTCATTGTTGTATACTAGATAGGAACACTTCACACGGAAGCAGGGATACCATGTCCACTAAAGCAGAAATCATGCAGCAATTGAAAAGCGAAATTCTGGCGTTAAACTTGAAACCTGGAACCATCCTCAGCGAAACCGCTTTGTCGGAACGCTTTCACATCTCACGAACTCCCCTGCGCGATGTGCTGAAGCAGTTAGCTTTGGAAAGCTATATCGATATCTATCCCAAAAAGGGAAACTTGGTCTCCTTTATTGATTTGGACTCGGTCGAACAGATGATTTACCTGAGAAGCACACTAGAGAAGGAAATTATCAAAGACCTTGCCGTACAGATGCCTCTAAGAGGCAACGTTGAACTGACACAGATCCTGGAGAAGCAGCAAGTGGCCATCCAACGGGAGAACGCGCATGAGGCTTTTCTCGAGTGGGACGACGCCTTCCATAAAACCTTATTTACTTTGGCAGGTCGTGAATTCCTATGGAACTTGATTCAACAATATAATGTGCATTATATCCGTTACCGCAGGCTGCATTTACTGAAGAGAGAGAAGCTGGAGGAAATCCGGAAGGAGCATCAGTTAATGCTGGATTGTATAACAAACCACAATCAGGAGAGCATCGACCAACTCGTACATCATCACCTGCATGAAGACATCAATGGGCGATATCTTCAAGAGAATTTTGCAGATTATATAAAAAAATGAATTTCTCAAAAAGTTCTATTACAAATTCATTTCAACAGGCTTGCACCTGCAGTGTATGTAATTAACTCAAGCATTAGATTACTTTTTCTGCAGTTTAAACAATTATAACGACAAAAACGCTGATCGGACAGCGTCCATCAGCGTTTGAATCAATCTTGCATATTAAATTTCGTATGCCGGTGAAGGGACTCGAACCCCCACGGTTTCCCTCACGATTTTGAGTCGCGCGCGTCTGCCAATTCCGCCACACCGGCTTAAAGAAAACGCGCCCTAAGAGATTCGAACTCCTGGCCTTTTGATTCGTAGTCAAACGCTCTATCCAGCTGAGCTAAGGGCGCAAATATTTGGAGCGGACGACGGGAATCGAACCCGCGACCCTCGCCTTGGCAAGGCGATGCTCTACCGCTGAGCCACGTCCGCATATAAATTATAAAACTGGTGAGCCATGAAGGACTCGAACCTTCGACACCCTGATTAAAAGTCAGGTGCTCTACCAACTGAGCTAATGGCTCTCAATTAGTAAATACTAAATTGATGAGTCAATCTTAAAATGGCGGAACCGACGGGATACTCTCACTTCGTTCGAGACTGCGATGCAGTGCTAACGAAATTGATGCTTCGACGAACCCGATAACCGGATTCTCATCCCTGAAGCTAAATTAAATGGCGGAACCGACGGGATTCGAACCCGCGATCTCCTGCGTGACAGGCAGGCATGTTAGGCCTCTACACCACGGTTCCACGGCCTTATTGGGTCCCCGGAAAGTATTCGGAATATGCCGCAAAGCAATTCTTCACTTTTTGGGGATAAATTGCGGGGGCAGGATTTGAACCTGCGGCCTTCGGGTTATGAGCCCGACGAGCTACCGGGCTGCTCCACCCCGCGTCAGTAATAAAAGTATAAAGTTTTATGGTGGAGGCTGAGGGGTTCGAACCCCCGACCCTCTGCTTGTAAGGCAGATGCTCTCCCAGCTGAGCTAAGCCTCCATGGGATTGTATTCTTGTGTAGAAATAATTAATGGTGACCCGTAGGGGATACTCTTACTTCGCTCGAGACTGCGATGCAGCGCTACCGAAGTTCATGCTCCGACGAACCCTTATGGATTCTCATCCCCAATCGAAGCGTAAAATTAATGGTGACCCGTAGGGGATTCGAACCCCTGTTACCTCCGTGAAAGGGAGGTGTCTTAACCCCTTGACCAACGGGCCTTAATGGCTCCCCGAACAGGACTCGAACCTGTGACAACTCGATTAACAGTCGAGTGCTCTACCAACTGAGCTATCAGGGAATATGTATGCTTGGCGGCATCCTACTCTCCCAGGACCCTTCGGTCCAAGTACCATCGGCGCTGGAGGGCTTAACGGTCGTGTTCGGGATGGGTACGCGTGGAACCCCTCCGCCATCGCCACCAAACAGGATTTTTGCGCTGTCTTCGCTTCGATGATTACTCACCAGCAAAAGATCCATCCTTAAAAAGGACATGCAGCTTAAAAATCAGTTCAGATGTTTGATCACCTGAAAACTAGATACGAAACGAATTTGCGTGTTTAGAAATGGTCTCCGTAGCCCTTACTCCGTTGCAAAGCGTAACGCTTCCGAAGTAAGTTTCCCTACGGAAAACTTTTTAGGATAAGCCCTCGACCGATTAGTATTGGTCAGCTCCATGCATTGCTGCACTTCCACCTCCAACCTATCTACCTCGTCGTCTTCAAGGGGTCTTACATACTGGGAAATCTCATCTTGA